>CAYYID010000026.1:0-65661 GCA_964471915.1 uncultured Solibacteraceae bacterium | reverse complement strand
TCGATCCCCTTCAGGATCTCGACGCGGTGCGTCCCGGTGTCAATGGTCTTGGTCAGGTTCCGGATTTCGATGATCGGGCGCGGATTTTCCATCGGCTCTTACTATGATGACATTAGATGGCTCGTTACCTCATTTCCTGCGTGCTGCTGCTGGCGGCCTGCTCCAGCGCCCCGAAACCGGAGCCCGCGCGCGGCGGCGGCCGCGTGTTCAATCCCGGCGGCGGGCCCGCGCTGGCGGCGGACCCCAACGACCGGCGTCCGGTGCTGGTCGCGTTTGGCGACAGCCTGACGGCGGGCTACGGCGTCGAAGCCGGGCTCAGCTACCCGGACTTCCTGCAGAAGAAGGTCCCCGGCTACCGCGTGGTGAACGCCGGGATCAGCGGCGATACGACGACCGGCGCGCTGAGCCGGGTGTCCACGATCCTGGCGCTGCGGCCGGCCGTCGTGGTGCTGGAGTTCGGAGGCAACGACGGGCTGCGCGGGTTGCCCATCGCCACCACGCGCGACAACATGACGCAACTGGTCGCGCAGTTGCGGGGCGCGGGAGCGAAGGTGGTGCTGGCCGGCATGACCCTGCCGCCCAACTACGGCCCCGACTACATCCGCGAGTTCGAGAACGTCTATAAGGACCTGGCGAAGAAGGAGGCCCTGCCGCTGATCCCGTTCTTGCTCGAAGGCGTCGCGACGCCGGACGGCAAGTTCATGCAGGCTGACGGGATCCACGCGACGGCGGAGGGCAATCGCAAGATGGCGGAGACGGTGTTCCGGTACGTCCAGCCGCTGCTGGTGAAGTAGCCCGCGATCCACAGGTTTTCGACGGCGTTTTCCACAGCATTTCCAGGACGAAACTAGCTCGGCTCCCCGGACCTCACCGCCGTTCTTTGGGAAGCCCGCCGACTTTCAGGGTCACGACCTGCCCGCTGGTCTGGAAGTCAACGGTCTGCGCCGGTCCTAGGTCTGCGTGAGAAAACCTCTCCGGGCGCGCCACTAGCCAATCGGCCGTCACTTGATAGGAACGACCAAGCGCCAGCCGGAGCTTCACGCGATTTCCGGATTCAGGTGCGTTCTCGAACGCCGCGCGAGCGCCGTTCCAGTGAGCGAGAGCGCGGGCGCCGCCTCGCGCCGGCTTGCCATCCGGCCAAACCACGTCGACAAACAGTTCGCCCAGTGGCAGCGGTGGAGGTAACTGCAGGACGACGCCGGTCAAGTGTTCCCGCGGCAACACCGAGAAGACCCGCGCTTCGGCCAGCTTTTGCGCCCCGGGCACATAGGTGCTGTCGAAGGGCTCCTCCGCCGAGGGTGCGCCTCTGAGGTTCGCGCCGAGCACCACGCGGCCCACGGGGACGTTCGGCACCCGGAACTCCCCATCGCGATTCGAGTTGGCCCAGGTCCCGGGAAGGATCCGAAGTCCGCCGCCCGGCAGAAGTTCGCCGAGTTCCACCCGCACGTCCGGTGCCGGGTTGCCTTCCGCATCCAGGATCTTCCCCGCAAGGGTGGAGCGCGACTCGAACGATGCGCGCACCACCGCGCAACCTGCCGGCGACACCACGACTTTCCCTGGAGCCTTGGCCCAGCCGAGCATAGGGCTGGCGACTTCCACGCGGTACTCGCCGGGCGGAATCGAATCTCGCCGGAACGTGCCGTCCGGATCGACGCCGAAGCGGATCTCGGGTCCCGTCGCAGGAATCAGCTTCACGACGGCATCCGTCGCAGCAACGAATTCCGTGTTGCTGTACGGCCAAGCAACGTTCTGAGCTACCCGCCCTTCCACCCATCGCTCCGTGCCGACCGCGCCTTGCAGCACTCTGCGCAAGTACGCGAGATCCTGACTGTCCTTTTCGACGACCTCCGGGGCATCACAAGCGCCGGTCCGTAGCAGGACAGCTGCCTCCAATCCTCTCCACGCCGCTGGAAACCGCGGGCCGAAGGCACGTCCTACTGACCCGTCAGATGCGCCTTTCCTCTGGTACACGAGATAGTCTTTCCCGAGGAGGAGAGTCGACTGGCAAGAGGAGAAGAGCCCCGTCTCAACGAAGACGTCCTTGGTTTCCAGCGGCAGGTCTTTCAAGGCCTCGATGACGCGCAAGCGATAGATTGGTCCGCCTTGTGTCATCTGCTGCTCGATGACCCTTCCGACGAAAATGATGCCGGACATGGCCGGACGCTCACAGACCTTCACGGGCTCGTAACTCCCGCAGCTACATGCCAGTGCAGGCCCTGCAACGCTCAGTACCGATAGCAGATTACGGAGCCGCATTCAGACCATTAGACACCGCTTCCGAGAGCGATGTTCCTGCCCCAACGCCTCAACGCTTCCGGCACGGATCCCCGAACTCCACCACCACCCGGTACGGCTGCACCGCCGGAAACGTCTCCAGCACGAACACCCAATCCCGTGCCGCGTTGATGGCCAGGCGCGACAGCACAGGATCCCCGGAGATCCGGTGCACCGCGAACACGCTGCCCGCTTCGGGCTCCACGATCAGGTCCAACTCCACCACGCCCTCCGGAGTGCCGGGAGGCGTGGCCGGGGCCTGGTAGGTCTGGAAGCGATACTTCGCCGCGTCGCGCACCCACGCCGACCGCTCCGGGCGGGGCGGGGGATTGAGCCACACGCGCAATGGCGTCTTGCGCAGCGCGGCTGCGAGCGGCGCGGGATCGCCGGGGCGCGGCGCCGCCGCGTCCAGCAGGCTCTCGATCTGCTGCGCGAGACCCTCCGGGTGCGGATGCGCCAGCGTCCGCTGGCCGGTGTCGCACTCCGCGAGCACGCGCGGGCGCGCTCCGTAATAGGACGGCATGGCGCAAGCTCCGGGAGCCGGACTGACCGCGGTGATGCGGCCGGAGTCAAGCGTCTGCACGCCGCAGGCGTCGATCCGCAGCCGCTCGACCGTCGAACCCCGCACGGCCAGGATCTCGTGCCCCGCCGCGGTCTCGCGTGCCACGGTGAGCGCCGCCGGATCGTTCGCGGCGACCAGCGCCGCCAGCCACCACGCGCTCACTTCGGTTCCGTGTGTCCGCCGAAGCCGAAGCGCATCGCCGACAGGACCTTCTCCGCGTACGTGTGTTCCTGGCGCGACCGGAATCGCGTATAGAGCGACGAGGTGAGCACTTCGGCCGGCGTAGCCGATTCGATCGCCTGGATCACGGTCCAGCGGCCCTCGCCCGAATCGTTCACCACGCCCGAAAACTTCGCGAGTTCGGCGTCCTTGGACATTTCGATCGAAGTCAGGTCCAGCAGCCACGACGTGACGACGCTCCCGTAGCGCCACACTTCGGCGATTTCGGCCACGTCGAACTGGAAGCGGTGCTCCTCGGGCAGTTGCGCCGCGTTGGCCGACTTCAGCAGGTCGAAGCCTTCGGCGTAGGCCTGCATCATGCCGTACTCGATGCCGTTGTGGATCATCTTCACGAAGTGGCCCGCGCCCGAGGGCCCGCAGTGCAGATAGCCCTGCTCGGCGGTGGAGGCGCGGCCTTCGCGCCCCGGCGTGGGCGGCACGTTGCCGCGCCCCGGCGCCAGCGTTTTGAAAACGGGTTCCAGATGATCGAACGCCGCCTTCGGCCCCCCGATCATCAGGCAATAGCCGCGCTCCAGGCCCCACACGCCGCCCGACGTTCCGGCGTCCACGTAGTGGATCCCCTTTTCGGCCAGGGCGCGGGCGCGCCGCACGTCGTCCTTGAAGTAGCTATTGCCGCCGTCGATGATGATGTCGCCGGCCGCGAAGTGCCCGGCCAGCGCGTTCACCGTGTTTTCGGTGGGCCCGCCCGCGGGCACCATCACCCAGGCCGCGCGGGGCGCGGTCAGCTTCGCGGCGAAGTCCTCGAGCGAGGCTGCGCCGATGGCGCCTTCCTTTTCGAGCGCTTGCACATTCGCCGGATTGACGTCGAAAACCACGCACTGGTGGCCGTTCCGCATCAGGCGGCGCACCATGTTGGCGCCCATGCGCCCGAGTCCGATCATGCCGAGTTGCATAGCTGAGATTGTGGCACGATTCGGCGGCTAATCTCGCGCCGCCAGGATCCGGGCGCGCGAGGCTTCCAGTTCCTGCCGCAGGGCCGGCATCTGGTTGCCGAGCGCCGTCAGGCCGCGGTCGATCGTCTCCAGCGCTTTCGCCTTCTGGCCGGTCTGGAGGTAAGCGTTGGCCAGCGTATCGAGGACGAACGGATTCCGGTTCTGCGTCAGCGCCGAGGCGCGCTCGGCGAGCGCCAGCGCCTTGGCCGCGTTCCGCAAGTCCGCCACCGGGCACTTCAGCAGGTTGTCGGCGTGGTCGTTCAATTCCAGGACATTGGGGTTCGGGGCGCCGGTCAACCGGTCGTAGAGCGCGAGCGAAGCCGTTGCCTCGCGCCGCGCATCGGCCGTCCGCGATCTTCCGGTGAGAAACACCGCGTACTTCATGCGCAGCCACGCGAGCGTCGGCAGCGAACTGGTCGCCTGCGGCGACCCCGCCGCTACCCGCTCCAAGGTCGCGATCGCGCTCAGGTAGGTATCGTCGGTATCCGCGCCGCCCACCTCTTCCTTCCACGTCGCCAGGTATCCGGTCAAGCGTGCCAGTCCGCCGCGGCACTCGGAGTGATTCGGGACCTTCTCCAGGCAAGCGCTGAACGAGGCGCTGGCGCCCCGCAGCAGCGCCAGCGCGCCCGCCAGGTCTTTCTGGGTGTGGGCGAGCACGGCCAGCTTGCCGTACGCCACGGCCCGCGCCAGCAGCAGCGCCGGGTCGTCCAGAAACGGGCTGCGGTCCGCCAGCCGCACCGCCTCGCGGCAGCTTTGCAGCGCCTCCTGCTGGCGATTCCCGAGCACCGCCACTTCGCAGGCGGCGCTGGTCAGGGTCGCTGCCACCCCGCGCTCCGGCTTTTCGCGCCGGTCCGCCGGACTTGCCTCCCGCAGCGTCCGGCGCGCCGCTTCCAGTTCCGTCTCCGCCGCCGCCAGTTGGCCCGCACGAGCCGCGGCGACGGCGATCCGGGTCAGAATCGACGCCCGCTCCAGCGGCGCGGCCTCCCGGCGAAGCGTTTCCGACTTCCGGAAATACGCCAGGGCCTGGCCGGCCGCCGTGCCCCCTTCGCCGCCCAACCCGATCGCGATATCTCCCGCCCGCTCGTAAGCCGCCGCCAGCGTGCCCTGCAACCGGGGATCCCCACCGGAGTCCGCCGCCAGCGATTCCAACTGCGCCAAGGATTGGGCCAGGATCTTCTGCCTCGCCGGCGCCGACCCTTCCAGTGCCTTCACGGAGTCGTGCACGTCGAACAGCATGCTGGCCGCCAGCGAGCGCGCCCGCTCCAGGCGGTCCTCCGCGCGCAGCCGCTGCCGGTTGGCCTCGGCAGCCTGTTGCTCGGCGTTCTGCCGCAACGCCGCCTGCTCGGCGGCCATCCGTCGCGCCTCCGCCGTCGCCCGTTCGGCCACGGCCCGCTGCTCGTTCGCTACGCGCGCCGACGCCAGCGTGGACCACAGCCCGATCGCCAACGCGGCCGCCACCGCGGCCGAGGCGCTAACGCCCACCCAGTGCCGCCGGACGAACTTTCGCGTCCGGTACACCCAGCCCGCGCCCCGCGCCCGTACCGCTTCGCCACGCAGAAAGCGCTCCAGGTCCTCGCGCAACTCTGCCACCGAGCGATAGCGCAGCTCCGGTTCCCGCGTGATCGCCTTTTCGACGATCTGGTCCAGGTCCCGGTCCACCGCGCGGTTGTAGGCGCTGGGACGCCGCGGCTGGGCTTCGAGCGCCACGCGCACCATCTCCTCGAAGCTGCCGGTTTCCGTCGGGTAGGCCGACTCGCCGTCGGTGAGCAGTTCGAACAGCACGATGCCGAGCGAGTAGATGTCCGTGGCCGTGGTGATCGGACGTCCCAGCAACTGCTCCGGACTGGCGTACCGCGGCGTCAGCGCCGCGATGGTCGCCTCGGGACGCACTTCCGGCGACAGCACTTTGGCCACTCCGAAGTCCAGCAGCTTGGCCTCGCCCGCCGCCGTTACCAGTACGTTGGCAGGCTTCAGGTCGCGGTGCACCACCAGGTTGCCGTGCGCGAACTCGACGGCGCGGCAGATGTCGACGAAGAGGCGCGCGCGGTCCCGTACGCCCAGTCCGCGGGCCTTCGCGAACTCCAGCAGCGGCAGGCCGTCGACGAACTCCATCACGAAGTACAGCAGGCCCTCCGGGGTCTGCCCGCCGTCGATCAGCCGCGCGATGTGCGGGTGCTCCAGCGTCGCCAGGATCTGCCGCTCCCGGCGGAATACCTCGGAGGGCACGCCGACGGCCAGCACTTTGATGGCGACCGTCTTCTGGTACGCGTCGTCAGCGCGGGAGGCCCGATACACCACGCCCATGCCGCCACGCCCCAGTTCGCCTTCGATCCGGTACGCCCCCAGGCGGCGCTGCGGCTCCAGCCGCACCGGCCGGATCGGGGAATGGTCCAACAGGTCGGTCTTCTGCTCGTGGGCGGCCAGCAGGCTTCGCACTTCCGCCGCCAGCTCCGGGTCGTGCCGCAGCAGCAGGTCTTCCCGGGCGCCGGGAGGCAGTTCCACCGCCTCGTCGAACAGCCGGCGAATTGCCCCCGCGTCCGTCATTCGAGGTTATTCTAGTGCTTTGGATCCGCAACCGGGCGACATCACCGTGCTGCTCCACCGCTGGCGCGCCGGCGACCGCGAGGCCGGCGACGCCGTGATGCAGCAGATGTACGCCGAGCTGCACCGCATCGCCGAGATCCAGATGAGCCGGGAGCGCGCCGACCATACGCTGCGTCCCACCGCCCTGGTCAGCGAGCTGTACCTGCGGATGATCCGCGGTGTCAACATCGACTGGCATGATCGCGCGCATTTCTGCGCCGTCGCCGCCCAGAACATCCGCCGCATCCTGGTGGAGCACGCCCGCAAGTTGCAGGCCGCCCGCCGCAGCGGCATCAAGGTCCCGCTCGACCAGATCTTCGATCTCGGCGCGGTGCCGGACCAGGATATCCTGCGCGTCGACGAAGCCCTGGAGGGACTGGCGAAGGCCGACGAGCGCGCCTCCCGCGGCATCGAGCTGCGCTACTTCGGCGGCTTGACCGAAGAGGAAATCGCGGCGGCCCTCGAAGTGTCGGTGTCGACCGTGAAGCGCGACTTCACCTTCGGCCGCGCCTGGATGCTGAAGTACCTGTCGGCCTCCGCGTAGAAACGCAGCTTAGCCGGGATCCTCCGGCCACTTGTGCTTCGGGTACCGCCGCATCAGCTCCCGCCGCACCTGCGGATAGAGCCGCTGCCAGAATCCCGCGAGATCGCTGGTCATCTGCACCGGACGCTGGTTCGGCGCCAGCAGATGCACCACCAGCGGGACCCCGTTCACCCGCGGCGTCTCCTTCATACCGAAGAAGTCCTGCAGCCGTGACGCCACCCACGGCGGCTGGCCTTCGGCGTAGTGGACCTTGGCCGCGCGCCCGGAGGGCAACGTAAGCCGCTCCGGCGCCAACTGATCCAGGCGCGGCAGCGCGGCTTTCACCAGCGCCAGCAGATCCAGCGCGCGCAGCTCGGCGAAGCTCGTGGCGCCTTGCGCGGCCTGCGCGATCAGTCCCGCGAGGTCCGGCGGCGCGAGGCCCGCGAACACGGCCCGGGCGCGCAACTGTTCCAGCGCCTCGGGATCCACGAACCGCTCGATGCCGGCCTCCTGCGCTTTCTCGGCCAGCAGCCGCGCCGCGGCCTCGGGCTCCGGATCCCCGCTGCGGGACTCCTCGATGGTCAGCCCCTCATAGAGCAGGGCGCTGACGCGCTCCACGCGTTCGGCGGCGCGATTCCAGGCGACGCCCGTCCGCTCCGTCACCCGGTCGGGAAACAGGTCGATCAGCCATTCGGGCTCCGCCGCGCTCGCCAGCCGGAGTAACGGCAGGCCACGGTCGCTGCGGTCCTCGATGTCCACCGCAATGAGGAACTCGTGGCTGCCGACCGCCGACTGCGGGGCCAGACGGGCCGATCCGCCCCCGGCCAGCACCACTTCGTCGCCGCGCCGCCGCCCTACGCGATCCGGAAACGCGGCCAGGATCGCGAGCAGCGCCGGCTCGTCGCGGTGCTCTGTCTGGCGGCCGCTGGTCAACCGCAGGATCTGGTCGTAGACGCGGCGCGTGTTCGGCTGCCAGTCGCTTTCGGCGAGCACCAGCAGGTCGGACGGCGCGTGCTCCCGCGGGACTTCGCGCAACCGCTCTCCGGCGCTTAGCACGGCGGCCATCGCCGCGCCGGTGCGCGCCACGCCGCGCGCGTCCGCTTCCACCACCAGCCGCGCCAGCCGCGGCGGCAGCGGATATCGCGCCATCTGCCGCCCCAGCGCCGTCACCTCATTCGCGGCCAGCGCGCCGAGCCGGGCGAGCAGTTCTTCCGCGGCGCGCCACGCCGGTTCGGGCGGCGGCGTCAGCCAGGCGACCTGCCGCGCGTCCAGCACCGCGAGGTCCAGCACGGTTTGCGAAAGCTCGCGCCGCGCGATTTCCGGCGTGTCCTGCTTCGGCCGCCGCGCGAAGTCTTCGGCGGTGTAGAGCCGGATGACGCGTCCGGGTGCGGTGCGGCCCGCGCGGCCGGCGCGTTGCGTGGCCGACGCCTGGGACACCCGTCCGATCTCCAGCGACGCGATGCCGGTCCACGGCGAGTCCTTTGCGATCCGCGCCAGGCCCGAGTCCACCACCGCGGTGACGCCCTCGATGGTTACGGAGCTTTCCGCGACGTTGGTCGAGAGGATCACCTTCGGGCGGTCCGCGCGGGCGATGGCGCGGTCCTGTTCGGCGAGGGATAGATCGCCGTAAAGCGGCGTCACCAGCCAGTTGTGCCGCTCGGCCACTGCGGCGCACGCCCGCGCCGCGCGCCGGATCTCCGCCGCGCCGGGCAGGAACACCAGCACGTCGCCGGTAAGCGGCGCCAGGCGCTCCATCGCCGCGCGGACCTGCTCGTCGAGCGGCGCGGCTCCCTGCGGCGTGTACTCGATCTCCAGCGGAAACAGCCGTCCTTCGCTGCGCACCGTCTCGCACTCGAGGAAGCGCGCAATGGGGCCGGCGTCGAGCGTTGCCGACATCACCACCAGCTTCAGGTCCGGGCGCGCGGTCTGCTGCAGGCGCCGCAACATCGCGAGCGCAACGTCCGTGTCGAGGTGCCGTTCGTGGAACTCGTCGAGCACCACGACGGACACGCCGCGCAGCGTGCGGTCGCTGAGCAGGCGGCGCGTCAGCACGCCTTCGGTCAGATACCGGAGGCGCGTGCGCTCGCTCGCCACCTCCTCGAACCGGACCTGGTAGCCCACGGTCTCGCCCGCGCGCTCGCCCATTTCTTCCGCGACGCGGCGCGCGGCCAGCCGCGCCGCCAGCCGCCGCGGCTCCAGCACCAGCACCGGGCCGAACTCCAGCAGCGCCGGCGGCACCCGCGTCGTCTTGCCCGCGCCCGGCGCGGCCTCGATCACCAGGTTCGGCGCGGCGCGCAGCTTCGCAAGGATCTCCGGCGCCAGCGCGTCAATCGGCAATGAGGGCTTCGATGGTCTTGGGAGCATTCCCCTCCAGGCGGTTGTTCACGAAGATGTACGCCGTGCGCTTGCGGTCGCGCTCCTGCGCGATCAGGCTGCGCAGGGCGGCCCGCGTCTCGGGGTTGGGATCTTTCACCTCGGAGTACGGCGAGAACATCTCCACGGCTCGCTCATACGGCCGGCCCTGGCGGAGCAGCGCCCGCACCACGGTGAAGTCCGTGGTGAAGATCCCGGGCGTGGCGAGCTGCTCGGCGAGCGCCGGCATCCGGGTCCAGGCGTTCAGCACGTGCGCCGCGCCGGCATTGCGCAGGATGTCGAGGTACCGCGGCGTCAATAGCTCCGGGTTGCGGATCTCGACCGCGTAGCGGAAGCCGGGCGGCAGCGCGCCGAGAAACGCCTCCAGATCCGCGCGAAAGTCGTCCAGGCGGTCGTAGGACCGGGGTCCGAACGCGCCGAATTCGAAGATCAGCACCTCGATCCGCTCGCGATACGGCTCCAGCGGTTCGGCGAACAGGGCACGGAACACCTCCGCGTTCAGGAAGTTCTCGTTGGCCAGGCCGGCGCGCGGACCGTAGCGCGCATGGATGGGCCAGGCCTTAACCGTGATCTCCTCAGGCACTTTCAGCGCGAACTTCAGCTCCGGAGGCGCGGAGCCGAAAAGCTTCCGCCAGAAGTCGTCCGTGGGGAACTGGTAGAAGCTGAAATCGCCGCACACGATCGGGAACACCTCGGCGTACTCGGCCAGGCACTCCTGCTCAAAGCGCTTCTGCGAGAACCTTCCGCGCGTCAGGTAGCGCTCGCGCGTGTAGATCTGGTCGAGCCACCCTTCGTACTTCCAGGAACTGGTGCCGAGATAGATGCGCTCGCCGGCCAGGCGCCGCAGGCGCTCGGCGAGCGCGTCACGGAACGGATTCTCGGGCGGTCCGAACAGGGGCAGCACGGCGTTGCCTCAGGCCACTGGCGGGCGCTGCTCGCCGGTGCGGGTGGCCCGTTCGAACGCGTGCGCAACCTGCAGGACGCTGAACTCGGCGCGGTGCCGTCCCACGATCTGGATCCCCACCGGCAGCCCTTCTGGAGTGAAGCCCGCCGGCACCGAGATCGCCGGATTGCCGGTCAGCGAAATGTACCAGCAGGACTTCATCCAGTCGATGTACGTCTCCATCTTCACGCCGTCGATCTCGGTGACGAACTCCTGGTGCACGTCGAAGGGCGGAACCTGCGACACCGGCAGCACGAAGTACTCGTAGCGCTCCAGGAACTTCTGAAAGCGGTTCCAGAGCGCCGCGCGCAGCGCTTCGGCGCGGTTGATCTCGGGAGCAGTGAGGCGCGCCCCGCGGTCCACCTCCCACTGAATGGTCGCCTTGATCTGCTCGCGGTGCCGGCGGACCTTCTCGCCGTGGTTGGCTTCGAACGCCTGCGCGCGCAGGGTCTTGAAGGCCTCGTCGGCGCCGCCGAAATCCGGCTCGGCGATGTCCACGGTGCAGCCGAGGTCCCGGAAGACCTGCTGCTGCGCTTCAACGATGGTCCGGACTCGGGGATCGAAGGGCAGGCCGCCGAGGTTCTTGAAGAACGCGACGCGGGTTCCACGGAAGCTGCGATCCAGCTTGCCGGCGAACACCGCTCCCGGCTCGGAGATCGCAATCGGACTCCGCGGATCCGGTCCGGCGAGCGCGCTCAGCAGCAGCGCGACGTCGGCGACACTGCGACCCATGGGTCCTTCGACGCTCAAAGGTGAGAACGCGAGGCCCGCGGCTTTCTTTGGGATGCGTCCCGGCGCCACCCGGGACCCGACGACGTTGCAGAACGACGCCGGGTTGCGCAGCGAGCCTCCGGTATCGCTGCCGTC
Organism: uncultured Solibacteraceae bacterium; assembly: GCA_964471915.1. Classification (GTDB taxonomy): domain Bacteria; phylum Acidobacteriota; class Terriglobia; order Bryobacterales; family Bryobacteraceae; genus JAIEPW01. The sequence goes on along the minus strand of CAYYID010000026.1, from coordinate 54,364 downwards.
GGCGAGCGGGATCATCCCGCAGGCCAGCGCCACCGCCGCGCCGCCGCTCGAACCGCCGCAGGTCTTCGTAAGGTCGTAAGGATTGCGCGTCGCGCCGAACACCGGGTTGAACGTCTGCGACCCCGCGCCGAACTCCGGCGTGTTGGTCTTGCCCAGCGCGATCGCGCCCGCCGCGCGCAGCCGCTCGACGAGCAGGGCGTCCTCGGTGGGGACATGATCGCGGAACAGCGGCGAACCGTAGGTGGTGCGGATGCCCTTGGTGTCTTCGAGGTCCTTATGCGCGATGGGCAGGCCGTGGAGCGGGCCGCGCGGCTGCTTCTCGTTGTCCGCGCGTTTGGCTTCGGCGAGTGCCTGCTCCGCCACCAGCGTAACGATCGCGTTGACCTTAGGATTGACTCGTTCGATCTGTTTCAGGTGCGCTTCCAGCACCTCGACCGCGGAGATTTTGCGGGCGCGGATCCGCGCCGCGAGTTCCACGGCGCTGAGGAAGCACAGTTCCGAGGCCGGCGCCGCGATCGCCGGGGCGGTTGCCGCGGCCGCGGCCAGCCGCGCCACTTCGCGCCGGGTCAGTCGCTTGTCGGCCATCTGAGGATCTTACTCCAGGCGGTAGCCTGCGCGGTCGATCGCCGCGTCCAGAACCTCGGCCGCGTGGCCATGGCTCGCAAAGATCTGGCGCACCAGGTCGCTCACCGGCTCATAACCACGCTCCAGGAACACGAGGATGCTCGGACCGGCGCCCGAAAGCGCGCAGCCCAGCAGTCCCGGCGCGCGCAGGCGCAGGATCTCGTCGAGTCCCGGCACCAGCGGCACCCGGTACGGCTGGTGGAGGCGATCCTCCAGCGCCGCCGGGAACGCGGCGCTGGCCCCCGTCGCCAGCGCCGCGATCAGCAGCGCGCTGCGCTGCACATTGAACACGGTGTCCTCGCGGGAATAGCTCGACGGCAGCACGGCGCGCGCTTCCGAGGTCGGCAGGATGAAGTCGGGCACCACCACCGCGATGCGGAAGTGCTCGGCGAGTTCCAGACGTACGGCGCGGGCGACGCCCCCGGAGTCGATCGCGCTGGTCACCAGCGAGCCAAGCACGCAGGCCGCGACGTTGTCCGGATGGCCTTCGATGCGCGCGGCTTCGTCCAAAACGCGGGAGCGCTTCCAATGGAGGTCGAGCAATTCGGCCGCGATCACCACGCCCGCGGTGAGCGCCGCGGCGCTGGAGCCGAGTCCCTTGCCGAGCGGGATCTGGTTCTCGATCTCAAGCTCGACCGGCGGCAACGTTTCGCCGACGTCCGCGGCTACCTGCAGGGCGGTCTGCCAGATCAGGTTGTCCGGGGAGGTCGGGATGCTGGCGGCATCGCGTCCGGAGACGGCGATGCGCAGTTCCCCCGCGCGGCGGAAACGGCAGACCAGCGGGATATCGATGGCGAGCCCCAGCGCGTCGAAGCCAGGTCCGAGATTGGCGCTCGACGCGGGAACCCGCAAGGTGAACCAGCGGGACAAGCTCTTATTCTGGCACAGCGGACCCGCATGTTATCCTGAGAACTGTTCGCGCTTTCTTCCCTCCGGGGCCGGTAGCTCAGTTGGTAGAGCATCGCACTTTTAATGCGGTGGTCGCGGGTTCGAGCCCCGCCCGGCTCACCACAGAATCAATCACTTAGAAGGCCCGGCACCGGCCTGCGGGATTGTTCCAACCCTTGCCCTGGTTGCTCTGCGCCTACTGTCCGGCGTCGAGTATGCGGGAGCGTTCGATCACATGGCGCTGAAGATCGAAGTGGCGACCGCGCGTGGCGGCTAGCCGGTGGATGCGGCGCGGGCGCGCCAGGCGGGCGGCAGTCCCGCGGCGACCTCGACTTCGGCGGACGACCGGACCTCGCGGTAATTGGCGCGGGCCCAGCGTGCCGTGGCGACGACCCCGTTCTCCAGGCTGGTCTGCGGCAAGGGACCGAAGATCTCCCGGGCCAGCGAGTGATCCAACAGGATCTGCCGCGCTTCGGGGCGGGGCGGCTCGTGCGAGACGTTCCACGCGACGCCGAGCGCGCCGGCCACCAGCCGGGACAGTTCGAGCACGGAGCGCGGCTGCGCGGAACCGATGTTGATGACGCGGCCCAGCGCGCGCGGCTGCAATACGCAGGTCGCGATGGGCGCGGCGATGTCCTTCACGTAGGTGAAGTGCCGCAGTTGCCGGCCATCCCCGAAGATGGTGAGCGGCTCGCCGGCCAGGGCCTGGCGCAGATGGATGCCCACGACGTTGCGGTAGCGGTCGGAGAGATCCTGGCGCTCGCCGTAAACGTTGTGGAGCCGGAAGGCGACGAACGGCAAGCCGAAGTACGACGAAGCCGCCTGCAGGTCCAGTTCCATGGCGTACTTGGCGATGGCGTAGGGATCCTCGGGGCGCGGCGTATCGCTCTCGGAAAGCAGTCCGTTCCGGCTGCCGTAGACGCCCGCGGTGGAAGCGAACACGAAGGTGCGCACGCGGTGGCGCACGGCTTCGTTGATGAGGTTGGCGGTGCCGAGGACGTTCACCTGGTAATTCAGGCGGCGGACGTGGTGGCTGAGATTTTCGGCCGCGAACGCCGCCAGGTGGTAGACGTAGTCGAACTGCTGTTCGTGGAAGAGCCGTGCGACCAGATCCTGATCGAGAATGCTGCCGGCTTCGAGGCGGGCGGCAGCGGGAACCTGGTCCGGGGATCCGGCGCTCAGGTCGTCGAGGACCACCACGGCGCAACCGGCGCCGAGCAGCGATTCCACGACGTGCGAACCGAGGAATCCCGCGCCTCCCGTGACGAGGGCGCGCGCGCCGGCCAGGCGCGCGGGGGAATCCGGACGTAAGGACATTCCTGAGAGCCTACCAGAACCGCCCGATGGATTACACTAGCCATCATCTGGCCGGACGATTTTCTCCGGCCGACTGGGTGTCCGTGTCAGGCGAATCCGTTTCCGTCATCATTCCGTGTTACAACCCGGACGCCGGGTTGCTGGAAGCCATTGCGTCCGTGCGCACGCAGGAGCACGGCCCGGTGGAACTGGTGATCGTGGACGATGGATCGACCGAACCGGAGTCGCGCGCGATGCTGCGGCAGGCAGCGCGGCTGGCGGATCGCTACGTGGAGCAGGACCACCGCGGCGTGTCGGCGGCGCGGAACGCGGGAGCGCGCGCGGCCAGCGGGGAGTTTCTGGCCCCGCTGGACTGCCAGGACCTGCTGCGGCCGGATTTCGTGCACCGTTGCCTGGCGGCGCTGCGGGAAGCGGACGCGGCATTCGCGTACGGCGACTACCGGGTCTTCGGGGTTCAGAATTACCTGGAGCGCCTGCCCGCGTACAACCTGTACGATCTGCTCGAACGCAACATCGTGTCGTACGCGGTGCTGGTGCGGGCCGAGGCGTTTCACGCGGCCGGGGGTTACGACGAGGCGCTGTTCGCGTACGAGGATTGGGAGCTGTGGCTGCGGCTCGGGGCTGTGGGGCGCCACGGGGTGCACCTGGATCGAGTGCTGTGGTCGTACCGCAAACAGGGGCGGTCGCTTTCGGACGTGGGCCGGGAGCATCACGCCGAGCTGGTGGAGCAGATCCGCGAGAAGCACCCGGAGCTTTACGGGGACGAGGGCCGGGCGCGCGTGAAGAGGACCTGGCGGCCGAGCGTTTGCGTGGTCGGCGCCGCGCCGGAGGGCACGCCGCCTATCCTCGACTGGGAGACTCTGGAGCCGGGCGAAATGGGGCAGGCGCTGGAGCGATCGCGCGCGGCAGTGTTCCTGTATCCGCCGGCGGGGCGCGCGCCGGAGACGCAATCGCTGGAGCTGGCCGCGCTGGCGGCGCTCCAGGAGGGCCGGTCCACGGCGCTGCCGGACGGATCGGTGGCGGTGCCGCGGAGGGCGATGCGCCCGTTCCTGAGGCGCCGTCCGGGGAGCGCGGCGGACCATGCGGCGGCGCGGTGGGATCCGGCGAGTCTGCCATACGCGGGGCGCTGGCTGGAACATGCGTGGCGGCACCTGTACAACGCGGAGCTGCTGCGGCTGGAGTCGTGGACGCGGTATCCGATACGCTCGGCGGCGCGGCTGATTCCGCTGCGGTGGAAGGAGACGGCGAACCGCCGGGCGGGGCGCGCGCTCTTCGATCTCTCGTTTTACCTGCGTTTCCAGCCGCAGGCGCTGCTGCAGGGCGAGGTGCTGATCCGGACGGCGGACTATGTGGCGCGAGTGGACCCCGGACGTCCGCGGGTGGCGCTGGTGACGCCGCACCTGGGAGTGGGCGGCGCGGAGGCGGTGCTGCTGGATATCGCGGCGGCGCTGGGCCGCGAACAATACGAGATCCTGGTGCTGGCCACGGACTCCCGCGACGATCGGTGGCGGGACCGCTGGGAGGCGTGCGCGGATCACGTCTTCGACCTCCGCCGGCTGGGCGCGGACCACACGGGGGCGGCGATGCTATCGATCGTGCGCAACCGGCAGTGCGATGCGCTGGTGGTGCAAAACGCGCTGCACGGCTATGACGTGCTGCCGCTGGTGCGGCAGGCGGCGCCGGAGATCCGGATGTTCGATCTGGTGCATCACGCAGCGGACGCCGGCTGGAGCATCGTGGCCTGCACGGCCGCGGTGGCGGAGCACCTGGACGCGCGGATCGTGGTGTCGGGGCGCGACCGGGCGGAGCTGGTGGCGCGCGGGACGCCGGAAGAGCGCGTGGCGCTGATCCGCAACGGGGTGGACCTGGAGCGATTCCATCCGCGGAGCGCTGTGGAGGCGCGGCCATACCGCGTGGTGTTCGCCGGCCGCCTGGATCCGGTGAAGCGGCCGGAGCTGCTGCCGGAGATTGCGCGGGAGTTGCGCGCGCTGCGGCCGGAGGAGGACTTCCGGATGGTGGTGGCGGGCGACGGGCGGGAGGCGGCGGCGCTGCGGGGGGCGGCGGCGCGGAGCGGCGTGGCGCACCTGTTCGAATTCCTGGGTCACGTGGCGGAGATCGCGCCGGTGCTGGCGGAGGCCGCGGTGGTGCTGCTGCCGTCGCGGAGCGAAGGGGTGCCGCTGGTGGTTCTGGAGGCGTTCGCCTGCAGCAAACCGGTGGTGGCGGCGCGGGTGGGCGCGGTGGAGGAAGTGGTGGACGAGACGACCGGGATTCTGATTGAGGGGGGCGAGGGGGAGGCGGCCGCGTTCGCGCGCGCCATCGCCGCGCTGCTGGCGGATCCGCGACGGCGGCGGGACCTGGGACGGGCGGCGCGGCGGCGCGTGGAGGACCGGCACGACCGGCGGCGTAGCCTGGAGCAGTACCGCGAGCTTTTCGACACGGCCCTGCGCGACGCCGGTTGCGCGGCGCGCACCGCTCCGGCGGCCAGCGGCAGATGATCACCGGCGTCAACGTGGGCGGCATCTCCTGGGTGGAGGGCGAACTGCGGAAGGAGGGCGTCACCGATCGCGCGGAACTGATCCGGCGCGTCGAGGAGCGCGGGCAGACGGACGCCCGCAGCGCGGCGAGCCTCGGGATCCAGTGCCTGCGGCTGTTCGTGAACGGCCAGGAACTGGTGGGCAGCCAGGAGTTCCGGGCGCTGCCGTTCCACCGCGCGGGCAGCCGGCCGCTCGCCGAGTACTCCCTGGAGCAGAAGCTGGAACGGCTGGACAAGCTGCACGCGCACCTCGGCGCGCTGCTCAGCGAACTGGGTGCGGACCCGGAGTTGCAGTGGGAGACGCTGGACGCCTATCTGCGCGGCATGGCGGCGTGGAATGCCGGCGCGCCCGCGGAACAGGCGGTGCGCCTGCTCTTGACGTTCGTCGAGATGCCGCCCCGCTGGGTGCTGGAGGTTCCCTCGGAGGCCACGTGCCGGCAGGCGGGCCGCGCGTACCGCCACGCGGATTTCTGGCATCTGTGGATCCAGATCTACATCCGGATCGTGCGCGCGACGGTGCGGCACGTCGCTGAGTCCACGCGCGGCGGCGAGATCCTGCAGGCGGTGGAGATCGTCAACGAGCCGGATTACGAATGGCTGCCCGATGAGTACCGCATCGAGCGAGCCCTGGCGCCGCAGGTGAATCCGCTGCACAAGTACGTGACGGAGCTGCACCTGAATCAGATCCCGGACCGGGAGACGTCGCGCGCGATTCAGACCATGCCGTGGGGCGGCACCGGGATCCAGGACGGGGAGTGGGGGATGGAAGCGGTGGCAGCGGCGCCGCTGCTCGAGTTCCCGTGGGGGCCGAAGCTGGACTGGTATGTCCAGGCGTTCGCGGACCTGCACACGCATCTTACCTGGGCGGCACGCGACGAATTGCGCGCGTGCGGCTCCGCGGCGCGCGTGATCTCCTGCTCGGTGACGAACACGAATCTGTTGTACCTGGCGCAGATGCACCGGGCGCAGCCGGAGACCTTCGCGTACGTGGACGGGATCGGCATCCACCCGTATCACTTCGCGGGGCACGACATCTGGGACACGCGGTTCCGGAATCCGGAGCCGTATCCTGACTGGCGCACGGCGACGCCGCGCGAGTACGCACGCGACTGCTTCAAACGCTTCGACTTCATCGCCGAGCTGGGACGCCTGGCCGCGGATCCCGATCCTCAGGCGAGTTTCGGGATGAGCGGCAAGGAGATTTGGGTGACCGAGTTCGGGATCCCGACGAAGGCGCTGGGGAGGACCAACCAGGCGCACGCGGCGTACGTGCCGTTTATCCGGAGGCGCAACGGCGAAGGTCCGGGGGCGTACCCGTCGAAGGTCTGGGAGGATCTGTGGGACGCGTTCTTCGCGCAGGTGAAGCCGGACTACCTTGCGGAGCTGCAGGTCGGCGCGTTCTTCTTTTACGCGCTCCGCGAAACCGCGGTGCCGGGCTACGACAAGCACGACGATGACCGCAGCAATTTCGCGCTGTTGACGCGCGCGGGGGAGCCGCGCATGGATGACGCGACGTTCGAGAAGCTGCGCGGCTTCGTGGCGGCGGCGAATGGACCGGGGGCGGCCTAGCGATGTTCGATCCGCGCCTGCCGGATTACGGGAACACGCCGGCGGCGGAGCGGCGGCCGTGCTACGGCTACGCTCCGGCGGACGCCGCGGCGGCTCCGGCGGTGTCGCTGATCACGCCGTTCCTGAATCCCGGGGCGGTGTTCGCGGAGACCGTGCGCAGCGTGTTCGCGCAATCGCTGCAGCAGTGGGAGTGGATTATTGTCGACGACGCGAGCGACGATCCCGCGGCGGCGGCGGCGCTGGCGGAGTTGACGGATCCGCGGGTGCGGGTGACGCGCCTGGCGGACCGCGGCGGTCCTGCGGCGGCGCGGAACCGGGGCGTGGAACTGGCGCGCGCCTCCTATGTGGCGTTTGTAGACAGCGACGACCTGCTGGAACCGACCGCACTCGAGAAGTGGGCCTGGTTCCTGGCGGCGCAGCCCCAGTACGCCATGGTGAAGGGCTATCAGGTGGGGTTCGGAGCATCCGAGTACCTGTGGCGCGAGGGATTTCATTCCGGCGCGGCGATTCTGGAGCGCAATCTGATCCAGACCGCGTCGATGATCCGCCGGGAAGTGTACCGGGCCGCGGGCGGCATGGACGAGAGCATCCGCGGCGGCATGGAGGATTGGGACTTCTGGCTGCGGTGCGCCGATGCCGGTCATTGGGGCGGCACGATTCCGGAAGTGCTGGATTGGTACCGGCGGCGCGGCCAGCATAGCGACCGCTGGGAGAACTGGGACGGGGCGCACAAGGAACAGGAGTTCCGGCGGATGCTGCAGGGCCGGTACCCGAAGCTGTTTGCCGGGTCGTTCCCGCAACCGGAGCTGTCGTATCCCGCGCCGTATTCGGAGATCCCGCAGGCGGCGCCGTTCGAGAACCGGCTGCGGCCGGAGGAAGGGCGCACGCGGCTGCTGGTGATCGTGCCGCACCTGGTAATGGGCGGCTCCGACAAGTTCGTTCTCGATCTGGTGGCCGAACTCACCCGCCGGCACGGCTACGCGGTGACGATCGCGGCGACGCTGCCCGCGGCGCACGAGTGGCGGCACCGGTTCGAGGAGCTGACGCCCGATGTCTTCACGATGGATACGTTCCTGCCGCTGCGGGACTATCCGCGCTTTCTGGCGTACCTGATCCGGAGCCGGGGGATCGAGTCGGTGCTGGTGACCCATAGCCAGCTCGGCTACCAACTGCTGCCGTACCTGCGGGCGCAGTTTCCCGCGCTGCGGTGCTACGACTACGTGCATATCGAAGAGCCGGCCTGGAAGGAGGGCGGCTACCCGGCGTTCAGTCTGGCCTACCAGCCCTTCCTCGACCGCACGGCGGCGAGCTCGCAGCACCTGAAGAACTGGATGGCCGAGCGCGGCGCGAATCCAGAGCGGATCTCGGTGGTGACCACGAACGTCGACGCGGCGCACTGGTCGCCGGACCGGTTCGACGCGGCGGCGCTGCGCCGGAAGTGGCAGGCGCCGGAGGGCGTGCCGGTGATCCTGTTCGCCGGCTGGCTGGATCCGCGCAAGCAGCCGCACGTGCTGGCCGCCGCGCTGCGCGAACTGCACGAGCGGCGATTGCCGTTCCTGTGCCTGGTGGCCGGCGACGGCGAGCAGGCGCCGTGGTTGCGCGAATACCTCGCGCGGCACGGGCTGAGCGGGGTGCGGATGCTGGGCAGCCGCGGCAATGAGGAGATCGCGGAGCTGCTGGCGATCAGCGACATCTACTTTCTCCCCTCGCGGCACGAAGGCATTTCGCTCGCCATCTTCGAGGCCATGGCGATGGCCAACGTCGTGGTGGCGGCGGCGGTGGGCGGCCAGCGGGAACTGGTGACCCCGGACTGCGGGTACCTGCTGGAGCGGGGCGAGGGGGAGGCGGAGCGGTACGCGGCGGTGCTGGCGGAGTTGCTGCAGGATCCCGAGGCGCGGCGGCAGATGGGGCAGCGCGCGCGGCAACGCGTGGCGGAGCACTTCCGGCTGGAGACCATGGGCGAACGGATGGCGGAACTGCTGCGCAGCGAACCGGCGGCGCCGTTCGACGCCGGCCGGGCGTTCCAGACTTTCGCCCCGGGCTTCGCGCGGGAGATCGTCGAGCAGCGCCGCGTGGAATGGGTGGCGGATTCGTTGTGGGCCGCGCGTCCCGCACCGCCCCCGAACGGCGCGGCTACTCCCGCGGCGAAGCCGGCGGCGCGGCGCGGCGTCCTGTGGTGGCGGTCCGCGGCGCTACTGGCGCCGCTGGCGCCGGGTACGGGCCATGGCCGCAACCGCGCCCTGCTGTTTCAGGTATTGCGGCGCGCGAGCACCCGGCGGGACCTGTTCCGGTCCTTCGACCGGGTGTTCTACGCCTGCGCCAACCCCGATATCCCGCCATTCGGGCCGTTTCCATTGCTCCACTACGTGTTCTATGGCTACCGGGAAAACCGCCGGCCCTCGCCCGACTTCGATCCGGAGGCGTTCCGCCGGGCGTTTCCGGAAACCGGCGACGAAGGCAACCCGCTGCTGCGCAAGATCGTGCTCGCGGCGCGGGAGGGCAATGCGGGAGGATAAGAGCTTGGGCACGCACGTTGATCTGCGCGATGAATTTCTGGCCCGGGTGGTGGCCGGGCAGACGTTCGCCGAAGTCGGCGGACTGTGGGGCACGGTGAACGAGCGCGTTTCGGTGGCGGCGCGGCTGGGCGCCCGCAGCGTCACCATGATCGACATTTCGGAGCCGGAGCACGAGCTGTGGCGGCTGTTCCGGGAGCGCCTGGCGGGCTGCGGCGTGGAAGGATGCGAGTGCCTCGCCGGCGACATCTGCGAGCTCGCGGCCCGCGAGGTTGGCCCGTATCAGGTAGTCCATTGCTCGGGCGTGTTGTACCACCACCCGGATCCGATCCGGATCCTGGAGGCGCTCCGGAGAATCACGCAGCGGTACCTGGTGCTAACCTCCGCGGTGCTTCCCGAGAGAGTGGTGAACGAGGCCGGGACCTTCACTTTGCCACCCGGAGGCGCGGTATTCGTGCCCGCGCTGCCGGAACCGGAGCGGCGGATTCTGGCGCACCACTGGCGCGCGGCGGGCGTGTCGGCATGCTGGGGCATCAGCGATCCGGCGGATTGGGACTCGCGGGATCTCTCGCCGTGGTGGTGGCTCATGCCGCCGCGGGTGATGCTCGCCATGGCCGAGAGCGTCCGGTTTCTCACCGTGGACGCCGGCCCTACGTGGAACGGCCACGCGCACACGGCGCTGCTCGAAGCGGTGTGAGCCATGCTCCTGGTGCTGTTGCTCGACGCCTTCCGGCCCGACTACCTGGAGAAGACTCCGTTCCTGCGCGGCCTGAGCGCCGGCGGAGCGCTGGGCCGGTTTCAGGAGCCGTTCGGTTTCTGTCCGCGGGCCGGTTACTTTGGCGGCCTGACTCCCGGGGAGGCGGGCTACGCGTTCGCGCTCTGGCGGGACCCGGAGCTATCGCCCTTCGGAGCGGCGCGGCTCGTGCCGGAGGACGGCAACTTAAGCGCGCGGGGGCGCGGGTTCGTCCGGGAACTGCTGGCTCGAGAGGCGCGGGCCGCGGCAACGCCCTTCGCGCGCGCGTACGTGCATCCGCTGGAGATTCCGCGGGAAGCGCTCGTGGAGTTCGACGTGCCGGAGAAGTACGCACCCTGGGATCCCCGGGTGGGATACCGTTCCATCTTTCACGAGCTGACCGAGCTGGGACGCGAATGGCTGTACGCCGCGTGGCCCTGGCCAGGGGACTTCCGGCCCCGGGACGACGGCGAGGTGGTCGACGGGCTGCTGCAGCGGATCACGCCGCGTCATGACTTCGTGTTCGCGCAGTTCAGCCAGCTGGACGCCGCGGGCCACGAGCACGGGCCGGGATCGCGCGCGGTGCTCGCCGCGCTCGAACAGACAGATAGTCAGGTGCGCCGGCTGCTCGCGGGCCTGAAAGGGCAAGGTCACCGGCCCGACGTGATTCTGTTCGGCGATCACGGCATGGTGAGCGTGGTGCGGTCCATCGATGTGGCGGCGCGGCTGCCCTCGCCGGCGGACTACAGCTATTTCCTCGATTCGACCGCGGCGCGCTTCTGGTACCGGCACGCCGCTGCGCGCGAGAAAGTACGGGCCGCGCTGGCGGATCTGGAGGGGCTCCGCCGGTTAGACGATGCGGACCGGATTCGTTACGGCCTGACCGGGCTGGACCCGCGGAACGGGGACGACATCTATCTCGCGGCGCCTGGCGTGGTGATCTCGCCGAGCTTTTTTCATCGCGCCGGATGGGAGCCGCGGGGGATGCACGGTTACGACCCGGCGGAGCCGGACAACCAGGGCCTGTTTCTCGCTACCGGGCCGGGCTTCGGCGCGGCCACCGACGCCGGGGTCGTCGAGGCGGCGGACCTGCATGCGCTGTCGCGCCGGCTGCTGGGTTTGGACGCCGGTCCGGTGGCGTTCCGGCCGTCTCCGGGCGAAAGCGCAGTCGCGCGGACGATGCCCCAGAAGCACCTCGCCGCGGTGCGCGACGCCATCGAGGCGCTGGACCCCGGCCCGCACAAGACCGTCGTCCTCGCGGGTTCCTTCGGGCGCCGAGAGGGGATGCTGCTGGAGACCGGCGGCGCGCGGCGTCCGCTCAACGACTATGACGTGCTGGTGTTCAGCGCGACGCCGGTCGCCGCGGCGGCGGTCGCGGAAACCCGGCGGCGGCTGGCCCAGGAACTGGCGTTGCCGTACGTGGACCTGAGCTGGTTCCCTCCGGAATGGGCCGAGGATCCGGAGCCGAGCCTCTTCCGGTTCGATCTGCGCTACGGGTCGCAGGTGCTGGCGGGCGATGCGGCGTTTCTGGACCGCCTGCCGCAGCGCGCCGAGAACGACATCGCGCCCGGCGAGCTGTGCCGCCTGCTGTGCAACCGCGCGGCCGGGATGTTGCTGGCGCTGACGCCGCGTGGGACGCGCGAGTTCCTGTGGATCCAGGTGATGAAAATCGGCGTCGCTGTGGCGGATCATTACCTGTGCGCGTGGGGCGCCTATCATCCGCGCTACGCAACCCGGCGGCGCCGGTTCGCTACGCTGGGGCGCGCGGCCGGCCTGGATGGCGGCGTGCTGGCCGCCGTGGATGCCTGCTTCGCCTTCCGCCTGGGGCCGGAGACGATGCTGCCGCGGCATCCGCGCGAATTCTGGCGCGGGCTGTCGGCGGCCTGGGCGTCCGCCACGGCAGAGCGGCTGGCCGGCGCTCCCGGGGACGTGCAGGCCGCGGTGCGGACGTTTCTCGACGCCGCCGCCGGACCGGCGGAGACGGCCCGCGCGCTGGCCGCCGGCCTGTTGGGGGCGCTGGACGAGAATCTCTACGAGGTTCCGGCGCGTACCGCGCGGTTCCGGGAGATCGCCGGGGCGGATTGGGCGGCCGTGCCGGACTTCGAGGCGCTGCGCGCGCGCGTCACCGCGGCATGGGAGGAACGGTGCCACTGATCAGCTTCATCATTCCGTGTTACCAGCAGGCCCGCTATGTCCGGCAGGCGGTGGCGAGCGTGCTGGCGCAGCAGGCAGCCACGGTGGAGGCCGTGGTGGTCGACGACGGATCCACCGATGACCCGGTGGCGCACCTCGGCGAACTGGTGCGGGATCCCCGCGTGAAGATCATCCACCAGGAGAACCGCGGTTTGCCGGCTGCGCGCAACCGCGGCATCGCAGGCAGCGGCGGCGAGCATCTCGCGTTTCTCGACGCCGACGACTGGCTCGACGAGCGCTTTGCGACGGAGTTGCTCCCGGTGCTGGAGGCGGACGCCGGGCTGGGGTTCGCGTATTGCGACCTGCAGCGCGTCTACGAGGGTCCGCCGCCCGAAGACGCGGACCCCGGGTACTCGGTGGGCGGCAGCCGCCGCCGCACCAGCGGCGATATCCTGCCGGCGCTGCTCTTGGGCGGGTACTTCTCGCCAAACTGCGTGCTGGTCCGGCGCAACGCAGTGGCGGCGGTGGGCGGATTCGACGAAGCGCTGGGCGGTCATGCCGATTGGGACCTGTGGCTGCGCCTGGCGGCGGAGGGTCACGCGGCGGGCTACGTGGACCGGCGGCTCGCCTACTACCGGATTCACGGCGGCAGCATGAGCACCGATCGCGAGCACATGCGCGCCACGCGGCAGGCAGCGCTGCGCAAGCTCTTCGAGCACTATCCGGGGCGCTGCGCGGACGCGGCGGCGCACCTGATCCAAAGCCTGGAGGAAACGCACCGCGTCAATCTGCGCCTGTGCGCGGAGTTCGCGGACATGGACGCGCGGCTGGCGGAAGGGGAGCGGCAGATGGCCGCGGAAACGGCGCGTCACGCGGAGCTGTTCGCGGAGCAGCAGCGCTGGATCGCCGAGCTGGAGGAGGGCAAGCGCTGGCACCAGGAGCAGAGCCGCCACTGGCAAAGTGAGACACAGCAGCTGCTGGCGCTCACGGGTGAGCAGCAGCAGTGGATCGCGGAGCTGACCGCGCGTAAGGACCAACTGGAGGCGGAGCGGGCGCTCCCGCCCGCCGCCGCGCCCGAAGATCCGGAGGCTACCGGACCGCGATCGTAACCGGCGGGCTTTGCTGGCCCGCGATTTCGAGCACCACCGGAACCTCATTGCCGGTGACGCCCGCGGGCACGAAGGCGTTCACCTGGTACACGCCCACCAGGCCCGGCGCCAGGCCGTTGAACTGGATGACGGCCTCGCGGCCTCCAATGGTCACCCGCATCGGGTTGGTGGTGCGGCTCAGCACGGTGAGCGGCGCTTGCGTGCCTTCGGGCACGGGCGGCGACACCGGGCCGAGGCCGGTGCAGTACACGCTGATCACGTCGCCGGCGCGGACCGGGTTGGTGGCATCCGCCACGACGTTCGTGACTCCGTTGGTGATGGCGCCCTGGCCGCGCCCGTTTTGCGCGACGCTGAACACCGCCGGCTGCACGGGTCCGACGGAGAGCGCGTCCGGCACGCTGAGCGTGGCGCCTTTGCGCACCAGGATCTGGTGCTGGCTGTTCAGCGGCAGGTCGAAGGGGATCTGTGCGTTGATCTGGTTGCGGCCGACAAACAGCAGCGGCAGCGGCCGGTCGCCCAGGCGGACCTGCACGTCGTTGAACTCGGTGGGCCAGGGGGAGAGGCCGAGCGCGCTGCGGTCCGAGTCGGCAAGGTTAGCGCCGAAGAGCGTGATCAGGGTGCCCGGCGCGGAGGGCGTGCTGCCGAGGAAGCTGGCGGCGTTCAGCACCTGGCCCGGCGCGATCGCCGGCGTGGCGCCGCCCTCGGTGACGCTGATCTGCACGTCCACCTGGCTGGCGACGAAGCGGAGGTTGGGCAGCGCCAGGAACGCCGTGATGCTCGCCGTCACCGTGCCGTTGCGCACGGCACGGGCCTGGAAGCTCTTGTTCCACAGCCCGTCTTTGACGTGGGCCATCGGCTGCGCGGGCTCCGCCGTGGGAGCGAACCCGATATTGATCGAGAAGTTCTTCGACTCGTTGGTCAGCGGACGGCCGCAGTTGTCGAGCGCGCGGACCCCGAGATCGGTGGTCTGGTTGGAGGCCGCGGCCACCAACTGCGGCGTGGTCAGCATCAGATTCAGCGCGTTGGGCGTGCACGGCGCAAACACCGCGCCGGACTTGTCCGCCGCGGCGTTGTTCGTCACGATGCTCAGAATGTTCACGGTCTGGGAGGTCCCGTCGGAGAATTGCACCGTGAGGGCGCCCTGGTAGGTCCCCTCGCCGAGCCCGGCGAGCAGCGGCTGCACCGCGATGCGCACGGGAGCGTTCGGCTCCACCGTACCGCCGACCGGCAAGTGGGCGAACCAGTTGCCGCCGCCGAGCGTGCTGCGCGACGAGTTGAAGTTCAGGACGCTGCGTCCGCGAGTGGCAATGCGGACCACCTGCGCGGGCGGGTTGGTGCCGCGTTCCGCGGTGAAGATCATGCCTTCGGGCTGCACTTCCGGCGGCAGCGTCGCCGTGGCGGGCAGTACGACCAGGAGCACCGACACGGTCTGCGGGGTGTTGCCGGCGGTGCGCACGTCCACGCGCCCGTAGTATTCTCCAGCGCCGAGGCCGGCCGGGTTCACGCTGACGTCGAGGCTGGAAAAGCTCGCGGGGTCCGGCACGGCGCCGCCGTTGGCCGACAGGCGCAACCAGCCGCTGCCGCCGCCCAGGGTGCTGGCGGAGGCGGTCCAGCTCATACTGCCCTGGCCCGCGTTGGCCACGGTGACCTCCTGGGAGAGCGGCGCGCCGGCGCCCGCCACCGCGCGGAAGGTCAGCCCGGTGCGGGAGAGGGCGAGTTTCGCCTGCGCCGGCGTGATGGTCATCGTCACCGGCACGGTCAGGGTCTCGTTGGTGCTGCCGCTGCTGACCCGGATCGCTCCCGTGTAGGTGCCTGCGCCGAGCCCGGCCGGATTGGCTGCCACGGCGAAGCGTGCCGGCTGCGCCTGCGTGGCCGAGGCGGAAGCATCCGCCACCGTGAGGAACGAACCCGACTGCACCGTGGTGGTCAGGTTCAGCGCGCCGGTGCCGCTGTTGCCGGCCAGCAGGAAGTCGTTCTTGGGCTCCTCTCCGGCGACAAAGCTGAAGGTGAGCGACTGCGTCACCGCGGCCAGCCGCGGCGGTCCGCCCGCCGTGACTGCGAGAGTCACCGGAATGGCGCGCTCGGCGGGCATGCCGAACGGCGTCCGGATGGTCACCGAGCCGCGATAAGTGCCCGGGCTCAGGGTGGACGCGTTCGCGCGCAGACGCACCCGCGCCGGCGTGGCGCCCGCGCGGGGATCGGCCTCCAGCCACGGCTGGCTCACTACCACCTGGTAACCGAGGCCCAGCACCGCGGCGCTGGTTTCGATCGTGCGGAAGTCCGAGACTTCGCCCGCGCGGAGGCTGAGGCTGATCTCAGGGCCGCCGACGAAGGACGTCTGCACGGCGGGCGGCGCGGCCAGGATCCGCCGCACCCGGTTGTTGCCCCAGTCGGCGAGGAAGATGTTGCCGCCGGCGTCCACCACCATGCCTTCCGGCCGGCGCACGGAGGCCAGCGCCGCGGGTCCGCCGTCGCCGGCCCAGGCTTCCACGCCGTTGCCGGCGAAGGGATCGATGCGGCCGCCCGAGATGATGCGCACGCGGTGGTTGCCGAACTCGGAGATCAAGATGTCGTTGTTGGGGAGCACCAGGACGCCGCGCGGCGTGCGCAATTGCGCCGCCAGGGCCGGGCCGCCGTCGCCGCCGTTGCCGGGGGTGCCGGTCCCGGCCACCGTGGTCACCTGGCCGGCCGTGTCGAGGCGCCGCAGCCGGTGGTTCGACTCGTCGGCGATGAACAGATTGCCCGCTGCGTCGAAAGCGATCCTCGCCGGGTTATTGAAGCGCGCGGCCGCCGCCGGTCCGTCGGCGAAACCCGCCTGTCCGGTGCCCGCCGTGATGATCACGCGGCCCTGGCTGTCGAGCCGCCGGATGTAGTGGCAGGCGTCGGAGAAATAGAGTTCTCCGGTGACGGGATGGAACGCGAGGCCCTTGGGTTGCACGGGCACGTTCGCGGCGACGCTGCAGTCGAAGCTGCCGGTGCCCGCGGCGGTCGTAATGATGCCCTGCGGCGAGACGCGGCGGATCCGGTTGTTGCCGGTGTCGGCGATCCAGACGTTGCCACTTTGGTCCGCGGCCACGTCGGAGACGTTCTGCAATGTAGCCTGCGCGGCTGGGCCGCCGTCGCCTGTCGCGCCCACTTCGCCGGTGCCGGCGATGGTGACCAGCGTCCCGTCACTGCGCAGCCGCTTCACTTGGTGGTTGAACGTGTCGGCGATCAGCAGTTCGCCGGTGCGGTCCAGGCGCACGCCCTGGGGTCCGTTCAGCAGCGAACTGGTGGCCAGCGCTCCGTCCGGCGACAGCAGCGGCCGGCCGGTGCCCGCCAGAAAGGTCATGGCGCCGTCGGCTCCCACTTGCTTCACGCGCTTGCCGGAGGTATCCGCGATCAGCAGCGCGCCGGCCGGGCTGGTGGCGACCGCAAACGCGAAGTTCACCGGCGCCTGCGCGGCCGGCAATCCCGCGCCCCCGGACCCCAGTTGCCCGTTGCCCGCGTACGTGCTGATGATGCCCGCCGCGCTGATGCGGCGCACGCGGTTGTTCAGGTAGTCCAGCACATAAGCGTTGCTCTGGCTGTCGAACGCGATCGAGTACGGCCAGTTGAGGGTGGCGCTGGCGGCGGGGCCGCCGTCGCCCGAGAAGCCCTGGGTCCCGGTGCCGGCGACAGTGGAGATCACGCCCTGCGCGTTCACGCGGCGCACCCGGTTATTGAACGTGTCCGCGATGAAGAGTTCGCCCGAAGGGCTGATGCCCACGCCGTAGCCGTTGATCGCAGCTTGCGTGGCGGCCTGTCCGTCGCCGGAGAAGCCGGCCTGGCCGTTGCCGGCCACGGTGGTGATGGTCCCTTGCGGGGTGATGCGGCGCACGCGCTTGTTGTTGAAGTCCGCAACATACAAATTCCCCGCGGCGTCCAGCGCCAGGCCGACGGGATAGTTCAGCGCCGCAGCGGCCGCGGATCCGCCGTCGCCCGAGAAGCCGGGCTGTCCGGTGCCGGCGAAAGTGGTGATGGTGCCGTCCGGAGCGATGCGACGCACGCGATGGTTGCCGCTCTCCGAGACGTAAACGTTGCCGTTGCCGTCGACCACCACGCGCTCCGGGTCGTTGAGCGAGGCGTTCTGCGCCGGGCCGCCGTCGCCCGCGTAGACCGGAATGCCGTTACCGGCGAAACGGAAGTAGCGTCCGCTGGGGTCCACGCGGACCACGACATCGCGCGAGCCGTCGCAAATGTAGAGGTTGCCTGCGGTGTCCATGGCCACGCCCCAGGGCTCGATGGCGCCTTGCAGCGCGGCGGTCCCGTCGACGACCGGGACGACGTCGGTGCCGGCGACAGTCGTGATCACCCGGTTCTGGGCTGCGGCGACGGCGCAAAACAGTACAGCGATGCCAACAGTTCGTCTGGACACACGACCTCCCAAGTCTTTCTTGATGATACGCGCAAACGGTGGACCAGGACGGTCACGAGCTGTCAAGTCATTGAAACCAATCATCGCGGAGCCTTTACCCTCGACCATTCCAGCCGGCCGGAACTTCCGATTCGAGGAAGGCTCTCGACCCCCACGCAGCCAGTGACGAACTAAGGAGGGCCGCGATCGCAGCACGGGCCAGAAGCCGGCTCGCGATGGGCAGCGTAGCGGTGGCGACTTAGGATCCAGCGGGCATTTCACAGCGCAGGGATTGGCCTTCCAAATGCCGTGGGGGCGGGTTCGGACCCCGTCCCGCTCACCAGAGTTTTCGCAGTTTCCCCTATCTCCATAACGCTGTTCGATTTAACGCAGACTTAACAGCGAACATCCCGTCCGGATGAGTCAATGGTGTCATGAAGACCTCGAGACGGAGCAAACTCTTCCAGCGGATCCGGATCCCCGGCACGTACCTAACCCTGGCGATCCTTGTCACCGGGACGTGGCCGGCCGGCGCGCAAGGTCCGGGGCCTGGAGGTCCCGGCGGCAACGGACGCCCGCGCCCGGTCTCGCTGCAGTCCGTTCCCGTCCCGCAACCCCTCGGCGCGGATCGCTACGTCCAAAGTTCCGAACTGCTGGTGGCGCTCGGCAAGGCGTTGTTCTGGGACATGCAGGCCGGCAGTGACGGCCGCACCGCCTGCGCCACCTGTCACTTCCATGCCGGCGCGGACCACCGGCTGCAGAACCAGTTGGCGAGCCCGCCGAACCGCGCGGCCGCGGTGGCGCTGAACAAGCAGCTCGCCGTGGACGACTTCCCGTTTCACAAGCTGGCGGACCCCAACAACAACCGCTCCGCGGTCCTGCGCGATACGCGGCAAGTGGCCGGCTCCGCCGGGCTGATCCGCCGCGTCTTCTGGGATGTGATGTCCGCCGAAGCGTCCGAAAACGGCGCCGACGCCGGGGATGCGGCCTTTGCGATCGGCGGCGTCCAGGTGCGGCAGGTGACCGGGCGGAACACGCCGTCCGTCATCAACGCCGTGTACAACGTTCGCAACTTCTGGGACGGCCGCGCCAGCAGCGTCTTCACGGGAGCGTCGCCCTTCGGCGACTCCGACACCACGGCCTCGGTGATCGCACTGCGCGACGGCGAGCTGCGCCGCGAAACCGTGCGCGTCACCAATGCCAGCCTCGCCTCCCAGGCGGTCGGCCCGGCCCTGAACCCGGTGGAGATGTCCTATGACGGGCGCACGTTCCCGAAGCTGGGCCAGAAGCTGCTGGCGCTGACCCCGTTGGGACGGCAGCAGGTTTCGCCTGAAGATAGCGTCCTCGGCTGGATGGCCAATCCCGAAGGACTCGGCCTGCGGCCCGAGTACTCCTACGGGACCCTGATCCGTGCAGCGTTCCGGCCCGAGTACTGGAGTGCGGAGGCGCGGCTCGACGAAGCCGGCAATCCACTGGCGCCCGAATCCCCAGCCCCGGCCTTCACGCAGATGGAGTTGAACTTCTCGCTGTTCTGGGGTCTGGCGATCCAGGCTTACGAAGCGACGCTTGTCTCCGACGACACCCGCTTCGACCGTTTCGCGGCCGGTGACGCCGGAGCGCTCACCCCGTTGGAGCAGCAGGGCTTTCAGGCTTTTACGGGCGGCGGGCAGTGCCTCGCCTGCCACGCGGGACCGGAGTTCACGAACGCGGCGTTCACGACCGCGGAACGCGCGGCGGCGAACCTGAACGACCCCGACGATCTCGGGTTCTTCCGCACCGGGGTCAGTCCGCTGGCCGACGATATCGGCTTCGGCCGCACGGACGGTTTCGGCATGCCGCTGTTCACGCAGGGTCCCGTGGCGCGCGCCAACGGCACCTTCAAGTCGCCGGGGCTGCGCAACGTCGAACTCACCGGACCCTACTTCCACGACGGCGGCCAGGCGACGCTCGAGCAGGTGATCGACTTCTACGCCCGCCGCGGCGACTTCCCGGAGGGCGGCAACCTCGGGCCGGGCCTGAACCGCATCAACCTGGCCGCCAACGTGCGGCCGGCCGTTGTCGCCTTCATGAAAGCGCTGACCGACGAGCGCGTGCGCTACGACCGCGCTCCGTTCGATCACCCCAGCTTGTGTGTGCCGGACGGGCATGCGGAGACGGCTCCGGGAGTGCCCGCCGTGAGCCAGTCGGACCCGCGCTTCGCGTTGAGCGCCGAGGACAAGTGGACGTTGGTGCCGGCCACCGGCCGCGGCGGGCACGGCGCTCCGCTGCAGACCTTCGAGGAGTTGTTGCGCGGCGTGGGCCGCGACGGGTCCCGGGCGCACGCGATGAACGAGGCCTGCGTGCCGTAACCCGCAGCTCATGGCGAAGGACTACGTCGAACTCGTGGACGGCGTGTACCGCGTGGCCGGGAACCGGGTGTCTCTCGATTCGATCGTCGCGTGCTTCGAGGAAGGACTTTCGCCCGAGAGCATCGTCGAGCGCTTTCCCACCCTGACGCTCGAAGAAACGTACGGGGCGATTGCCTTCTATCTCGGCAACCAGGCCGAGCTCGATGCGTACCTCCGCCAAGGGGATGAGACAGCGAAGGTGTGGAAGGCTCAGTCCCGCCGCCGCAATGCCGGCCTGATCGACCGCTTGCAACGGGTCCGTGATGCCAGTCAGATTCCTGGCTGACGCCGATCTCGACGTGCGCATCCTGCTCGGGGTGAAACGCCGCCAGCCGGGTGTGGACTTTCAACTCGCGGCGGAGGCCCGTCTTTGGAAGCTGCCGGATCCGGAGGTCCTACGGATCGCCGCCAGCGCGGGGCGCATACTAGTCACGCATGATCGACGCACGATGCCTGTGCACTTCTATCGCTTAGCGCCACGCATCGGAGTCCCGGCGTCGTGATTGTCCCGAAACGGGTACCCGTCGGCGTCGTAGTCTCGGACCTCTTGCTGCTTTGGTCGGCCAGCGAGGCCGAGGAGTGGGTCGACCGGCTGGTCTGGATCCCGCTCTGAACCGATCTTCGGCCTTGCCGGGCCTTGTCTAGAAAATCCGCTCCTGCCGCCGCAACGTCCCGAAGCTCCCGAGGTTCGCGATCGCCAGCGCCACGCGGAACTGGTTCTCGTCACGCGTTCCGAACTGCAGCCGCCGCCACTGGACGCTGAAGCCGCAGCAGTCGGTGTTGTAGGTTACCTGCGTCTGCGCGAACCGCAGCGTGCTCTGGCGGTAGTCGTAGTCCGCCAGAAACGCCGCGTTCCAGCCCCGCCGATTCTCCTGCCCCCACCCGACCAGCGTCCGGAACTGGTTCGACGATCCGGCCAGCGCCGGCGAGTTCCGCACCAGCACGTGTCCCAGCGACAGCAGGAAGTTCCCATAGCGCCCGTCCACCGAGAGCAGCGAATTGCCGAAGCGCCGCAGCTTCGGATCCCAGTCCGCCCGCCACTCCGCTCCGATCCACGACTCGAACCGCAGCACCGAAACCACCGGTGAATAGCTCCGCGGCCCGTCCAGGAAAGTGAACCCCGTCATGCTAGTGGTGGACTCGATCACGTTGCGCCGCCCGGGCAGCACGGCCCCGCCGAAGGTCGGATCCAGAAACCGCTTCCACGACAGGTCCCACGAGAGCAACTCGCTCGTGGCGCCGTTGGCCTGCTTGGCGTACAAGCGGTTCGTTACGCCGATCTCCACCTCATGGGTGTTGGCCATCAGCTCGGTTTCGTCGAAGCGCACGATGCGGTTGAAGTTGTTGATGCCGGTGACGTAGCGGTAATTGGCGCGCGTCTCCACCACGTGCTTCATCTGCGTCCCGATCCATGCCGGGGCTTTCATCACCTTCGCGAGCGCCGGGAGTTCGAGGCCCACCGAGAGATCCGCCGCCCGCCGGAAGATGTTGTCGCCGACCACTTGGGTCGCGCCGCCCGGCAAGAGCGGGCGGTCCAGCGAGGACCCGTAATATGTGCCGCGGATCGCCGCGCTCGGCAACAGCGTGATGAGGCCCAGGCGTACCGGCGCCGTCAGTCGCGGCTCCACGTCCAGCCGCTCCACGAAGTTCCGGCTCTGGAACTGCGGTTGCGTCCGCCGCAACAGCCCGCCTGACCCGGCGAACGACCAGTACAGCGGCCAGTTCCGGATCTGCCGGTGCCGCGACAGGAACTGCGCCTCCGGCAGCTTGCGGATCAGCACCTTGTCGCCCTCGAACGTCGACTGGAAGTTCTCCAGCCGCTCGAAGTACCCGTTGAAACCGAACGTCGACCAATGCTTCGTGATGTAGGCGACGGACTTGGTTTCCGAGAAGATGGCTTCCTGGAAACTCTCGGTAAACTGTTGCCGGAATTGGAACGAACTCAGGTAGTTGATGTCGGCCCGCGCGCTGAAGCCGCCCTTAAGCTCGGCCTTGCCGCGGCCCGTCATCTGGTAGCCGGAGCCGTCGATCACCGTGTCGTTGATCCGCAGCCCGCGGTCCTTGACCCCGAACACGATGAAGTCGAACTCCGAGTTCTGCGTCGGCTTGCCGCGGAAATCCAGGTTGTGCGCCAAACCGCGCCGGGAAAAGTACTGGCCCCGGTACATCGCGTCGTAGCTCCGATTGATGGCCCAGAAGTAGCCAAACCCGGCCATGAACCCGCGGCGGTTCGAATTGCCCAGGTTCGGCGTCAGGAACCCGCTCCGCCGGGGGAGCCGTTTCAGAGACTTATAGAATCCCGGCGAGTACAACAGCGGGATTCCCCGCAGCCGGAACAGCGTCTTCGTCGCGTACGCCCGGTCCTCCGGGATCACGTCGAATCGTTTGGCGCGCAGGATCCACCACGGTTTCGGCACGATGCAGTCCGTGAAGAACCCCTCGTGCAGCACGTACCGGTTGCCGATCCGCTCGCCCCACTTGCCTTCGAAATAGAACGGGTTGTCCGAAGTCAGCACGCCCGGCCGCGGATCCACCCGCGCCGGCGCGGTCCCCTTGACGTTGTAAAACTTGCCCGTCTCCCTTTCGGTGTTGTACTCCGCCTTATCGGCGAACAGCTTCGTGCCTTCCTTATAGCTCTCGAACGTCACGTGTCCCCGCGCCTCCGCGTCCCCGGACTTCTCGTCGTAGTCCACTTCGTCGGCTGTCAGCTTGACCTCGGCCGTTTCGAGCAGTACCGCCCCGCGCAGTTTGCGCACCGACCCTAGTACTTCCTGGGTCACCGCCCGGATCCGGACATCCTCCGGGCCGAGGTCGTTTGGCTTCTTGATTGCGGTGGCAGGCTTGACCGGGGTCGTCTGGGGCGGCGGGGTGACGTTCGGCACCGGAGGCCGATACACCTGTGCCCTCAATCCGATTGAGGTTAAGACCGTAAGCAGTAGTAAAGCAATACCACTGTAACCTGAAGAAAGTTCGTGACAAACTCGGCGGGACGTGGTATAGACAATAGATAGCCCGTTAGTACTAAAACTGTCCGGGCTATTGCTTAGTTCTGTAGACCTCAAAGGAGCAAGCTAACACGCCGCTCCTTGAGGTAGCAACCGGAACCGCAAGCCGCTGAGACGGATCGAGAGTCGGGAGGTCGGGAAAAGCGATGCAATGTCCCCATTGCCGGACCTGGAATGACGCCGAAGACCACCGCTGCCAGCGGTGCGGACGCCGGGTGGCGACCTCCTCCGGGCGGCCCGCGCTCGAAACCTACCCGATCACGACTGCCACGGCTCCCGCGCTGGACCGGATGCCGGCCCCCGAACTCCGCCCCGAGCCCCGTCCGGCCGTCGCCTACCAGCCGCCGCTGTTCCGCGAAATGCCGCAAGTGATCCCGGTGCCGACGCTGCAGCCGGTGCGATCCTCGGCGCCCCGCAAGCGCGCCCACCGTCCGGCCGCTCCGGACGGCCAGCAGCGCCTCGATTTCGAAGCTCCCAAGGCGGCCACGCACGTGGAGGCAGTCATTTATTGTGACGCCGCCGTCGCCGAACCCACGCATCGCGTGATCGCCTGCGCCCTGGACGTCGCCATGATCGTGGTCGGCTTCGGCCTGTTCCTGGCCGCGTTCGTCGCCTCGGGCGGCGATGTGGTCCTGAACCGGACCACCGTGCCGTTCTACATCGTGGCCGTGCTCGCCACCGCGGCGCTGTACCACGCCCTCTGGGGACTGGCCGGCGGCGACACGCCGGGCCTTCGCTGGATGCGCCTGGAACTCGTGAACTTCGACGGCCATCCGGCCAGCCGGGAACTCCGTCTGCGCCGCCTCGCGGCCGGCTGGGTGAGCCTCCTCGCCGCCGGACTCGGGTTGCTCTGGGCGCTGGTCGACGAGGAAAGCCTCACCTGGCACGACCACATCTCGAAGACGTTCCCGACGCCCCAAAGCTAGCGCTGCGTTTTCCCCAACTCTAACGCTACAATTGAAGGCCCATGCAGTGGGACACTCCCTTTGCCCGGCGCTTCGACTGGCCGTCGGCGATCTCCAACCGCGAAGATAAGGAACGCGTCGCGCGCCAGCTCGCGGCCGAGGTCCGCGACGGCCAGGTGATCGGCTTCGGCTCCGGATCCACCGCCTACCTCGCCTTGCTCGCCATCGCCGAGCGCGTGGAGCGCGAGCACCTGGACATCCTCGCTATCCCCACGTCCGCCGAGATCACGCTTGCCTGCAACGCCCACGGCATCCCCACCGCTACGCTCCTCGACCACCGCCCCGACTGGTGCTTCGACGGCGCCGACGAAGTCGACCCGGCGCACAACATGATCAAGGGCCGCGGCGGAGCCTTCTATCGCGAAAAGCTCCTCATCGATGCCGCCCCCCGCACGTTCATCCTCGCCGACCGCTCCAAGCTGGTCCAGAAGCTCGGCGAGAAGTTCGCCATCCCCATCGAAGTGGACCCTCTTGCGCTGAACACCGTCGCCCGGCAGCTTACCCGCCTGGGCGCCGTCGAACTCCGCCTGCGCCCCGCATTGGGAGCCAAAGACGGCCCTTCGGTCACCGAAAACGGCTTCTTCATGATCGAGGCCCGCTTCGAAGACATCGGCCCCGCGCTCGAGCGCGACATCAAGTCCATCTCCGGCGTCATCGAAAGCGGCCTCTTCTGGGGCCGGCGCATCGAACTCCTGATGGCCTGACCGCGCTCACACCACCAGAGCGTATGGCGCACGCCTGGGGCTGCCGGGGCGTTGCGGATCGGGACTTCGACCCCCGCCTACCGGCGTGGGCTGATGGTGTTGCCGATGTGTTCGTCTGGACAACGTGACTGATGTGCCTACCGCACCGGGACCTTCACCGCCGGGCTCTCCGCCGCGCCCATGGACACCACCAGATCCACGGCTCCGGACGGCGCGCTCGCGGGAACCCGGATGTTGATCTGGTACAGTCCCACGAAGTCGGGCGCCAGGCCGGCGAACTGCACCTCGCACGGCACGCCGCCGAGGGTCACCCGCACCTGCGCGAGCGTCTCGGCGAGCGGACCCCGCGGCGAGGCCGCGCCCGTGGCGGGGGTGTTCCGCACAGCTCCCAGGCCCGCGGCGTAGAAGTACGCCAACTGGCCCTTTTCGAGCGGCGCTGCTTCGCTCGCCAGCGTGTTGCCGGGCAGGCTGACGACGATGCCGTCGGTCCCGTTGCGGGTGAAGACTCCGGGTTGGGCCGCCGCCAGCGCGATCTCCACCGGCGGGCTGGCCAGGCCGGCGCGGCTTACCACCACGGCGGCGCGGTCGCGGCCCGCCGTTTCCCAAGGGACCTGGAAGCTCACTTGCTCCAGGCCGTTCGCGTTCGCCACGGAGTACAGCGGCGCGGCGCGGCCGTCCACGGTCACGGTGACGCCGTCGAGCGACCCGGGCAGCGGGATCGCCTGCGCTGCCGTCACGCCCGGCGTGTCGCGAACGCCGGCCGCGAAGACGGTCGCGATCGACCCGGCGACGAGTCCGGAGCGGAAGCTCGCCCCGTTCACCACGCCCGCCGCGGTGAACGCCGGCGCGGGGCTCCCCTCGATACGGAAGATGTCGCCGGTGCTGTAGTCCGCCGTCAGCAGCTCGCCGGACGGCTCCTCGCCGAAGGTCGCGATCGGCCGCCGCGATTCGAGCAGCAGCCGGTTCACCCAGCGGCCGCCTTCATTGCGCAAGCCCCAGAACCGGCCGCTGCCGAAGTCGGCGTAGAGGTACATGCCGCGCAACGCCGGCACTCTCGGGCCGCGGTAGACGTAGCCGCCCGAGATGGAAACGCCCTGGTCGCGGGTGTACTCGAACACCGGCAGGGTGAGGCCGGACTGATTGCAGCCCGCGATCAGGCACTGAAGGCCTTCCATCGTCACCCAGCCGTAGTTCTCGCCGCCGCGGCTGGCCGCCGGCTGGAAGTCGATCTCCTCGGCCCGGCCCTGGCCGACATCGCCGATGTACAGGTCGCCCGTGGCGCGGTCGAAGGCGAACCGCCACGGATTGCGCAGCCCGAGCGCCCAGATCTCCGGCCGGAAGCCGGCGCGGTTCACGAAGGGATTGCTCGGCGGCACCCGGTATTCGGGCCCGCTCTCGACGTCGATGCGCAGCATCTTGCCGAGCAGCGAATCCGGCCGCTGGCCGTGGTTCTGCGGATCCCGGCCGCTGCCGCCGTCGCCCATCCCGATGTAGAGGTAGCCGTCGGGCCCGAACTGGAGCTGCCCGCCGTTGTGATTCGCAAACGGCTGTTGGATCCGCAGCAGGATCTGTTCGCTGGCCGGATCGGCGGCGTCGGCGGAGCCGTCGCGGAGCCGGTACCGCGCAATCACGGTGTCGCCCGCGAGATCCGTGTAGTTCACGTAGAAGTAGCGCTTCTGGGCGAAGCCCGGGGGGAACGCGAGCCCGAGCAAACCGCGCTCGCCGCCGCCGACGGTCCTCGTGCTGATGTCCAGAAAGGCCGGCGTCTCCACGCGGTCGTTCCGCAGGATCCAGATGCGGCCGGTCTGCTGCACCGCGAACATCCGGCCGGAGCCGTCGCGGGGGCTCTGCAGATCCGTGATGGTGGGAAGTCCGCCCGCGATGCGCGTCAGCCGGAAGTCCTGGGCCAGCGCAGCCGCGGTGAAAACGAGCAGCGTCCATTTCGGGAGCATCCTTCTATTATCCGGGGAGAAGGAGAGCCGGCAGAATACAAAGAACACCCTACCGGCCCATTAAGGAGAGGGACCAGCGGGACGGACACTTGCGCGCCGCCGCCAGACACCATGACGCGGAGCGGGGAAACTCTGCAAACCCGCCCGCCACGAATTGCCATCTCGTAGTGCACTTCGCTGGCCAAAGCCAAGTGCCTGGTAACACGGGCGGATGCCGACCGCCCCAGTGACGAGATCGCGGCGCGGGACGTTTTCCTGCCGCGGCCTCAGGCCAGCGCCAGGACGCGCTCCAGGACCTCGTCGCGGCGGGCGGCGACCGCTTCGATCCCCGGCTCGAGCTTCAGGTCCGGGGCGATGCCGACGCCCTCCAGCCGCCGGCCGTCGCCGTGCGCCGCGGCCTGACCGGTGAAGACCACCGTGGCGCCGCCGGGCAACACGGTATTCGTGACGTCGCCCGCGGAGCCCGCGCTCGGCGTGCCGGCGAAGCGGACCTTCGCCGCGGCCGCAAAATACAGGCAGGCCCGCTCGCTGGCGCCGCTGGTCTCGGCATCGATCAGGACCCACACAGCGCCGCGGTAACGATCCTCGCCGGAGCCAGCGAAGCGCTGGAGAATGGTCCGCGGCTCCGGCCGCGCCGGATGCCGCCACTCGGGTCGCGTGAGTTGCGCGGCGACGCCTCCGGCTTCCGAAAGGCGCGCGGCGATTCTGGCGGCCACGGGCTGCGCGACGCCCCGCGCGTCGAGCACCAGGGCGCGCGTGTTACGGAAGTCCGAGAACGCGGCCTCCAGGTCCGCGTCGGCGATCTTCACGAGGTCGAGGTAGCCGACGCCGTTGTCGACGCGCGCCGGCGCGCCGCGGCGGAGCGCGCGCGTGGCGCGGAACGTGCGGGCCATCCGGACGTCGCGCCGGAACCCATCGGTGTTACGGATGCCGAGCTGCACCACCGTATCGCGCGGGCCGGCGAGCAGCGCCTGACTGACGCGCACGGCCCGCGCCTGCGGCGTTCCGGCGGAGTAGAGCTTGCCGAGCCGGACGCGCCGGTCCCAGACGCTTTCGCCGTCCACTTCCAGGATCCGGTCGCCGGGTTCGAGCGAGCTTTCGCGGTCGAACACCGCGGTGACCACGTTCTCGCCCGCGATCCACTTCACTTCCGCGCCGGGCCCGAAGATGCCGGCGGCCTGTTCGAAGCCCGGGTGAAACACCGCGGCCTGCGTGTCGTTCAGCCAGCGGGCGGTTTCCGCGATGGCCGTCGCGTAGGACTGCGCGTCGCGGGCCTGTTCGAAGAGTTCCAGCCCGGCGCCGAACTGTTTTTCCCACAGGCCGCCGAGCAGCGCGTGGTAGGGGAAGAAATAGTGGATCACGCCCCACCAGCGAAACCAGGCGAGCTGGCGGAGCTCGCGGGGCGGGCAAGGCAGCGCATCGTAGGGCGGTTCGCGGAGTAGCGCGGGTTGCAGGTCCGGCAGGCCGGCGGCGGCCGGCTCGCCCACGCGGTGACTGACGGAGATCTTCTCGCCCAGATTCACGCGGTGCTCCCCAGCGCGTTCGGCGTCCTCGAAGCTCTGAAGGAACCGCTGATCCGGATCCCGCTGCGCGATGTAGCCGGAGTGGAACCGGACCCGCGTCTTTCCGGCGGCATCGGCGGAGACGCCGGCGTCGCCGAGCGCGGAGAGCATTTCCAGCGCCGCCGCCTCGAACTCTCTGGCGGACTCGGCGGCTTCGGCCTTGGCGAGCACCCCGAGCAGCGCGCGGTCCCAATCGATGGCCCGGTAGGCGAGGTACGGGTGGAAATACTTGACGGAGTTCCACAGGGAGCAGAGCGCGGCGAACCGTGCGATCCGCCGGCTGGTTTGGGCGGGCAGCCACGCGGGGACCGCGCCGGCCAGGGCGAGGAACTCGCGGCGGTGGATCGGCATCGTGCAGTATCATTATCGCCGATGGCTCTCGCTCCCGAGCTGCAGCGTTCCCTGGTCGACCGGTTGATGGCGGCGTGCGGCGGCGGATATTCGCCCGCCGAGCGGCGCAAGTACTTCCTGACGGGGCCGCAGTGGGCGGCGTCGTATCCGGGGCATGCGCTGTTCCATGCGCCTACCCGCGAGCCCGTGGGCTTCGAGGACGTGATGCGCGAGTTCGCGCGGATCGGAATCGGCTACTGGACCACGCACGACACCGATGTGATCCCCACGGCGGATCTGTTCACCGAGCGGCAGGAGGCCACGGTGGAGCGGATCGCCGCGGCGCTGGGAGAACACGGCCTGCAATGCTCGATGGTGACCACCGAAACGTTTCATCACGCGGTGTGGGCGGCGAGCCCCGCGGCGGAGGCTCCCGAGGTCCGCGAGTATGCGAAGCGCCGCCTGGCCAATACCGTCGCGATCGGCCACCGGCTGGGGGCGCGGTACGCGGTGTACTGGCCGGGCTCGCTGGGGTACTTCGTGCAGGGCGCGATCGACGAGACGCAGACGCTGCGCTGGTACGCGGAAGGGATCAACGCGGCGTGCGCCGCCGACCTGGCGCTCGCGCGGCAGCATGGCCGTCCGACGCTGAAGCACTGTCTCGAAGCCAAGCCGTTCGAGCCGCAGGCCGAGATTCTGCTGCCGACCTCGGACGCGATGCTCGCGTTCATCAGTTCCGGACTGCTGGAGCATCCGGAGATGGTGGGGCTGAATCCGGAGTATCTGCACGAGCTGATGTGGGGCGCGGCGCCGCGCGCGGCGCTGGCCCGGGCGCTGCTGGCGGGCAAGCTGTGGCATTTCGACATCAACGACGGATACCGCCTGAAGCACGACGTCGATATCGCGATCGGCCTGGTGAATCCGCTGGACTGGCTGAACGTGCTGGTGCTGCTCCGGACCCATGGCTACGAAGGTCCCTTCAACCTGGACTATAAGCCGCCCCGCACCACATCGAACCACGGGGTGTTCGCCGTCAGCTTTCCGACGGCGGTGGACCGCTTCATCACGCTGTGGGAGATGGCCGGCGACGTCGCCACGGATCCGGTGATTCGCGAAGCGACCGCGGCGCTCCTGGCGGGGGGCGCGCCGGCCGATCCGCGGGATGTAGAAGCCATCGTGCGGGCGAATCGCGAGCTGCTCACGTTGCACGAACTGATCGCACACCGGATTTTTCAGATCCTGGTGGGCGCCCACCGCGGGCGCCATTATGCGCTCTAAGAAACGCCGGTCGCCGCCCGCTTATCCCGTAGAGCGGGTGCCGCTGCGGCGCCGGCTGCGGGCACTACTCGTCCGGCCGGAGTTTCGCCGGGCGGTTCTATTCGGCGCTGGCATCACGGTGGCGACGCTCGCCTTGTACGCCGCCTTCGAACTGGCCACGGGTTTGGACCCCGGCCTGCTCGGCGCGGCCGCCGGATACCTGTTGGGCCGCGCGATCCAGATCGGGGCGAGGGGCGCTCGCGGCGACGAATACGGCGGCCTCGCCGTGGCTCTCCTGATTGCCGGCGCGTTGCTCAGCCGGCTGCCCGTGGAGCTATGGCGGGCTGCGCCGGACGCCCAGTGGTGGTGGATCGTCGCGAAGTCCATCGGGGGCCGCGCCGTCGGCCTCTTCGCCAGCGACCGGATCGCGGACGTCGGCGCGTTTCTCCAGGTCTCCAGCGCCCTGCTGAGTGTGGTGGCCGGCGCCTTCATTGCGCGGGTGATGAACGAGTGAATCGTCCCCCGCCCGGCTCCCGATTCGAACTAACCTGAGGAAGTGCCCGCGCTTGGCCGTTCCCTCATTGCCGCCGGACTGCTGCTGGCCCTGCTCGGGGTCGCGTTGCTGTTCGCCGAGCGGCTGCCGTTCCGGCTGGGCCGCTTGCCCGGAGATTTCGTGTGGCGCGGCCGCAATGCTACGTTCTATTTCCCGCTAACCACCAGCATCGTGGTGAGCGTGGTGCTGTCACTGGTGCTGTGGGCGATCGCGAGGTGGAGGTGATCTTCGATCCGCAGGGCCTCCAGCTGTTTCTCACCCAGGCCGGAAGATTCGGGAAGCGCTACCGGAGGACCGCGGCGCTGGGGCTCGCCGCACTCGCGGGGCTGGGCCTCTGGCTGACGTGGGAATCCCCGGAGCCGCCGCCGGATCCGCTGGGCCCTCTGACCCGCGAGGTGTCGTTGCACGGGCTCGCGAAGGTGACGGTGCCGGCCGCCTGGCGTCTCGAGGACGGGGTTTGGGCTCACCGCGCGCGGGAGTCCGCGACGGGGCGCTACTTCCGGAATCTCGCGGCCCTTGAGGATGTCCTGGATCCCGACCGGGTCACGTTTCTGTTCCGCGCGAATCCCGCCGCGGAGCGCGACGACGGGCGGCTGACGGTGACTTTGTACCGCAGCGGCGTGGCTCCGCCGGACGAAGCCGGATATCGGAATCTGCTGGCGTCCGCGCCGGCAGACTGCCGCTTCCGGGCGCTCGCGACTCGTGCGGCGGCCGGCTGCCTGACGGGGTCGAGCACGGATGCCGGCGCACGCCTGGAACAGATCCTCGCGTCGGTCGAGCGCGACGAGGCGCAGTTGGCCGCGTTCTTCCAGGCCGCCGCGCGGTATCCGGATCTCGCCGCGCGCAATCTGGAGGCCACCAATCGCTATCTCGCTTCGCTGGGCCTGCCTCCGGTCAGCCGGGAACGGCCCGCCGTTCGCGGTGGTGAGCGGCTGTTCCTCCGGGTGGAGAATGGCGATCCGCCGGAGACCTGGCTGCACTGGCTGCAGCCGCTCGGCGATGTCGACCCGGCGCGGGCGGCGTGGGTGGCGCAGGCAGCGGGCGAGAAGGGCTCCGGCCTGGAGCGCGTGGTGGTGCTGCGCTGGCAGGCGGGATCCTGGGGGCCAGCCTTGCCGAGTTATCTCACGCCGGACGAGGTGGCGGCGGCGGGGATCGATTTCGCCGCGCTGGACCGCGGCCGCGCCTATCTGTTTCACGCCGCCAGCTTCATTCTGGAGGACGGTCCGGTGGACGCTACCCGCCTGGACCTGCCGGGCGGATCCCTTGCCGACTCCCGGCGCGCGCTGGAGAAGCGCCTGGCTAGGTTCCGGTGACGATCTCACCCGCCACCAGCTTGGCGGTGACCGGCGCCAGCAGAATCCCGTTGCGGTAGTGCCCGTAGGCGAGCCACACGTCGGTGCCGTCGAGCCGGCGCACCTGCGGATCCGGCGCCTCGACGCCGGGCCGCAGTCCGGTCCACGCCGTGTCGGGCGGGCGTTCGTAAAGCCGTGGCAGATGTCGCGCCGCCCGGCCGTGCATCTCCGCCACGATCGCTGGATCCACGGTCTTGTCGAAGCCCCGTTCTTCCACGGTCGCCCCGGCCAGCGTGAAGCCGTTGGACCGTTGCAGCAGATACAGGTGCCCGTGCCGCACGATGGTGGCGAGCGATCCCGGCGCCTGATTCCAGCCGAGCAGGTGTCCCTTCACCGGCCGGGCGCGCGGCGCTTCCGGCAGCAGTTGCGAAGTCCAGGCGCCGGTGGCGAGGATCAGCCATCCGGACTCGTACCATTCCCCGCCGGCTTTGACGCCCGCCAGGTCGATGTCGATCTCCTCCACCGCGCAGCCCTCGCGCAGCTCGGCGCCGCGGCGCTCCAGAGCGGCGCGCAGCGCCTGCATCACCCCGTGGGGATCCACCAGCGCATCCTCGGGATAGAAGCGGGCGTGCAGGCAGCACTCCGGCGTGAGCCCCGGGATCATTTCCAGCGCCTCGTCGCGGGAGACCGGTTCGCTGGGGATGCCTAACTCCCGTTGCGCGAGGGCGCGGTCGCGGAGCGCGGCGGTCTCTTCGGCGGTGGCGGCCAGTTCCAGCGCGCCGCACTCGCGCAGGTCGATCGCGAGGCCGGATTCGTAACGCAGGTCCTCGAGGAACGCGGGGTAGAGGCGGCGGCTTTCGAGCGCCCGCAGCGACCATAGGGTCCGTCCGGTGACTTCGCCGCCGGGAACCAGCATGCCGGCGCCGGCGGTGCTGGCTTCGCCCCCCAGGGGTCCGGCATCGAAGACCATGACGTGCAGGCCGTGCTGGGCCAGCCGCCAGGCGATGGAGCAGCCGATAATGCCGCCGCCGGCGACGATGACGTCGGGCAGGCGCGAAGAAGCCACGTCAACATCGTAACGGTTTCGGGGTCGTGCTTCGGCGTTCGCCCGCCGCGCGGCCCTATCATGGAAGGTGATGCCGAAGTGGACGTCCAGACCGGGCCGGAGTTTCGAGCGGCCCGCGACGCCTGCTGGCGGAGCCGGTCAGCCCGTGGGTCCCGCCTCCGGCGCCCGCCCCAAGGCGCCCGTGCCGGTTCCCCCCGAGGAGTTTGACAAGCGAACCCACCGGCGACGCCTGATCCTGGGCGGGCTGGCGGCGGCGGCCGTGCTCGCCGCGGGCGGGGCGTACTTCGCGTATACGCGGTCCCGGCTGGCCGTGGAGAGCCTCGACGCCGGAACGCAGAAGTTGCAGCGCGGCCTGTACGTCGAGGCGGCGCGGGAACTCGACCGGGCGATCTCGCTGCAACCGTCGAATGCCCAGGGCTACTTCCTGCGCGGGGAAGCCTACATGGGTGTGCTCGACGCCGTGCGCGCAATTCCGGACTTCAACCGGGCCATCGAGCTCGACCCGGTGCAGCCCGAGTACCTCACGGCGCGGGCGAAGGCACTGCTGGACCGCAAGGACTTTCCTGGCGCTATCCGCGATCTGACGCGCGCCATCGAGCTGCAGCCGACGCTGGCCGAGGCTCACCTGCGGCGTGGCGTGGCGCTGCGCGAGGCCGGACAACTGGCGCCGGCGGTGACGGACTTCACCCGCGCCATCGATCTGGCGCCGACCGCGGATGCTTACGTGCAGCGCGCCATCACCCGGCAGCAGACCGGGGACCACGCCGGCGCCATTGGCGATTTCACGCGCGCCATCGAGTTCGCTCCCGACAACCCGCACAATTACTACGCCCGGGCGCGATCGCGAGCCGCGGTGGGCGATGCGGCGGGCGCTCGCGCCGACCGCGAGTTCGCCAAGAGCCGCGATACCCGCTGAGCGCCCCGTCTTCGGAGTCGCCGCACGAACCCAGGCTGCGGGCCGTGGCTCAGTTCTGTCCCGCCGGGGGATCCGCTGAATCGCCTTACCGCTTTGCTGACGCGCCAGATCCAGTTCGTACGCGCTCTGCAGGTTCATCCAGAAGTCGGCCGACATGCCGAAGTACTGGGCGAGGCGCAAGGCCGTGTCCGCGGTCAGGTTCCGTTTGCCGGCGAGGATCTGGTAGGGCCGGTTGGGCGGTACTTGGAGGAGGTCGGCCAGCCTCTTGGCGGAGAGGCCGCTCTCTTCCAATTCGTCAGCAAGGATTTCTCCGGGGTGGATGGGCGTGCGCGCCATAGTCGCTTGCTTGCTCCTCAGTAATCATGGACGAGGCAGTCGAACGTCACGCCGACGTCGGGCCGCGCCGGGCCGACAAGGCCACGCGACGGGCGGGCGCCGCGCTACCATGAGGCGATGTCCCCAACCCTCGTCGGCATGGAGCTTGCGGACATTGCTGCGGCCTTGCCCGAGGGCGTCGCGAGCTTCCGCGCGCGGCAGATCTACGACGCCGTGTACCGCCAGCGAACCCCGGATTGGGCCGGCATCTCGACCCTGCCGGCGCCGTTGCGCGAAACGCTGGCCGGGCAACTGCCGCTCGGGTTGCCGGCGGCCGCCACGCGGTACGAGTCCACCGACGGCACGCGCCGGTACTTGCTCCAGCTCGGCGATGGCAAGTCCGTGGAAGCCGTCCTGATGCCCGAAGAGAGCCGCGACACGGCGTGCATTTCGAGCCAGGTGGGCTGTCCGGTGGATTGCAAGTTCTGCCTGACGGCGCTGATGGGGCTGGAGCGCAACCTCACCGCTGGTGAGATCGTCGGCCAGGTGCTGTACCTGGCGCGCGATAACGGTTTGATTGCCAATGTGGACCGTTTGAACATCGTCCTGATGGGGCAGGGCGAGCCGTTGCTGAACCTGCCGAACGTGCTGAAGGCCACGCGGATTCTGACGGACCCGAAGGGTATGGCGATCTCGCCGCGCCGGATTACGCTTTCGACGTCGGGCATCATCCCCAAGATCGCCGAGCTGGGCCGCGAAGCCGTGCGGCCGAAGCTCGCCATCTCGCTCAACGCGTCCACCGAAGAGCAGCGGCAGGAACTGATGCCGATCACCCGCAAGTGGCACCTGCGGGACTTGATGGAAGCGTGCCGAGCCTACCCCCTGCGTCCGTGGGAGAAGCTGACCTTCGAGTACGTGCTGCTGAAGGACGTGAACGATACGGACGCCGACGCGCGGCGCGTGGTCAAGCTGGTAGGGAACCTGCGCGCGAAAGTGAACCTCATTGCGCTGAACCCCGGTCCGGGAATCCCGTACGGCACGCCGGAGCCGGAGCGCGTCGCTTCGTTCCAGGCGATCGTGAAGCGGACGGTACCGTGCTTCGTGCGGAAGCCGCGCGGGCGGGATATCTTTGCGGCGTGCGGGCAGTTGAAGAAGATGGAATCGGGCCTGGTTGGCATTGGGTAACACAGGGTGACCGGTCCCCGGCAGCAAATGGCTCACTTCAACAGTACGGCGCGAAAGGAGTTGCCGGCGGCGGCAGGCAAGCCCGGACGGCTCCGCTCCCTGGACTACTTCCGCGGCCTGACCATCGCCGCGATGATTCTGGTGAACCACGGGGGGCCGGCGGAGGAGACCTACGCAGCCTTACGGCATGCCGTGTGGCACGGCTGGACCTTCGCCGATACCATTTTCCCGACCTTCCTTTGGATCGTGGGTGTCTCGCTCGCGCTATCGACTGCGGGGCGGGTGGAGCGCGGCGCCAGCAGCGAACGGTTGCTCGCGCACGCGGTGCGGCGATCGCTCCTTTTGGTTGCCGTGGGGATCCTCGTCACGAACCTGAGCTTGCCGAGCCGCACCTTTCCGTTCTTCACCTTCGGTTACGATGGCCGACTGCAGTTCACCGGGGTTCTGCAAAAGATCGGGGTGTGTTACCTCGCGGGATTCGTCATCTACTGGCTGGGCGGCTGGAGGGGAGCGCTGGCGGGCGTGGCGGCATGCAATCTGCTGTATCTGGGGCTATTGTTCCTCTATCCGGTGCCGCATTGCGGCCCGGGGGTTCTGACGCCGGAATGCAGCTTTCCGGTCTACTTCGACGGACTTTGGCTGAGCGGGCACCAATGGGGATCGCCGCTGCCGGACCCGGATGGCTTTGGCGCGCTTCTCCCGGCCGTCTCGACGGTCCTCCTGGGGGTTCTCGCAGGCCAGCTTCTGCTGGTTTCCTCTACGCCAAGGCAGCGGCTCTTTCGTCTGCTGGTGCAGGGCGCGGCGTTGCTTGCTGCCGGCGCGTTGCTCGGGCTGTGGATCCCCGTCAACAAGCCCATCTGGACCACGTCCTATGCGGTTCTGATGGCAGGCATCTCGTCCTGCGGACTTGCCGCGTCATTCTGGTTGTTCGACATGCGCGGCTGGGGGGCCTGGTTCCGGCCGTTCGAGATTTTCGGCGTGAACGCACTCGCGGCCTACGTGCTGTCCCAACTGGGGCGCAACTTGCCCAAGATCCATGTCTTCGGAAAGTCGTTCTATGAGGATGTCTGCCGGGCTCTGGCCGGCCCCCCGAATGCGTCGCTGCTGTTCGCCGCGGCCTATGTGACGGCGATTTTTGCCGCAGCGTGGTGGATGCACCGGCGCCGGTGGTTCCTGAAGTTGTAAGACGTTCAGGCGGACCGCTCGAGCAGAATCATAGTCGCCTGCATCAGCGCGATCTCGGTGGTCCGCTCGCCGGCGTGAGCCGTCACCGTGCCCTGACAGATCGCCAGGGTCCGTCCGGTCTTGACCACTCGTCCGCGAGCGACGAACCGCTCCCCGCGAGCCGGGGCGAGCAGGTTCACTTTGAACTCCACCGTGAGCACCCGCTGCGCGGCGGTCATGCGCGTGGCTGCAGCGCAGCCGCACGCGGTGTCGACAAGGGTGGTCACGATGCCGGCATGGAGGAAGCCGTCCTGCTGGCAGAGGCCGGGGTGGAAGTCGAGTTCGAGGTCGCACTCGCCGGCGGCGGCGTGGACGACGCGGACGCCCAGCGTTTGCATGACGGATTGTGCGGCGACGATTTCGGCGACGCGAGCCCAAGGGTCCATGAAGGCAATGGTAGCCGACTTTGCCGGGCAGAAATCCGGGACAGTTCCGGGTTTTCCGGTTTCCTGCCAGAAGCTTATAAAATCAATAACTTGGATGATATTGAGGCCGATCACCGGGGGGCTGCTGTGCATACCCGGGACAGTTCCCGATTTCCGGGGCTCGAATCAGGTTAAGCGATTGGAAAAAAACGGTCTATCTGCGCTGGAAAACCCGGAGCACCCGGAACTGTCCCGGGTTTTTCGGCGGACTTACGACGCGGCGCGCAAGAAGCCCTTCAGGTCCAATTCGTTGATCTCCGGCTCCCCGGGAGCCACGTTCGACAGCTTGCCGGACTTCATCCAGTCCTCCAGCCGGCCCACGAGGTAGAACAGGTGGTCGAAGCTGTCCACCACGAACAGCAGCGGCTGGTAGTGGTCGATCTCGAAGCCCTGATTGATCACCCATTCGAGCTGGATCGGATACCGCTGCACGTCAGGCGACTCGATGGCGTGCGCAATCTCGCCGTAGCTCGAGAGCAGCCCGGATCCATACACCTTGAACCCGGAGCCCCGGCCGCGCATCAGGCCGAACTCCACCGTGAACCAGAAGAACCGCGCCATCGCCTTCAGCATGCTGGTGAGCCGGGCGACCCGCAGGGCTTCGTCTTTGATGGACGACACGATATCCGCCGCCGTGTGCGCACATTCGCCGAAACGCACCAGCGTGTCGGCGAACGCACGGTCCGTGTGCATCGGAACATGGCCC
Organism: uncultured Solibacteraceae bacterium; assembly: GCA_964471915.1. Taxonomy (GTDB): domain Bacteria; phylum Acidobacteriota; class Terriglobia; order Bryobacterales; family Bryobacteraceae; genus JAIEPW01. The sequence goes on along the minus strand of CAYYID010000026.1, from coordinate 16,726 downwards.
GCGATGTCGTGGAAGATGTCGGGCTCGGGCAAGTAGTCGAGCCGGTCCGAGCGCCGCACGGTGATGGTGGTCGGGAACTCGCGATTGCGCAGGCAGTCGAAAAACAGGAACGAGGGTACGTAGCCCGCCACGGCCTTGGCGCGAAAGCCGGTGAGCGGGTTGAGGAAGCGGTTGACGTCCTCCAGGCGGGGGACGTGATCGGGGTCCAGCCGCAGCGAAGCGATGCCTTGCAGGAAGTGCATGTTGGCGTAGCGTTCCCAGCGCGGCAGCATCCGGTTGTAGAGGCGGCTCCACGCTTCGTGGTTTTCTGCCGAGTAGAGATGATAGGGCTGCTCGATGTACAACTGCCCGTTCCGGTGCGCCTGTTCGATGAAGGGGAATTCGGTGGTGGTGAGACCGGCGATCTCGACGGCAGTGGTGGACACGGCGCGCTCCTCCTGTAACTACACTGATGCCGATTCTACCGGAAAAATTTCGTACTGGCACCACTTTTCTGTGGTGCTGGAGCGTTTTCCTGTGCCAACTAAGGGCAACACAGGCTGGCACGATGTCCCCTAGTCCCGATAGTATTGATAATAGAGGAGATAATCCATGACTCGCGCACTCTTGGTACTGGCACTAGCGACGCCGGGGTTTGTGTTCGGCCAAGCCATGACCGAATACGCCACGGCCGCCGCCGGATCCACGGCCGGCGCCGCGGCGGGCAAGAAGATCAACCCGGCGCTGACCAACGTGCTCGGCAAGCTGGATACCGCCACCAAGAAGGCGGCGGACCAGGGGTCCACGAAGAAGACGCTGGTGCAGGCGGGCGAGACCAAGGAAGTCTCGAAGAAGCCCGTGGAAGCCGTGCCCGTAGCGCGGAAGGCCGCACCGGCTCCCCGGCCCGTGACCGCGGTGTCCCGCCCGGCGGTGCCCCACGATTCTCCGGCCTACAACCCGGGCGTGCCGGAGCCGCCGAACTCGCGCGCTTACTCCTGGGCGCCCGTGGCGCCGCCCGCCGTGCGGCCCCGTCCAGTTCAGGCCACGCCCGAGACGTTCGCCCAGGTTGCCGCGGGCAGCACACGCGCGGACGTGCTGAAGTCTCTCGGCAATCCGTCCTCGAAGATCTCGATGGTCGAGGACGGCAAGTTGATCGAAAGCTACCGGTATCGCGACCTGGGAACCGTCCGCTTAGCGAACGGCTCCGTAACGACTGTGGTGAAGAACTGAGGAATCGGAATCTTCAGCCGAGCTGTACCCATCTGACAGGCGGGGCCGGAACCACCGGTCCCGCCTTTTTGTTGTGTCTCGCATCCTCGTTTCCCCGCGAGCGAACGCCAAGCGTTAAATTAGGCAAGGCCCCCGCACGCTCCCGGCCCAGTGATTTCTGTGAACCCGAGAACCCTCATCCGCGCCGCGGCTGTCCTGCTCGCGCTGGCCACCCTGCCGCTCGGCGCGGTGGACACCAAGAAGCTGAAGCCGCGCGGTTACGTCAGCGATTTCGCCGGCGTCATCGACGCCCGCTGGCTACAGAAGACGGAAACCTACCTGGCGGACCTCGAGAAGCGCACCGGGGCGCAGGTGGCGGTGGTGACGCTGCGGTCGCTGGAGGGCGACGCGATCGAGGACGTCGCGAACCGGCTCTACAACGAGTGGGGGGTCGGCAAGAAGGGCAAGGACGAAGGCGCGCTGGTGCTGTTCGCCATCGAGGACCGCCGCAGCCGGATCGAGAACGGCTATGGCCTGGAGCCGGTGCTCACCGACGGGGCGACGGGCGCGATCTTGCGGAGCCTGCGCGCCGCGCTGCGCGCCGGCGACTACGGTGCGGCGGGGTTTTCGGCAGCGAATCAGATTGGCGAGGCGATCGGCGCGGGGGCGGCTCCGGCTGCGGAGCGGAGCCCGTCGCGCGAGCCGCAGGGCGGGATTCCCCTGCCGCTGGTGATCTTTGGGTTGTTTCTGCTGTTCTGGCTGCTGTCGCGCGGCGGCGGGGGGAGGGGAGGCCGCAGGTCGGGGTTGCCGTTTCCGATCTTCCTGCCGGGCGGATCGTCGAGCGGTTGGGGCGGCGGAGGTTTTGGCGGTGGCTCGACCGGCTTCGGCGGGTTCGGCGGCGGGTCGTCCGGGGGCGGGGGCGCGAGTTCGGATTGGTGATGCTCGCAGCGAGGCCCTTCGCACAGCCCCGGTGCGTCCTACGGAAGCCGGTCGGACTCGGCCGGCTCCGTCTCCGGAACCTTCGCCAGCACTCCGAGGAAGGCGGCACGATCGCCGCGCGCCGCGCGGGCTTGCAGGCGCTCCCAAGAAGAGACATGCTCCGCGCAGGCGGCGGCCAGAACCTCGCCGACGCTGATGCGTTGCGCGCGCGCGATTCTCTCCGCCCGGTCGTAGAGGTCCTGCGGGATGTCGATATTGACGATCACAGTGTTTCTCCGATCGTGCGCGACTGTGTCAAGGATAGGACGCGAAACGTTCGTGCAACAGCGCCGCAGCCCGCCCCTTTGCGGATATGCTATCCCAATGCTCCGGACTGTTCTCTTACTGCTAACCCTCGCTTGGACCGCTCTCGCCCAGATCCCGCAGCCGCCGCCGGTGGAGCCGCGCAAGCCCGCGCGCATGCTGCCCGCTAACCGCGCCGCGATCCTGCTGCGCGCGGATCGCGAAGCCCTCGAACGCCCCGAAGAGATCCTCGACAAGATGGCCCTCAAGCCCGGCCAACTCGTCGCCGACCTGGGCGCCGGGGTCGGCTGGTACACGCAGCGGATCGCGAAGCGCGTCGCGCCCCACGGCGCGGTGTTCGCGGTGGACGTCCAGCAGGGCATGCTCGACCAGATGCAGGCGCGCCTGAAGGAGGCCGGGATCCCGAACGTGTATCCGGTGCTGAGCGGCGACGACGATCCGCGGCTGCCGCCCGGGAAGATCGACTGGGTGCTGCTCGTGGACGTCTACCACGAGTTGCAGAAACCTAAGGAAATGCTGGCGAAGCTCCGCGAGGCGCTGGCGCCGGGCGGGCGCGTAGCGCTCGTCGAGTACCGCGCCGAACAGGATCCCAAGACCCTGCCGGTGCGAATCCCGCGGGACCATCAAATGACCATCGCGGAGGTTCTGCGCGAGTGGCTGCCCGCCGGTTTCGAGCTCGTGGAATTTCACGAGTTCCTGCCGGCGCAGCACTTCTTCGTGTTCCGGAAAGCGGGGGGAAGGTAGCCATGGAAGAGATTCGCGCGGGGTTGTCCCCCGAAGCGGCGGTGGATCTGGTCGACGAACTGGCCGAGGAAAGCTGGATCGGCGAGACGTGGGCGGAAACGAAGGACGAGCCGGAGCACGCCGCGGTGCGCGCGGAACTGATCGGGCTGCTGCCCGCAGCGATCACGGCGGAACAGGCGGCGATGCTACGGCATGCAGCGGCGGGGCAATTGAGCCCGAAAGCGCTCGCCGCGTGGATGCGCTCCGCGCTGCCGGCCACGGAGCACTTCGCAAGGGAAGCCCGGCGGATCGCGGCCGGGGCCACGGAGACGCTGGCCTTCGAACCGCGCGAAGGTTACCGGCTGGTGATGCGCGAGGGCGATTTCGGCCACCACCTGGGCGGGGAGACTCCGGTGCCCGGCGCCGATTGCCCCAACTGCAAGAAGCCGCTGATGCACGCCGCGACCCTCGACACCTGGGACGCGCGCCTCGGCATCCGCGCCGCGTTCCGCTATCTGCCGGTGCTGTTCTGCTGGCGCTGCGAAATCGTCATCGGCGAGTTCTTCTACCGGGTGAACGGTGACGAGTCGGTCGAAGTCCTGTACGCCGTGCGGCCCAGGCCCAAGCTCACGTTCCTCCAAACCGTCGGCGCGCTTTTCGGCCGCAAGCCGCCCGAGCCCTCGCCGGACCGCTACATGCAGCGTCCGTCCTTCTATCCGCGGCGCCCGTTCGATCTGGAACCGCTCAACGAGATCGAGCGCGAGTTCACGGTGGCGGCGAACCGGGATCCGACGGGGTTTCCGCCGGAGTATCGGGTGCGGCGGCACCAGATCGGCGGTGAGCCGTATGCGGGCGGACACTTTGAGGACGTGCACGCGCTTTCTTGCTGGAAGTGCCAGGCGCCCATGCCCGTGCTGGCCGCGCTGTGCGACAATCCGGCGGGCGCCGCCGTGGAGCCGGAGTTTGACATCGCGGGCGGGTTCGCCGGCGATCCCGAGACTCTGGTCCTGGTGCGATTTTGCCGCGCCTGCGCGGTGGTAGGCATCTCGGACTTAGCGGAAAACTGATGACCAACTGGCTGCATGTCGTGGAACTGCTCGCGATGGTGGCGTGGATGGGCGGGATCGTGTTCTTCTCGTTCTTCACGGCGCCGGTGCTCGCCCGGGAGCTGGACGCCGCGGGCTTCGCGCGGGTGGTGCGGACGCTGTTCCCGCGCTACTACGCGCTCGGCGCGGCGTGCGGCGGGGCGCTGCTGGCCGTGGCTCTAACCCGTGGCTTCCTGTGGGTGTGGAACGATCCGGCGGTGGCGGCGGTGGTCCTGTTCGCGGTGTTGACGCTCGCGCAAGTTGGGGCGCGGCAGTGGCTGACGCCGGCGATCAACGCCGCGCGCGACGCCGGCGCGGCGGGCAAGGCGAAGTTCGACCGGCTGCATGCGCTGTCGGTGCGGCTGAACGGCCTGGTGCTGCTGCTGCTGGCCGGCTATCTCTTCTGGATGGGCTGGCGCGGCTGGTGAGGGCCTGAAACCGCATCAGCAGCACTTGGCGCGGGCGTACTTGGCCTGCATCCGCTCCGCGGAGAAGCGGCGCCATTCGTCCTTCGAAGGAGCCACGCCATGGTGCGCGAGATGGCGCGAGTAGGCGTTCTCGTCGGCGAGTTCGCGGAGCAGGGTCCAGAGCAGCTTGCTGCACTTCGCCAGAGCGGAGCGGAGCCGGCGGGGCTTGCCGCTCCCTGACGGTCGCGGCCCCGTGCTCATACTTCCTCCGGACGCAGTTGCGACAGCACGAACGGCGCCTCGCTCGTAGTCCTTTCCCGCGTGCCGCGCAGGATCCCGATCCAGATCCGCAGCGAATCGAGCACGATCGTCGTCACCAGCACCAGAAACAGGCCGCACACCACCGCGTTCAGGTAGTTGTTGAAGATGAGCGTCTTCGTGGCCGCCCCTTGCGGGCCGGCTTCGAGCGCGTGCGCCGCGGCCAGGAACCCGACCCGCGGCAAGGGCGAGAAGATCTTCTGCCAGCCCGCGGTGAACGTCACCGTTAGCAGCCACGCCATGGGGACGCACGTCACCCACAGGAACCGCGCGCCGTGCATCTTCACGAGAATGGTCGTCGCCACACACAGCGCAATGGTCGCGAGCAACTGGTTCGCGATGCCGAACAGCGGCCACAGTGAGTTGATTCCGCCCAGCGGATCGATCACGCCCTGGTACAGGAAGTAGCCCCAGCCTGCGACGATCAGCCCCGACGTCAGCAGCACGCCGGGCATCCAGCCGGTGCGGCCGAGCGGCGCATAGAAGTGCCCCAGCAGGTCCTGGAGCATGAAGCGTCCCACCCGCGTGCCCGCGTCGATCACGGTAAGGATGAACAGCGCCTCGAACATGATCGCGAAGTGGTACCAGAAGCCGAGGATCGCCCGGCCGCCGATGGACTGCGAAAAGATGTGCGCCATACCGAGCGCGAGCGACGGCGCGCCGCCGGTACGGTAAAACAGCGTCTCTTCGCCGACCTGCTTCGCGAGCGCCGCCATCGCGTCCGCCCCCACGGGGAATCCCCAGGAGGAGATGGTCGCCACCGCCTTCGCCGCCGTATCGCCGACGATCCCGGCGGGCGAGTTCACCGCGAAGTAGACCCCGGGCTCCAGCGCGCACGCCGCCACCATGGCCATGATCGCCACGAAGCTCTCCAGGCACATGCTCCCGTAGCCGACCGGCCAGGCGTGCCACTCCCGGGCGATCATCTTCGGCGTGGTGCCTGACGAAATCAACGAATGGAACCCGGAAATCGCGCCGCAGGCGATGGTGATGAAGCAGAAGGGGAAGATCTTGCCCGCGAAGATCGGCCCGGTGCCGTCGACGAACTGCGTCAGCGCCGGCATCTGGAGTTGCGGACGCACGAACAGGATCCCCGCGCCCAGCAGCAGCACCACGCCGAGTTTCACGAAAGTCGAGAGATAATCGCGCGGCGCGAGCAGCAGCCACACCGGCAGGGCGGAGGCGAGGAAGCCGTAGACGATCAGCGCGAGCGCGAGCGCCACGCCGCCGTACGTGAACCACGGCGCCCAAGCCGGCGAGTCGGCCACCCACTGGCCGGCGAAGATGGACGCGAGCACCAGCACGAACCCGAGCGCCGACACTTCGAGCACCTTGCCGGGGCGCAAGAAGCGGAGGTAGATCCCCATGAACACCGCGATGGGCATGGTGGCGGCGATGGTGAAGGTCCCCCACGGCGAGCCCTTCAAAGCATTCACCACCACCAGGCCGACCACGGCCAGCAGGATGATCATGATCAGCAGCACCGTGACCAACGCGGTGAATCCGCCGACCTTGCCGATCTCCTCCCGGGCCATCGCGCCCAGGGACTTGCCGTTGCGGCGCATCGAGCAGAACAGGATCACGAAGTCCTGCACCGCGCCGCCCAGCACGCACCCGATGATGATCCAGAGCGTGCCGGGCAGGTAGCCGAACTGTGCGGCAAGAGTGGGGCCGACCAGGGGTCCGGGACCGGCGATCGCCGCGAAGTGGTGGCCGAAGACGATCCACTTGTTCGTGGGCTCGAAGTCATGGCCGTCGCGGAGGCGCTCGGCGGGGGTGGCGCGCGTGTCGTCGAGCATCATCACCCGGGCGGCGATGAAGCGGGAATAGAAGCGGAACCCGAGCAGGTAAACGGAGACGCTGGCGACCACCAGCCAGAGGGAATTCACGGGCTCGCCGCGGTTGAGGGCGATGCCGGCCAGAGCGTAAGCGCCGAGGAGAGCCAGGGCGGCCCAGACGAAGCGTCGAAGCATGGCTGGATTTTAGAACACTCGAGCGACCCCGCGGCGAGCCCGGATGTGCCGTTTTCTCCGTGGGTTACGGGCGGACGCCGGGGTCCCGCCGGAGACCCTCCGGTAGCGGGCGCGGGCTGCCGATAGCTAGAATGGAGTCTGGCGTGTTCCCGCGGACGCCGTTTGCGTCAAAACCCATGCGAAATTTCTATCTTGCTTCGACTTTGCTTACGCTCGGCGCGGTTGCGAGCGCGCAGGTGCAGATCAACCCGCTTCCCTCCCGCGTATTCGGCAACAGCACCCTGCGGATTCCGCTGGTGTCGGCGGCGCCGAACCTGGTGGAAGGGCGGGAGCTGAATGGGCCGCAGTCCGTCGCGGTGGACACTACGGTGACGCCGCCGATCCTGTATGTCGCCGACACGGGGAACAATCGCGTCCTCGCGTGGCGCAACACGGCGGGGCTGACTCGCGGGGACCGCGCCGACCGGGTGCTCGGGCAGCGGGACTTCGTATCGACGCTGGGGCAGGGACCGGGTTCGGGCACGGGCGGCCTGCAGTCCGGGCTTGCGGTGCCTACCGCCGTGGCGGTGGACCGGCAGGGCAATCTCTATGTCGCTGATGCGGGCAACAACCGGATCCTCCGCTATCCGAGGCCGTTCGACCAGCCCGGAACACTGCAGCCGGTGGATTTGGTAATCGGCCAGCGCAATGTGTCCACGGGAACGTTCGCGAACCAAGGGCTGCCCACCCCGTCGGAAAAGACGCTGTTCTTCTCCACGCAGGGGGCGCTCTACGTGGTGGCCATGGCGTTCGACGCCCAGGGCAACCTGTGGGTGGTGGACGCGGGCAACAACCGGGTGCTGCGGTTCCCGGCGGCGCAACTGGCGGCGAACACCGCCGAACCGGCGGCGGACCGGGTGCTGGGCCAGACGGATTTCGTGTCGCGCGTGGCGGCGCAGTCCACCCAGCAGCAGCCAAACGGGCAGCTGGCGCGCAACGGTCTGGTGATTCCGGGCGGCATCGCGATCGACGGCAATGGCAACGTCTATGTTTCGGACGCCTTTTCGCGGGTGCTGTTCTTCTCGCCGCCGTTCACCAACGGGATGAACGCGGCGCGGATCCTGGGCGTGCTGGTGCGGCAGCCGGACCAGCCGGCGCCGAGCTATCCGAACAACATCGCGCTGGGCGCGCCGGTGAACCAGCAGGCCACCGCGTTCGTGCCGCCGGAGGGTCTGTTCATCGTCAACAACAGCCTGTGGGTGTGCGACACGCCGAACCACCGGCTGGTGCGCTACGCGCCCCCGGCGCAGTGGCCGGCCGAGACCGCCGCCGTGCCGTCGCCCGTCATGCAGACGGTCTACGGGCAGATCGACTTCCTCTCGGGACGGCCGAATCGCAGCCTGTTCGAGCCGACCTCGGGGTCCTTCTCGAACCCAGTGGCGGCGGCTGCGTCCGGTAACGAGGTGTACGTCGCCGATTCCGGCAACCACCGCGTGCTGGCCTTGCCGGTGGCGGGCGACACCTTCGGCGGCGCCAGCAAGCTGGTGGGCCAGCAGGAGTTCAACCAGTTCGCGGTGAACCTGATCGAGGGCCGCGAGGTGTTCTTTTCGGCGGGCAACGTAGCCACTTCCGGCGTCGCCATCGACCGCAAGTCCGATCCGCCGCGCTTATACATCTCGGACGGCTTGAACAATCGCATTCTCGGCTTCCGGGATGCCCGTAACGTTCGGCCGGGCGACCGGGCCGACATCGTGATCGGCCAGACGGACTTCTTCCGCTCGGTCACCAACTCGCCGGTGGGCGATCCCAACCAGCTCAACGATACGGGCCTCATCAATCCCAACGGCGTGGCCGTGGACGACAACGGCGACCTGTGGGTGGCCGACACCGGCAACAGCCGCGTGCTCCGCTTCGCTTCGCCGTTCACGCAGACGGTGCAGCGCGCCAACCTGGTGCTGGGCCAGTTGAACTTCACCTCGAAGATCACCGACGCGAGCTCGCAGACGATGCGCAGCCCGTTGGGGATCGCGGTGTTCTTCGACGGCAGCGTGGCAGTGTCGGACGCGACGTTCAACCGCGTGCTGTTCTTCCAGCGGCCGGCGGGCGGCGACTTCCGGAACGGCCAGGAGGCGAACAAGGTCTTCGGGCAGCCGGATTTCGTCACGGTGACCCCCGGCAACACGGCGACGCGGATGAACTCGCCGCGCGCGATCGCTTCGGACACCGACGACCGGCTGTACGTGTGCGACACGGGCAACAACCGGGTGCATGTTTATACGCGCGCCCCCGCGGCGGGCTCCGACCCGGCGCCGGCCGTGACGCTCACCGGGTTCCAGAGCCCGCAAGGGATCACGGTCAGCCGGGTTTCGGGCGAAATCTGGGTGGCGAGCACGGGCGGCCAGGAGGTCCGGCGGTTCCCGGAGTTCACGCGGCTGATCCTGAATCCGGATCTGGTGCTTTCGCGGCTGTCGGTGCCAGCGCCGCTGAGCCTGGTGCTGGACGACAACGAGAACCCGATCATCGCGGAGGCAGTGAACCGCACTTCGTTCTACTATGCGTCGCTGACGTTCCAGAACGCGGCGAGTTTCTCGTCCACCCGGCTGGCCCCGGGACAGCTTGCCTACCTGTACCGGCTTGGACGAACGCTCGACACGCCGACACGGCCCATCCAGGCGACTCCCTGGCCGAAGACGCTCGGTGACTATCAGGTGACCGTCGACGGAGTGTCCGCGCCCATCTTCCAATTGGTGCCGGGCCGCATCGACTTCCAGGTGCCGCGCGGCACCCGGACCAGCGGCAACGCCGAGGTCCAGATTCTGCGCTCGAACGGGCAGATCATCGCCGTGGGCCAGATTCCGATGGACCGCGCTTCCCCCGCGCTCTTCACGGCCAGCCAGACCGGCAGCGGGCAATTGGCGGCGTTGAATCAGGACAACACGGTCAATTCGCCTTTGAACCGGTTGCCGCGCGGCCAGGTGATCCAGCTCTTCGGCACCGGCGCCGGTGTGGGCCAGTCGGGCTTGACTTCGGGATATCCCGAAGACGGCCTGCCCGCGCCCGGCGCGGTGCCGATCCCGGAGAACGCCGGGTTCCTCAAGGCCTTCGTTAACGGTTTCGACGCGCGAGTCCAGTACACCGGGCTGGCGCCGGGATTCGTTGGCCTGTGGCAGGTGAACGTGCTGGTCGATAACTTGGTTCCGCCCGGAGCGAACATCACGGTCCTGCTGTTGCTTTACGACATCCCGAGCAACGACGGGCCGGGGAGTCCTCCAATCCGGTTGCAGACGACGATTTCGGTTCAGTAGATCGCGCAGATCTCTTGAGAGCCAGCCCGCCCCGGTTGGGGCGGGCGAAGCTTTAACCCGAGCCCGCGCCCGCGTCTATGCCAAACTAAAAGATCAGCCTCATGAAGCCACGCATCCGCTCGACTACCGTCCTCGCCGTCCGGCGGGATGGCAAGGTCGTCATGGCCGCCGACGGCCAGGTCACCATGGGCAGCGAAGTCTGGAAGGCCAACGCCAAAAAGCTCCGCCGCCTCTATAACAACAAGATCCTCGCGGGGTTCGCCGGCTCCACCGCCGACGCCTTCGCGCTCTTTGGCCGCTTCGAAACGAAGCTCGAGCAGCACAACGGCAACCTGGCCCGCTCGGTCGTCGAACTCGCCAAGGAGTGGCGCACGGACCGCATGCTGCGCCACCTGGAAGCCCTGTTGCTGGTGGCCGACGACAAGAGCACCTTCCTCGTCTCGGGCACCGGCGACGTCATCGAGCCGGACGACCAGATCGCCGCCATCGGCTCCGGCGGTCCCTTCGCCAAGGCCGCCGCCGTCGCGCTCTTCGAGAACACCAAGCTCGGCGCGCGCGAAATCGCCGAAAAGTCGATGAAGATCGCCGGCGACACCTGCATCTACACCAACCTCAACGTGATTTACGAGGAGCTCGGATAAGCCATGGTGATCTACCTGCCCGCCCAGGCCGACGACGAGGTCCTGCTCGACGAACTGACGCCGCGCGAAATCGTCCGCGAACTCGACAAGTACGTCATCGGCCAGCCCGAGGCCAAGCGCGCCATCGCCGTCGCGCTTCGCAACCGCATCCGCCGCCAGAAGCTCGATCCCGAGATGGCCGACGACGTGATGCCGAAGAACATCCTCATGATCGGCCCCACGGGCGTCGGCAAAACCGAACTCGCCCGGCGCCTCGCCAAGCTCTCGAACTCGCCGTTCCTTAAGGTCGAAGCCTCCAAGTTCACCGAGGTCGGCTACGTCGGCCGCGATGTCGAAAGCATGATCCGGGACCTGGTCGAAATCGCCATCGACATGATCCGCGAGGAGCGGCTGGACGAGGTGGCCGACCGCGCCGAGCGCAACGCCGAGGATCGCATGCTGGACCTCCTCATGCCGCCCCAGCCCGGCGAGAGCGAAACCATCGAGAAGACCCGCGAGAAGCTGCGCGAGAAGCTCCGCGACGGCAAGCTCGACGACCGCGTGGTCGAAATCGACGTCCGTGAAAAAGGCCCCACCTTCGAAATCAACGCCGGCCCCGGCTTCGAAGAGATGGACATGAACGTCAAGGACATGCTCGGCAACCTCTTCGGCAACCGCACGAAGAAACGCAAGATGCGCGTCGGCGAGGCCATCGAGTACCTCATCCAGGAAGAGGAGCAGAAGCTCATCGACATGGATCAGGTCACCCGCATCGCGCTGGAGCGCTGCGAGCGCTCGGGCATCATCTTCCTGGACGAAGTGGACAAGATCGCCGGGCGCGAAAGCGGCCACGGCCCCGACGTTTCGCGCGAAGGCGTGCAGCGCGACATCCTGCCGATCGTCGAAGGCACCACGGTCAATACGCGTTACGGCTTCGTCCGCACGGACCACATCCTGTTTATCGCCGCGGGCGCGTTCCACGTTTCGAAACCTAGCGACCTGATCCCTGAGCTGCAGGGCCGGTTCCCCATCCGCGTGGAGCTGAAGTCGCTCACCGAAGAGGATTTCATCCGCATTCTCAAGGAGCCCAAGCACGCCCTGATCAAGCAATACCAGGCGCTGCTCGAAACCGAGGGCATCAAGCTCACCTTCACCGAGGACGCGCTGAAGGAAGTCTCCTCCTACGCGGCGCGGGTCAACGAATCCGCCGAGAATATCGGCGCGCGGCGCCTGCACACCATCCTCGAGAAGCTGCTCGAGGAGATCTCCTTCGACGGCCCGGACCTCAAGAAGAAGCAGGTGAAGATCGACGCGGTCTACGTCCGCAAGCAGCTTGCCGACATTGTCAAAGACCAGGACCTCAGCAAGTACATCCTGTGATGCGCTATCCCGTCTTCCTTTTGGCTGTCCTGCTTACCGGCTGTGGCTACGTCGGCGACCCCCAGCCGCCGGCTCTTAACATCCCGGTGGCCGTCGCGGACCTCCGGGTCCTCGAGTACGGAGAGAACCTGATCGTCGAGTTCACGGCCCCGGCGCTCACCACCGAATCGCTGGCGATCGAACGCCTCCGCGGGGCGGAACTGCGCATCGGCCTGTGGCCGGCGGGCACCAATGTCAACGACTGGATGGGCACGGCGCAGGTGCTGCCGCTGCCCGTGGACCAGCCCGGCGCTGTCAGTCAGTCCATCCCGGTCGCGAAGGAGTGGATCGGCAAGGAGATCCTGATTGTCGCCCGCACGTTCGGACCGAAGGGGCGGGTATCGCCGAACTCGAACCTCCTGTTCCTGCCCGTTGAAGCGCCGCTCGCCAGGCCCGCCGGGCTCCGCGCCGAGAACCACCCCGAGGGAGTGAAACTAACCTGGACCGGCGCCGCCGGCAAATACCGCGTGCTGCGGGCCACCGAGGACGCCGCTCCCGCCGCGCTGGCCGAGGTCGAGGCCCGGGAGTTCCTCGACAACACCAGCATCTACGGCATCCGCTACGGCTATCAGGTCCAGGCGCTCGGCGACAAGGCGCAAAGCGAGACGACGGATCGCGCCGTGGTCACGCCGGTGGACGTCTTTCCGCCGGCCGCTCCCGCCGGGCTTACCACCGTGGCGGGGCCTGCCGGGATCGACCTGGCTTGGGAGCGCAACACGGAATCCGACTTCAAGGCTTACCGCGTCTACCGCGCCCTGGGCGACGGCGCGCTGCAGCAATTGGCCGAGATCGACACGCCATCCTATGTGGACCGCGCCGTCGAATCCGGCAAGCGCTATCGCTACCAGGTTTCGTCGGTGGATCAGTTGGGCAACGAAAGCCCGCGGACCCTGGTCGCCGAAGTCACGATGCCTTAGCCGCGGCCCGGCGCCGCAGCGTCGCTAGAGCCACTAAGCCAAATCCTGCCAATAACATCGGAGCCGGCTCGGGGCTCGCCAGAGGGTCCGAAAGGGTCGAACTGCCCACCCAGATTTGCAGCGCCGGAATCTCGCCGCCGCTGCCGCCGCTGCTGCTCGCCATGGCCAGCAGTCCCGAGAGGTTGAAGTTGCCGCCAAGGTTCGTCACCAGGAGGAAGCTCCGGCCGCCCGTGTTGGCCAGGCCGAGGCTGGAAGGGCTGATCGCCGTTCCGTCGATGATCAGGTTGGAGGCATTGATGCTCGAATTGCCGTTCGCCCGCACGCCGATCAGGATCGCGTTTCCGGTTCCCGTGAAGCTCGAAGTGATGCTGAAGGTCGAGCCGCCGTCCACCACGGTAGTGGTTGCGACCCCGCTGACGTAAGAAAACGTGAACGTTTGCGGTCCGTTCGTGTTCCAGGTGATGCCGCTGCCGCCGGTGGTGCCTGACGAAAGCCACAGTTTCCAGTTCGCGGTGCTCGCCGAGTCCCAGCGGATCCGGCTCGAGAACACCTGGGTGTCGAGATAGCCCAGGGCGGTGTTCAAGTCCGTGGTCGAAAGGACCGTGACAATGGGAGCTGCGCCGGCCGGAGCCGCCAGGAACAGCGCGAACAGGATTGCCGCTCTCATCATCTCCAGTCTCGGTCAGGCCTAGCTCCCAGGGAATAAGTGAAACCCCGGTCTTCCCGGGATTCTCTGCGGAGTACGCACCGCAGGGGTACCAGAACCCGCCCGACCCAGGTCCCGAAGGCTGAGGCAAGACGGCTGCTATTCTGGCTCCAGTGGATCGCCGCACCTTCCTCCACCTGCTGCCGCTGGCGGCGCGCGCGCAGGATCCGCCGGTCTTCTCCACGACGGTTAAGGTGGTGAACATCCTCGCGTCGGTGCGGGCGCGCAACGGCGAGATCACCAGCGGGCTCGCCCAGGAGGATTTCGGGATCCTGGAGAACGGGCGGCCCCAGCAGCTACGGTACTTCAATCGCGAAACGGACCTGCCGCTGACGCTCGGCCTGCTGATCGACACCAGCTTCAGCCAGCAGCGCGTGCTGGCGGCGGAGCGCGGCGCCAGCCTGCGCTTTCTGGACCAGGTGCTGCGCCCGAACAAAGACCAGGTGTTTCTGATGCAGTTCGACGAGAATGTCCGGGTGCGGCAGCCGTTGACCGGCTCGGTGAAGGATCTGGCCGAAGCGCTGGCGTTCATCGACACGCCGTCCCTGACCGAGTTGCGCTCGGGGCGGGGCAACGGCACGGCGCTGTATGACGCGGTGGCCAGCGCGGCGCGCGACGTGCTGGCGGGGCGCGCGGACCGCAAGGCGGTAATCGTGCTGTCCGACGGCGTGGATTTCGGCTCGAACGAGACGCTGGCCTCGGCGATCGAGGCCGCGGTGCGCGCGGAGACGCTGGTGTACACGATCCTGTTCACGGGCGACAGCGGACGCTCCGGCGCGGGCGTGTTGGAGCGGATGGCGCGGGAGACCGGAGCGGTGAGCTTCGCGGTCTCCAAGCGCGAGTCCATTGACGCGATCTTTGCGCGCATCGAGCAGGAATTGCGCACGCAGTATAGCCTCGGGTTCGTTTCCGACACACCGGTGCGCGTCTCCGAGTTCCGCAAGCTGGAAGTGACGGTGAACCGGCCGGGGCTGCTGGTGCGGGCGCGCCCGCGGTATTGGGCGAAGCGCTGAAGCCGGCGGGTACAATCGCGTACATGTCCCAACCGATGACGCCCGAGGAATTTCGCCGGGCCGCGCACGAAACCGCCGACTGGATGGCTGATTACCTGACCGACATCCGCGGCTACCGGGTATTTCCGCGGATGCAGCCCGGCGATCTCGTGAAGCAACTCCCCGCGGCGGGTCCCGAGCACGGCGAGCCATACGAGCGGATCCTCGAGGATTTCATCCGCCATGTCGTTCCCGCCAACACGCACTGGAACCACCCGCGCTTCTTCGCGTACTTTTCGGTGTCGGCTTCGGGGCCGGGGATTCTGGGCGAAATGCTGGCGGCGGCGCTGAACGTCAACGGGATGTTGTGGCGCAGTTCGCCGGCGGCTACGGAGCTGGAGCAGGTGGCGCTCGGGTGGTTGCGGGACTGGCTGGGCCTGCCTGGAGAGTTCTTCGGCATGATCCACGACACGGCGTCGGTGGGGGTGATGCACGCGCTGGCCGCGGCGCGGGAGCAGGCCGCTCCGGACACGCGGCGGCGCGGCGTGCCGCCCGGACTGGTGCTGTATGTCTCCGAGCACGCGCACAACTCGATCGAGAAGGCCGCGGTGACGCTCGGCATCGGCAGCGACTTCGTGAGGAAGATTCCGGCGGACGCGAGCTTCGCCATGGACGCCGGGGCGCTGGAAGCCGCGATCGCGCGGGATCGCGCGGCGGGCCTGCGGCCCTTCGCCATCGCGGCAACGATCGGAACCACGTCGTTCACTAGCGTGGATCCGGTGCCGGCGATCGCGGCCGTGGCGCGCCGCGCAGGTGTCTGGCTGCACGTGGATGCCGCGTACGCCGGCCCGTGCGCGCTGCTCGACGAGATGCGGCCCCTGTTTGCCGGCTGGGAACTGGCGGACTCGATCATCGTCAACCCGCACAAGTGGCTGTTTACGCCGATCGACGCCAGCGTGCTCTTCACGCGGCGTCCAGAGATGCTCAAGCAGGCGTTCGCCGTCGATACGCCCGCCTACCTGCGCACGCCGGAGCCGGACCAGGCGCTGAATTACTCGGAGTACGGGCTCGCATTGGGACGGCGGTTCCGCAGCCTGAAGCTGTGGTTCGTCCTGCGAGCGTTTGGCCGCGAGGGGCTCCGGGCGATCCTGCGGGATCATTTGCGCTGGGCCGCGAAGTTCGCCGGACGCGTCCGGGCGCATCCGGATTTCGAGCTGATCGGCGAGCCCCGATTCTCGCTGGTGTGCTTCCGCAAGCGGGGATCCGATGAGGAGAACCGGCAGCTTGTGGAGCGGGTAAACGCGAGCGGCAAGATCTTCGTGTCGGGCACGCAATACCGGGACCGGTATGTGATCCGGCTGGCGCTGGGCAATGTTGCGACGACGGAAGCCGACGTGGACTTGGCCTGGGAGGCTTTCGCCGGGGCATAGGCCGTTCCGGCGTGACCGGCGCTGTGAGGGGATCCACGGTTCACTTGGGAAGTTCCTCGAGTTTGGCGAGCAGGGAGCGGGTAGCTTCGGGGTGGGGGGCGAGGGCGGTGAACAAGAGGTTCTTGAGTTCGGGCCATTCGTGGTGGTTCAAGATGGAATCCCGTTCGGGCTCGCGGAACTCGGCGAGCGGGGGAGTTCGTTTGGAAATTTTGGTGCAAGTTCTTGCTCTGCGGGGCTTTGCCCGTCGCTGGCGCTCCGGGTTCCGAGGTTTGCACCGGGGTTCACAGGGCCGCGAGTGTCAGCGAGCGGCAAGTTGCGGGAGGGCGCCTCCATTCCGAAGGCGGCGGGGCGGAGGCGCTGGAGTTCCCGGAGGTGGCGGAGGTAGCTGCGGCTGATGGCGACGCCGTAGCGGTGGAGCAGTT
>CAYYID010000025.1:0-66944 GCA_964471915.1 uncultured Solibacteraceae bacterium | reverse complement strand
CATTCGCTGAAAGTGTCCCCTTTGCTTACTGTCTCATTTCTCCACCGCAGTCCACACCTCCGTCCCGAACGATTCCGATCCACCCCCGGCCTACGGCCGCGGCTCCGGACCTTCGCGCGACCGCGCCCGCGACCACGCCTCATGCACCGGGCCGTACCGATCCTCGTCCCCACCACATACTCGAACCGGACCCGTTGTCCCGCACCTGCTTCGTCCAGTCGATCCCCAGCGCCGAGTACACCGTCGCCTCGATGTCCTCTGCCCGGATGTCGCGCCCGCGCGCCCACCCCGGCTACGCCGTCACGGCGCCCCGCTCATCCGTCGCGCCCACCGCCACCGGACCCTGAATCCCGGCCCCTGCCAGATCACCGCCCGCTGCTGGTAATGGTCTCGCCCCTGCTGCCCGTTCAGCGGACCCACCGTGCGCCGGAACTCGCCCAGGCACAGCACCAGCGTATTGTCGAGCAGCCCGTCCACCTTCAGATCGCCCAGCAGCGTCCCCACGGCCCGGTCGAAGCGCCGGCCAGCGAGTTCGGGTTGGCGCTCATGGCCCCCACCTAATGCCCGGCGTGACTGTCCCACCCGATGCCACTGGGCGAGCGGTAAGCGGACCCGGCGCAGGCCGCCGGACGCGCGCGCCGACGTGCGCGCGGCCTACCGGCCGGGCCTCCGGGTTGGCGAGGGCATGGTTACGGTCGCGTGGTCCTAGCGTGATGGATCGGCGTTTGGCGGCACTCCTGTAACGAGGAGGCCATTCATGAGTTCTCGTCCGCTCTTGGGCCTGACAATCCTGGCCGTCACCGGGAACTGGGCGCAGCAGCCGCTCGGACTCATTCCAGTGGGTTCGCCGATGCGATGGGGTGGCACGAACTCCCCGGCGACCTATTCCGACCCGACTACCTTCGGACCCACGCCCAAGCTCGTGAATGGCGGCCGCGTCCGGATCTGGCAGGAACAAAAACCCTTGGGCACGAACGCCGAGTGGCAGATCTTCCACATGGAAACTACCGATGGCAGTCCGCTTGCCGGTCAGTTGAACGCGAACTGGAACATCACGATGGACTACACGCTCCGCGTGCCGGTCGCCTACGACATGGCTGTCCGTCAGTGGAAAGTGGATGGGCGGCCGGTGACCGGCATCTCGAACTTCGGAGCGTTCTGTTGTGCGAGTCTGACCAACCCGGCGCTGCCGGGTCCGGCGTATATCGCGTCCGGATTCAACGGCCTTCTGCCGGCGGGCGAGCAGCGGAACTGGATTGAAGTATTCGTCAATCCTTACTCCTTCGCCAGCAACGGCGGGATTCCCACGAATCGGGCGAACGGCTTCACGTTCGCGCTGCGCTTCACGTTGCGGCCCACGGGACCGCCGGCGGTTCGTTCGGCGATCAGCGCGGGCGCGTTCGGCGCGCAGACGAGCGTCGCGCCGGGGACGTGGATCGAGATCTACGGATCGAACTTCGCGGTGGGCACCCAGGGATGGGCGGCGGAGGATTTCGACGGCGGCTTCGGGCCCACGCGGCTGGGCGGCGTGGAGGTGTCGATCGGCGGGCGCAAGGCGTTCGTGAACTATGTGAGCCCGGAGCAGATCAACGCGCAGGTGCCGGCCAACGTCGGCACGGGCCAGCAACCCGTGACGGTCTCGACGCCGCTCGGGAACAGCGCGGCGTTCTCCATCAACGTGGATAGCTTGAGGCCCGGGTTGCTGGCGCCGCCCAGCTTCGCCGTGAACGGCGCGCAGCACGTAGTGGCGCTGTTCCCCGATAACACGACGTACGTGCTGCCGCCGGGTGCGGTCGCGGGACTGAATTCGCGACGCGCCCGGCCGGGCGACACGATCACGCTGTACGGGATTGGTTTCGGCGGGGTGACGCCGGCTGTGGCGCCGGGCCAGATCGCCACGCAGCTCAACACCCTGGTGTCGCCGTACGCGATCCGCTTCGGCGGCACGCAGGCCAGCGTGACTTACGCCGGGCTGGCGCCGAATTTCGTCGGACTGTATCAGTTCAACGTGACGGTGCCGCAGGTCGCGGCGGGCGACGCGGTGCCGCTGACGTTTACGCTGAACGGGGCCGACGTGCCGCAGCGGTTGGTGATCGCGGTCGGCAATTGAGCAATCGGGATTAGTTGACTTTGTCAACTATCGATACTTGACAAAGTCAACTATGTGCGGGAGATTCCGGGGGTCGGGGTGCTGACTCTCACCCACTACACCCTATGGCCGGACGGCTTTTCAGCGAGTTACGAACGGCCCCCCAAGTGCATGATAGGAAAGCCAGTTGGAGGCTGTGATGCGGACCACGATGCGGTGCCTCGCCCCGGCTTCCGTCCTGGCACTGGGCGGTTGGCTGATGACATCAAACGTGTATGCTTCGCCCGACTTCGCCAAGAAGGAACGGCGCGACTGCGTTTACTGTCACACTACGAAAACATCGCGTGAATTGAACGACGCCGGTAAGTACTACAAGAAGAACAAAACTCTCGAAGGCTACGAGAAGGGAAAGGTAAAGACGTAGGCTAGAATAATGGTTTGATTCCGTTTGAACCGTACTTCCGCAACGGACACCTCGCGACGATTGCGGGCAACTTCTGGGCGCGTCCGAAGAGCGAGGATCAACATCCTTTAGAACCAGTCACCTACACGACTGAACCTCAAGTCGCCGTGCTGGTGCATACGCAACGCGTCGCCGATCCGCGGGGACGGTTCGTCATCGTCCATGGACTCGAAGGCTCGAGCGATTCCGGCTATGTCCGGTCGCTCAGCCATGCCTTGCTGGGCGCGGGCTACGAGGTCCACCGTTTCAACATGCGCAGTTGCGGCGGATCGCTGCACCTGGCGCTATCGAACTACCATTCGGGACAAACTTCGGATCTGCGCTTCGTCATCGAGTCGCTACGCCGGGAGAGCCCGCTGCCGACCTACCTGGTGGGCTTTTCTTTGGGCGGGAACGCTTCGCTGAAGCTGGCGGGGGAGCTGGGCGACCGGGGTCCGGAGCTGCTCAACGGCGTGGCCGCGGTTTCGACGCCGATCGACCTGGCAGCGTGCGCGCGGCGGATCGACCATCCGGCGAATTACCTGTACCAGCGCCGGTTTCTGGTGGCGCTGAAGAACCGGATCCGCGAGCGGCACCGCCAGGCGCCGGAACTCTTCACGTTGGAGCACCTGCCCAAGGTGAAGAGCATCTGGGACTTCGACGACTACTACACGGCGCGGCTGTTCGGCTTCGGGCGGGCGGCGGATTACTACCGGACGCAGTCGTCGAACCAGTATCTGGAACACATCCGGGTGCCGGCGCTGGTGATTCAGGCCCAGGACGATCCGATGATCCCGTTTGAGGTCTATCACTTGCCGGTGTTCCGGGAGAACCCGGCGCTGCATTTTGTGGAAGTGGAGCACGGCGGGCACGTGGGCTTCATCGCGCGACGCCGCCCGCGCTTCTGGGTGGACGAAGTAATCCTCAAGTGGGTCAATGGTTTGGGAAACAAGGGTTTAGGGAACACCGCCCCCGCCGCTTCCGTCTTTTCCAGCAGGGCGGATAGTAAGTAACCGCACCTTTCGTCCGTCTCTTACAAGCAATGCAGCAGGCGGCTTCATTCCGGGAGGCGTTTCGCGTAGCGCTCGACTCGCTGCGGTCGAGCAAGTTGCGGAGCTTCCTGACGCTGCTGGGCATCATCCTGGCGACCACCACGCTGATCGCGGTGATGAGCGTGATCCACGGCATGGACGTATATGTCGCGGAGACGGTCTCGACGATGGGATCGGATGGGTTCCGGGTGGTGCGCATGGCGTTCATGGGGAACTTCGACCCCAAGAAGTTCGTGGAGCTGAACCGCAAGAACCCTCAAATTACGCCAGAAGAGTACCGTTTCCTGCGCCAGAACACGCTGCTGGTGCGGGACATCGGGATCGAGATCAACCGCGGGGCGAGCGTTTCTTCCGGGAACCAGACCATCAACGCCACGACGGTGATCGGGGCGACGGCGAACGTGGGCGCGATCACCAATACGCAACTGGCGGCGGGACGCTTCGTCAACGAGGTGGACGATGCGCACCACCGGGAGGTCGCGGTGATCGGCAACGACCTGAAGGAGCGGTTCTTCCCCAACGTGGACGCGGTGGGCAAGCGGATCGAGATCGCGGGGCGGCCGTTCGAGGTGATCGGCGTGGCGATGAGCAAGGGCAGCGTGTTCGGGCAATCGCTGGACAACTTCGTGAACATCCCGGCGGGAACGTTCTTCAAGATGTACGGGTCGCGGCGGGGGATCAGCATCCTGGCGAAGGCGAAGGATCAGACGGTGATGGCGCAGGCGCAGGACGAGGTCCGCGGGCTGCTGCGGGCGCACCGGCATCTGCGTCCGGGGCAGGACGATACGTTCACGGTGGTGAGTTCCGAAGCGATGGCGGACGCGTGGCGGCAGTTGACGGGCGCGATTGCGGCGGCGGCGGTGGCGGTGGTGAGCGTGTTCCTGGTGGTGGGCGGCGTGGTGATCATGAACATCATGCTGGCGGTGGTGACGGAGCGGACGCGGGAGATTGGGATCCGCAAGGCCACGGGCGCACGGCGCAAGGACATTCTGAACCAGTTCCTGGTGGAGTCGAGCGTGCTGGCGGCGCTGGGCGGGTTGATCGGCGTCAGCATCGCCTGGGGCGTCGCGGTGCTGGTGCGGACGGCCACGCCGGTGCCGATGTCGGTGCCGGTGAACGCAGTGCTGATTGCGGTGGGGCTGTCGTCGGCCACCGGGTTGTTCTTTGGCATTTATCCCGCGCGGCGCGCGGCGCAACTGGACCCGATTGTCGCGCTGAGGGCGGAGTGATGATCGTCGAACTCCAGCGTGAAGTCGAGCAACCGGCTCCGGCGCCGGCAGCGGCGAAGCCCCGGTACCGTTCGCTGCGGGCGATCGCGAGCGGCGTGGGCCTGGCCTTAGAAACCTTGCGGGATCACAAGCTGCGCGCCTTTCTGACGGTGCTCGGGGTGATTATCGGCACCGGGACCATCATGGGCGTCGGGTCGATCATGGCGGGCCTGGACGGCGCGATCACGGGGATCCTGCGGAGCTTCGGGACGGACACGGCGATCGTGTTCAAGTTCTCGATCGGCCCGCGGTCGAACGATCTGACGCCCGAGGAACGGCAGCGGAAGCCGCTGACGCTGGAGCACGCGCGGGCGATCGCGGACAAGTGCAAGTCGGTGAAGGGCGTAAGCCCGTACCTGTTCCCGCCGAGCATGTTCAACGGCCGGGGGATGCCGGACCGGGCGCGTTTCAAGGGCAACGATATGTACGGCGTGCAGGTGGGCGGCACGGACCCGGGCTACACCGAGAGCGGCCAGGCGGAGATGCTGCTGGGGCGGTTCTTTTCGGACGGCGAGAACCAGCACCGCGCGCCGGTGGCGGTGATCGGCGAGGACGTGTACAAGGCGCTGTTCTCGTCGCTGGATCCGCTGGGCAAGCAGATCGAGCTGAACGGGCATGAGCTGGAAGTGATCGGGGTGATGAAGCGGCCCGCGACGTCGCTGCCCGGGCAGCAGGACTCGCGGATCATGGTGCCGTACTTCACGATGCGAAAGCTGTATCCCCAGGCGCAGGACAACATGATCGTGGTGGCGGCGCAGCCGGGCAAGCTGCCGGCGGCGATTGACGAGATCCGGACGGTGCTGCGACAGGAGCGGCGGGTGCCGCTGGGCGCGCCCGACAATTTCTACGTTTCCACCTCGGAGCAGATGGTGGAGCAGTTCCGCAGCATCACGGCAGTGACGGCGCTGGTGATGGGCGTGCTGAGTTCGATCGGGCTGCTGGTGGGCGGCATCGGCGTGATGAACATCATGCTGGTGAGCGTCACGGAGCGGACGCGGGAGATCGGCGTGCGCAAGGCGGTGGGCGCGCGGCGGATCGACATCGTGATCCAGTTCCTCACCGAAGCCGTGGTGCTGACCTTCACGGGCGGCTTGCTGGGGATGCTGCTGGGGTGGCTGATCTCGCTGGGGGCGCAGTTGGCGTTTCCGGCGCTGCCGACGGCGGTGCCGCTGTGGGCGGCGGGGCTGGGAATCGCGGTGTCGGTGGGGATCGGGCTGTTCTTCGGGATCTGGCCGGCGAACAAAGCGGCGCGGCTGGATCCGGTGGAAGCGCTGCGGTACGAGTAGCGGTTTCCGCGAATGAGCCGGTTCCTACAAGAAGCACAGCGGCGGATTAAGATGGGCCGAGGTCACAAGTGGACCATTGCGAGGGCAGGAATGAACTTGAGCCGCAGCGAGGCCGAAGCACGTTGCTATCGACGAGGCTAAAGAGGGCTTCCGTGGTGGCCGCCGCCGTGATTTTAAGTGTGGCGGGTCCGCGGTTACTCGCGCAAGACGCCCGGGAGGCGCCGATTCGCGCAATTGTGGAGCGGCAGGCCGCCGCCTGGAACGCCGGGGACGGCGCCCGGTATGCGCAAGACGTCGCACCCGGCGTCTCCTTTACGAACCTTTTCGGGATGGTTCTGTACGGGAAGGAGGCGTTCGAGAAGCGGCACGCGGAGATCCTCGCGAGCTTCTACAAGGGCACCACCAAGCACCACGCGATCCGGAGAATCCGGTTCGTGACCCCGGAAGTCGCCATCGTGGACATCGACAACGAGGTGCGGGGCGTGAAGGCGCTGCCGGCCGGCGTCGCGCTACCTCCCAACGGCATCATGAAGACCCAACTGATGGAGATCTTCGTGCAGCGCAACGGCCGGTGGTGGGTGGAGGCTTACCATAACGTTGACGTGAAACCGGCGGGCCGCTGAGGTCCGCAGGTTGCGGCGCTCGGACCGAGCGAGCGGCTGACGTCTGGGGCGCTGGATCGCCGATGCGCGCCCCTCGGGCGGGGTGGCGCTCGAGGGTCCCGCTGGCGGGCGAGACGCGTTTCGATGCCCGGCGTTCCGTTGGGCCTGCGCAGTATACTGCGCAGAATTGAAGCGGCGCCTCCGCGGCGCCGAAGCAGGCCGCAGCCCAGGAGGCGAAAATGCTACTAGTCGTGGCCACCGTGATGATGCTGTGCCCGCCGGTGCTACCCCTGGTGGCGCAGGCACCGGCGCCTGCCCGGACGGCAATGCCCAACCGGAACGACGTGACGGCGCGCCTGGCGGAGGTGCGCAAGATTCACACGCCCGAGGGCATCGAAACGCTGGAAGAGGTTGCCATCGGCGGCGCCAAACAGTGGGTTTCGATCCGGGGGCGGAATCGCGCCAACCCGGTGTTACTGTTTGTCCACGGCGGGCCGGGCGTGCCGATGATGCCGATGACCTGGGCTTATCAAGCGCCGTGGGAGGACTTCTTCACGGTGGTGCAGTGGGATCAACGCGGCGTAGGCAAGAACGCCTCCTCCTCCGACCGCGCGGCGCTCCAGCCGACGATGACCACGGAACGAATTGTCGCGGATGCCGAAGAGATCACAGCGTGGGTGCGCAAGCGGCTGGGCAAGGAAAAGATCGTCGTGATGGGCTATTCCTACGGGACCACGGTGGCGATGGCGCTGGCACGGCGGCGGCCCGAATGGCTGCACGCCTATGTGGGCGTAGGCCAAAGCGGCACGGGCGGGGGCGAAGCGTACCTGTACCAGCGCCTGCTCACGCTCGCGGCGGAGGCGAAAAACGATGAGGCGCTGCGCGAGTTGAGAGCGGTTGCGCCTTACCCCGGCAGCAACCGCACCATGGCCGATACGCTCCTGGTGCGGAAGTGGGCGCGCCGGTTCAACGGCGGCTGGTACGGGAAGCCGGATCTGGACTTGTTTTTCGCGCTGCCCGAATGGGCGCCGGAATACTCACAGGCGGACGTGGAGGCGCAAGAGCAAGCCACGCGGTGGTTCTCGCGCGCCGTAATGGGAAACACGGGAGCGCAATCCGGCGGCACACCGGGGCCAGGGTCCAAGGCAAGCCCCCGCAGCGTTTTCCAGGTGCCCGTGATCGTGATCATGGGGCGGTACGATTTGCACACGCCGTACGAGCCCGCGAAGGCCTTCTTCGAGACCATCGAAGCGCCGCACAAACGCTTCATCACGCTGGAACGGTCGGCACACATCCCGATGCTGGAGGAGCCTGGGCTGTTCCTGCTGACGCTGCTTCAGGAAGTGCTGCCTCTGACAGAAGGCCGCGCGCCATTCGGTCCGGGAAGGTAAACGCGCTAGAGACGACGCGCGGCCCCGGCGGCCAGCGAGACCTAACGCTCGCCGCCGGGCGAGCGAGTGTATACTCGCCGGAGAGTAGGAGGCACAATGAAAGCTCCACTGACGGCGTTCCGGGTCCTGGTGGCGCTGACCGCGTGGGACGGCCTGTGGGGTCACGAAGTGATCCCGAACGCCCTGAGCCTGCAGGCCGGCGGTGCGCCCGGCACCTTCCGGCTGCAGAACAGCGCAGTGGAGAACAACTGCACCACTTCGGCGGTCATCCGCATTGTGGTCGCGGCCGGCAACAACCCGGTCTCGGTCAGCCCCGGGACCACCAGCTACACCACTCCTCCGACCGGCTCCGTGACCTTTACCGTGACGCCGTTACGGGCAGGGGACGCGACCATTTTCGTAGACTGGCGCATCTCCGCCGGGGCGAATGCCACGTGCCAGGGAAGCGGCAGTCCGAGTGTGACCGTGCGGGTGACCGGACCGGCGACTCCGGCGCCTTTGACCTTTGCGACCCAACCGACCCCACCGCTGTCTTTGCGGTCCGAGGGAATCGCCGAATTGGTCGGCGATACCTTGATCAATGTCACGGGCGGGACGCCCACTCCCGCAGGTCAGCCCGTGCCTCAATACAACATTCAGCTCACCCTGAACACGAATTTGACGAGTCGCCTATACCCTAGTGGCTTGACGGAAGCGCTGCTCACAATCGATGATCCACGCCCGGGAAATCAGGCCTATTGCGCACAACTCGCCGGGTGCCCCATCCGGGGCACGGGGTCCGGGATCAGTTACGCGAATCCCGAAACGCTCGACAACGGCGGGCAGCCGGTGCGGAACGTCTACCAGGGCCGTCACCTCGATCCGAACAACATTGTTTGGCTTGGAGTTCCGATCGATCCACCCGGCACGACTTCCGTCCGGGTAATCCGGATCACGAACGTGCGGCTCAACGCCGCCCAGGCAGGCGCGAATCCACTTACGTCCAACATTCGGGTGTTCCAGAATTCCACTGGCGCGACAGTGTCCTTGGTGAATTCGCAACAGACCCTGAGTTTTGTACAGACCGGACTCATCTTCGGGGTGGGGCGCGACGGGAACACGCGAGGAAACTTTCCGGTGTGCGATGCTCCGGCCAATCTTCCCGCGAACCAGACGGTCAACATCGGGGGTACGCTGGCAGGCCGCGCCGGCGTCTTGCGGTTTCGCGAGGGCTATGACAGTGCTTTCAAGAAGCGCAACGCCGGGTCGCCCGATCCCGTGCCGCAGGATGTCTTCGGCACGAATTACCAAACTGAGAGCGGGCTGTACATGCCCCTTGTGGTTCCCGGCGCGGGGTTGGCGGAGCACGGCACCCGGCTGATGGTCCGGCTGAGCAACATCCCGAACGGTGTTCAGATTTATGTCGGAAATTTCGAGACATCGACCTTGCAGGCGGTCCGCACGAGTACCGACGCAAATGGAAGCGGTCCCTTCACTCCAATCCCGACCGTCCAGGGGTTCACGCCCGTGAGCATTGTCAATGGATCCGGAACCGCGGTCTGGGAGATACGCAACAGCAATCCGCGTGTCATTGAAGAAGTGCAGTTTCCGGTTGCGGTTGCCTACAACCCGGCCTTGACCCCGGGTATCGGCACGGGCACGGTGACGGCCAGTTTCGCGCCGCTCTCGACGGCGGCCTCTTCTCCCGCGACCGCTCCGATCCCCCGCTTTGTCGATACGAGCTATAGGCGGGATTTGTTTACGATGAGCTCCTGTACTACGACCCTCCTGTTCCCGTTCGTTACCAACAACAGCGGTTTCGATACGGGTCTGGCCATCGCGACCACCAGCCTGGACTCTTCGGCGCCACTCCCGGCGGGCGTCTTTACGATTTCCAATCATGTTGGGGATTCGCTGCAGCCTTTGATCCTCAACCTCCAAGCCAGCAATCAGCGGCAAGCGACGGCGAACTGGCTGACGGTGGATCTGGATCAAACGAGCACGCCGGCCACGGCGGTGTGGCAGATCAATCCGGCGGGCCTGGCGCCGGGGACGTATCAGGGCGGGGTTACCATCACTTCGCCGCGCGCGTCCAACCAGTTGGACATCCCCTTCCGGCTGACGGTGCGGCCGCCCGGCCCGGACTTCACGGCTTATAGCCTGGGCAACGCGGGGAGCTACGCTCCGGGGGCCGTGGCGCCCGGGGAAGCGATCGTAGTCTTCGGGAGGCGCTTCGGCCCGGCGGCGCTGGCGACCCTGCAACTGGACGCCAACGGCCGCGTGGCCACGGTCATCGGCGGCACGCGCATATTCTTCGACGACGTGCCGGCGCCGATGATCTACGCCACCGGCGGCCAGGTGAGTGCTTTCGTGCCGTTCAGCGTGGCGGGCAAGCGGTCAACGCGGATGCGGATCGAGCAGGACGGGGTCAGTTCCCCGGAGGTCACCGTGCCCGTGGTGGAAGCGATCCCGGGGCTGCTGACGTCGAATCAATCCGGGACCGGCCAGGCCGCGGCCCTGAACCAGAACGGATCGGTGAACGGCGCCGCGAATCCGGCGGCCGTGGGCGATGTGGTGGTCCTGTTCGGAACCGGCGCCGGGCAGACCAGTCCCGGCGGGACGGACGGCAAGCTTGCCGGTGTGCCGCTGCCGGTGCAGTTGCTCCCGGTGAAGGCGTTCGTGGACGGACGGGAAGCCGAGGTGCTCTATGCCGGGCCGGCGCCGTCGTTGCCCGAGGGCACGTTACAGGTGAATCTGCGGATTCCGGCGGGGATCACGACCGGCCCCGGCACGCCGGTGTGGATCACCGTGGGGACGGAACGCAGCCAGTTCGGGGTTACGGTCGCGACGCGCTAACCGCCGGCCAGCCGCGGTCTGGTTGCACATCCGCCAATGCTTCACGATTCGCCAGGCGATCCGTTGATCGGGGCGGTGACGCCCGGAGCCGTGCCAGACTTGTGAATTGCGCTACTGCGACGTCAGCCTGCCGGTCCCGATGGATACGGCGTTTACCTACCAGTTGCCGGAAACGCTGCGGCACCGCGCGCGCGCGGGCTGCCGGGTAACGGTGCCGTTCGGGCCCCGGAAGCTGACCGGCGTGATCCTGGCGGTGCACGAAGAGCCGCCGGCGACGGCGGCGCGCGACGTCTACCGGTTGGTAGACGAGCAGCCGGTGCTGGACGCGGCGCTGCTGCGGCTGGGGCGCTGGATCGCCGATTACTACTGCGCGCCGCTGGGCGAGGTGCTGCGCTCGATGGTCCCGCTGGCCGGCGAGACGCGCTCCGGCAAGATCTACTCGCTCACGCCGGCGGGCCGCGACGCCGCGCGGCAACTGTTCCTGGCGGTGGAGGAGACGCCGGCGACGGCGCTGCTGAAGCTGCTGGAAGCGCGGCCGCTGACGAAGGACCAGATCGCGCGCAAGGTCGCCGAGGGCGCGAAGGCGATCGCCGCGCTGGAAAAGCGCGGGTTCCTGCGCGTGGAGGATTTCGAGACGGAGCGCGATCCGCTGAAGGCCGGGTCCGCGCGGCTGCGCGCGGCCTTCGTGCGGCGCGCCGCGGGCAAGCTGACGAAAGCGCAGCGCGAACTGCTGGCGTACCTGGAACTGCATCCCGGCGAGCACCGGCTGGCCGAGCTGGACCTGCTGATCCCCGGGGCGAGCCCGGCGGCGCGCGCGCTGGCGCGCCAGGGGAGCCTGACGCTGGTGATCGACGCGCCGCCCGCGCCGGACTTCGCGGCGGGGCCGCAGCAGGAGCTGAACGAGCACCAGGCGGCGGCGTTCGCGGCGATCCGCGAGGCGATCGAGGCGCGTCGGTACGAGACGTTCCTGCTCGAGGGCGTCACGGGGTCGGGCAAGACGGAAGTGTATTTGCACGCGATTGAAGCCGCGCTGGCGCTGGGGCGGGGATCGCTGTTGCTGGTGCCGGAGATCGCGCTGACGCCGGCGGTGGCGGCGCAATTCTCGGCGCGGTTCCAGGGCCGGGCGGCGATCCTGCATTCGGCGTTTCACGACTCCGAGCGCGCCGCCGAGTGGCGGCGGATCCAGAGCGGCGAGGCGCTGGTGGTTGTGGGCACGCGCTCGGCGGTGTTCGCGCCGGTGGCGAACCTGGGGCTGATCGTCGTGGACGAGGAGCACGACAACAGCTACAAGCAGCAGGAAGCGCCGCGGTACCACGGCCGCGATGTCGCGGTGGTGCGCGCGCGCGAGGCCGGGGCGTGCGTGGTGCTGGGGTCGGCGACCCCGAGCCTGGAGAGCCGGTACAACGCGGAGCGCGGCAAGTACCGCCTGCTGCAGTTGCCGGAGCGGGTGTCCGCGCGCCCGATGCCGCGGGTGCAATTGATCGACATGCGGCAGGAGTTCCTGGAGACCGGCAAGCAGGCGACGTTCTCGCGCGCGCTGGTGACGGCGCTCGAAGAACGCCTGGCGTCGGGCGAGCAGGCGATGCTGCTGCTGAACCGGCGCGGCTTTTCGAGCTTCGTCACCTGCCGGGCCTGCGGCGAGCGGATCGAATGTCCGAACTGCGCGGTGACGCTCACCTACCACCGGCGGGACCGCCGCCTGCTGTGCCACTACTGCAATTTCGCGCGCGCGGTGCCGCAGGTGTGCCCGCAGTGCGAAAGCGATTACCTATACTTCACCGGCGTGGGCAGCGAGCGGGTGGAAGACGAGCTGCACGGCCTGTTTCCCGCGGCGCGTATCGGCCGGCTGGATCGCGACACGGTCAGCGGCAAGCGCGACTTCGAAGAGATCCTGGCGGACTTCCGCTCCGGCAAGCTGGACCTGCTGACCGGCACCCAGATGATCGCCAAGGGACACGACATCCCGAACGTCACGCTGGTGGGTATCATTAACGCCGACATCGGGCTGGGCCTGCCGGACTTCCGCAGCGCGGAGCGCACTTTTCAACTGCTGACGCAGGCCGCGGGGCGCGCCGGCCGCGGCGACGCGCCGGGCATCGTCCTGATCCAGACCAACGAACCGGATCACTACGCGGTGCGCCTGGCCGCCGCGCAGGATTTTCAGGCCTTTTACGAGAAGGAACTGAACTACCGCCGGCTGATGCGCTACCCGCCGTTCGCGGCGCTGGCGAACCTGCTGATCCGCAGTCAGCAACAGCAGGAAGCGATCGACCTGGCGGCCTCGATCGGGCAGTTGATCACGCCGGCGCCCGAGGGCATGAAGATCCTGGGGCCGGCCGAGGCTCCGGTGGCGAAGCTCCGCAACGAGTACCGGCAGCAACTGCTGATCAAGTCGACGAGCCGGCCGAAGCTGCACGAAGTGCTGGAGCGAATCCGCACGCATGCGCGGGAGAAGAAATGGCCCGCCACGGCGCTGGTGATTGACGTGGACCCCGTAACTCTGCTCTAATCGCCAGCGGCATGGCGGCTGCCGAATTCGCCCTGGTGGACGAGAACCTGCGCGAATCGATGCGCTTCTTCGGCCGCGCCACCGGCACGGGCGAGATCGCCGCGGCGCCGGACCTGGTGCTGATCCATTGCGGCTTGCGGCAGGGCGTCTTCAACATGGCTCTGTTCGCGGCGCCGGCGGATACGGCAGCCGCCCTGGATCGGCTGCGGCGGGCGCAGGAGTACTTCGCGGCGCGGGGCGCACCGTGGTCGGCGTGGATCCTCGACGAATGGCTGGATCCGGCGGCGCGGGCGATCGTCCGCGCCACGCTGACCCGGTGGGGGCATAGAGTGATCCACCAGCCACCCGGCATGATCGCGCCGGCATTGCGCCCGGCGGCGGTGACGCTGCCGCGCGTGGACTACGCGGCGGTGGACAGCGCGCGCCGCCGCGACGACTTCACGGCACTGTGTTCGGTGGTGTTCGATATCCCGCTGCGCGCGGCGCGCCGCCTGTACGAACGCGAGCAGGCTTGGCAGGGCAGCTATCGCGGGCACGTGGGGTACGTGGGGGGCGAGCCGGTGACCGCGGCGGCGACCGTGGCGACGCCGGGCGCGATCGGGCTGTACTCGGTGGCGACGCTGCCGGAGCACCGGCGCAGCGGCTATGCGGAGAGCCTGATGCGGCAGGCGCTGGCGCGGGAGGGCGGCGGCGCTCCGGCGGTGCTGCAGTCGAGCCCGGCGGGGCTGTCGCTGTACCGTTCGATGGGGTTTCGCGCGGTGAGCAGCTACCAGGTGTATCTCAGCGGGTGAGGCTGCGCTCGAGCTGGGCGATGCGGTTGAGCAGGGCGGCGAGCGGCTCGGGCTCGCGGACTTCGAGCATGGCCCAACCGGCCTGCAGGGTCGCGACACAGGCGCCGCCGAGTTCCACCGGTTTGGTGAGGCGTTCGGCCAGGGCGCGCGTGAGATGCGGCGTCTTGGAATCCAGGTGGCACAGGGCGAGGAGTTCGTCGTCGGCCCAGCGGACCAGCAGCGTTTCCGCGCCGAAGGCGTCGCGGAGGCGCTGGCCGACCGCGGCGAGGATTTCGTGCTGCTGGCGCTCGTGGTGGTCGAGCTTGAGGCGCTTCCAGTTGCGCAGATAGACGAGGGCGGCTGCGAAGGCGCCGGGCCGGGCGAGTGCTTCCGCCAGAGCCGCCTCCCCGGCGCGCCGCCCGGCGAATCCCGCGCCGGAATCGCCGGAGGCGGGACGCTGCGCCTGCTCGATCTGCCGCTGCAGGGTGCGCACTTCGTCGCGCATCTGCGCGACGATGCGTTCGTTTTCCGCGCGCAGCTCGCGTACCTGCTGCTCCAGTCCGGAGACCGCGCGTTCCAGGCCGGAGCGCACCGCGGGCAGGTTATCGATCGCAGTGAGGTCCCGCAGGGTGCGGATCTGATGGTCGATGCCGCCCGCAACCGCGCCGGACGATTCCGTGAGCTGCGCGCCCATGGAGCGTAGAGCTTCGGCGGCCTCCGCCACTTCCCGCCGCAGCCGGTCCACGCGCGGCTGCGCCTGATCCCGGTAGTCCGCCAGCGCCTGCAGGAAGCGCGGACGGGAGGCGGCAAGTTGCTCCGGACCGGCCCCCTCCAGTGCGGCGGCCAGTTCCCGCACCTGGTCCCGCAGGGCCTGGATCCGCGCCGGATCCAGTTCCACGGCGTACTCGGCGGCGTGCCGCATCGCCTCGCGATAGCACTCGAGCGCGTCGGCGCCCAGCGCTTCCAGACGCCCCAGTTCGTTCATCTGCCGGTGGATCGAGATCAAGTCGCCTCCGCCTTTCCTTTTCGGACGAATCCCGCCGAGGTTGAGGGCATACGTTGAGCCGCGCCGCGCCGTGCGTCACAATATGACTTCCCCATGCGACCCCTTTTCTCGCTCCTGCTGCTCGCGACGCTCGCGTTCCCCCAAATCGAGCCCCGCCACTATGCCGGCCTGCGCTGGCGCATGATCGGACCCCACCGCGCCGGCCGCACCGTCGGCGCCGCGGGCATCCCCGACCAGCCGCACGTCTTCTACATCGGCGTCAACAACGGCGGCGTGTGGAAAACCACCGACGCCGGCCGCACCTGGATCCCGATCTTCGATGACCAGCCCACGGGCTCCATTGGCGTGGTCGGCGTGGCGCCCTCGAACCCGAACATCGTCTACGCGACCTCGGGAGAGGGGCTGCAGCGCCCCGATCTTTCCACCGGCGACGGCGTCTACAAGTCCACCGACGGCGGCAAGACCTGGACCAATACCGGAATCCGCGACGGCCAGCAGATCTCGCAGATCGTCATCGATCCCAAGAATCCCGACCGCGTCTTCGTCGCCGTGCTGGGCCATCCCTACGGCCCGAACGCCGAACGCGGCATCTTCCGCACCACCAACGGCGGCCGCACCTGGGAGAAGGTTCTATACAAGGACGAGCACACGGGCGGCGTGGACCTGGCGTTCGATCCGCGGGACGCGAACATCGTTTACGCCGTGCTGTGGCAGGCGCGGCAGGGTCCGTGGGAGAACGCCGCGTTTCAGGGCCCGGGCAGTGGGCTGTTCAAGTCCACTGACGGCGGTAACACCTGGCGCGCGCTGTCGCGTGGACTGCCCACGTTCGCCGACGGCCTGGGCCGCATCGGCATCGCGACCAGCCTGGCGCAGCCGGACCGCCTCTACGCGCTGGTGGATGCGCCGCGCCTGGGCGGGCTGTACCGCTCGGACGACGCCGGGGAGTCCTGGCGGCGCGTCAACAACGAGCCGCGCATCTGGGGCCGCGGTTCCGACTTCGCGTGTGTCGCCGTGCATCCGAAGAACCCCGACATCGTCTTTATTGGCAATACCGCCAGCTACAAGTCCATGGACGGCGGCGCGACCTTCGCCGGCTTCAAGGGCGCGCCCGGTGGCGACGATTACCACACCATCTGGATCAATCCTCTGCACCCGGAGATCATGCTCTTCGCCACGGACCAGGGCGCGACGATCACGCTGAACGGCGGCGAAACGTGGTCGAGCTGGTACAACCAGCCCACCGCGCAGTTCTACCACGTGATCACCGACAACCAGTTCCCGTACTGGGTGTACGGCGGGCAGCAGGAGTCCGGATCGGCCGGCGTGGCGAGCCGCGGCAACGACGGGCAGATCACGTTCCGTGAGTGGCGTCCCGTCGGCGTCGAAGAGTACGGCTATGTCGCGCCCGATCCGCGGAACCCCGATATCATCTACGGCGGCAAGGCGTCCCGTTACGACCGCCGCACCGGCGAGGTGCAGAACATCACGCCCGAAGCCGTGCGCTCCGGCAAGTATCGCTTCCTGCGCACCGCGCCGATTCTCTTTTCGCCCGTGGATCCGCGGGTTCTCTATCTGGCGGGCAACGTGCTGTTCAAGACCACGACGGGCGGACAGTCCTGGGACGTGATAAGTCCCGACCTGTCGCGCGAGAAGTACGATGCGCCGGCCACGGTGGCGCCGTATGAGGATCCGGATAAGCTGCGGCGCCGCGGCGTGATCTATACCCTCGCGCCGTCCTACAAGGACGGGAACGTCCTGTGGGCAGGCACCGACGACGGGCTGATCCACGTCACACGCGACGGCGGCAAGACCTGGACCAACGTCACGCCGCCGGACCTCACCCCGTGGAGCAAAGTGAGCGTGATGGACGCGTCGCACTTCGACGTGAATACCGCCTACGCGGCCATCAACCGTTTTCGCCTGGACGACCTGCGCCCGCACATCTATCGGACCCGCGACGGCGGCAAGACCTGGCAGCGCATTGTGCGCGGCATTCCGGAGCGCGACGTCATCAACGCGGTGAAGGAAGATCACAAGCGCAAGGGACTGCTGTTTGCGGGTTCCGAGCGCGCGGTCTATTTCTCGCCCGACGACGGCGACAACTGGTATCCGCTGCGCCAGAACATGCCCGCGACGTCGATCCGCGACCTCGTGATCAAGGACGACGATGTCGTGGTGGGGACGCACGGGCGATCGTTCTGGATCCTGGACGACATCAGCCCGCTGCGCGATCTCGCCGCGGCGCGGCCGCAGCCGGTGCACCTGTTCCCGCCGCAAACGGCCTACCGGGTGCGCTGGAACAAGAACACCGACACGCCGCTGCCGCCCGAAGAACCCGCGGGGGAGAATCCGCCCGACGGGGCGATTCTCTATTACTGGCTGGAGAGCGCCGCGGCGTCGGTAACTCTGGAGATCCTGGACGGCGCGGGCCAGGTGGTGCGCAAGTACACGAGCGAGGACGCGCCGGACCTCGGGGATCCGCGCCAGTTTTCTTATCCCACGTACTGGTTCCGGTCGCACCAGCCGCTCGAGAAGCGCGCGGGCATGCACAGATTCGTGTGGGACGTGCACCATACGACGCCGCCGTTCGGGCGGCGCGAGTATCCGATCGCGGCGATCTACCGCAACACGGCGCGGTCGCCCAAGGGTCCCTGGGCGCAGCCCGGCGCGTACACCGTGCGGTTGACGGCCGGCGGGCAGACCGTCACGCGCCCGCTGATTTTGAAGATGGATCCCCGGATCCAGACGCCGCCGACGGCGCTCGCGCGGCAGTTCGAGCTGTCGCGGAACCTGGCGCGGATCGTGGAGCAGGCGGCGGCGGATCTGGCGGCGCTGCGCGCGGCGCGGGCGAAGCTGCGGGGATCCCAGGACGCCCGGGCGCAGGCGTTCGACAAGCGGGCCGCGGCGCTCGAAAGCGGCGACCCCGGCCTGGCGCGTGTGGCTGGCGAGGCGACGCAGGTGTACAACATCCTGCAAGGCGCGGACGAGCCGCCTACGACGCAGGCGGTCGCGGCTGCGGCGGCGGTGGAAAAGTCCTTCGCCGCGTTGCGGCGCGACTGGCAGGCGCTGGCCAAGGAGATCGACGCCGCGGGCCTCCGCTAAGCAGCTACTTGCCGTTCGGCTCCTCGAGCCCGGCTTTCGCCAGCAGTTGCGCGATGCCCGACGCACGCAACCCTCCGGCGACCTCGTGGAGCAGCTCGCCTTCCTTGCCGATGAGGACGTACTTCGGGAAACCGGGGATCTCGAAGCGCGTGGCGAGGTTCGTGTCCTCGTTCAGCACCACCGGCATGGGTCGGGGCGAATTCGCGAGGTAGCGGGCGACGCGCTGGCGCGATTCGCCCACGCTCACGGCGAGCACCACCAGGCGTCCGGCATATTCGCGGGCCGCGGCGTCCACGGCCGGCTGGTCGCCGCGGCACACGCCGCACCAGGTGGTCCAGAACTGGATCAGGACCACGCGGCCCTTCAGCGAATCGTTGTTGAAGGACTCGCCGGTCATCGATTTGGCCTGGAACTTCGGCGCGGCCGCGCGCGGGAGCGCGTGGAGGGTCAGCACGCCGGGGAGCAAGAGAAAAGCACGGCGTTCGAGCATGGCAGCTCCATGATATGCGGAGGCGGCGGGAAAGCCAATGGGGGCCGTCAGCGCAGGCCGGCTCGCCTGGCCCTTACCCGCCGCCTACCGGCGGCGGCTCCGGCTGCTGTTCCCCAAGCTTCGCGAGGCTGTTGCGCCGCCTACTCCCCGCCGCTGGGAGCCGTGCCGTCCAGGTACGCCTTCAGCCACCCGATCCAACGCCGGTCGATGTCGCGCTGGTGCACCGGATCGCTCGCGTTGTGCCCCGGCAGCGGATACGCGAAAAACTTCACCGGCACGTTGTTGTCGCGCAACGCGTGGTACAGCCGGTAAGATTGCGTCGGCGGCACGCGATAATCGCCCGTCAGCGCCAGGATCAGCGTCGGCGTGCGCGCCTGCGGGATCTTGTTCATCGGGGACTGCTCGATGAACGACTGCAGGCGCTTGGGGTCCGTGTAGGGCGAGCCGCCGAAGCTCGCGCCGCGGCGAACGTTCGAGTCGCCGAGGTCGTACTGGTGGATCATGTCCGTCACCGCGGCTCCCGCCACCGCGGCTTTCCAGATCCCCGGGTAGTTACCGATCATCCACGTCGTCATGTAGCCGCCGTAGGACCAGCCGGAGACGGCCATCTTGGTTTCGTCGACCAGGCCGCGCTTCTTCAACTGCTCGAGCCCGCTCATCACGTCGCGGCCCGGGCCCGCGCCGGCGTCGTTCCAGATGGCCGCCTGAAACGCGTTGCCGCGATTGTCGGAGCCGCGATAGTTGGGTTCGAAGACGATCCAGCCCTGCGCGGCCATCAACTGCGCGCGGCCGGAGAAAGAGGTCTTCGAGGAAGACCGCGGTCCGCCGTGGATGTAGAGCACCAGCGGGTACTTGCGGCCCGCCTGGTAATCGGGCGGATAGGTGATGACGCCATCCTGGGCGTGGCCCTCGAAGGTCCATTCGATGGATTCCACCTTGCCGAGTTCGAGCGCGGCGATGGGATCGTTGAAGCTGGTCAGCCGCTCGGGTTTGGCGCTCGCCGAGGCGTAGTAGTACAGCTCCGCCGGCCGCGACGAGGAACTCGCCGCCAGCGCGATGCGGCCGTCGCCGCTGATGGAAGCGTCGAGCCCGAAGCCTCCCGACGCGACGAGATTCCCGGTGTCGAGTTTCTTGGGCGCGGAGCCGTCAAGGGGCTGCATCCAGATGCCCACGGAAGTCCCTTCGGCGGCGGCAATGAGCAGCGCTTTCGAGTCCGGGGTCCAGATGGCGCGCAGGATGTGGCGGTCCAGCGACCTGGTGACGCTGGATCCTTCGCCGCCGGAAACCGAGGTAACGAAGATGTGGTTGACGTTTTTCGATTCGCCGTCCTTCGGGAACCAGTAGGCGACCTTCGTGCCGTCGGGCGAGACCACCGGCTGCGTTTCCTGTTTGGAGCGGCCGGTGAGGGCGCGCATCGCGCCGGTCGTGGTGTCGAGGATCTGGATCTGGCTGCGGTCGAAATCGCCCGAGTAGGGCGTGGGCAGCTTCACGATGGCGACGGCGTTGTTGCCGGCCCAGGCGGCGGCGGGCGGCGGCGGGCCGGGCGGGAACGCGACGGGCAGCGTCCAGGAGCCGGAGGTCAGGCGGCGCGCCGGCGTGCCGTCGAGGGCCTGCAGCCACAGGTGCGAAGGCCGCGGCGCTTCCTGCATCAGGTAATGGTTGTGCTGGACTTCGAAGGCGCGGTTGAAGCGCTCCTCGCCTTCCTTCTTCGGTT
Organism: uncultured Solibacteraceae bacterium; assembly: GCA_964471915.1. Classification (GTDB taxonomy): domain Bacteria; phylum Acidobacteriota; class Terriglobia; order Bryobacterales; family Bryobacteraceae; genus JAIEPW01. The sequence continues at coordinate 46,388 of CAYYID010000025.1, read as the reverse complement.
CCTCGTCGAAGGCGTTGTAAGCGATGGCCTTGCCGTCGGGACGCCAACTGAAGTTCTGCACGCCCGTAACCGCGCGGGTCACCTGGCGCGAATCGCCGCCGCTTAAGGGCAGGACGAACACCTGCGCTCGGTTGTCGATGGTGGCGGTGTAGGCGAGCTGCGTGCCGTCGGGCGACCACCGCGGATTCCCCGCCCCGCGGCGGCCGAAGGTCAGCACGCGCTGGGACTTCGTGGCGATGTCGACCAGCACGATATCCGTGTCGTTGCGATTCTCGGCGAAGTTGGAGCGCGAGACCGTGATGGCGACGGACTTGCCGTCCGGCGCGATCTGGGGATCACCGACGCGGACGATCTTGCCGGGCGTGTCGAAGTCGTAGCGGGCGGCGAAGGCCGCGAGCGCGGCGAGCAGCAGAAGCAGTTGGCGCATGGAAGTCCCTTCGGGGGGCGATTATATCGCGGCGGTAGGCCGCGCGCCGCGGATGTCTAACGGCGCGGACTTTGGCCCCCATGCGGGGCCGACGCGAAGTCCCGCGCCGGTTACGCGAGCGACAGCTCCGCCCGCACCGTCGTGTCCCCCAGCTCCCGCGAGAACTGGAACCCCTCGCGCGAGAACACCGCTTGCATCGCCCGGTTCTCGGCCAGGACATCGGCGACGATCTTTTCCACGCCTTCCGCCCGGGCCACCGCGATCAGACGGCGCGTCAGCTCCCCGCCGATGCCGTGACCCTGGAACTCGTCGCTGACCAGCATCGCGATCTCCGCCTCGTCGGTGCCCGGCACCTTCTGCAGGCGTCCGACGGCGACAATGCGATCGTCCGCCGCCTGGGCCACAAGGGCGATCTCGCGGTCGTAATCATTGAAGCAGATCCGCGTGAGCCGGTCGTGCGCCACGCGCTGGTTCAGGCGCAGCGACTGCAGGTACCGCAAGTAGACGCTCCGCTCGCTCAGCCCCTCGTGGAAGGCCCGGATCAGCGGCTCATCCTCCGGACGGATGGGCCGGATGCGCAGCGGGACTCCGTTCTTCGAGGTCCAGTGCGCGGAGTATTGGCGCGGATACGGCCGGATGGCCATCTTGGCGCGCGCCGGCGCTCCCGCCGCGCCGATCACAATGCGCGCATCCAGCGCCACGATGCCCTCCGGGGACACCAGCAACGGATTGATGTCCACCTCCTGAATCGCCTTCAGCTCGGCGATCAGTTGCGAGAAGCGCACCAGCACCTGCTCCAGCGCGCCGAAATCCACCGGGGCACGGCCCCGGATCCCCTGCAGCGCCTTCGCGATCCGCGTGCGGTCGATCATCAGGCGCGCCAGCGTCGAGGTTAGGGGCGGCAGGCCCAGCGCGGTGTCGTCGAGGATCTCCACCAGTTGCCCGCCCGCGCCGAACAGGATCACGGGACCGAACTGCGCGTCGACGGACATGCCGAGGATCAGTTCGTAGCCCTCCCGTTTGATCATGGGCTGCACGGTGACGCCCTGGAAGTCCGCCGCGGGCACCCGTTCCTGTATCCCGGCAAACGCCGCGCGCACGGCCGCGGCGTCGCGCAGGTTCAGCACCACGCCGCCGACATCGGTCTTGTGCGTGATGGTGTGGGAATAGAGCTTCACCACCACGGGATAGCCGAGCGCGCCCGCGGCGGCGGCGGCTTCGTCGGCGGTCGCGGCGACGCGCGTCTCCACCACCGGGATCCCGTAGCGCGCCAGCACCTGCTTGGCTTCGCTCTCGGTCAGCAGCGTGCGGCCCCCGGCCCGCACGGACTCCACCAGCCCCAGCGCCGCCTGGTGATCGGCGGCCGAGCGCTCGGTGTCCTCGTCAAGTTCCGGCGTCTCGTAGATCGAACGCAGGTTCCGCGAGTACGACCACATGTACTCGAACGCCCGCACTGCGGTGTCCGGGTAGGGGAACGTCGGGATGCCCGCCGCCGTCAGGATCCGGTCGCCGGCGGCGACCTCGCCGCCGCCCATCCACGAGGCGATCACCGGCTTGTTCGTGCGCGCGTAGGGCTTCAGCAGTTCGGCGGTACGGGTGGCGTCGGTCATGTCCTGCGGGGTGAGGATGACGAGCAGCCCGTCCGCGTTGGGATCCTTCGCCGCGGTCTCGACGGCGGCGCCGTAGCGCTCCGGCCCCGCGTCGCCGAGGACGTCGATCGGGTTGCCGCGGCTCCAGTGCGGCGGCAGCGCCGCATCGAGCTTCGCGATCGAATCCGGACTGAGCTGGGCGAGTTCGCCTCCGGACGAGATCAGGGCGTCCGCCGCCAGTACGGCCGGTCCGCCGGCGTTGGTGACGATCGCCAGGCGCGGACCCCGCGGGCGCGGCTGCTTGTCGAGCACCTCGGCCATCGAGAACAGATCCGCAATGCGGTCCACGCGCAGCACGCCCACCCGCCGGAACGCGGCGTCCAGCACTTCGTCGGAGCCGGTCATCGCGCCGGTATGCGACGCCGCCGCCTGGCTGCCGGCCTGCGTGCGGCCCGCCTTCATGACGATGATCGGCTTCGACAGCGCCACTTCGCGCGCGGCCGACAGGAACGAACGGGCGTTGCCGACCGACTCCATGTAGATCAGGATGGAGCGCGTCCGGGGATCCCGGCCCAGATACGTGATGAGGTCGCCCCAATCCACATCGAGCATCGAGCCCATCGACACGAAGGCGCTGAACCCGACCTTCTGCTCGAAGCTCCAGTCGAGAATCGCGGTCATCAGTGCGCCGCTCTGACTAAGAAAGCCGACGCTGCCCGCGCGCGCCATGCCGGCCGAAAAGGTGGCGTTCAAACCGGAAAGCGGGCTCATGACGCCGAGGCAGTTCGGGCCGATGATCCGGATGCCGAAGCGCCGCGCTTCGGCGAACACCTGCTGCTCCAGCGCGGCGCCCGCCGGTCCCATCTCCTTGAACCCGGCCGAAATGACGATGGCGCCCTGCACGCCCGCCTCGCCGCACTCGCGGATCACCGCGGGCACGGTGTCCGCCTTGGTGATCACCACCGCGAGATCCACCTTCGCCGGCACTTCGCCGATCGAACGATAGGCCTTGATGCCCAGCACGCTGGGGCGCCGCGGATTCACGGGAAACACCGTGCCTCCAAACGGGGAACTGATCAGATTCCACAGCGCCGTGCGGCCCACCGAGTTCTCGGTTTCCGTGGCGCCGATGACGGCGACGTTCTGCGGCGCAAAGAAGACGTCCAACGGGTGCGGCGGCAAGTACAGCACCGAGGAAAACTTCGGCGATTCAGCCATGCCTTCATTATCGCGACTGTCCGGGCTACACTAATCGCAATGCTCCGTCCGCTGGCAGCTTTATTGATCCCGCTCGCCGTCTGCGCCGAGATCCCGGCGGCCAAAGAGGCCAAGCTCCGCGACTTCGTGATGGCCGAAATGGCCAAGGCGCAGATCCCGGGAGCTTCGATTGCGATCGCCACGGGCGGACGCCTGGAATTCGCCGCGGGCTTCGGCTTCGCGGACCTCGAAAACGCGGTGCCGATGTCCTCGCAGACGCGCATCCGCCTGGGCTCGATTTCGAAGCCGATCACGGCGGTGGCCGTGCTGCAACTCGTGGAACAGGGACGCATCCGGCTGGACGCCGAGGTGCAGGAGTATCTGCCGTCGTTCCCCAAGAAGCAGTGGCCGGTGACGGTGCGGCACTTGCTGGGCCATCTGGCGGGGATCCGGCATTACAAAGGTCGCGAGATCGACTCGGTGGAGCATTACCCGAACCGCCTGGAGCCGCTCAAGATCTTCCAGGACGATCCGCTGCTGTTCGAGCCCGGCGCGCGCTACTCCTACACGACCTACGGCTATAACCTCCTCGGGGCCATCGTGGAGGCTGTCGCCGGCGACTTCGTCGCCTACACGCGCGACAAGATCTTCCTTCCCGCCGGAATGGACGCCATCGGTCCCGACCAGCACTTCGAGATCATCCGCAACCGCTCCCGAGGCTACACGCTGCATGACGGCCGGATCGTCAACTGCGGCCTCGCCGATACCAGCAACAAGATCCCCGGCGGCGGATTCCTCGGCACCGCGACGGACCTGGTCCGGTTCGCGCTCGCCGTCGACGCCCATAGGATCCTCAAGGCCGAAACGGCGCGGATAATGTGGACGGGCATGCGCACGGCGGACGGGCGCACGCAGTCTTACGGCATGGGCTGGAACGTGGTCGAGCAACCGCGAAAAATGGTCGGCCATTCCGGCGGCCAGCAGGGCACCAGCACGATGCTGCTGTACTTTCCCAATGACGATACGGCGGTGGCCGTGATGCTGAATCGCGACAACGCGCCGGCCTCCGAAATCGCCCGCGGCATCGCGAACCTCCTGTTCGAGGCTCAGTAGCGCAGGTCGTCCGGGCGCTGCCGGATCTCCAGGCACCCGCGCCCGGTCGGTAGCATCTTGCCCGGGTTCAGGCGGCACTCGGGGTCGAAGAGCGTCTTCACCCGCCGGATCATATCGAGCGACTCGGGCGGAAACAGCTTGGCCATCAGCTCTTTCTTCTCCACGCCGACCCCGTGCTCGCCGGTGATCGAGCCGCCGATCTCGATGCAGTGCGTCAGGATCTTCTCGCCCGCCTCGCGCACGCGCTCCAGCGCGCCCGGCACGTTGCCGTCGAACATGATGATCGGGTGCAGGTTGCCGTCCCCGGCGTGGAAGATGTTCGAGATCTGCAGTCCGTACTCGCGCCCCACCTGGTCGATGTAGCGCAGCGTGGGCGCGATCTGGGCGCGCGGCACCACGCCATCCTGCGTGTAGAGGTGCGTCGCCACGCGCCCCACCGCGCCGAAGGCGTTCTTGCGGCCCTTCCACAGCAGCTCCCGCTCCGCCGCGTTCTGCGCCACGCGGATCTCGCGGGCGTGGCAGGCGTTGCACACCTCGCGGATCTGCTGCACCTGTTCGTCCACCTGCTCGGTGAGCCCCTCCACCTCGATCAGCAGCACCGCGCCCGCATCCTGCGGATAGCCGGCGTGCACCGCCTCCTCGATCAGGCGCAGTAGCGCGCCGTCCATCATCTCCACGGCCACGGGGATGATCGCCTTCGCCGTCAGTTCGGCGACGGTGTTGGCGCAGTCGTCCGCCGTCTGGTAGATCACCAGCAGCGTCTGGACTTTCTCCGGCGTGCGCATCAGCCGCACGATCACCTTGGTCACCAGCACCATGGTTCCCTCGGATCCGGTGAGCAGGCCGGTGAGGTCGTAGCCCTCGGGATCCTGCGCCTTGCCGCCCACTTCGATCACCGTGCCGTCGGCGAGCACGGCCTCGAGACCCAGGACATGATTCGTCGTCACGCCATAGGCCAGCGTGTGCGGCCCGCCGGCGTTCTCCGCAACGTTGCCGCCGATGGTGCAGGCGCGCTGCGACGAAGGATCCGGTGCGTAGAAGTAGCCGTCGCCCGCCACCGCGAGCGTAATATCGAGGTTCACCACGCCGGGCTGCACCACGGCGCGCTCGTTCGCGAGGTCGATCTCCAGGATCCGGTTCATCCGGGAGAACGACACCATCACGCCGCCGTGCACCGGAATCGCGCCGCCGCTCAGCCCGGTGCCGGCGCCGCGCCCCACCAGCGGCAGGCCGAACTCGCGGGTGATCTTCGCGATCCCCGACACGTGCGCCGTCGACTCCGGGAACACCACGCAGTCGGGGCGGTGCTTGTCGACGGAGCCGTCGTACTCGTAGAGCCGCAGGTCCTCCGCGGCGTGCAGCACGCCGCGCGCACCGAGCAGTTTCACGTACTGGTCCAGCGCCGCCGCGGGAATCATGAACCGCCATCGTACCGTAGTGCGGGCGCGGGGATCGGGGGCTTGCGCCTCAGGGCCGCGCATGGTATCCGGGGTTATGCGCGTTGCTCGAGTCCCCTTCCCTTTTCGCGGACTGCTGCTGGCCGTCGCGCTGACCGGCGTTGCGCCGGCGCAGGATCCGCCGGTCGACCAACTCATCCGCTCCGCCACGGCGACGCGGGATTACCTCCGGCTCGAGCAATCGGCAGACGCCGCGCTCGGGGCGCCGGACCTTGCGCAGGCCGAGAGCTTGCTCGCGGCCGCGCTGCGCTTGCGCGAGGCGGCAGGCGGACGCGGCAGCGTCCTCTATGCCGAAGGCCTGGTGAAGCTCGCGGATTTCGAGAACCGGCGCGGCGGCTTGACCGCCGCGGAGGCGAAGTACCGCGAGGCCGCGGAGATCCTGCGGCTGGGTCCGGCGGCGGCCCGCGCCTGGCGCGCGCTGGGTGTCGCCGCGATGAGCCGCGAAGACTGGACGCTGGCCGCCAGCAGCTTCGAGCGCGCGGAGGCGGCTGCACCCGAAGCGAAAATCCACGCCACGATGTGGCTGGCGCTGGTGCGCGAAAGAGAGGAGCGGACGAGTGACGCGGAGGCTCTGTTTCAGCAGGCCGTAGCGCGCGCCGGCGGCGATCTAACCGAAGCCGCGCTGGTCGAGACCGTCTATGCGCGGTTCCTCGCGCGCCAGGGCCGCGCCGCGGATGCCGCCAAGGTGGCCGAGGCTGCCGCGGCCACCCGGCGCTCCCATCTGGTCCCCCAGCCGGAGCCGGCAAAGACCGTCTTCCGCATCGGCGGCGGCGTCAGCGCCCCGCGCCTGCTCACCAGGGTGGAGCCCCAGTACAGCGACGAAGCCCGCGCGGCCAGGCTCGACGGGACCGTCGTCCTGTCGCTCGTGGTGGACGCGGACGGCCGTCCGCGCGACCTCCGGATTCTGCGCCCCCTGGGCCTCGGGCTGGACGCCAAAGCGCTCGACGCGATCGCGCAGTGGCGCTTCGCGCCGGGCACGCGCTTCGGCGAACCCGTGCCGGTGCAGGCGAACGTCGAGATCAACTTCCGGCTTCTCTAGCTACGCCGCCGGGCAATACGCACGGACTTTGCCCCCGGCCTATAGCCGGGGGCCAAAGTCCGTCAAACGGAGCCGGGCGCGTCAGCAAGCGGCAAGCACCGCCGGGACTACCGCGCTCCCAGAAACCCGTTCACCTTCTCCCCGATCCACGCCCGCTCGCACTTGAACGCGCTGTGCCCGCACGTGGACTCCGTAGTCACCGCCTCCACGCCCAGCAGCCTCGCAAACTCCAGCGGCGTCTCCGGCGAAACGGCCTTGTCCTGCGTCGCCACCACCACCAGCATCTTCGTCTTGATCTGCTTTGCCGCCGCCGCCAGCGTCCCGCCGCCGTACCGCGAGATGTCATGTGCCGCCATCGCGTCGAACTGGCGCAGCACGTCCAGCGGATCGCGATCCGCCGGGCTGGTCTGTCCGCCGCTCAGGATGTTCGACAACTGCTCCCGCGTCTGCGGCGGAATCCCCGGGATCCGCCGCCACGGGACCATCTTCAGCAGGTCCATCACGTCCTGCGCCCCCATGCGCGGCAACCCTCCCCCGCCATTGCCCCCATCGCCGCCCCGTCCGGGCAGCTTCAGGAACGTACCCCACAGCGCCATGTCCTTCTGCGACATCCGCGGCGTGCCGACAATCGAAACGCCCCGTGCCGCGAACTCGGGATACTGCACCGCCCACTGGAACGCCAGCATCCCGCCCATCGAAATGCCCACCACCGCGTGGACCTTCGAAATGCCGAGCTTCCGCGTCAACAGCCGGTGCTGCGCCTCCACCATATCCTTGAACGACAGCTTCGGAAACACCTGACCGCGCTGCCCGGCGCTGTTCGAGGGCGACGTCGACACTCCGTTGCCCAGCGCGTCCACCGCGATCACGTAATACTTGGACGCATCCACCATACCGCCCGGCCCGATGTACGCCAGCAGGTCCTCGGTGGTGCCATTGAACCAGCTCGGGAATAGCACGACGTTCGATTTGTCCTGGTTCATCTCGCCGAAGGTCCGGTACGCAACCCGGACCTCGCGCAGCGTCTGCCCGCTTTCCAGAGGCAAGTCGCCGAGATCGGCAAAAAGCAATGCGGATGCAAAAAAGAGCAGCATGGGATGGTCTCTCGGACGGACGGTTCCGGGCCGGCGAACGTTTCATTCTACCGTGGGGCGAATAGTGGAACCCCGGACCCGGTCCGCGCGTAAGCTGATCAAATGCGTCCGCCCCTGGCTTGCCTGCTCGCCGGAGTCCTGCTCGCGCAGGACGCCCCCACCTTCCGCACCGACGTCAACCTGGTCACCGTGTCCTTCACCGCGCGCGACGGCCGGGGCCTGCTGGTGCCGACCCTCACCAAGGACGACATCGAGGTCTTCGAGGACGGCAAACCGCAGAAGCTGCAACTGTTCGCCCGCCATGCGGACCTGCCCCTCGCCATCGGTATCGTCGTCGACGCCAGCGGCAGCCAGGCCGAATTCGTCCGCGCCCACCGCCGCGACATCAAGACCTTCCTCAAGAAAGTGATGCGGCCCAATGACCGCGTGTTCCTCGTCGGCTTCCGCGGCCGGGTGTTGCTGCTCGATGACTTCACGGCGGATTCCAATAGGGTCACCGAGACGCTCGAAGAGTACCTCGGCAGGCGCCGCAGCCAGCGGACCTTTCCGGAGATCGGGCCGCCCGAGATCCGCCCGGGAGGCTCGGCGTACTTCGACGCTGTCTATCTCGCGGCCCAGAAACTGAAGAGCATCGAAGCCCGCAAGGCGCTCGTCGTCTTCAGCGACGGCGAGGACACCACCAGCGCGCACCACATGATGGAAGTGATCGAAGAGGCGCAGTCGGTCGGCGTGCCCGTCTACGGCATCCGCTACACGGAACTCCAGAAGGGCGGCGTCTGGAACGCGCGCAACAAGTATGGCCGCGGCGTCATGGCGCGTATCGCGCTCGAAACCGGCGCGCGCGACTTCGACGCCGAGGAAGAAAGCGTCGAAAAGGCCTTCGAGGAGATCGGCGCGGAACTGCGCTCGATGTACGAGATCGGCTACGCCACCACCAACCCCGCCCGCGACGGGCTGTACCGCAAGATCCTCATCCAGCCCAAGGACGACCGCCTCAAGATCCGCGCCAAGCTCGGCTACTACCCCCGCTGAGCCGCGTCCGCCCCGCCCCGGCCGTTTGTACCCCGGTGGTGTGCCACAATGATCCTTCCATGCAGGTACGCGTCCTCGCTTTCGTCCTCGCCGGCGGCAAAGGGACCCGCCTCAGCCCGCTGACCAAAGAACGCGCCAAGCCCGCCGTCCCCTTCGGCGGACGCTACCGCATCATCGACTTCGTCCTCTCGAACCTCGTCAACTCGGGCATCTACTCCACCTACGTCCTAGTCCAATTCAAAAGCCAGTCCCTGCTCCAGCACCTCCGCGACGGCTGGGATGTCGGCGGCATCCTCCGCCAGCACTTCATCATTCCCGTCCCCGCCCAGATGCGCACCGACGCCGAGGACTGGTACCGCGGCACCGCCGACGCCATCTACCAGAACATCAACCTCATCGAGCAGGCCGACCCCCACCTGGTCCTGATCTTCGGCGCCGACCACATCTACCGCATGAACATCACGGAGATGATCAACTTCCACATCGAGAAGCGCGCCTCCGCCACCGTGGCCGCCATCCCCGTCGAGCGTTCCCTGGCCGGCGAGTTCGGCGTCATCGAAGCCTCCGCCGACGGCCGCATCATCGGCTTCCACGAAAAGGACCCCAACGCCCCCGCCATGCCCGGCGACCCCGAGCGCGTCTTCGCCTCCATGGGCAACTACATCTTCTCCACGCGCCTGCTGCTGCAGGAGCTGTACGCCGACGCCCAGCGCGCCGGCAGCTCCCACGACTTCGGCAAGGACATCCTGCCGCGCCTGGTCCAATCCTCCGACCTGTTCGCCTACGACTTCCAGACCAACCGCATCCCCGGCGACCCCGTCACCCAGGCCGCCTACTGGCGCGACGTCGGCACCATCGACGCCTACTACGAAGCCAACATGGACCTGCGCAGCGTCTCCCCCGCCCTGAACCTCTACAACCGCCAGTGGCCGCTGCGCACCGCCGGCTACCAGGACCCGCCCGCGAAGTTCATCTTCGACGAACAGGGCCGCCGCGGCCAGGCCGTGGAGTCCATCGTCTCGGGCGGCGCCATCTTCTCCGGCGGCTCGGCGCGCAATAGCGTCATCGGCCGCGGCGTCCGCATGCACTCCGGCGCCCTCGTCGAGGATTCGGTGATCTTCGACAACTGCGACATCGGCCGCCGCGCCAAGGTCCGCCGCGCCATCCTCGATAAGAACGTCCGCATCGCCGAGGACGACACCGTCGGCTACGACCTGGAGCGCGACAAGCAGCGCTTCCACGTCACCGAATCGGGCATCGTCGTGGTCGCGGGGCACCGTTCGCCCGTCGACATTGCGACGCTCCAGGTGTAGCTGTTATGATGTCCTGGTAGTCGTTCCCACCCGAACCGGGCGCGTAGCTCAACTGGCAGAGCAACTGACTCTTAATCAGTAGGTTGAAGGTTCGATTCCTTCCGCGCTCACCATTCACAAGATAGGACTTACAAGCGCAGCCCTTCTCCGAAGCGACCGTGCGGCACAGGACTGCCAGCGCAGTGGCAAGCGCCCGGGCTGAGCTCCTGGACAGCTTGATCGGCTCCAAACCGCCAAGCGTTCGGGCTCTTTGAGATCAGCCCGTTCTATCCTGGAAACGGATGCCGGAAATCGCGAATGAGGTTCCGTCCGAGAGCGAGTTGCACGCGTACCTGACCGCATGGCTGGACGGCTCGGCGGGGATCGCGATGTTATCGACGTATCCGACGAAGGGCACTGGCTACCACCCAGAGGTCGCCGAGGCCCTGGCGTACCTCTGGGCGCATCCGCTTCGCGAGAACTTCCTTGAACGGTCCTATGCCTCGCTCCTCGATGCCCTGAAGCGGCTGAACGGTTTACCTCGAGACGACCCATTTTGGCGAAATACGAACTGCCGGCCCACCATATTCAAATTGGGCGAGTTCGGAGACCGTGTGCTTCTCAAGGCACCGGATGACAAGTTGACTTTGCTCACAACGGCATTTCTTCACGTTGCCCTTGTAGGCGAGTTCCACCCTGACCTCTGGGCGCGTCTATACCGTCTGGACGCCGTCGGCGTGAGATTTGTAGCTTACGCTGCGATGCTGCTTGAAGTCGCCGGCGCACCTGACGCTGACGAGTTCGCTGCATTCGCGCAGAAGACGGACAGTGTTGACCAAGTGATCGCTATCCTCAGAGAAGTGGCGACGGAAGCTGGCAAGATCTTTGCCGAATGGGCTCGCAGAGTGTTAGCCGCGATTGAATCGAGTCCCGGGAGCCGACACGCCTCGTGAGCCAACGCGCCATGCATGCCCTGGGGAGGCGCAATTTCGAATACCTTACGTACTGCTGGTTCGGTCGACCTCTGGTGATCGAACATGTCCGTCTCCCGGTCGATCCCAGCGCCGTCCTTACCAAGCTGGTTGACTCGTGCGCCGACGGCATGATCGTAACACCTCCGAGCTCCGGGCTCACTGGCGCCTTGGAGTTCCTCGCCGAAGAAGTTTTGAAAATGCCGGAGTCAAAATTGATCTGTCTGGGGCGCGCGGGACAGTCACCTCTGCCTCCCAACTTCCGCGAGAAGACCCCGCCGCGCGCCGCACTATCTTGCATGCCCCGTTGCGCGCGCATCGTACTCCCCGGACTTCCCCACCATATCACCCAGCGGGGTAATTACCGCCAGCGGATCTTCTTCCGCGCTGAGGACTACCGTCTTTACTTGGACTTGCTGACGGAGGCCGCGAGTCACCATGGAGTTACGATCCTCGGATTTTGCCTCATGCCGAATCACGTGCACGTGATCGCGGTGCCGCATGAACCGCGCGCGCTCGGCCGGCTATTCCGTGGCGTGCATGGGGACTATGCCCGGGCGGTCCATATCCGGCTGGCGCGGCGGGGCCACTTGTTTCAGGCGCGTTTTCAATCGGTTCCAATGGACGAAGAACATTTCTGGGCGGCTTTGGTTTATGTCGAGCAAAACCCGGTGCGGGCGGGCTTGGTGGAGGAGTGCGGGGCGTGGCCGTGGTCGAGCGCGCGGGAGCATTTGGGCGAGGCTTCGCGCAGGATGGTGGACCTGGTGGGGTGGCGGGCACGGCACACGCCGGAGAGCTGGAAGTTGCGGCTGGAGTTAGGGTTGCGGAACGCGGCGCTGCTGGAGCGGATCCGCGAGGGGACGCGGCTGGGGCGTCCGCTGGGTAGCGAGGAGTTTCTGGAGCGGATCGAGTCGGAGTTCCGGGTGGCGGCTCGGGTGCGGCGGAGAACTGCAGCAGGATGAAGGGCTTAGAAGTTCGGGGCCCGAGGACGGAGGTGACTGTCCCCACGATGCCCACGATGCCGTTTGACATATACTTGTCACCCTGCCGGCGAGCTTCCCGCGACGTTGTGGTCGCCCGCTGCGGAGAAAGATCAGATGAACAAGACTCAGTCATTCCAGGCGCTGCTGCCGCTCGCAGTGCTTGCCGCGGGGGGGATGACGCCCGCTTACGCGCAGGGCCTCGGCTATGCGCGCACCCTGACGACCGATGGAACCGCCATTGACGCCCCGAACTCGTTGAACCCGACGGGCGGGCCGATCACGTCGATCCGGAACAGCCTCGGCAACTACAGCATCCAATACGCGGGCGCGATTCGGAACAGCGCCGAACTCGTATCGGCGCTAGGCTCGGGCGCCGAGTATTGCAAGATCGGCGATTCGGGCGGCAGCGCGAACACCTACGACGCCCGGATCCTGTGCTTCGACGGAACCGGTGCGCCGACCGAGACTCGCTACAGCCACATGTTGCTGACGCGGAACAATCCGCAGCAGATCTCCTACGCTTGGATCGCGGGCGGGACCGTGCAGCCGGAGTATAGCTGGACGCCCACCGGACAGATTACGTCGGCCCGGACAGGCCCCGGGACGTACACGGTCACGTTTCCGGGGATGGCTGTCTCGGACCATGTTCAGGTGACCGCCTACGGCGGAAACAACGCCTATTGTTACCCGGTTGGCTGGACCAACACGGTGAACGTCCGCTGTGTGAATGCGAGCAATGCCGCGGTGGATTCGGATTTCGAGATCGCTTACGTGAGAGCATCGGCCCAGCCCGGGTTGGCATTCCTGTGGTTACCCGTGGCCGAAAGCGCCGCTGCCGCACCGGCGCTTTCGCCGATTTACACCTACAGCTCCGGCGGCACCGTCGCAGTCACCCGAACTGGAGTGGGTGTGTATAGCGTTCGGTTCGCCGGAATCAATCCGTCACCGGCTCCCAACGCCAAGGGTCCGGCGGCGCAGATCAGCGGGTATGGCGGTGCGGCGCTGCGCTGCACCGTGAACACGATCACGGCGTCGGGCGCCGACCTGACCGTGAACGTCGCTTGTTTTACGGCTGGAGGATCGGCGGCGAATGGCCCCTTCGCCCTGTTGGTGTTGCCGCCCCAACAACAGGCGGCGCTGCCGGCGCCCACGATTTCGAACCTGGTCACCACTCCGAACCCTCCGCTGGCCGGCCCCGCCTTCAGTTTCTCGATCTCCGGAACGAACTTTGACCCGGCGACGGTCCGGGTCCTGTTCACGTCCACCTCGGGCGGCACAGCCTGCCCGGCGGCGACCCCGTGCGCGGCAACGTTGACCACCCGCACCGCCACCAGCTTGGTGGGAAACATCGCGCTGCCGGCGGGAACGTATTCGGTGAGCGTGGCCAACGGCGCCGGGACGCGGGTGGTCGCCGGCACAGTGACCGTCACCGAACCGGGAGGCACCGGCGGCGCCATCACGCTGACGCCGTCCTCGCTCGCCTTCCAATTCCGGCTGGGCGGCGCGGCGCCGCCAGCCCAGACGATTCAGGTGCCAGGCCGGCCGCCGGGTAGCGCGGCCGTGCGCAGCTTCACGGTGGACTTTCCGGGCGTGCCCTGGCTGGTCGCGACTCCTGCGAGCGGCGATGCGCCCAACGGCGGCTCGGCGAACGTGACCGTGACGGTGGTGACGGCGTCCCTGCCGGCCGTCCCGGGCACCGTGAGCACCACGCTCCGGCTCCGCTTCCCCGCCGACAACAACGCGGTGGTGGACGTGCCGGTCTCCGTGGCGGTGCAAGATGGCGGCCCCACGGCGCCCAATACGAATCAAGTGCTCTCGCACATCGCCGACTCCGACGGATGGCAGACGACGATCATCCTGATGAACCCGGACGCGGATCCGGCGCCGTTCACGCTGCGGTTCTACGGGTCGCAGACGACGGATCGCGCCCCGTCGGCGCCGCTCGACCTCGCCCTTGTGGGGGTGACGAGCCGGGTCGCGGTGCTGGGCGGGATCATCCCGGGGCGCGGGTCGCGCACCATCCAGACGGCGGGCACGGATCCCGCGCTTAGCATGGGGTGGGTGGAACTCATCACCCCGCGCCGGCTGGTGGGCTCGAGCGTGTTCCGTTACGCTCCCGACCGCCAGGAGGCGGCGGTGAATCTCACCACGGCGTCCCGGTCGTTCATCATGCCGTTTGACAACACCCTGGGCCGCGTTACGTCGTTTGCGATTATCAACACGAACACGACGCAGGCGATCGCGGTGAACGTCACGGTCCGCGATGAAGGCGGAGCCACCATCGGGACCACGGCCATCCCCTTGCTGGCGCGCGGCCATCTCGCCACGGAGAGCAATACGCGATTCCCGGCGAGCGCGGACCGGAGGGGCACGTTGGAGTTCACCACCACCAACGCGGACATTACAGGATTGGGCATCCGGTTCGACGCCGAGGCGCCCGGTCCGCGGCCGTTCACGTCATTCCCGGTACATCCGCGGCCGTGACGCCTGCCGCGCCGGGTACGCTCGCTCCGGCCCAGCCGGAGCGAGCGTATCCTCCCCCGGCGCCCGCACGCGGCCCAGAGCAATCGGCAGCCGCGCTATGGAGCCGTGACCGTCAGGGCGCGGCAAGCGCCCTGAGCCTCGCGAGTCCGGCGCCCCCGAACTCAGAACTGCTTCCGCACCACCCGCACGCTCGCCGGCGCGGAACCCCTTTCGCCGCCCGGGTCTTACCCGGATCCGCCGCTTCCCTCCCGCAACCCCTGAGCCCTCGCCGCGATCTCCCGGCGCTTCTCCGCGCTCAGTCGGGCGAGGTTCTTCAGTTGCAGCTCCATGCGGGGCACGGCGCGCAAGCGGCTTTCATTCCGCGCCAGAAAATCCCAATACAGCGTCGTGAACGGGCAGGCGCGGTCGCCCACCGCCTCGGCCGGATCGAACGGGCACGCCGCGCAATAGTTGCTCATGCGCTGGATGTACTTGCCCGTGGCGGCGTACGGCTTCGACGCCATGCGCCCTCCATCGGCGAACTGGGACATCCCGATCACGTTCGGCAGTTCCACCCACTCCACCGCATCCACATAAACAGCGAGGTACCACTCGTGGATCTCGCGCGGCCGGACTCCCAGCAGCAGCGCGTACAGTCCCGTCACCATCAGGCGCTGGATGTGGTGCGCGTAGCCGTACTCCAGCGTCTGCCCTATGGTCTCCGACAGGCACCGCATCGGCGTATTGGCGGTCCAGTAGAAGTCCGGCAGCGGCGTCTCCGCCGCCAGCGCATTGCCTTCCGCGTAGGCCGGCATCTCGGTCCAGTAGATGCCGCGCACGTACTCGCGCCAACCCAGCACCTGCCGGATGAATCCTTCGACGGCCGCCAGGGGCGCGCTGCCCGCGCGACAGGCCTGCTCCGCGGCCGCCACGACGCGACGGGGCGACAACAGTTTCAGGTTCATCGCCGCCGCCAGGCGCGAATGATAGAGATACGGCTCGGCGGTCCACATCGCGTCCTGAAATTGGCCGAAGGCGGGCAACCGGTGTTGGACGAAATCCTGCAGAGCGATCTCGGCCTGCTCGGCCGTCACCGGGAAGTCAAAGCGCTCGAGGCGGCCGGGATTGCCGCGAAAACGCCGCCGTACGAGCTGCATCACGTCCCGCGTGATCTCGTCCGGCGGGAAGGCCACCGGCGGCGGCACCACACCGGGTCCGCCCTTGCCGAAGGACTCCCGGTTCTCGGCGTCGTAGTTCCACGCGCCCCCCACGGGTTGCCCGTCGTCCAGCAGCACGCCGTGGAGCCGCCGCATCTCGCGATAGAAGTACTCGAGCCGGAGCTGCTTCCGATTCTGCGCCCAGCGGCGGAACCAGTCGAGCTCGCAGAAGAAATGGCGGTCCGGCCGGACCTCGAGGGGCAGGCCAAGCGAGCGCGCCGCGGCTTCGAGCGCCGCCGCCACCCGGAAATCGCCGGGCTGCACCAGGATCAGGCGCTCCGGCCGGTGCTGCCGCGCGGCGGCCTGCAGCTCACCGGCCAGCGTGTGGGTATTCTCCGCATCTTCGAGGCGGCGATACTCGCAGCGCCAGCCCCGCTCCCGGAGCCGTCCGGCGAAATGACGCATCGCCGCCAGAAACAGCACCGTGCGCGCCTGGTGGCTGGGCACGTGCCGCGACTCTTCCTCCACTTCGGCCATCCACACCGCGTCGCGCGCCGCATCGAAGCCGTCGAATGCCCCTGACTCCGCGTCCAACTGATCCCCAAGTACGAGAACAAGGTTGCGCACCGCCATCTTCCTGAACGGATGCCAGTCCGGCCTGCCGTGCGCCATTGTATTGCGGCGCTTGCGGCGCGCACGGCATCCACAAGGTGAGGATCATGAAGCGGAAAATCGCCAAACCGCATCTCCCCACCAAGGTTTGCGCCGTGTGCCGGCGTCCCTTCACCTGGCGCAAGAAGTGGGAGAACGTGTGGGATCAGGTCCGCTACTGCAGCGACCGCTGCCGCGGGAACCGGCAGCAGCGGGCGGGCGCTTGACTCCGGGTGCTTGGGACCGACGGGAGTCCCTCAGAGCGCACGAGAGCTCCCGCGCCTCTCCAACCGGCAGACGCGCAAAGGCGGATGTTCCTGAGCGCCGGGATACGGAGCCGTTCTAGAGCCCAGCCGAGAGGACCTGCTTACCGCTGCCAGGGCCGCTTCGGGACCCCGGCGTCGCGGCTCACCACGCGATCGTACAGATGCTCTTCGCTGGTGGTGCCCAGGCCTTCGTTGTACAGGCTGGTGACGCCGATCACCTCGCGGACATCCTCGTCGAAGGCGTGCAGGGCCTTCAGTTGGGAGGCTTGCGCGGCTTCGGTCTTGCCGGAGGGCGTGCGCAGGAACATCTGGTAGCCGCCGCTGACCAGGTGGGCGATCTCGCTGCCGCGCAGGAAACCGGACCGGCCGACGCGGATCTTGCCGTCCACTTCCTCGAGCACGGCGGCGCAGCCGGCCTGGTTCGCGACCCGGGCGCGGCCCCCGGCTTCGTTGACCACGGAGTAGCCGGCCTGCTTGAGCTGGTCCAGGCGGTTGGCGAAGGTGAAGGTCTGCGGCTTCTCCCGGCGGAAGAACATGCTCCTAGTATACCGGGCCCGCCGCGCCGATAAGGACAGTGCGATGTCAGCAGCCGCTCGCTCGCGATTGGACGACTGCCTGGCGGAGATCGCCGACGCGTCCGACCTGCCCGCGCTCGGCTCTTCGCTCGAGCAGATTCTCGCCGCGCCCCAGGAAGACGACGCGCTGCGCGCGTTGACCAACATCATCCTGCGGGACCTCAGCCTCACCTTGCGCGTGCTGCGCACCGCGAACTCGGCACTCTACAACCGCTCGGACCGCGCCATCAACAGTGTCAGCCACGCGGTGGCGTTGCTCGGCACCGACACGGTGCGCCAGTTGTGCACTTCGGCGATGCTGCTGGAGCATTTCCGCCGCAAGTCGCCGGGCATTCGCGAACTGATCCTGCTGTCGCTGCTCACCGCCAACCACGCGCGGGAACTTGCCGCGCGCACGGCGTCGCCGGGCCGCGAGCAGGCGTATCTGTGCGGCATGTTCCGCAATCTCGGTGAGGTGCTGATCGCCTGCTACCGCCCGCACGATTACGCCGCGATCCTGCTGCACACCGCCGAGGGACACCGCTCCGAGGAGGCCGCGGCCCGCGAGCGGATCGGCGCGACCTACGAAGAGCTGGCCGCGGCGGCCGCGCGCCGCTGGAAGATGCCCCCCGGCGTCACCGACTCGCTCGAAGTCGACGAGCGGACCCTCGCCCGGAAGGCGCACGCCGGCGACACGCTGCCCATGATCGTGCTGCTCGCGCACCGCCTGACGCAGGCCATCTACCGGCGCGAGGAGTCCGCCGTGCGCGCGCGCCTCAACCTCGCGGTCGACCGCTTCGGCCGCCCGCTGGGCCTCGGTCCCGAAGAAGTCCGCGGCGCCATCGACGCCGCCTTCGAGGAAACCAAGGGCACCTTCGCGCTGCTGAAGGTCCCCGTGGACCAGTTGCGCCTCCAGCGCCAGATGGACGAAGCGGCGGCCCTGCTCCGCGAGCACGACGGCGCCGATCCGGCCGAAGAAGCCAGTTCCGCCACGCCCGCCGAGACGCTCGCCCGCCTGCTCGGGGAACTGCGCGCGCTCCCCTTCGACGGACTCGCCAAAGCGCCGCTGCTCACCCTCGAAGCGATCCACCGCGGCGGGCCCTTCGACCGCGCCGTGCTCGCCCGCTGGAATCCCGCCTCCCGCTCGCTCGACGCCGTCACCGCCCTCGGCGTCTCCTCCGAACAACTGGCCGACACGTTCCCTATCGCCGCCGATCCGCTGCTCGCTTCCACGCTGGCCTCCGGCCGCGACGTATTCTTCCCGGACGCCGTCACGGGACCCTGGGCTGTCTCCAGCCTGGTCCGCACCCTCCAGCCCCTCTGCTTCGGCCTGTTCCCCCTTCAACTCCCGGGTCCCGCCTTCGGCTGCCTGTACTGTGACCGCACCTTCCCCGGCCCGGACTTCGATCCCGGCCTCCTCGCCGGCCTCCAGGAGCTGCGCACCGCTCTGGTCGAGCAAATCGCCGAGTACCCTGAGCTCCTCTGGTCCTAGCGTCTAAGGCGAACCGCCTCGCGCCCTAGTGCGGCAAATCGCCCGGTTGTAGCACTCTACCCGGAAGCCCATTTATCCCGTTGGGTTTACTCTGGCAGTGGACCGAGAGCCAAATGAAACGCGCGCTCACCACCCTGCTGCTGTCCGCGACGCTCGCCGCCGCCGGCACCATCCTCAATGAGGGTCAGGCCGTGCCGTCGAATACGCCCGGCCTCGGCGGAACCGTGTACGCGGTGCCCGGCTCCGTGTGGTGGGTCGCCTTCGAGGACACCTGGGACGACGACTTCAACGATTGGGTCGGCTGGGTGTCGTTCACCAATACCAGCATGACGATCCTGGCCGTCAGCGCCACCACGGCGCACAACGTCTGGGTCTCCTACGGAAGCTCCTTCGTGGGGCAGACGCCCGGGTCCAGCATGACCATCCCGCTCGACGCCAACGGCCAGCCGATCACCCTGTCCTTCTGGGTCCCTACGGTCAATCTCTACCTCTTCTGGTACTCCGGCCTGGGGGTCAACTCCGACGGAAAACCCCACGCCATTGTGCAGCTTACGTCGGCGGGCTCCTCGGGCGCCTCCGGAGCGCCCGGTGACGAACCGATCGCCAACCCGGAACCGGCCACGGCGGGACTCCTGCTGGGCGGTTTGGGCCTGCTGGCCCTCCAGGCGCGCCGTCGCCGGCGCCGCTGACCTTCCCTCCTCCGCAAATCCCTGACAGCTCTACCGCTCCGGCATCGCCTTACGGATCAGGAGGGGCCTTAGTCCGACTCTAAGGTCCTCCGCGACCAGAAGTAAGTGCTAGGGCGATACCAGGACCCCTGGTACCTTCGTAGTACTTACACCCCGCCTGGTTTTGCCCGACACTGGTAGCGGGGGTCGGTAGATCTTATGGAACGCATCATATTATCCGTGATCGTCACCGCGATCCTCGGGTGGGCAGGTCCCATCCCCGTATTGGTCGAGGGTCAGGCGATCGATCCGTCGACGCCGGGCCTCGGCGCGCATCTCTACGCCAACCCGAACACGAAGTGGTTCGTAGCCTTCGAAGACCGGGTGGGAACCATCGCCCAGGGCTCGGACCGGGACTTCAACGACTGGGTGGGCTGGGTGAGCTT
The DNA here is from genome assembly GCA_964471915.1 of uncultured Solibacteraceae bacterium. Classification (GTDB taxonomy): domain Bacteria; phylum Acidobacteriota; class Terriglobia; order Bryobacterales; family Bryobacteraceae; genus JAIEPW01. Next base: position 26,497 of record CAYYID010000025.1, on the reverse strand, counting down.
CACGGCCAACTCCATGCTGATTCAGGTCATCGAAGCCGTTAGTTCTCATGAGATTACAGTCAATTATCAAACCTATTCCATAGGCAAGGAACCCGGCTCGCAGTTGGTGGTGCCGCTCACCGCCACCGGGCAGGTGATCATCCTCGGCATGAACGTGCCTTCGCTGATGCCGGGCCTGGTCTGGTACTCCGGGCCGTGGAACGGCAACTGGGACACCATGGCGCACGCCATCGTGGTGCTGGTGCCGCCGCTGCCTCCGGACGATCCGACGGTTCCAGAGCCGTCGAGCCTGGCGCTGGGAGCGCTGGGGCTCCTCGCGTTGGGTGCGCTCCACCGCCGGCGCAGGCGGAACCATTAGCGCTTGGCAGCGCGCTTCGCCGTGGGCCGCCTGGTCAAGAGGGCAGTTTTTTGGAACGTGTTCGAAAATGAACAAGTTCATTATTGAACGTGTTCATTTTCCTCTTGAGAAATACTTCGGGCACCCGCTCATGAAGAATGTCGCTCGAATCGCGCTAGCCTTGTTGCTGGCTGCCTCCTCCACCGTCGCCGCTTCCATGAAACGCATCCCGCTGCAGACCACGATTCCCGAAGGCAAGGACCGCCAGGTGGACCTGCTGTTCGAAGGGCCGCGCCGGAAGCTGATCCAGATCACGCTGCGCAACGGAGCCGTGCTGGCCAAGCACACCGCGCCGGTGCCGATCACGATCCAGGGCCTCGCCGGAAAGGGCACGCTGTTCGTGGGCGACGAGCGCGAGGCCGTCGCGCTGGAGCCCGGCGTGCTGGTGACGCTGGAGCCGAACGTGCCGCACGAGATCCAGGCGAGTCCCGCGGTTTCGTTCCTGCTGACGCAGTTCACCGGTAACTGACCGGCACTTCAGGAGCGGCGGCGTTCCAGCAGCACGGTGTCGCGCCACACTCCGTCGCGCTCCGCGATGCGCTCGCGCCGGCCCACCACGCGGAACCCGCACCGCGCATGCAGCGCGAGCGACGCCGTGTTGTCCGCGAAGACGGTCGCCTGCAGGGTCCACAGGCCCGCGCGTTCGGAGGAGGCGGCCAGCGCCTCGAGCAGCGCCCGACCCAGGCCCGCGCCGCGCGCGGCGGCGGCGACGTAAATGCTGACTTCGGCCACGCCGCGATAACACCAGCGCGCCGAGACCGGACTGAGCGCCGCCCACGCCACCACTGCGCTGCCGCGGCGGGCGACCAGGCGCGGCTCGGCGAGGTGCGAGGCGTCCCACCGTTCCCACTCGGGGACTTCGGTTTCGAAGCTCGCGACGCCGGTCGCCATACCCTCGCGGAAGATGTCACACACCGCGGGCCAGTCCGCGGGCGTCATGGTCTCGATGGTCACCCCGCGAGCTATTGTAGCGGCCCACGGAACCCGGCCATCCGCCCCACCGGACTAACGGCCGGGGTGGATCCGGCCGAACATCCAGAACGGAAATGCATCCGGCCCTACTCTTGTCGCTCCTGTTCGCCAATCCCCAGGCCGGAATCGACCAGTTGCGGCGAGAGTGCGTGCTGCCCGCGGAGGACGCCCCGGAGATCCAGGCCTGCCGCCCCATTTCACTGGCCGTAGTGGCCTCGCGAGGCGCCTCGACTTACCATGCAGTGCTGGCCCGGGTGCGCCCGGCGCCGGATTACCTTCCCGCGGACGCGGCGACGTATGTTCAGATCTGGCGGCTGCGCTCCGGGGCGGGTCGCGCGGAACTCCTGTGGTCGCACCTGCCGGGAGACGGTTGGATTGACGGACCGCCGCGCGCCTACCGCTCGGGCGAGGCAATAGTCCTGGTGGTTCCCGTGCGGATCCACGGGACGGGCGCTATCACGGATGACCAGGCCTGGCTGGTGGAGACGTCCGGACTGCGGACCGTGGACACGACGTCGTGGGTGCGGGACGTGAAGGCGCCCGCCCGATACCGCCTGCACCAGTTGTCGCGGATCGACTGGAACACCATGACCGCGACAGCGGCGCTGGCCGCACCCGAGGACCCCAACTGCTGTCCGTCGGGCGGCGAGTTGAAGTTTCGACTGCGGCTGCAAGGCGATCGCGTGGCGCTGCGTCCCGGCGGCCAGCGCATCGAGTAGCGCCCGCCCGAGGCCCGCGTCGCGCGTGGCGGCGGCGACGTAGATGCCGACTTCCGCGACGCCGCGATGGCAAGGTGCGCACTTCGGTATCAGCGTACCTCCCGCCGGAGTTCAAGGAAACAGGCCCAGGGCTTCGCGCACCTTGTAGTGAAGGCGGACAACCGGCTCGGAGATACTCGCAATCGGCCGGGTTCCGAGCAGGGGAGCGAGCGAGAGCAGCGCGGTTTGGCCGGGATTGTCCCGGACGATGAAGTTGCCGCTGCACTCGTGCGTTTCATAAATGGTATCGGAGTCGCGGAGCGGCCAGCCCGGCGGCCGGGGGTCCTGCAGCCACGCAGCGGCTTTCCTCGCCCTGGCGAACACGGCGACCTCGTGACCGGCGGCGAATTCGTTCCGCGTGTCGACACCCATCATGCAGTAGCAGTTCTCCCAGGTGAAAATCGTGTGTCGCGGCGGTACCGTGCCTTTGACAACCCGGGACACCGCGAACTCGATCGCCAGGCGTTCGCAGCCGCGCCATCCCTGGGGCGGATAGCGATGCACCGCCAGCACGGTCCCGACGAACGCTTGGTCCGAGTGGTAGAGCGCTTCCGGAACCAGGAGAGGCCGGCAGGCTCCCCACAGGCCGGTGGCGAGCAGGAAGAGCGGAACGCATTTCATGCCCCCTCTGACTCCGGAGCAGCCCGCCGGGTTCCCGCGCCTGCCGTTACTGGCCGAACGTGAGCACGGACTCCTGGGGCGCGCGGATCCCGCTCACCTCCAGCACCACGGGCAGATCGCCCGCCCGCAGGTTTGCCGGGGCGCGGACGTTGATCTGGAACACGCCGGTGAAGGTCATGCCCGCGAACAGGACCTCGGCGGGCAAGCCGTCGATGGTGATGCGCACGCGCGACAGGTTGTCGATGTTCAGCACCTGGGTGAGCACCTGTCCGGCGGGCACCGGCGCCGCGGTTGCGCCCAGCCCGGTGGCGAAGAAGCTGAGCAGGTCCCCGCTGCGCGCGGCGCGCGCGCCCGGCACCGCCGCGGGAGAGGCCACCAGCGTCCCGGTGCCGGCGAACAGCGTCGCCGGATACGAGCGGCCGTTCAGTACGTAGCTGAAGAAACCGGGCGCCACGGGAGCCACGTTGGCGGTCAACGTGCGGGATTCGCTCTCGGTGATCACCGTCACGGTCTGCGTTCCGGTGTAATTGCCTGGAGGCGCGAGCACGTTGATCTGGCCGGGGCTGACGAAGTAGACGTAGCAATCCTGCTGCTGGCCGATCTGTACGCGCACGCCGCCGAGCTGGCGCGGCAGCGTCCGGCCATCGGGAATGAAGTTGTCCCACAGCAGCGTCGAGGTGGTGAAGCCGTCGCCGTAGATGGTGAAGTAAGAGCTTGGCGTGAACTGCGGGCCATTGCTGGCGGCCTGCACCGCGCTCCGCGGCTTCGGATTCAGACCGTCGATCACTTCGCCGCCGCGGATCCGGAACACCAGCCGCCCGGGGACGGTGGAGTTCAGCGAGCGCCGGACCAGCGGATTCACGGTGCCGTCGAGAAACGACCCCGGCGCGAAGGATCCGTCGATCATGAACGAGGTCGGGAGCGTGCCGCCGGACATGCCGGCGCGCGCCGCCACCGCGGGTCCGGTGGAGTTGACGATGCGCCCGTTCTGGCAGATCTGCCCGAACAAGCCGCACTCCCACTGGATCGAGTCGTAGTTGAACTCCACGTCCGCGTTCCCCGCCCCGGTGTCGGAGCGGTCGATGAGGACCACCTGAAAACTGTTACGAACGCCGGGCATGCCGGACGAGCCGACATTAATGTAGTTGGCGCCGAACGCCGGACGTCCGTCCACGGTGTCGCGGCCCCAGGTGACCTGCCCGGAGCCCGCTTCGGCGGTGGAGACGTCGGCCCAGTACGGCGCGATCATCGGCGGCGTGATGGCGCGGAGGCTGGAGTTCGCATAGGCCGCGTTCTGGCCGAAGCTGAGGTTGCCGTCGATGTTCACGAAGACGCGGCTGCGTTGCGTCCCGTAGAAGTTGAAGGAGAACCCGAGGTCGACTTCGGGCGAGGCGCCGCGGTCGCCACGGGCGATCGTGTTGGCGGCAAAGCCCGGATTGTTGCGGACGGCACGCGCCGGATCCTGCGCCCAAAGCAGCGGCGCGGCCAGCGAGGCTAGACCGATTAAGACGGAGTGCAGACGATGCATGCGCCCTCCCGAGTACGGTTGACCAGAACGGTCACGGAGCAGGACGCGCGAATCCGGCGCGATCCGGCTCACGCGCGCGGACTTTTCTCACCTGCACGCGGCTACAATGATCCCGAGGGTGCGGATGTTAGGCCTCGCGTTGACCATCGCAGCCGCGCTGGCGGCGCCGCTCGCTCAGAACAAGCTGGCGTATGAGCGGCAGCCGCTGCCCGCCGTGCTGGAGCGCGTGCGCCAGATGCCGGCAGCGGCGCGCGACCGTCCCGCGGCGTTTCGCCAGATGCTGACCGAGGCAGGGTGTCCGCCGGCGGAGCGTCCTTCCGCCGACAAGCGCTATCCACCGGAGTTCGAGGCGGCGCTCGGACCGGCGGACGCGCGGCCGGTGCTGGTGATCGCGCACGCGCATCCGAACGGCGTGGCGGACAACTGGACCGGCCTCGCCATGCTCGCCAGCCTGTGCCGCAGCTTTCGCGAAACACGGTTCCGCCACCGGTTCGTGCTCGCGTCGCCGGGAAACTACGAGGAGTATGTGCGGCGGTGGGCCGCGGGTTCGGATAAGCCGCTGGCGGCGGTGGATCTCGCGGTGCTGGGGCTGACGGCGGCGGCGTTTTCCCGGGGTCCGGGGACCCAGGGGTTACTGCGAGCGCTGCGGGGCGCCGAGAAGGCCACCGGCGTCCCGGTGCCGCCGGCGGACGTCGGCTGGCTGGCGCTGCCGCACGCGAGCCATTTCCAGCGCGGCGGGATCCCGGTGATGTTGTTTCATTCTTTCGGTCCGGAGATGCCGAAGCGGCTGGAGAAGGGGTTGGAGCAGATCCGTAACGTGGTCCCGGCGCATTACTACAATGCGTATGTGATGTTGGCCACGTTCCTGCTGCAACTGGACCTGGAGTTGCCGTGAGATCGTACCGCCCCGGGCCAACATCGGCCTAGGACGAAACCAGGGACAGTTCCCGATTATCCAGTTTCGGGGAGCGATCTTCCGGCCGCATCGGAGCCCGCACCCCAAGCGCAATCCGATTGCCGCCGGGTCGCGAGGATCGGCGCGCCAGCGGGCGCCCTGGTTGCCCGGCGGGAGGTAAGCCACAATCTGTTAACGACTTAACCGTAAGCCTCCGGCGCCAAGAAACTGGAAAACCCGGAACTGTCCCTGGTTTTTGCACCCGCGCGGGTCCATTGTGATCCACCGTCGGCTTAGAATGGAGCCCGAGGTTGTCATGCGAAGTATCGCCATCCTTGCCTGGGCCGCACTCGGACCCCTTCTCGCCGCGGACAATCTCACCTACGAGAAACTGGTGCCGGAAAAGGTGATGGGACGGCTCCGCGAGATGCCGACGGAAGAGAAGCAGCGGCCCGCCGCCTTCCAGCGCATGCTCACCGAGGCGGGCTGTCCGCCGGAGGAGTTCCCATCGCGGGACCGCAAGCGCCCGCCGGATTTCGAGGCCCAGCTGGGCTCGCCGGGCGCTCCGCCGATCCTGGTGGTCGCACACATTCATACGCAAGGGGTCGTGGACAACTGGTCCGGGCTGGCGATGCTGGCCAACCTCTGCCAGAGTTTTCTGGCGACGCGGTTCCGGCACGCGCTGGTGCTCGCCGCACCAGGCCAGCAGCAGTTCCGGGAGAACGTCCGCAAGTGGGCGACGGCGTCACCGGCTCCCGTGGCCGCGATCGATCTGGCGGCCCTCGGCGCCGGGCCGCTGTCGGTGTGGCGGCAGGACTCGAGCGAAGATCTGGTCGCGCGGGTTCGCCGCCTGGTCAAAGAGAGCGGCATCGAACTGCCCGGAGTTGCGCTGGAAGGGAGATACCCGCGCCACGGCCTGTATTACGACGGCGCCCGGATCCCGCGGATCCTGTTCCACTCGCTGACGCCAAGAGCCGCGGAGACATTGAACCGTGGTTTCGACCAGTTGCGCAACATTCACGCGGATGCGTACTACAGCGCCTATCTGATCCTCGCCGCCTACATCGTACTGCTGGATTTCGAGCTTCCCTGAGCGTGGAGTCGCATTACCCCACAGCCTACGTCGGCATAGGACGAAACCAGGGACAGTTCCCAATTATCCAGTTTCGGCGGCCGAGCGCTATCTATCTCCGAGGAGTGGGGAGACCTGTGGTGGTCTACACTCCAGTAGCAGTAACTTCTTGTAGATCAAGGCGTGACAACCTCGGATTCGTCCGAGGCCTTACCCCAAGCGCCCTCCGTTCGGAGGTCGCCGTTTGTTAGCGAGTTTAACGGAAGCGCTCGGCGCGAGGAAACTGGAAAATCCGGAACTGTCCCGGGTTTCGGAGCTGCGCGGCTGATAGAATCGGCGGGATGAGAAGCCTGCCTTTGGCGCTGCTCGCAGCGGCGCTCAGCGCACCCGCTGCGGATCTCGGCGAGCGGCTCTACAAGGCGCACTGCGGCGGCTGTCACGCCATCGACGGCTCCGGCGGCGCGGGACCGCCGCTGAAGCGGCTGAAGCGCGCCACGGACGCGAAGGCGCTGCGCGAGGTGATCCAGAGCGGCATCCCCGGCACCAACATGCCGGGGTTCTGGCAATTCTCGGCGCGCGAGGTGGAAGCCGTGGCCGCGCACGTCGAAGGCTTTTCGAAGCTCCCGGTGGAAACGCCGCGCGGGGACGCCGCGCGCGGCCGGACGATCTATGCGAAGCAAGCGTGCGCGACATGTCACATCGCGAACGGCGAGGGCCGCGGCTTCGGCCCGGAACTGACCGGCATCGGCGCGAAGCGTGGCCTGGCGGCGCTGCGGCGCTCGCTCATCGAGCCGGCCGCGGAAATCGACCCGGCGTTCCGCACGGTGCGCGCGGGAGCGGTGACCGGCCTGCGGCTGAACCAGGACAATTTCTCGATCCAGATCCGGGACGCCGCGGGCGTGGTCCATTCGCTGCGCGGCGTGCGGGCGGAACTGCGCAAGGAGTCGCTGATGCCGGCTTACGACAAGCTGGCGCCGGCGGATCTCGACGACCTGATTGCTTACCTGGCTTCGCTGAAGGACTGAACTTGATGCGCTATCTTGCCTTGCTCGCTGTTGTGCCGCTCGCGGCGCAGGTGCCGTACGAGCGGATCCGCCGCGCGGAGCTGGAGCGCGGCCAGTGGCTGACGCACTCCGGCAACTACGCGGCGCACCGGTATTCGCCGCTCGCCCAGATCCACGCCGGAAACGTTGGCCAGTTAAAGGTCAAGTGGATGTACCAGCTCAACCGCACCGCGCGGTTCGAGACCACGCCGCTGGTGGCCGACGGAGTGATGTACCTCACCGAGCCCGCGACGGTGGTGACGGCGCTGGACCTGCGCAGCGGGCGCGTGCTGTGGAAGTACGAGCGGCAGATCCCGAAAGATCTGCAGACGCTGGGCTTCGGCCGCGTGAACCGCGGCGTCGCGCTGCTCGACGGCATGGTGTACGTGGGCACGCTGGACGCGCACCTGGTGGCCCTCGACGCCCGGACCGGCGCCGTGCGCTGGGATAGCGAAGTGGCCGACTACAAGACCGGGCACTGCATCACCAGCGCGCCGCTCGCCATCGACGGCAAGATCATCACCGGCATTTCGGGCGGCGAGGCGGGAATCCGGGGTTTCCTCGACGCCTATGACGCGAAGACCGGAAAGCGCGCGTGGCGTTTCTGGACCATCCCCGGACCGGGCGAACCCGGCAACGATACGTGGTCGGGCGACTCCTGGAAGACGGGCGGCGCGCCCACCTGGGTGACGGGGTCTTACGATCCGGACCTCGACCTCGTGTATTGGGGCACGGGCAATCCCGCGCCCGATTGGAACGGCGACAACCGCCTCGGTGACAACCTGTACTCCTGCTCGCTGATCGCGGTGGAGGGCAAGACGGGCAAGCTGCGCTGGCATTTCCAGTACACGCCACACGACACGCACGACTGGGATGCGAACGAGATCCCGGTGCTGACGGATCTGGTGGTGCGGGGCAAGCTGCGCAAGGTCGTCGTGATGGCGAACCGCAACGCGTTTTACTACGTCAACGATCGCGCGACGGGTGAGTTCCTGGTGGGCAAGCAATACGTGAAACAGACGTGGGCCAGGGGACTCGACGATCGCGGACGGCCGCTTGTGATCCCCGGCACCGACCCGACGGAAGAAGGCGTGCTGGTGTGGCCGAGCCTGAACGGGGCGACCAATTGGTACAGCCCGTCGTATAACCCGGTGACGCGGCAGTTTTTTGTGGCGGCGCGCGAGAAGGGGTCCATCTACGTGAAGGCCGAGGCTGAGTACAAGCCGGGGACGCTATTCATGGGCGGCGGGGAGAAGGAGATCGATCCCGATGAGATTTCGGGGGCGATCCGCGCGCTGGATGCGGTGACCGGAGTGAAGCAGTGGGAGTTTCCGCTGAAGTCGCCGCCGTGGGCGGGGGTGATGGCGACCGCGGGCGGACTGGTCTTCGGCGGTTCGAACGAGGGCAACTTCTTCGCGCTGGACGCCAAGACCGGCAAACCGCTGTGGGATTTTCAGACCGGAGCGGACATCATCGCGAACCCGATCAGCTTCCTGATCGACGGGAAGCAGCATGTCGCGATCCCTTCGGGGAGCGTGCTGCTGGTGTTCGGGTTGTGAGGATCGCACTCGAGACGAAGATCGAACGCAAGCAGCGGGACCTGCCGCGCTTGCGGTAGTGCCGGCGCGGGCAATCGCGGCGTGGAAGCTGCGCGAAACCACGACCGTGTTGCTGACGCTGAACGGATGCGACGCCGGCCGCAAGAGCTTGACGCCGTGGGACCGGATTGGTGGTTCGTTGGTGTGCCGGAGAAACTGTGCCGCGCGGCCAAAGGATACCGGAGACCGCGGGCGGCTGGAACTGGAGATCGCCTCTGAAGAGCGCCCGGCGAGTTCGCGGAGTTGCTGGCCGGGGACGCAGGCGCGCGGCGGCGCTGGGACGCCATGACCAAAGCGCAGCAGCGTATGCTGCGGGAAAGCGTGGCCGCGGCGAAGCAGTCCGTGACACGGGCTCGCCGCGCGGCGGCGGTGCTGGTGAGGGGCGAGGGCTAGAGTATTCGGGCTTTGACCCCCACCTGCGAAGCTGTGATCGGTTGGGGGGTTGCCGCTTGCTGACGCGCGCGGCTCCGTTTGACGGACTTTGGCCCCCGGCGGTAGCCGGGGGCTCAGCGGCGCACGTTGCGTGGTTCGACCAGCCGCGCCGCCGCAGGCGGAGGCCACCGAGCGCTTATGCTAGAAAGATGCTCGCACCGGCGCTCCTCAGCCTTTCGATCCTCGCCCTGGAAGGCGAACCCTATCGCGTCTACCGCGGCGACGGAACCCCGGCGCAGCTCGCCGATGTCCTAACCGCGGCCGCCGCGCAGAGCGTCGTGTTCCTCGGCGAGAGCCACGACGACGCCACCGCGCACAAGCTGCAGAACGAGATCTTCCGCAAGCTGGTGGAGGTCCGCAACGGTAAGCCGGCGGCGCTGGCGCTCGAGATGTTCGAGCGCGACGTGCAGGTGGTGCTCGACGAGTACCTGGCGGGCCTGATCACGGAGGACCAGTTCCTGGCCGCCAGCCGCCCCTGGCGCAACTACCGGCAGGATTACAAGCCGCTGGTGGAGTTCGCCAAGGAGCGCAAGCTGCCGGTGATCGCGGCGAACGCGCCGCGCCGCTACGTCAACCGGGTGGGCCGGGACGGCCAAGGCGCGCTGGCGGGCTTCAGCACCGAGGCGAAGGCCTGGCTCGCTCCCCTGCCCTACGCCGAAGCGTCGCCGGCGTACGCGGACAAGTTCCTCAAGCTGATGGAGGAGATGCGCAAGGAGGCTGAGAAAGAAGCCGCGAAGAAGCAGTCCTCGGATAAGCCGGCACCGCCCAAGCCGCAGCAGCCGCAGCGCGACCCCCGGCGCAGCCTGGAGTCGCAAAGCCTGTGGGACGCCACTATGGCCCATTCCATCGCCCGCTACCTGGACAAGGAGCCCGCGGCTCAGGTGGTGCACCTGAACGGCAGCTTCCATTCCGCCAGCGGCATGGGGATCCTCGACCACCTGCGCCGCTATCGGCCGAGCGCCTCCACGCTGGTGGTGACGATGGTGTCGGAGAAGAGTTTTCCGAACTTCGACGCGGCGGAGATGGCGGGGCTGGGCGACTTCGTGATCGTTACGGACCCGGCGCTGCCGCGCTCTTACACCGCCGAGCCCCCGAAGCCGGCGGCCCCTAAGCCCGACGCGCCGAAACATTGAAAATTGAGCGGAGAGTTCCGGCCGCCATCGCCCACTAGTTGGTATGTGGACGTTGCTGGTGTGCTGTTCCCTGCTGGCCGCGGACGCGCCGCGCCCGGCCCCGGCGAAACCGGCGGCCCCGGCCGCCGCGATTTCCGACGCGCAACTCGAGAAAGAAATCCGCGCCCGGCTGGCGCGCTCCAAGATGGCCGGCGACGGCTTCCAGGTCCGGGTGCAGGGCGGCGTGGCGACATGGGAGGGCAAGACCAGCGTGGTGCAGCGCAAGGGCGCGGCGACACGGATGGCCCGGTCGGCCGGGGCCCGTGCGGTAGTGAACAAGATCCAGGTGGACGAAGCCGCGCGGCAGAAATCGGCAGCGAACCTCGAAACCGGACGGCGGCGCGCACAGATAAAGCGCGACGAAAGCTCCCGGAGGTAAGGGAAGCGCTGCAGGCGCGGGGTCCATTTGCCGATGGCATGAGGTAGAATCACGCCTCGGAGGGATTTGTGCGCCGACTTGCACCCGTTTTGTTCGCGCTAGCCGCGGCAGCGCAGGACGTCAGCCTCAGCAACCTGGGGAAGGACCAGGTGATCCAGTGCGACCAGCCGTACAAGGCGACGGTCCGGCTGGCCGGGACCGCCAGCGCCAAAGCGAACGGAAAGTTCATCGAGGCGCGCGTGCTCGCGGACGGCAAGCCCGTGCAGGGCTTCGACTGGAGCCCGCTGGTGCGCGCGGGCGCGGGCCGGTTCAGCGGCGAACTGCGGGGCGTGCCCGCCGGCGGACCCTACCGGATCGAAGTGCGGCTGACCGGGACGCCCGGGGTCAGCGGCGTGGACGGGATCCTCGCCGGGGACCTCTGGGTGCTCGCCGGGCAATCCAACATGGAAGGCTACGGGGACCTGGTGGACGTGCAGCAGCCGCTGGCGCAGATCCACAGCTTCGACATGGCGGACCGCTGGACCGTCGCGTCCGAGCCCCTGCACTGGCGCGTCTTCGCCACCGACCCCGTGCATTGGGACAAGAACGAGCAGGGCCAGCCCGAGCGCATGAGCGGCGACAAGCTCGAAAAGTACATGGCCGCGCGCAAGAAAGGGGCCGGCCTGGCGCTGCCGTTCGCGATCCAGATGTACACACGCACGGGCGTCCCGGTGGGCCTCATTCCGTGCGCGCACGGCGGCACGTCGATGGATCAGTGGGACCCCGCGCTGAAGGCGAAGGGCGGCGATTCGCTCTACGGCTCCATGCTCCGGCGCATCGAGGCGGCCGGCGGGAAGGTCCGCGGCGTGTTGTGGTATCAGGGCGAGGCGGACACCACGCCGGAGCGTGCACCGGCCTTCGGGGGGAAATTCGAGAAGTTCGTCGCCGCGGTGCGCGCGGATCTGAAGACGGCGGATCTGCCGTTCTACTACGTGCAGTTGGGCCGCGTGATCGGCGCTCCCCGCGCCGGCTGGAACGCCGTGCAGGAGGCGCAACGCAAGACCGAGGCGGCCCTAGCGAACACCGGTCTGGTGGCCGCGGTGGACCTGGGCCTCGACGACGGGATCCATGTCGGCACGGCGGACCTCAAGCGGCTGGGCCGGCGCATCGCGAACCTGGCGACCCGGGAGCTGTATCCGGATGTCAAGGAATACGCCGGGCTGAAGCGGGGTCCGCGGCCGGCGACGGCGAAGCGGGATGGCCGCACGATCAAGGTCAGCTTCAACGAAGTGAACGGCGCGCTGCTCGCCGAGGGGCGTCCGTCGGGGTTCTCGATCCACACGGCGGCGGGCGAGGCGCTGCCGCTGATTTACAAGGTGACGCTGGAGGGCGCGGGCGTGGTGCTGCACCTTTCGGGCGATCTGCCGGCAGGGGCGGTGCTGCGTTACGGGTCCGGCCAGGATCCCTATTGCAATCTGCGAGATGCGGCGGATCTGGCGGTGCCGGTCTTCGGTCCGCTGCCGATCGAGTGAAGCCAAAATCGCCCCGGGATCGTCTATTTCGTCAGCGCTTGCTAAAATATAGACATCCCATGAAATTTCTGTCCGTTCTGTTCTCGTGCGGCGCCGTATTGTGCGCCCAGACCGCGCAGCCGCAGGCTCCCCCGGGTTATCTTCCCGCTCCGAAGGACGACACGGTGGTCGCCAAGGTGGGCGCCCGCAACCTGACGTTCGCGGAGGTGAAGGCGTGGATGGCCGGCGCGCCGCCGAACCTGCAGCAGGCGTTCCAGCGCGACGCGAGCGGCGTACTGTCTTCGCTGGCGCTGCTCGAGTTTCTGGCCGGCGAAGCCGACAAGGACAAGCTGGGCGACCGCTCGCCAACCAAGGAGCAGATCGAGTATCTGCGGAAGACGTTAGTCGCGCAGGCCTTCATCGACCGCAGCAACACCAAGTACTTTCCCACGCAGCCGGACGTCGAGAAGTTCTACAACGAGCACCCGGAGCGCTTCCAGATGGCCAAGGTCAGCGCCATCTACCTGGCGTTCGTGGACGCCGACGCGGCGGCCGAGCCCGGCGCGAAGACGCGCAAGGATGCCGAGGCGAAGGCCGAGATCGAGAAGATCGCCAAACAGCTCGCGGGCGGCGCGGAGTTTGCGGCGCTGGCGAAGAAGGTCTCCGAGGATAAGGAGTCGGCGGAGAAGGGCGGCGAGTTCGGGCTGATCCGGAAGTCCGACGCCGTGGACGACGCCATCAAGAACGCGGTGTTCGCGCTGAAGCCGGGACAGGTGTCGCCGGCGGTAAAGCAGGCGAACGGATACTACCTGTTCCGCCTGGACGAGTACCGGGTGCAGCCGCTGGCGGAGGTCCGTGAGAAGCTGTACGAGGAGATCCGGCAGGCGCGCTTCAACGAATGGTTCCAGGAAACGCAAAAGAAGTATCAGGTGGAGATCGTTCCCGGATATTTCGGGCGTCCGCTGAAGTAAGCGGCCAGCTAGCCGCGGCACTGGCGGGGCTGCCCGAGTTCCGCGGGGAGCCGGTGCGGATCCGGTTCCGGCCACAGCTGACGGCCCACCGCGGACGGCTGCTCTCGGGAGCCGGGCACGGGAATCCGGTGCATGCGGGAACATTTCCGCGCCGCCGCCTGATGATCCTGGAGACGGAGCTGCTCGGGAACCATAAGGAGTTGCGGCGGATCCTGGTGCACGAGATCTTTCACTTCGTCTGGCTGCGGCTCGGCAATCCGGCGCGGCGCAGTTTCGAGGATTTGATCGCGGCCGAGCGGGGCGGCCGGGAGGCGGGCTGGTCCGCCGCGCAACTGCGGATGCGGCTGCGGGAGGCCGACCAGCAAGCGCGGACGCGCCGCTGGCGCGAGTATGCGTGCGAGAGTTTTTGCGATACCGTGGCCTGGTTCTACGCGGGAGAGCACGCGGAATGCGACCTGGGCCGGCGGGCACAGCAGCGCCGGCGGGCCTGGATCGCGGAGAATTTGGCAACCCGGGTGCTGCCCGTATAATCAAAAGGAAAGAGAACTTATGTACAGGCGATCCCTGATGACGGTGGCGGCGGCGGCGATGCTCGCCGGATGCGGGCGGACGCCCAGCGTCAATGCCGCCGTGAAGGCCGAGAAGGACCGGAAGGCCGCGCCGGAGTTCGCGCTGAAGGACGCCCGGGGCGGCACGCTGACCATGGCCAACCTCAAGGGCAAGGTGGTGCTCCTGAATTTTTGGGCCACCTGGTGCGGGCCGTGCAAGATCGAGATCCCGTGGTTCGTGGATTTCGAGCAGAAGTACCGGGACCAGGGATTCGCCGTGGTCGGCATCTCCATGGACGAGGACGGCTGGGAAGCCGTGAAGCCGTACATCGAGGCCAAGAAGGTGAACTATCGCGTGGTGCTGGGCGACGACAAGACGGCGCAGTTGTACGGCGGCGTGGAAAGCCTGCCGACGACGTTCCTGGTGGACGCGGACGGCAAGATCGCCTCGGTGCATGTGGGATTGGTGAGCAAGGATGTCTACGATGGCGAGATCCAACAACTCCTCAAGGCGCGCAAGGGCCGCGCTGCTGCTGGCGGCGCTGACGCCGGTGCTAGCGGCGCAGGGAATTAACGCGCTGGGAATTGCGCCGGCGGCGAAAGCCGCCGCGAAGCCGGGCGCGGTACTGACGGCCAAAGTTACGGTGCAATTGCGCCCGGGCTATCACGTGAACAGCCACACGCCGGCGGACGAGTACCTGATCCCGTTGACGCTCAAGTTTCCCAACGCGCCGTTCCCGGTGGCCGGGCAGGATTTTCCGCAACCCAAGCTGGAAAAGTACAGCTTCTCGGAGAAGCCGCTGTCGGTGTTCTCCGGCGAGTTCGACATCGTGACGCGCTTCCAGGTGCCGGACAGCGCCAAGCCCGGCATGTCGACGCTCTCGGGCCGGCTGCGTTTCCAGGCCTGCAACGACCGGATGTGCCTGCCGCCGAAGTCGCTCGACGTGCAAGTGCCGATCGAAATCCTCAACCGGTAACCGTGCGGCGGCTTCTGATCCGGCCGGGCGGCATCGGCGACGTCATCGTTTCCCTGCCCGCGCTGGAGCACCTGGCGCGCGGAGCCAATTTCACCGAAGTCTGGACGACGACGGCCACCGTGCCGCTGATCGGGTTTGCGGACCGGGTGCGCGCGATCGCGGACACCGGACTCGATACGTTCGAGATTCGGCCGTCACCGCGGCTCCGGGAGATTCTCGCGAGCTTCAACGAAATCCACACCTGGTACGGATCGGCCCGCGAGCAGTTTCGCGAGGCGATGCAGGGTCTGCCGGTGCGGTTCCACGCGGCGTTGCCCGCCAGCCCCGCCGTGCATGCGACGGACTTCTATCTTGCACAGGCCGGGGCGGCGGGCGGCGCCGTGCCCAGAATCGCCGTGCCCGGCATCCCCCTACCCCGGGACGATCGCGGCTTTGCGGCGATCCATCCGTTCTCGGGCAGCCCGCGCAAGAACTGGCCGCAGGAGCGTTTTGCGGAAGTGGCGGCGCAGCTCGAGTTGCCGGTGGAGTGGATCGCCGGTCCCGAAGAGGAGTTGCCCGGGGCGCGGCGGTTCCCGGATCTCGGCACGCTGGCGCGCTGGCTGGCAGGCGCCGCCGTCTACCTTGGCAACGACTCCGGGATCACCCATCTGGCGGCGGCGTGCGGCGTCCCGGTGGTGGCGGTCTTCGGCCCCACGGACCCCGCGGTATGGGCGCCGCGCGGCCGGGTAGCGGTGGTCAGGCAGCCTTCGCTGGACGCCGTGACCGTGGCGAGCGTTCGCAGCGCCGCAGCCCGAGTGCGAGGTCCGTCGACTCGACCGCCAGCGCCAGGCACGGCAGCGTGAAGCGCCGGCAATCGACGCCCAGCACGCAGCGCAGATTCTTGGAGACTTCGGCGGCAAAGCCGGTGGCGGCGTCGAGCAGGTGCGCCTCCGACGGCGGATGGGCCGTTTCGACGGACAGCTTCAGCGCCTGCTCGATGACCGTAACATCGCGGTAGACCAGCGTGAGCAGCCGGCGCGGGTTCCGCCGCATGCCGCGGAGCGCCCGCTGCGCGGAGGTCGCCCGGTACCGCGCAGCCAGGTCCGGAGCGCTGCCGGCCAGGCGCGCCGCGCAGGCGCGCAACTGCGCGCGCAGCGCGCGGCCCAAGCCGCCCAGGATTTTCGGCGAGTCCCACTGCGCGATGACGTCGTGGGTGATCCGGTCCCAGCACTTGCCGGAGGCATGCCGCGACACGCGGTAGGCGAGCACGGCGAGCGTGTTGGGGAAGTCCGCGAGCCGCGCGATGTCGGCCAGGTACTCGGTGGCGATCCACTCGCGCAGCGCGTCCTGCAGCGCGACCGAGATGGGCGCATAGCGCGGCAGCACTTCGCCCGGCGCGGTGGTGAGACGGCGAAAGCGGGCGATCCTTTCCCGGGTGATGCGGGTGTCGCCCCACCGCACCTCGCCCGAGCCGCGCGCGCCCGGCAAGGTTCCCGCGAAGGCCAGGCGGGCGAAGTGCTCCGGCTCGTCCTTCAGGTCCAACGGCGGCAAGACCGCAGTCTCGCGCCACTTGCGCCACTGCCAGTGGGAGAGATACGGGCCGTGGATCTCGGTTTCCGCGGGCCGCCAGGCGGCCAGCGCGTCGAGCAGGCGGCGCTGCTGCGCGGGGTCGGATCCGAGGCACGCCTCCAGGCGCTGCCGGACCGCGTCCGGCAGGGCGGCAGGTGCGGCGAAGGCTTCGTCAGGCGGCGCGTCCGTATCGAGCCCGAGCACGGCCGCGAAGAAGTGAGAGCGGGGGAACTCGCGAGCCACATCGATTTCCCAAAGCCCGGGCTGCGGCTCCCGAATCCAGAACAGACGTTGTGTCGCGCAATGAGACATGGCGTCGTGATTGTAAGGGGTGGAGGCAAGCAATCCGCCGGGTGGACGATGGCCGGGGCGGCTGGAAAGTGTTATTTTTCAGGAGGATCCGGGCAAGTAGACTTTTCGCACGGCTTGTGACCGGGCGGCGGCGTTCCGGGCGATTCAGTACCGAAGGTCCGGCACCGGCTTCAGCCAGCCGCGCTGGCGGAACAGCTCGGCGATGGCGCGGTCGACGAGAATCGCCGGAGCGGCGGGTTCGAGGCTCGAGTGAGCGAGTCCCTCGCCGCCGAACAGGAGCGTGCCTTCGCACCCGGCGCGATCCCGGAACCGGGCGCGCTGCCGTGGCGAGACATCGCCACTGACGGTGGCGAAGCAAAACTGCCCGAACTGCACCGTCGCGACGTACGCCATGCCGCCGGTGAACCAGTGCCCGGCGCTGGTCAGCGCAAGGCCGTCAACGGCTTCTGATCCCGGCACGGACGCACCGCCGGGCGCGAGGCCCCTTTCGGTGAGCGTGGCGCGGACGGCGCCGCTCGCGTCGTGGACGCGGAGAACGCCCGGCGCGGCGGAGAACTTCGCATCGAAGAGATCTTCCGGATCGACGCGCCCGCCCAGCGCCGCGATCGCGCCGGCTGGAGAGAACATCACGCGAATCCGGGCATCGCCGGCGGCCAGCACGATCTCGCGGTCGCGCACGGCGGCGCGCACCGGGCCGGATCCGGCGCGGCGGGCCTGAACCACGATCGCGCGCCGCGGATCCGGCGGCACGCGCGGCCCCTGGCCCAGCAGATCCGCGAGCAGCGCGAGCCCCCGGTGGACCATTTCCTCGCCCGCGCCCGCCTCGATGCGCGTGATCATGTTGTCGGCGCCGTAGCCGCCGCGCACCGCGGCCTCGAGCGTCGGGAGATAGTTCGCGTTCTCGTTGCAATACCCGAGGAAATACGTGTAGGGCAGCGGGGAATGGGCGCGCAGGTACATCTGAAATTCGACGAACACCTCGCCGGGCAGGCCCACGAAGGCGAACTGCCGGTTGAGGACCAGCGCGGTGACGGGCAAGCGGAGCGGCGGTCCCCAGAGGGGATAGCGCGCGATGGGGCGGCGGCCGGTCTTGGCGAGCAGGGCCTCGGTCGGGTCTTTCTCGTAGCGGTACCCGAAGTCAGCGGTCTGGACCTTGAGGGCGACGTCGGCGGGCGCGGGAACCGGACGGATCTGCAGAGCGGCGCGGACGGCCTCCTCGCCGAGCTGGCGTCCGGCGGCGCGCATCTTCTCTACAGCGCCTTCGCCGAGGGGGTTCTTGTCGAGGTAGGGGTTGATGTCGCCGGCCGCGCCCTGCAGGAAGAAGGCCAGCGCGCCGGGGAGCGCGGCCTCGACGGTCTTGCGCATCTCGCCGGGGAAGTCGGCCGAGTAATCCGGATTGTCGGGTCCGAAGATCACCGGATGGCAGGCGTAGTTCACGAGCACGGCGAGCGGCCGGCCCGCGGCGTCATCGACGCGGATGACGCCCACCGAGGGATCCACGGGAAAGCTCGACGCCTTGGTTTCGTTGCGCCACCACATCACCGCGGGGCCGCTGGGCGGGACATAGCGGCGGTTCGCCCCGATCTGCGTGACGCCCCAGCCCGCGCCGATCCGCGCCGCCTGCTGCCTGCCACGCGCCTCGAGGATGGCGGCCGCGATCTTCTTCACGGCGGCGGCGTTCCATTCCGGCAGGTCCGCGAACACCGGGCCCGAGTGCGTGTGCGAGGCGACGAAGATCACGCCGGCGATTCCCGCCGGACGCACCGCTTCGCGGATGGCGTTCATTTCCGCGGCGAGGAGCGGGAAGATCAGGTCCAGAGTTACCAGCGCGGCGGCGCGCTGGCCGTCGTCAAAAGTGATGACACTGGCCAGCAGCGGATCCAGCGTGGCGCGCGCGGCGCGGTTGGCGCTCGAGTATCCCGCGAGTTGGACTCCGGGCGGCGGCGTGATGTCGACGCGGGCGACGCCGACTTGCAAGTCCGCGGCCGCGAGGGTCGTGGTCAGAAACAGCGCCAGCTTGTTCAGAAGATCAGCTCCTTGCGCGACTCGACAAATTTCTCGAGGTCTTTGCGGCGGTCGAAGAACGTATCCTTGGCGATGCCCTTTGAGAACAGTTTCTCCGCCTGGTCGTCGAAGTGCGGCGAGGCCGGATCGTCGCTCTGGCCGAGCGGCAGGATCATGTAGGAACGCGCGCCGCTCTTGCGGAGCTGGATGATCTGCGTCTGGGTCTGGCCGCCGACGCCGATCATGATGTTGCCGCGTTTCTCGAACGTGATGTTGCGCGGCGTCGCCATGCCCGCTTCGGCGAGGTTGCCGCCGCCCACGGGGAAGTGCCGCGGGGATCCCTGGCGGCCGACGCGGAAGTACGTCCCATAGGTGGCGCCGGGGGAGAAGTCCGCATTCAGGCGCCGCTCGGCTTCGGTGAGCGCCTGGCGGACCCGGTCGAGGGACAGGCCAGCGGGCGGTTCGGAGGCACGCGACAGCTCCCGCTCACCCAGCGCAAGCTTGAAGAGATAGAACGCCAGTGCGGGGCGGGAATCCGGCTCGCTGCGGCGGTCCCAGGCCGTCAGCATCCGCGCAAAGGGGGAATCCGCCGCCTGACGGATCCGCTCCTGCCACAGGCCGGCTTGATAGACCTCGGTGGAGAAGGCGATCCGCACCATGTCTTCGAGCGTGAGGCCGCGCGCGGCGTCGAGCTGATCGCGGGTCATGGCGGCGCGCTGCGAGGGCGGACGCCGCGAGTCGTTGTAGAGCCAGGGTTGCGCCGCCCAGCGCTCGGGGGTCAGCGGGGAGTCCTTGAGCATGTTCACGGGCGACGTGTTGTTGTTCTGCATGTAGCCCTGCGGCGGGTTCTCGAGCTGGACCAGCTCGGCGAGCGGGTGGATCCCGAGCCACTCGCATTCGCCAGTGCCGGGCATGGGCTTGGACGGATCGCACCCGGGCTTCCGGACCGGCACGCGTCCGTTGCGCAGGTAGTAGATGTCGCCGCCGGCCGTGGAAACCATGATGTTCTGGGCCATGTACTGGAGCTGCGCCAGCGCGCGCTTCATTTCGGCCAGGTTCTTCGCGGTGGTCATGTGCCAGGCCTGCTCGATCAGCGCGACTTCGGTATGGTACGGCGTCGCCATGGAGTACGCCTTCGCGCCTTTGTGCGCCCAAATGGGCCCGTGGTGCGTGTACTCGAGCCGGATCTCGCGGGGTGCGCCGCCTTTGACGGCGATGGTTTCGGTCACCACGGTGAGCGGCTGCCAGGCGCCCTGAAACAAGTACTTGCCGTCCTGCACGGTTTCTTCGAAGACGTCGGCGGTGTCGGGTCCGCCGGTGGTCATGGCGACGGAGACGAACGGCGAGTGTCCTAGCGTGGGAAACGGCAGGCCGACCCGCGCGCCGCCCGAGTACTTCAGTTCGCCGCCGTAGACGCGCGTTTCCCAGTAGCGGGTTTCGCCGTACCAGCTCAGGTGGGGGTCGACGACCGCAAGCGGCGCGCGCAGCTTCGTACGGAAGGGAGCGACGAGCATTTCGTTGGAGCCGCGGTAGGCGATGGGGTCGGGCTCGATGCCGGCGCGGCGCAGGTCCCCGGCGGCGTCACCCTGGTGCCAGCTCCAGACGGTGAAACGGCTGTAGGCGACGATCTGCACGGGCGTGACGCGGAATCCCCAGGCCGGCACCTGGGCGGGATGCTCCTCGAGGTAGCGGTTGATGCCCTTGCAGTAGGCCTCGATGATGGCGCGGGTCTTGGGTTGGAGGGTCTGGTACCTGGCGGCGGCGATCCGCCGGTGGCCCCACCGGCGCTGCGCAACGTCGTGTGGGAACCACTCCTCGCCGAAGGCTTCGGCCATGGTGCCCTCGGCCTTGCGCAGGTTGCGCAGCAGTTCCTCCAGGCGATCCTCGGCCTGCGCATAGCCAGAAGCATAGGCCGCGCCTTCCGCGGTCTGGGCAAAGATATGCGCGACGCCGAAGTTATCGCGCAGGATCTCGATCTTCTCCCCGGCGGCCAGGGGCAGCGCCGTAGCCAGCACCAGCATCAGCCTCATATCCCGGGATGGTAGCACCACGGCCTCAAGGGATGCGCAGCGGCGGTTTAGGCGCTGGAGAGGAGTTCCTTCGCTAACGCTTTTCAAAGCGAGCCGTCAAAACCCGCTGGAGGATCTTGCCTACATGATGAGGATCGCTTTCCTGGCCCTGGCCGGCGCCCTGCTGCTGCCCGCGGCTTCGCTCGAAGAAGAGAAGAAGGCCGTCATCGCGGCGGCCATGGATTACCTGGAGGCTCTCTACAAGGTGCAGCCCGAGCTGATCGAGCGCAGCGTGCATCCCGAGCTTGCCAAGCGCGGCATGTACAAGACGAAAGAGGGCACCTATCGCGAAGGCAAGATGACCTACGAGCAGTTGCGGACGCTGGCCGGCCGCTGGAACAAAGACGGCAAGGAAGCCGGCGACAAGTCGCCGCGCAAGGTCACGGTGCTGGACATGGACGAAATGACGGCTTCGGTCAGGCTGGATGCCGAGTGGGGCTTCGACTACATGCATCTGGCCAAGTATGACGGCAAATGGAAGATCGTGAACGTGCTCTGGCAGACTTACACCAAGCGCCCCTAACTCATCGCACGTAGTTTAGCGATCCGCGGCACGCGGCTCTTCGGGCTGTCGAGCGAGAAGCTGCGCGCGTCGCCCAGCGACCGGATGAACTCCTCGGTGCGGGCCACCGCGGCCTTCAGGGCGTCGTTCTTCTTGACGAACGCGGTCCAGGCGATCTCGTCGCGCTCGGGGTCGAATTCCCACAGGCCGACCACGCGCCCGCGGTCCAGGATGGTGTGGCTGGGAGGGTCCCCTAGCCCCCCGAGCTTCTTCAGGGCCTTGTCTTCGATCACCTCGCGGGCGGCATCGGCCGGATCGAGCAGGCCCGCGAGGTCGCGGCGCAGGAGCGTAACGCCGTCCAGCGACGACACGAGCACGTAGCGCGGGTCCTTGGGTTCACGATAGCGTTCGAAGGCGTCGCGATCGCCGGCAAGCAGCAGGCGGTCGCCCACCGGCTCCGTGGCGAGGCTCGCCAGCGCGGCTTGTGCGGCCTTCACCCCGAGTCCCGAGAACCACCGGAACTCGTCGAGCTTCGCCGGACCGGCCCACGCGAGGAAGCGCTGCGCCAGTTCCTGGTGGACCTGCTCCGCGGTCATCGAGAACCCGGCGAGTGGATTCGGGGTCCACAGCGCATAGCGGTAACGTTGCTGGTCCAGCCGGCCTTCCACGGGCACGCGGCGGATCCGGCCGGTGCGCTGCAACTCGCCGAGCGCGAGCGGCAGCGTGGTGGTCAGGCCTTTTTTCTTTCCTTCCTCTCCCAGGCTGCGCGACAGCTTGCCGGTGGCTTCGCGGATGCCTTCGGGATCGAGCGGCCCGGCTTCAAGCGCGCGGAGCACTCCGTCGCCGAGCTTGGCGATCTCTTTCTCAGTCACGCCGAGTTTCAGCGCCTGCTTGAGGTCGCCGTCGCCCGGGCAGCCCGCGGCGAGCCCGAGGGCGAAGTCGGCGGCGGGCAACACGTAGGTGCAGCCGCGCGCGGACGGCAGTTCGTGGATCTCGAGGCGGAGGTGCGCCTGCTCGGCCTGGGCGCGCGAGACTCCCCCGCGGGCGAACAGCGTCAGGTAGGGATTCACGCCGCCCACCGACCGCGCCCACCCCGTGCGCGCCAGGATCGCGGCGGGCTTCGCGCCCTTGAGCGCGCCGTCCAAGCCCTGCCGGTGCCACCACCACGCGCGCAGCCGTGTCTGGTTCATTCCGACAGAATGACAGATAATTGCGGACGTGCGTATCGCCATCGTGGCTGACATCCATGGCAACCGGTCCGCCTTCGCCGCCGTCCGCGCCGACCTGCGTTACGCCGCTCCGGATCTGATCCTGCATGGCGGCGACCTCGCCGACAGCGGCTCCGGTCCCGCGGAGATCGTCGACGAGATCCGGGCCCTGGGCTGGCCCGGCGTGTGCGGCAACACCGATGAGATGCTGTTCGATCCCGGGAGCCTCACCGGGTTTGCGAGCGGGTTGCCGGCGCTGGCCGCGATGTTCCAGCGGATCGCCGAGATGGCGGACGCGACGCGCGAGAAGCTCGGTGAGGCAAGGCTCGAGTGGCTGCGCGGGCTGCCGCGCCAGCAGATCCAGGGCCGGGTGGCGCTGGTGCACGCGAGTCCGGGGGACCTGTGGCGCGCTCCGGCGCCGGAGGCCGCGGACCAAGAACTGGCAGCGGTGTATGGCGCGCTTGCCAGGCCGGTGGTGGCGTACGGGCACGTGCACCGGCCGTTCGTGAGGAAAGAACCGGCGCTCACGGTGGCGAATACGGGCAGCGCGGGCCTGCCGTACGACGGGGATCCCCGCGCATCGTATCTGCTGATCGACGACGCCGGCGTTCATGTGCGCCGCGTGGTGTACGACATCGAGCGGGAGCAGAAGGCGCTGGCGCAAAGCGGCCTGCCTCAGGCGACATGGGTGTCGGCGATGCTGGGATCCGGCCGGTTCGTGATGCCGGCGTGAGGGGTGCGGGCCAAATGAAAAAGGCGCCCCGGGGGGCGCCTTTTCTATGACGGAAGGACGGGCTTATTCGGCGAGCGATTCTTCGCCGGGATCTTCCGAAAGGCCGCCCGTGTAGAGCGACCGGGCCTCGTCGTCGTAACCCGGGATCCCTTCGAGGGTCTCGGGCTCCTGGATCATCTCCTCTTCGACCACGTCCTCGCCGGCGATCTTGACGCCGCGGTAGTAGTCCATGCCGGTGCCGGCCGGGATGAGGCGCCCCATGATGACGTTCTCCTTGAGGCCGCGCAGGTAGTCCACCTTGCCGTTGATGGCGGCTTCGGTGAGCACGCGCGTGGTTTCCTGGAAGGACGCCGCGGAGATAAAGGAGTCGGTGGAAAGCGACGCCTTGGTGATGCCGAGCAGGGTCGGCTTGCCGTGCGCCGGACGCCCGCCGGCGTCGAGGGCGCGGGTGTTTTCCTCGCGGAAGCGGAAGCGGTCGACGATTTCCTCGGGGAGGAACTCGGTGTCGCCGATGTCCTCGATCTTCACCCAGCGCATCATCTGCCGGACGATGACTTCGAGGTGCTTGTCGTTGATGTTCACGCCCTGGAGGCGGTAGACTTCCTGGATTTCGTTCACCAGGTACTTCTGCAGTTCGGTTTCGCCGAGGACGGCGAGGATGTCGTGCGGGTTGCGCGGCCCGTCGACCAGCGGATCGCCCGCGCGGACGCGCTCGCTTTCCTGGACGTTGATGTGGACGCCGCGCGGGATGTCGTACTCGCGCTGCTCGCCGTCGTCGCCGATGATGAACAGCTTGCGCTTGCCCTTGATGATTTCGCCGTACTTCACGGTGCCGTCGATCTCGGAGATCTGGGCCGTGTCGCGGGGCTTGCGCGCCTCGAAGAGTTCGACCACGCGCGGCAGGCCGCCCGTGATGTCCTTGGTCTTGGTGGTGGCGCGCGGGATCTTGGCCAGCACGTCGCCGGCGTGGACCGTCTCGCCGTCGGTGACCATCAAGTGCGCGTGGGTCGGCATGAGGTACCGCTTCTCATCCGCCTTGTGCCCGCCGGTGGGCCGCACCAGGATCATCGGGATGCGCTTCTCGTCGGGCGAATCGACCACCACCCACTGGGAGAGGCCGGTGATTTCGTCCACCTGCTCCTTCATGGTGATGCCTTCGTGGAGGTCCTTGAAGTGGACCACGCCGGAGACTTCGGTGAGGATCGAGAAGGTGTACGGATCCCATTCGAGCAGGACCGCGTTCTCCTTCACCTTGGCGCCGTCGGCGAAGTGGATCTTGGCGCCGTAGACGACCTGGTAGCGTTCTTTCTCGCGGCCCTTGTCGTCCATCACCGCGATGATGCCGGCGCGGTTCATGGCGATCAGCTCGCCCTTGGCGTTCTGGACCGTGACGATGTTGTGGAACTTCACGAAGCCGTCGGACTTGGCTTCCTGCCGGGACTGCTCGGCCGAGCCGGTAGCGGTGCCGCCCACGTGGAAGGTCCGCATGGTGAGCTGCGTACCGGGTTCGCCGATCGACTGGGCGGAGATGATACCGACGGCTTCGCCGCGCTCCACCAGCCGGCCGGTGGCGAGGTTGCGCCCGTAGCAGAGCTGGCAGACGCCGCGCTTCGATTCGCAGGTGAGCACGGAGCGGATCTTGACGCGGTCGATGCCGGCGCCTTCGATCTGCTTGGCGAGTTCCTCGGTGATCTCCTGGTTCACCTTGACGATGATGTTGCCTTCGTAGTCGAGCTGGTCCTCGAGGGCCACGCGGCCGACGATGCGGTCGCGCAGGGGCTCGATGATTTCGCCCGATTCGACGATCGGCTCCACGATGATGCCGTTGCCGGTGCCGCAGTCGGTTTCGGTGACGATGACGTCCTGCGCCACGTCGCAGAGGCGGCGCGTGAGGTAGCCGGAGTCCGCCGTCTTCAGCGCGGTGTCGGCCAGACCCTTGCGGGCGCCGTGCGTCGAGATGAAGTACTGCAGCACGTTCAGGCCTTCGCGGAAGTTCGCGGTGATGGGCGTTTCGATGATCTCGCCGGAGGGCTTGGCCATGAGGCCGCGCATGCCGGAGAGCTGGCGGATCTGCTGTTTGGAGCCGCGGGCGCCGGAGTCGGCCATGATGTAGATGGGGTTGAGGTACGCGCCGGTGCGGTCGTCCTCTTCCATCTTCTTGAACATCTCTTCGGAGACGCGCTCGGTGACCTTCGACCAGATTTCGATGATCTTGTTATAGCGCTCGCCCTGGGTGATCGCGCCTTCCTGGTACTGCTGCTGCACGTCGATCACGTTCTTTTCGGCTTCGGCGACCAGCTTCGGCTTCGAAGCGGGCACCACCATGTCGTCGATGCCGATCGAAATGCCGGCGCGCGTGGCGTAGAAGAAGCCGAGCTTCTTCACTTCGTCGAGCATCTGCACCGTGATGTGCAGGCCGAACCGCAGCCAGCAGTACTGCACCAGTTGCGTAAGACCCTTCTTCTTGAGCAGCCCGTTGATGTAGGGCATCTCCTCGGGCAGCACGTCGTTGAGGATCACGCGGCCGACGGTGGTGTCCATGTACTGCTTGTTGAACTCGATCGGCTCGGTGTGCAGGATGTTCTGGCTGTCGAACGCCTTGGTGAGGTCGATCACCTTGCCGGTGTGGCGCAGCTTGATGGGCGTGAGCGTTTCCACCTCGCCCATTTCGAGCGCGATCAGCACGTCGTCGGTGGAGGCGAACATGCGGCCCTCGCCCTTGGTGCCGGGGCGGGCTTTCGTCAGGTAGTAGAGGCCCAGCACCATGTCCTGCGTCGGCACGGCGATCGGCGCGCCGTGGGCCGGCGACAGGATGTTATTCGCCGAGAGCATCAGCGTCGAGGCTTCGATCTGCGCCTCAGGCGACAGCGGAATGTGCACGGCCATCTGGTCGCCGTCGAAGTCCGCGTTGAACGCGGTGCAGACCAGCGGGTGGATCTTGATGGCCTTGCCTTCGACCAGCACGGGCTCAAAGGCCTGGATGCCCAGCCGGTGGAGCGTAGGAGCGCGGTTGAGCAGGATCGGGTGATCCTTAATCACTTCTTCGAGGATGTCCCACACCACGGGATCCTGCTGCTCGACCAGTTCCTTGGCCTGCTTGATGGTGGTGCAGTGGCCGCGCTGCTCCAGGCGGTGGTAGATGAACGGCTTGAACAGTTCGAGCGCCATCTTCTTGGGCAGCCCGCACTGGTGCAGCTTCAGCTCCGGGCCGACCACGATGACCGAACGGCCCGAATAGTCGACGCGCTTGCCGAGCAGGTTCTGGCGG
>CAYYID010000024.1:0-67560 GCA_964471915.1 uncultured Solibacteraceae bacterium | reverse complement strand
GGGCCCCACCGAGTCGCCCGCGTTGTCGCCCGTGCAATCCGCGATCACGCCCGGGTTGCGCGCGTCGTCTTCCTTGATCTTGAACACGATCTTCATCAGGTCGGCGCCGATGTCGGCGATCTTGGTGAAGATGCCGCCCGCCACGCGGAGCGCCGCCGCGCCCAGCGATTCGCCGATCGCGAAGCCGATGAAGCAGGGTCCGGCGTAGTCGCCGGGTACGAAGAGCAGGATGAACAGCATCAGCAGCAGCTCCACCGAGATCAGCAGCATGCCGATGCTCATGCCGGCCTTCAGCGGGATCTCGTAGCACGGGAACGCGATACCCTTCAGCGAGGCAAACGCCGTGCGGGAGTTCGCGAACGTGTTCACCCGGATGCCGAACCACGCCACCCCGTAGCTGCCCGCGATGCCGATCACCGAGAAGAACAGAATCACCAGCACCTTTACGAGATCGAAGTGCTGCAGCACGTAGAAGTACAGGAAGATGATCGACGCGATGAACACCCACAGGATCATCAGGAACCGGCCCTGCGTCTCCAGGTACGTCTTGCAGGTCTCATAGATCAGCTCCGAGATTTCGAGCATCGACTTGTGGACCGGCATGTTCTTGAGCTGCGTGTAGATCATCAGCCCGAACAGCAGTCCCAGGACGCACACGCCCAGACCGCCGTAGAGCAGCGTCTTGCCGCCCGTGCCGCCAAAGAAAGTGGCCTGGTTGAGGTCCGGCAGGACCAAGTTCGCTTCGCCGCCCGCTTTATGGGGCGTCGCTTCCTGCGCCGCCAGCGGCAGGGCTCCGCACAGCAGGGCGAGCGCCAACAGGGCTATCGTGAACGCGCGCATCCGCGCCGCGCCCGATCGTAAAAACTCCATTTGCTTCAGATCCTCCAGTCGGTTGACTTTGATTTCTGGGCTGTCCTGGGGTGGGAAGAACTCAGGCCAGCAAAAGGGAGAGGATACCGCAGAATCCACGCAAGCGCAACATTCGGCAGGAGATTTGTAGGCCGCCCCGGACTAGGACCATGGTCCCGAGCGGGCCGCCGATACGGTCAAGGCCCCAGCCGCCGGGGCCTGGTACCGCTGAACCCCCCAGGATGCTGGATTAAGTTCGCCTAACCCTGCTACATTGGCAGCTTGACTCCGCCGGTTGCAGCTCCGTCCAGAGCAGAGATCATCCCGCTCAGCCTGATCCTGGTTGCGCTCGCGGCCGTGCTCGTCTCTCTGGCTGGGCGCACCGGGGTAACCGTCGACGAACCTGCGCATGTCCTTTCAGCCGCCCGGTATTGGGCCGGGGAGGACAACCTGCTTCCCGGGGACATGCCGCCCTTAATCAAGATACTGGGCGGCTGGGCGCCGCTCCGGATGGGACTCCCGGTCCCCGAACCGGGACACCCCTCCTGGAAACAACGCCATGAGTGGCCGGTCGCGCAGGAAATGATGACCCGGTTCCACGGGGAGGACCTGCGGCGCGTGTTCTTTGCGGCCCGGCTCCCCATGACACTTTTTCCGCTGCTCTGCGCTGCCCTCGCCTGGTGGTGGGGACGCCAGCTCTTTTCGCCCACGGTGGGTGTACTGCTGGCCCTGGCGATTTCCCTGTCGCCGACCATGCTGGCGCATGGCGCTCTCTTCAAGAACGACGCAGCCTGCGCGTTCGCTTACCTGCTGTTCTGTTACCGAACCTGGCGGTATTGGCAGGGTCCCGGCCTGGCTAACGCGGCGTGGCTCGGCGGCGCCGCGCTGTTGGGGTTGTTGGCGAAGTTCACGCTGATCCTGCTGGTTCTGGCGGTTCCCCTGCTCCTGGGGATCCGGGCTGCCTGGGGGAGGACGCACCGGCCCCGCACCGTACTGGTGCAAACCGCGGCAGCCCTCGGCGTCGTTTACGCCGGGATCCTGGTGTTCTTTCCCGGCTCCCTCACCACCATCCCCGAACCGATGGCCGACTTCTGGCGAGCGCGCTTCTCGCTCCGCCCGATCCCCATCGACTGGGTGTCTTTCGCGCAGCTCGTGCCTGTGCCCGAGCGGTTCCTCGAAGGCGTCCATTCGGTGATCGCCTATTTTGACGGAAACAGCGCCGTGTATCTGCTGGGCGATCTCCATCCGGGCGGCCACCCTTACTACTTCCTGGTTGCCTTGGGAGTCAAGACGGCGAGCGGATTTCTCCTTCTGGTCGGCCTTGGGATTCTGTCGCTGGGGGTCTGGTTTCACCGCCGCGACTCCCGTTGGCGCGCCGTGCTCTGGCTTGGCCTGCCCGCGCTGTTTTACCTGGCGCTGGCTTCGGCGACTCCCTTGCAGGCCGGCGTCCGCCTGGTGCTGCCCGCCATCGTTTGCCTCGTGGTCCTGGCCGGCGCCGGGATGCAATGGTTGCTGCACGTGCGCCGTGGCCGGGTCGTTCTCGTCGCGATCCTCCTATGGTTCTCCGGCCGCACGGCCATGGCTTACCCGCACTACCTGGCGCACTTCAATATTTTCGCCGGGGGGGCCGACGCCGGCTTACGTTATCTTTCGGACAGCAACCTCGATTGGGGACAGGGCCTTCCCGACCTGGCGCTTTGGCTGCAGGCGCATCCGGAGGCCGGCGTCGTGAACGTGTCTTACTTCGGCTTCGACAAGCCGGAGGTGCGCCTACCCGCGAATCGCTTCCGCGGGGTCCCGCCGCCCTGGGACCCACGACTCGCTCCCACGAAGCGCCTTGATCCGCAACCCGGGTACTGGGCCATCAGTGCATCGCTGCTCACGGGGCACCTGTTCGCCCCCGAGTATCGAGGTTATTACCAGGCCTTCCGCGAAGCGACGCCGGTCGCCAAGGCCGGCTACTCGATCTTCATCTACAAGTTCTGACGGTTCGGTGCTCCCGCCAGAGTCACTTGCGGACGATCACCTCGAACTCGTAATAGCCCTCGTTGTCCCCGAAGTCCTGGTCGAGCAGCGAAAACGCCGTCTTGCCTGCGGTAGTTCGTGTCACCAGGGCGCCGGTTTTGCCCTCGGCCGCGGTTGCCGGACTTCCGCAGGCCCCGCCAGCCGGATCCCAGCATGCCGTGCCGCGCGCGTTCCGGATCTCCACCGGCGCGCCGCCCGGATTCTGGATCTCCGCCGCCCACGGCAGGTGCGCCGGCAGGATCACGTGGTACTCGCCCGGCTTGGTCTCCTCGACGATTGCCGCCGCCGGCGTGCACAGATTCTTCCCGGGCAGGCAATCGAAGGGCGCGAACGAGATGGTCGAACTCACCGAAAACGCGTCGGAACTCACCGTTGGCCGGAATCGCCAGTCGAGGATGTCGTGGTTCTCGTAGCCCGCCCCCGTGGACGCCGTGAACCCGGCGTAGGCCGTCCCGTCGGCGGCCACCATCCGCCCCAGGTCGACGGCCGCCCGCACTACGAGCTTGTCGTCCAGGAATACCGTCAGCAGCGGCGGCCGGAACTCGATGCGCGCCTCATGCTCCTTGCCGTCCTTCAGCTTCACCTTCGGATTCCAGTTCACCGCCAGCGTCGGCGGCGGCCATTTCATCTCGGACTTGTCGCCGTTTGTGCAAATCGAAATCGAGTTGTCGGAGCGGTCCTCCGGGTTCTGGAACGTGTCGAAGAATACGGCCAGGCTGTTCGCGATCGCCAGCTTGGTCTTATCGCCGCGGCCGTCGCCGAAGCCGAAACCGCCCGCCGCGCCCCGCCCGGCGATCGCCTCCGGACCGTTGTTCTGGATCACGAAGGCGAAGCCGTCGGCTCCCATGTTCATCCCGCCACCCCTGGTGATTCGGAACCGGAACGCGGTCTCGAAGCCCTCGCGCACGCGGATCCTTTCCGTACGCCACGCCGCGCCGCGCTCGAACTCGACCGCCGGCGTCAGGCGCAGCACGCCGGCGCGCGCCCGGGCCGCGCCCACCAGGTTGAGTCCGCCGGCCTCGGCGAAGTTGGCGTAGCCAATCGCCCCGGCCTCCTGTGCGAGAACGACGAGGATCAGCCCGGCTGGCAGCATCGTTTCAAGATATCGCAAGCGCCTGCATCCGGCCGCCCCTGGCTCTTACAATCGGAAGCCAGATGCGACCGGTACTTCCTTTCCTCCTCGTCACCCTGGCGGCTTCCGCCCAGAACCTGCGCGAAGTGTATGAGCGCGCCGAAAAATTCCTGCCTGCCCAGGCCGGCAAGCTCATCCGCAACCTCGCCGTCGAGCCGGCCTGGGTCGACGGGACCGACCGGTTCGTCTACCGCCGCCAGCTCCCCAACGACGGCCGCGAGTTCCTGCTCGTCGACCCCGACCGCAACACCGTGACGCCCGCCTTCGACCACGCGCGCCTCACCGCCGCGCTCCCCGGAGGCAAGCTCGCTTTCGAGCAGGCGACCCTCAGCGAAAAGCACGGCACCGTTGCGTTCCAGCTCGCGGGCAAACCCTGGAAGTGCACCCTCGCGGACTACAAGTGCGCTCCCGGCCCGGAGATCAATCGCTCCGAGCTGCCCTCGCCCGACGGCACGCGCGTGGCGTTCGTCCGCGACCACAACCTCTGGATCCGCACCGTCGCCGACGGCCAGGAGCGCGCGCTCACCACCGACGGCACTGAGGAACTCAGCTACGGGACGTCCTTCACCGGTAACGACGTGCTTTCGGTGCGACGCCTGAACCGGCCGGTGCCGGTGCAGGCGGCGTGGTCGCCCGATTCCACCAAACTGTACACGCATCGCATGGATCAGCGCGGCGTCGAGAAGCAGTTCCTCTTCCAGTCCGTGCCGGACTCCGGCTTCGCCGTCGCCGCGCCCCGCCGCCCGCAAGTGCACGCCTGGCGCTATGCCCTGGCCGGCGACCAGAACGCGCCGCTCATGGAAATGCTGGTGTTCGACGTCGCGACCGGCAAGCGCACGGCGATCCGGATGCCGCGGATGCCGCAGTTGCGGCCGGTGATGCAGGCGCCCGCAGCCGGAATGTTCGCGAGCCGCAACGCTTTCTGGCACCCCGACTCTTCCACCGTGTTCGCCGTCGAAGTCACGCGCGACCAGAAGACCATGCGGCTGTGGTCCGCCAACGCGGCCACGGGCGACCCGAAGCTGCTCGTCGAGGAGCACCAGCGCACCTGGATCGAGTCGCCGGTGCCGCCGCGCGTCCTCACCGGGCGCAAGCAGATCCTGTGGTGGTCGGAGCGCTCCGGCTGGGGACACCTGTATCTCCACGACCTCGAGACCGGCAAGCTGGTCCGCCCGGTCACCGCGGGCGAGTGGCTGGTGCGGGGTATCCTGTCCGCCGACGACAAGTCCGCGTACATCGCCGCCGGGGGCCGGGAGCGTGGCCGCGATCCCTACCTCCAGCACATTTATCGCGTGGACTTCGATACCGCGGCGATCGAGTTGCTTACCCCCGAGGACGCCGATCACCAGGCGTCCGCCGCGGACGTCCAGGCGGTAGACCGGTTCTCGCCAAGCGGCAAGTACTTCGTCGACGTCTTCTCTCGCGCCGACTTGACGCCCGTTAGTGTGCTCCGGGCCCGCGACGGGAAAGTGGTCCGCGAACTAGAGCGCTGCGACATCGGCGAGTACACGAAGGCCGGGTACCGGATGCCTCGGCAGTTCCAGGCGACGGCGAGCGACGGCAAGACCCCCATTTACGGGACCCTCATGTATCCCTCCAACTTCGACCCGGCGAAAAAGTACCCGGTGATCGACGCCATCTACCCCGGGCCGCAGGTGATCAAAGCTCCGAAGCGCTTTCAGGCCGGCGCGGTGGAGCAGTCAATCGCCGAACTGGGCTTTATCGTCTATCAGATCGATGGCCTGGGTACACCCGGGCGGTCCAAGGCCTACCACGACGCCGCCTATGCCGACATGGCCAACGGCGGCGACCTCAAGAGCCACGTCGAGGGCTTGCGGCAACTCCGGAAGGAGCACTCCTACCTGGACCTCGACCGCGTCGGGATTTTCGGGCACTCGGGCGGCGGGTTCGCCTCCGCGCGGGCCATGCTGCTGTTCCCGGATTTCTTCAAAGTCGCGGTTTCTTCGGCCGGCAACCACGACCAGCTCGGCTATCTTTACTCGTGGGGCGAAAAGTACCAGGGTCCCGTGAATGGCAACAACTATGACGGGCAGGAGAACGCTCGGCTGGCGGCGAACCTGAAGGGCAGGCTGCTGCTCGCCTACGGCGACATGGACGACAACGTCAACCCGGCGCTGACGCTCCAATTGATCGACGCGCTCACGAAGGCCAACAAGGACTACGACCTGCTGGTGCTGCCGAATCGCAACCACAGCTTCGCCGTGGATCCGTACTTTAACCGCCGGCGCTGGGATTACTTCGTCAAGCACCTGCTGGGTGTCGAGCCGCCGGCGGAGTATTCGCTGAAAGCCGTGATGCCGGTGCCATGAGGGGCGCACCCCGTCGCACGCGGTGCGGATCCTAAGGTCAAAGCGGCAGCCAAACGATGTGGTCTTGCCACTCCTCGCCAGACGACACTGCCCAGATCATCACCAGTTCCTCGATGGCGGCGATGGTCGTTACCGTCTGCGGGATCAGGAACACCCCGGGGGACGTGCCGTGCTGTTCGAGGTATCGCCGGAAGTGCCCCGGCATGGTCCGGACGTCGTGAGAGACCACGATCCGTCCTTCGTTAGAAGCGAGGAGCACCTGCGGATCGCTGGTCCCGTCAGGCAACCGCTGCTGCGCGCTTTTGGAAGTCGATCAGAGGCTCGCGACGCAGAACCCCACTTACGATCTCGAAGCGGAGATCCGCATCGGCCTGGAAACGCGGCTTCACCGCGATCGTTAGGTCAGGTCTTTCCGTACCTGTTCGATACGTGCTTTCATGCCTTGGGGGAGCACCTGTGTGGCGCGCTCGCTTTCGGCTGCGGCGCGGCCGTCTGCCAGATATGCGTCCACCTCCTGCTGATGCGCCAGGTAATAGGTGATGGCGCCGTAGACGCGCTCCAGGGACCCCAACAATGGGAAGGATCGCAGGATCCCTTCCGGTGAAGCCCCCCGTTGGAACTCGGCCACCACAGAATCCAGCGAGATCCGGGTTCCGGCAACGTACAGTCCCTCGTCTTTTCGCTCGACGTATTCTTCCATGCCGCGACCATAGTTTAGCGCTTCCGGCTGGGGATCCGGCGCCCACGAGGCCAGCTGAATCGACGGCACCGGCAGAATCGCTAACGCTCCGAAAAGGACTTCTTCAAATACAACGCGACCTCCTCGTGCGTCGCGAACCACACCCCGGGCTT
This sequence comes from uncultured Solibacteraceae bacterium, assembly GCA_964471915.1. Lineage (GTDB taxonomy): Bacteria > Acidobacteriota > Terriglobia > Bryobacterales > Bryobacteraceae > JAIEPW01. The sequence goes on along the minus strand of CAYYID010000024.1, from coordinate 60,372 downwards.
CGATTTCATGTACGTGATCAGCCGCTCCAGCCACAGCACCCGCGACCGGTGTCCCGTGTAGTGCGGGTGCATCGTCAACACGTACAGTCCGCCCTCCTGGTACGCCACCTCGAACTCGTCACGATAAATCCTATCCACCAGATCCGCCGCCGGCAGCGAGCCGTTGGCCGCGCCGAAGTACGGCGCGTCGTCGAGGATGCGCTCGATGGGCAGTTCGATCACGCCGCTGGGCACTCCGTCGATCGTCACCTCGTAGGCGTCGTCGCTGGCCATCAGGCTGCTCTCGTAGAGAAACCCTGCCGCCTTCACCTGTCCCATCGTGAACTGGCTCATGGCCCAGGACGGCGCGCGGTAGCCCACGGGCCGCTTGCCCATGGCCTTCGTCAGCACTTCGATGGAGCGGTGCAGCAGGTCCTGTTCTTCCTTCTCGTTGTTGAGCACCCCAAGATGCTCGTGGATCCACCCGTGGACCCCGATCTCGTGCCGGCCCGACGCCTGAATCGCCGGGATCATCTCCGGGTTGAGCAACGCGCTGACGGCGGGAATGAAGAACGAAGCCGGCACCCTCTGGCGCTCCAGCATGCGCAGGATCCGCGGCAGGCCGTCCACGGCGCCGTACATGCCCCGCGACAGCTCCTCGCTGCCGAGGTTGCCGCGCGAGAGCGGCACGGTCGCGTTGTCGGCGTCGAAGCTCAACGCCACCGCCACCCGCGCGCCGTTGGGCCACTGCTTGGGCTTCAGCCGCTTGCCCACCCCGTAGTGCTGATACTGCTTGCGAAGCTGCTCGAGCGGCAGCCTCAGGCCGGGCATCGCAACGGGCGGCGGACTCTGCGCCTGAAGCACAGCGATCGCGAGCAGCGAGGGAACAAGCATGCGCGTATTGTACGCCGCCCGGCGCCACCCGGACTTCAGTATCATTGCCTCGGAACGCCGCTCATGACCCTCAAAATCGGAATCGCCGGCTACGGCTACATCGGACAAGTCCACCACGAGAATCTGAAGCAGGACCCGCGCGCCGAGGTTGCCGCCATCTACGATGCCGACCCGGCCCGCCGCGGCGCCGTGCCCGCGGCTTCGTATGAAGAACTGCTCGATCGTTGCGAGGCGGTCTACATCGGCGCCCCCAACCGCCGCCATTGCGACATGGCCCTCCAGGCCATCGCCGCTGGCAAGCACGTGTTTCTGGAAAAGCCGTTCAGCGTCACCTTGGACGACGCCCGGCGTCTCCACGAAGCCGCCGCGGCTTCCCGCCAAGTCTTCCAGGTGGGTCACAACCGCCGCTTCGCGCCGGCCTACAAGAAGCTGAAGGAACTGCTGGCGCAATCGCCCGCGCACACCGCGCACATCAAGATGAACCGCGGTGAACTCCTGAAGCCCGCCTGGACCGGCGACGACGCCGTCACCGGCGGCTACCTCTACGAGACGCCGATCCACATGTTCGACATGATGCGCTTCCAGTTCGGCGAGATCGCCTCGCTCGACGCGCGCCTGTCGGGCAAGAACGAGTTCTCGCTGCTGGTGGAGTTCGTCTCCGGCATGCACGCCACCTTTGTCACGGCCGCCTACGCCAGCTGGTTCTTCCCCTACGAGCGCGTGGAGGTCTTCGGCGAGTACGCCACCATCGAGACCTCCGAAGTGGAGCAGATCCAGTGGCGCATCGGCCTGGATACGGAAACGCAGACCCAGGACTTCCGGGCGATCGACTTTCCCACCCGGTTCGGGCTCGCCGAAGGCGACCGCCAGTTCGTGGACGCCGTCACCAACGGCACGCCGGCGCCGGTCACCGCCTTCGACGGCCTGCGCAGCGTCGAACTGGTGGACGCCTGTTATCGGAGTGCGGAAGCGAACACCCGCATCCGCGTTTAGGACTACTCGACGAAGCCGAGCTTCTGCAGTGACGCCTTCGGTTCATCGCCCGCGAAGGTCCGGAGCGCCGCCTTCTGCCGCCCCCGCTCCAGCGCGACGCCGAACGGCGCGTCTCCGAACGGAAAAATCGCTTTCAGCGGCTGCCAGTCCGGCGAAGACGCTGCCCGGAATCCGGTGTCCTTGAGGAATTGCGCCGCGAACTGCGGCATGGCAGTGTGCAGCGCCACCAGGCGCACGTCCGGAGCCCACTTGTACTTCGCCATCTCGCGCGCCGCCTGGTCGCAGTGCATGCACATGGGGTCGTAGAAATACAGGAACACGCGGCCCGAACGAAGGGCGAACGGCTGGCCATCGGCGACGATCGATTCCGGAGCTTCGGTGCCAGTTTCGCGCGAGTAGGCGACGCCCAGGTTCACGGCCGCGAACACGCTGATGGCGCCCAGCGCCACGGCGGCCACCCGCAACCCTTGCGAGGGCTTGGCCCAGAATCCGGCCAGCGCCGCCAGCGCCAGCATCACGACGTCCCCCACGAAGAAGCCCGGTCCCACCGTGCGCTTCACCCACGGGAAGCAACTGCACTCCTTCCCGATCAGCGTCGTGTAATTCCAGCCGACATACACCATGAAGACCACCAGCAGGAGCGCCGTCAGCCACGCTCCCCAGCGGCGGAATCGCGGCAGCAGGATCAGGACCCCGGCGAAGGTCTCGGCAATGCCCAGTCCGATGGTGAACGGCAGGCTCACCTGGTACCAGACCTGCAATTGCTCCAGCATCGTCGACCACGTGAACGGATTGGTGATCTTCCACACGCCGGCGACGACGAACAGCACCGCTATGGCTGCGGCTGCGGCATGGCCGGCCACGGACTTCCAGGCCGGGACTTCCACGGAATGCGAGCCGGGTGCCAGCGCACCGGGCAAAGTTTCCTGCATACTCAAGATTCTACCGTGCCAGAACTTGCCGCGATCTCCCGCCTGCCCCTCGGCTACCCCACGCCGGTGGAGGACCTGTCTCGCCTCCGCAGCCAGCTCGGCCCCGGTTGTCCGCGCCTCCTGGTGAAACGCGATGACCTCACTGGCGTCGGCTTCGGAGGTAACAAGGTCCGCAAGCTCGAGTATGTGATCGCCCAGGCGCTCGCCCAGGGTGCGGACACGCTGATCACCTGCGGCGGCATCCGGTCCAACCATTGCCGCATCACCGCGGCGGCCGCCGCCCGGTTAGGCCTCGAATGCCACCTGGTGATGAATACGCCCCCGGGAGCGTCCGAAAACACCGCGAGCCTGTGGCTCGACCAGCTCTACGGCGCCACCGTGCACCGCGTCGCCGACCGCCGCGAACGGACCGCCCGCATGGACGAACTCGCGGCCGATCTGCAGGGCGCCGGCCGTCGCCCCTGCGTGATCCCGCTCGGCGCCTCGACGCCGCTCGGCGCACTCGGTTTCGTCCGCGCCGTCCAGGAACTGGGCGGGCAGTTGGAGAAGCCGCCCGACTGGATCTTCCACTGCACTTCCTCGGGCGGCACCCAGGCCGGTCTCGAGGCGGGCGTGCAGCTAGCGGGCTGGAACGCGACGCGCCTCATCGGAATCTCGGCAGACGACTCCGCGGCGTCCATTGCCGCCGTGGTGGCCAGGTTGCGCGCGGGCATCGCGCTTCTGCTCGACACGCCGCTCCACGATCGTCCGGTGATCGTGGACGACACCCTGGTCGGTGAGGGTTATGGGCTTCCCGGACCCGGCCGCGACGAGGCCATCGCGCTCGCGGCCCGGTTTGAGGGTCTGATCCTGGACCCCGTGTACACCGGCAAGGCCATGGCCGGGTTGATCGCCTGGATCCGCTCCGGCCGGCTTCTCGAAACGGAAACTGCCTTGTTCTGGCACACCGGCGGGCAAATGGGTTTCTTCACGGTTTAGGCTGGGGATTTTGCCCCAATCGCCTGGTTGCGGGTAAGTGTTTTCAAGCACTTGCCGGCGGCACGCCAATTGCCTCGTCCAGGGTGGCGGTTCCTGGGACTTATGTATCGGAACGCCCCTTAGGAGGCAACATGACCTTTACAATGCTCTTAGGCGTTTGGGGTGCCATGGCTTGCGTGGTTGTGGCGCTGGCGATCTATCGCAAAGTGGTCGCTTCCCATGAAGACGACATGGTGCATCTGCGAGACAGCGAGGTGCAACTGGTGAGTCAACAGGCCTTGGTCGCTCGCCGGTTGGACGGCATCGATGCCTGGGGCAAACGGCTGACCATCGCGGTAGCGATTCTCGGCGTGGCGCTGGCCTGCTACTTCCTCTACGGCCAGTGGGTCGCCTCGACGCAGCTGCAGCGCTAGCGCGCAAAGTTGCGATCATGGGGGCAGGAGCGATTTATGCGCAAGCCTGTCCTTATCGCCGCGATTGTTCTTGCGGCCGCAGCTTTCGTGGCGGCGGCCCTGTTCTTCACCTTTGACCCGGATTCGCTGCGCGCCCCTCTGCAAGCGCAGTTGGAAGCCCGGTTACAACGTCAAGTCAAGATCGGCCGGATGGAGATGCGGTTTCTCCCTCCGGCCATTTCGTTGCAGGACCTCGTGATCCGCCAGCCCGCCGGCTTCCCCGACGCAACGCCGATGGTGGCCGCGCGCGGCGTCCGTGTCCAGATGGCCCTGTGGCCGCTGCTGCGCCGGGAGGTGGAACTGCAGGGCGTGGAACTCGATACCCCCGCCGTGGAGTTGATCCGGTCGCCCGCCGGCAAGTGGAACTACGAGACCGAGGGAGGCTCCGCGGCGCAGCCGCTGACCCTGAACCGCCTGGCGATCCGCGACGGCACACTCGGCATCACCCGCGACGGCCGCCGGCAGCAATTCGAGCACATCAGCGTGACGCTCCGCGGCGGCTTGGGTGGCGCTCCCGGGTCTCTGGAGGCGAAGGTCCGGCTGGACGCGGCGCGCTCCGATGTCGCCGTTCGCGCCGACTTCGCTCCGGCCGGCAATGGGACCACCGCAAAGGGGAACGTCGAGGTTCGCTCCGAGCGTCTCAAGGAAATCCTGACGGCGGAGTTCGACGGAACGTACTCGGGCGGCGGTTTCGAGATGCGCTCGCTGCGCGCCAAGCTCGGCGCTCTCTCCGCCGCGGCCACCGGCCGGATCGGGGAGCAGGCGCTCGACCTGCGGATCCAGTCCACGCAGGCGCCGCTCGGCGACCTGCTCCGCGTCGCCGGACTTTTCGGCGCCAGCTTGCCCGCGGGGCTGCAGGCCGAAGGCGCCGTGGATATCGACGTCGCCGTCACCGGCGCGCCTGCCGCGCCCGCCTTCCGCGGGGCCATCGCCGCCTCCGACGCCCGCATTTCCGGCAAGGATCTGCGGGAGCCCGTCCGCGCCTCGGCGCTGCGCATCGAGTTCACGCCCGAGACCCTAGTGACGAACTCCTTCCGCGTCGAGACTGGCCGCACCCAGCTCACGGCGCAGGCTCGCGTCAGCGCCTACCAGACCGAGAACCCACAGGCAGAGGTCATGCTGCGGACCTCGGGCGCGAGCCTCGAAGAGCTGCTCCGCATCGCCTCCGCCTACGGCCTCCGGCCGGACGGCATGTCCGGCAAGGGTGAAGTTTCACTAGACGCGACGCTCCGCCGCGCCGGAGGAAAATGGACGTACGCCGGCGCCGGTTCGCTGCAAAACGTCGAGCTGAAGCTCGCCGCGCTGCCGGAATCGCTGGGCGTGCGCAAGGCGCGCGCGAAGTTCGCCGGCGAACGCGTCACCCTCGAAGACGTCGAGGCGTCGCTCGGCGCCAGCCGTCTCTCCGGCAGCGCGACGCTCACCGGCTTCGACAAGCCGAACCTCGAATTCCGTGCCGCGATGGACAATTTCGACGCCGCCGCCATCCGGCAGTGGCGCACGGAGCACCCTTCCGCGGCGGGCGGCCTCGGGCTCGGCGACATCACCGCCCGCGGCACGGTGACTCTCGGCAAGCTGAGCCTCGACCGGATGGTACTGACGGACGTGAAGGCCACGGTCGCCCTCTCCCGCGGCATGCTGACCCTGAGTCCGGTCTCGAGCGCCTGCTTCGGCGGCCAGCTCGGCGGCGTGCTCACCGCGGACCTCAACCAGACGCCGGCCCGCTATGTGGTGCGCGCCAAGCTTGCCAATGTCGAGACCCAGAAACTGCTGGCCGCCATGAGTTCCCTGCGGAGCCTCAGCGGGCCGCTTTCCGGCGACGCGGATCTTCAGTTCAGCGCGGCCGGCGCGGAGCAGATCGCGCCCTCGTTGAACGGCAAGGTCCGGCTGTCCATGCCGCGGGGGCGGCTGGAGGGCGTCAACGTGCTCAACGAAGTCGCGTCGATTGCCCGGTTCCTCGGGTACGCGCAACGCGAGACGCCCTACACCGACATCCTGAAGCTGGACGGGACCTTCGACATCGTTTCCGGCCTGGCCCGCACCCAGGACCTGCGCGCCGCCTTCGACGGCGGTTCCCTGGGCGCCAGCGGCGCCATCGGCCTGGCCGATCAGAAGCTCAACCTGCGGGCCACCGCGATCCTCACTAAAGAGTTCCTGCAGAAGTCCGGCGCCGGGGCGCTGGGCGGCGACCGCGTTGGCGGCTGGCTGACCACCGCGCTGGGCAATCAGAACGGGGAACTGGTGGTGCCGGCCCTCATTTCGGGCAGCTTCGGCGCGCCCCGCTTCGCGCCCGACGCGGAGCAGGTCGGCAAGCTGAAACTGCAAAGCGTACTGCCGGCGAGCACGAAGGGCCTCCTCGACGCCCTCACGGGCAAGTCGCCGGCCGAGGGAGCGAAGCCCGACGGCGCCCTGGGCGACTTGTTCGACCGGCTGCGCAAGAAGAGAGAGAAGAAGCCGTAGGCGGGGGCAGGGAAGCCTGCCCCGGTATCAGAAGACGAACTTCATGCCGAACTGGATCTGCCGGTTCAGCGTCGAAGTCTGCGACACGCGGCCGAAGGTGCCCGAAGCGAGGTTGCGGTCCGGGATCCCGAAGTTCGCGTGGTTGAACAGGTTGAAGAACTCGCTGCGGAACTGGATCCGCAGACGCTCGTTGAGCATGGTGAAGTTCTTGAACAGCGTGGCGTCGACATTGACAACGCCGTCTGAGAACAGCGTGTTCGTGCCCACATCGCCGAACCGGAAGACGCCGGCTGGCAGAGCGTCGGAGAAAGCGGCGGTGTTGAACCACCGCTCCGGTCTCCGTTCGCCGTCGTTCGGATCGCCCACCAGGAAGGGGCGGTTGGCCGTGTTGCCGGTGTTGGAGATATCGCGGGCGGTTATGACGGTGAACGGCCGGCCGGTCTGTGCCAGGAAGATACCGCTGGTCTGCCAGCCGCCGAGCAACTGCTGCACCCAGCCCGAAGCACCGCCGAAGAGGGCGCGGCCCCGGCCCATCGGCAGATCGTAGACGAACGACGCGATGGCGCGGTGGCGCGTATCGAACTCGGAGTGGCCACGCTCGGCGCGCAGGTTGAGCGGATTCAGGATGCCGGCCTCGCCGTCACCCGAACCGGCGGGCTGATTGCCGAAGTCGATGGAGTGCGAGTAGGTGTACGTGCCGAGGAACGTCAGGCCCCGGGCAAAGCGGTGCTCGAGGCGCGTGGTAAGCGCGTTGAAGCTGGAGTTGCCCACCGACTCGCGCCAATTGACCGCACCCCATTGCGGGAACGGCCGCCGCGCAGCGATCGAACCCGGACCGGGCGCCGGCTGGTTGATGTCGAAGTTCAGCGGCAGGCGTGTGCCTTTGGATCCGAAGTAGGTCACCTCTGCCACCATGTCCTTAGTCACCTGGCGTTGGATGCCGAACGTCCACTGCTGCATGTAAGCGTCGCGGAAATCGGCGTTGATGCCCTGCGGGTTCAGGCCGCCGCCCGAGACGTTCGCCGGGAATGGATTCGCCCACGTCGCAATCACGTTGGTCGTCGTGTTGATAAACGTCTCGGCGCGGCGGAACGGTAGGCCCCGATACATCGTGGAGAGGCCGTTGGCCGAGACGATCAGGTTATAGAACCAGCCGTAGCCGGCGCGGATCACGGTATTGTTATCGCCGAAGGGCCGGTACGCGATGCCGACCCGCGGCGCCCAGTTGTTGCGATCCGGACGCCACATCTGGCGGCCGAGCGTCGAGTTGCCGGCGTTCACCAACTGTCCGCCCGTCGTGTTGACCAAGCGGCCGTCGGCGACGACGATGTTGCCGGTCTTCGGATCGTAGCTGGCGTTCTTGTCCACGCGCTCCAGGATCGGCTGGTTGTAGTCGTAGCGCAGGCCCAAATTCAAGGTCAACTTCCTCGAGATTTGCCAGTCGTCCTGGAAGTACGCCCCGAGGGAGAAGTTGTAGATGTTGTTGAACGGCTCGCCGGGTTGGCGCTGCGTCTGGCGCAGTCCTCCGATGAGGAAGTCGGCGAGGCCGTCGCCGGTGAACTGCCCGTTAAAGGTGAAGGCGCCTCGGCCGAAGCTGGTGAAGAAGCTGTTGAAAAGGTATTTCTTGTAGTCGATGCCGCCTTTCATGGTGTGGCGGCCCTTCACCCAAGTGGTTCCGTTGACGAGGTTGTAGTTAGTCACCCGGCGGCCCTGCGGCAGGTTGGTGGGTCCGCCAATCGTGGCGAAGCCGGTTACCGAAACCTGAGGTACGCCGCCGTTGAAGAAGTCGGTGGTGGGCAGACCCTGGATGCCGATCTGGCGGACGATGTCGCCGAGTTCCCGGTCATCCTGGAACCGGTTCGTGCGGATCCGGTTGAAGCCGATCCGGAACTCGTTCAAGAGGCCCGGCGTGAAGGCGTGGATCTGCACCAGAGAGAAGATCTGGGTCCGCTCGGGCTCGGTGCAGGAAAAGAGCGGCAAACCGCGGTTCGAGCATAGTGCGTTCGACGGTTCGACGTTCTCGCGCTGGCTGAACTGGTAGCTGCCGTAAAGCGAATCCTTGTCCGAGAAACGGTGGTCGACCCGTCCGGAGAACTGGTCGACGTCGGACGTCCGAGTGCCGACGAAGGCGTAGTTGTTGAGCGCGCCCGGCAGGTTGGGCTTGGGCCAGAAGGGCCGGAACTTCAGGCTGGTCTGGTCGAGACGGTCGGAGGGAATGCGTGCGTTCGCGAAGTTGCCGCCGCGCGGATCCCGAATCACCTTGTTCAGCTCGGAGAGGTCGCCGGTCCACATGCGGTCGGTCGGCACCGAGCGCAACTGGGCAACGCCCTCCCCAAGCCGCAGGGCCTCATACGTGCCGAAGTAGAACGTCCGGTTCTTGAAAACCGGTCCGCCCACCGAGGCGCCGTACTGGTGCCGCTTCAGCTCCGGCAGCGCGCCGGGATTGAAGAAGTTGCGCGCGTCCAGGTTGTCGTTGCGGTGGAAGTAAAACGCGGTGCCGTGGATTTCGTTCGTGCCGGATTTCGTCGTGATGACGATCTGCCCGCCGGACTGCCGGCCGTACTCCGCCGGATATATGCCCGTCAGCACCTTGAACTCCTGGATGCCGTCGACGCTGGGCCGGTGCGTGGGCTGGCCCGTAGTCTGGTCGTTGTTGTCGATGCCGTCCATGATGAACGCGTTGTTCAACTCGGCCGAACCCGCGACGTTGAAGCCGCCCCGGAATCCGAGGCTCGAATTCTGCGTCGGCGTCATTACCATCGGCGAAAGCTGTGCCAGTTGCCAGAACTCGCGCCCGTTCAACGGCAGTTCCTTGATCTTGCGCTCCTCGACCACCGCGCCGGTGGTTGCGTTCTCGGACTGTACCAGCGGCGCCGCCGCCTCCACCACCACCTTGTCTGAGGTCGAGCCGACCTTCAGCGCGAAGTCGATGCGGACCTCCTGGTTCACCTGCAGCACGACGTCCTTGCGTTCCTCGCCCACGAAACCGGTCTGCTCCACCAGGAGCGTGTAGGTTTCCGGCGGGATCTGGGTGAAGACGTAGTCGCCGCCCTCCGACGTCGTGGCGGTGCGGACCCAGCCCTTGCCGACGTTGCGGAGCGTGACCTTCGCCTGGCCCATAACCGCGCCGCTTTGGTCTGTTACCGTACCGCGTAACGTTGCCGTTTGCGCGGACGCCTGATCGAAGACGCCAAGGGTCAAAATCCCGGCGATGGCAAGAAATCCCAGCCTGAGCATAGTCCTCCCGACCGCTGTTCCTAGGAAAAGCGAGTTTGGAGAATGTTACGACCCCGTGCCGCCGGAGTCAAGGCAGGTTTCCGGATGGGCGCGATCAGATATTCTGGATCAGACGGTAAGTTGCACTAATTGCGGAACTTCTCCGCCAAGAACCTCGCGGTGGAAGGCGTCGCAACCAACGCACAAGTTTTGATACGTGCGTCCCGAGGGTAGCCGGGTCGCAGATCGCTCCAGGAACTTTGCCTCGCTCCAGCCGTGCGCGATGCCCATCCGCTGCGGCTCGCCCGCGCTGATCGCTTCGTAGACCGGGTTCCCGCGGAGCCGGTCCAGGATGGCCAGCAGCGGCTCCTCGGCGGCGTTCCCGACCGCCAGGGCGGTCTTCATGCAACAGGGATAGACCCGGCCGTCCGGCTCGATGGAAACTTCCGATCCCGCCCGGGCCGTATTCAGGAAGTTGAGACCGCCCGACCATGCGTTACAGAAGTTGTCGGCCAGCGTGGCGGTGGAGAGTTCGTTCTGCTGAGCCCGCCCGCGCGGCCAGAGCTTCCCGATCCAGGAATCCGGCTGGGCCCCGAAGAAACTGTAATAACGCTCCCCGGAATCGCCCAAGCGGACGAACCCGGGCTGATTAGCGAACCGGACCATGCCCAACGCCTCGAAGGTCGAGGTCAGGCGGGCAACCAAAGCCTCCTGAGCCGCAGCGCTTTCCAAGCCGGCATGGTACGAGTCGATCCCCGAGACGGAGATCATGTCAACGCCGTGCTCGACCAGCTCCGCGGCGATGCGGGGCGTCACCAGATCCCCCGTAGTCTGTACGATCAGCGACACCCCGGACCCGTACTTCCGGCGCAGCAGGTCTAGCGTGGGATAGAGGATCGGCTCGCGCACCGGATCGAGCAGCACTTCACCGCCCGCCAGGATGATCCGGCCCTTCTGCGGCGCAAGGTTCGGACCTTCGAGAAACGTCATGGACTCCGGCAGGTTTTCCACGATGCGCGGAAACGCGCGGCGCGCCTGGTCGACCACGGAGTCCAGTTGCGGGCCGTAATAGGGCCGGAAGCGGTCGTCGTAACAATGCTTGCAGGTCCGGTGGCACAGCCAGCACAGGACCCAATAGATGGACTCCATGTTTCTACTCTAAGCGGAGGGCTAGGGACAGAACAGTCATATCCCATCGGCAGTGTCATATTCCAGGGGTGGCGGGCGGGACGGTGTCTCCCGGGAAAGGAAAGACCCTGATAGGATAAGACTTGCCGCGAGCCCGGCCGGGCGGTTCCTGCGTAGAGCGTGCGCCTAAGGTGACCCTAGGACAGAAATAAGTGGAAACGGGACATAGTACTAAGGGCAAGCGAAATTGCAGAGGGTACTAGAACCGTCTAGAATCGGGACGAACGATAGCAAAGGGGCTCATGAGCGAAGCAGAGACAAGTGGGCCGGAACGGTTGGTTGCCGTGGAGAACGCGAACAAGAAGATTCGAATACTGCTGGCCGACGATCACCCGATCGTGCGGGACGGCTTGAAGAAGCTGCTGGCGCTCGAAGATGACTTTGAGATTGTCGGCGAGGCCTCGGACGGGCGGGAGGTGCTGGAGCGGGTCCAGGAACTGGATCCCGACATCCTGCTGCTGGATCTGCGGATGCCGAACCTCGACGGCCTGGGAGCGCTGCAGAGCCTGCAGCAGAGCAACAAGCGGACGCGGGTGATCGTGCTGACCGCCTCGGAGGACAAGAACGAGTTCGTCCAGGCGATGAAGCTCGGCTGCTCGGGTATCGTGCTGAAGCAGACGGCGCCGGAGCTGATCGTCAAGAGCATCCGCAAAGTGCAGGCGGGCGAGATCTGGCTGGACTCGCACACGACCGCGGCGGTGATGCGGCAGTTCTCGACGGGCCAGGAAGGCAGCGGCGGCGCGGGCGGCGGCAAGGCGCGCGAGCGGAGCCCGCTGTCGACGCGCGAGCGCGAGATCGTCGCGCTGGTGGCGCAGGGTTACAAGAACAAGGAGATGGCCGAGAAGATGTTCATCAGCGAGCAGACGGTGAAGAACCATTTGCACAACATCTTCGACAAGCTCGGCGTCTCGGATCGCCTGGAGCTGGCCCTGTACGCGATTCACAAAGGGCTGCACCTCGGGCAGCCCGAGAAATAAGCTGCTGCACGGCGGGCAACGCCGCGCTAAGATCGACCAATGGCGACCGCGCGCTACATCCACTGGCAAGACGGCGAGATGTGGCTCGGATACTTCGAAGATTTCCCCGACTATCTGACTCAGGGTGAGTCTCTCGAGGACCTGCAGGTCCATCTCCGCGACCTCTATCGAGACCTCACCAGCGGCGATATCCCTGGGTTGCGGCGGGTGGCCGAGTTGCCCGTGGGATGAAACGCACCGATCTGATCCGGCGGCTCGAAGCTGCCGGGTGCTTGCTGATCCGCCATGGTGGGAGGCACGACTGGTACAGGAATCCCAAGACCGGTGTTTCGCAACCGGTCCCGCGCCACCGTGAGATCCGCGATTTCTGGCCGCCCACATCCTGCGAAAGCTCACGTCTTGACTCAGCCGGCGATCGCCTTGTCCTTGGCGTAACAAACGGAGTCGAGCGGGCACTCCGCGCACTTCGGTTTCCGCGCCACGCAGATCTCGCGTCCGAAGTGGATCACTTGGTGCGAGAACCGGATCCAGCGGTCCCGCGGCAGGAGCTTCATCAGGTCCTGCTCGATCTTGACGGCGTCCTGGTGCTTCGTCAGGTCCAGCCGGTTGGCGATCCGCGTAACGTGCGTATCCACCACGACACCCGAGGCAATGCCGAAGGACGTGCCGAGTACGACGTTGGCGGTCTTGCGCGCCGCGCCCGGCACCGTGGTCAACTGCTCGATTTCGCGCGGGATCTCTCCCCCGAACTTCGTGAGGATCGTCTGCGCGGCGCCGCGGATGTTCTTCGCCTTGTTGTTGAAGAACCCCGTGGAGCGGATCTCGCGCGCCACCTCTTCCTGCGAGGCGTGTGCGAGGTCTTCGATGCGCGGGTACTTCGCGAACAACCCGGGCGTCACCTTGTTCACCCGCTCGTCGGTGCACTGGGCGGAGAGGATGGTCGCCACCAGCAGTTCCCAGGCGTTGCGGTGGTGCAAAGCGCAGGTGACGGCGGGGTAGCGCTGGTCGAGCGCGGCGAGGATCCGTTCCAGCCGCTTCGCGCGGTCGGCGGCGGTCTTCGGTCGCGGAACCTGTTTCGAGGGCGTGGGATTTGGCATGGCCTGCGGCGAACCCACATAATAGCGTTTGCCGATGGCCGAGAATCCACGCGAGCCGGTGCACGTCGTCTACGGCGGCGCGCATCTTTTCCGGGCGAACGCCGCCCGCAAGCTGGGGGACCTGGCGCGCGCCGCCTTGGAGAAGCACGCGCCGGAGCCGGCGTCCTTCGCGGCGCTCTTCGGCCTGCCGGAGGATCGCGCGGTCCGCGTGCGGGAGCGCGTCGCCGCCAAGCTCGCCGCCGAACCCGTCGAGGACCAGCGTATCGACTTCGAAGACGGCTACGGCTTTCGTGCGGACGCGGAGGAAGACCAGCACGCCGTGCAGGTCGCGCGCGAGTTGCGCGCGGGCGCGGACGCGGGTTCGCTGCCCGCGTGGATCGGTATCCGGCCCAAGGCATCGCCGCGCGGCGAGCGGACGCTGCGCCTCTTCCTTGCGGAGGCGGGCGCGCTGCCCCGCAACTTCGTGGTGACCATCCCCAAGGTGGCCGGCGCGGCGGACGTCGCCTACTGGACGCAACTCCTCGACGAGCTGCACTGCCCGGCGCGCCTCGAGATCATGGTGGAGACGCCGCAGTGCCTGTTCGCGTTGCGCGAGTGTGCCGGGGCGGCGGGCGGACGCCTGGCCGCGGCGCATTTCGGCGCCTACGATTACACCGCGGCCCTGGGGATCGCGGCGGCCGACCAGGACCTGCGACACCCGGCGTGCGACTTCGCCCGCGGGTGGATGCAGGCCGCGTTCGCGGGCACTCGCGTGCGGGTCGCGGACGGGGCGACGAACTTCCTCCCGATCGGCGAGGCCGTGGCCGAGGCCTGGCGGCTCCATTTCGAGCACGTCTCCGCGGCGATGCGCGCGGGCTTCTTCCAAAGCTGGGACCTGCACCCCGCGCAGCTCGTTTCGCGCTACGCCGCCGTCTACGCGTTCTACGACAGCCGGGTCGCCGCGGCGAGCGAACGCCTGCGGAACTTCCTGGAGCGCGCCGCGCAGGCCACCCGCGTCGGGGGCATGTTCGATGACGCGGCTACCGGCCAGGGCCTGCTGAACTTCTTCCTGCGGGGAGCGTCCTGCGGCGCGTTCTCCCTTGACGAACTGCCGGGTCTCACGGGCTTGTCGGTCGCGGAGCTGCGGCTCGGCTCCTTCGAGAGGATCCTCGAGGCGCGGCGGTGATTCGCTGGCTGCCGCTGGCGGCGGCGCTCGCCGTGTACGGGCTGTCGCTGGGCGGCGCTTTCCACTTCGACGACCACGCGCTGTTCCAGGACCCCGCAATCGTCACGCCCGGCGGCTGGCTGGATTGCCTCGCGCTCAGCCAGACCCGGCCGCTGACCTGGCTGAGCTTCTGGGCGAGCTACCAAGCCGGCGGACGCAGTCCGGCGCCGTGGCACGCGGTGAGCCTCGCCCTGCACCTCGCGTGTGTTTTCGTGCTGCACCGGACCTTGGAAAAGCCGCTCGGGGCGCGCGCAGCGCTGGTCGCCGCGACGCTCTTCGCGGTGCACCCTCTGAACGCGCAGGCCGTCAACTACGTCTTCGCCCGCTCGACGCTCCTGATGACCTTGGGGTGCCTGCTGTCCCTGCGCGCGTGGCTGGCGGACCGGCCCGGATCCGCGTTCGCGTGGTACGGTGCGGCGCTGCTGGCGAAAGAAGAGTGCGCGGCGTTTCCGCTGTTCCTGCTGTTGCTCGATGCCGCACGCGGGCGTGCCATCCGCTGGCGCCCGCTGGCCGGTATGGTAAGCCTGACCGTCGCGCTGGGCCTGCGGGTGATCTGGGCGACGCGCGTCACCCCGGGCGCGGGGTCCGGCTTCGGCGCGGGGATTTCGCCGCTCGACTATTTCCTGGCGCAAAGCTCCGTGATCCTTCGCTACACCGGACAGCTCGCGATTCCCCTGGGGCTGAGCGTCGACCCGGAGATCGCGCGCCCCAGCGCCGCGATCGGCCTGGGACTCTGGGGCCTGCTGGCGGCGCTGGCGGTGGTCCTGTGGCGGCTCCGCAGGCGCTGGGAGCTGGTCTGGCTGCTCGGCGGGTGGCTGCTGCTGCTGCCGAGTTCTTCGATCCTGCCCGCGGCGGACCTGGCGGCGGACCGCCGGATGTACCTGCCGCTGACGAGTTTCGCCGCGGGCTTCGGCCTGCTGACGCTGAACATCCGGGGCCGCGCGCTGGCGCTGCCGCTGCTCTTCTGGGCTGTGCTCGGGGTGGTGCAAACCCGGCTGTGGACGTCGCCGGCGGCACTGTGGTCCGAGGCCGTGCGTCTCGCGCCAGGGAAGCTGCGGCCCCGCATCCAACTGGCCCGTGTCGAAGGTCCTGACGCGGCGCTGGCGACGCTTGCGGAAGCGAAAAAGTTTGCCCCGGACGATCCCGCGGTGGCATCCGAGGAAGGGAGGATCTACCTGGAGACGAACCGTCCGGAGCTGGCCTTGGAGGCGTTCGGACGAGCGTTGGCGGCGGAGCCCGGGTCGGCTCGCGCGCTGAACAATCGCGGCGTGGCGCTGTTCTCGCTGGAGCAACGGGACGCCGCGCGCGCCGATTTCGAGCGCGCGCTCGCCATCGACCCGTGCCAGTACGACGCGCGGGCGAATTTGCGCAAGCTGGGTGTGGCAGTTGCCCCGCCGGCGCACTGCCGCTTCACGCCGGAGCAGCGGCGGATCCTCGAGAGGTAGAAGATGCTGACCACCATCGAGCGAGTTCCGAGTCCCGCGGCCCAGGCCGCCACCGGCGAGCTGCCGCGCTCCCTGCGGCGCTATGAGTTGCGCTGCCAAATGTACACCGGGCTGTCGCTCGACCGCACGTTCGCGGTCTTCGAGCGTCCGGAGAACCTGGCCGAGATCACGCCGCCTTGGCTGAACTTCCAGATCACGACCCCGGGACCGATCGCCATGCGCGAAGGCGCGGAGATCGAGTACCGCATCCGCTGGATGGGGCTCCCGATGTACTGGAAGACCGCGATCACGCACTACGAGCCGCCGTATCGTTTCGTCGACGAGCAACTGGCTGGCCCGTATCTGCTGTGGCGGCACCTGCACACCTTCCGCGAGACGCCGGAAGGCGTACTGGCCGGCGACCGGGTGGAGTACATTGTCCCGTTCGGGCCACTGGGCCGGACGGCGCATGCCGCGATGATCGGACGCCAGTTGCTCGGGATCTTCCGCCACCGGCAGCGCGCGCTCGACCGCCTGTTCGGCGGCGCGAGCCGCACGGTGCGCGAGCCCGCGATCATCGACGTCCGCTGACCGGCGGGATAGAATACGGGCAGCATGACCACCGCCGCGCCCGCCCTTGACCTTCGCGCCACGCACGCCCGCCTGCGCGCGGCTGCGCTCGCCGATCCTTTCCCCGAAGCCGCCGCGCGCCGCGAAAACCTGGCGCGGCTGGATGCGGCCGTGATGCGTCACCAGGAGGCGCTGATCGAGGCCGTAGACCGGGACTTCTCGTGCCGCTCCAAGCAGGAGACGATCTTCGCTGAGATCTACACCACGCGCGAAGCGATCAAGAACGCGCGGGCGAATCTGGGCGGCTGGATGCGCCGCCGCTACAGGGATGTCCCGCTGACGCTCGCACCCGCCAAGACGTGGATCGAGCCGCAGCCGCTCGGCGTGGTGGGGATCATTTCGCCGTGGAACTATCCGGTGCTGCTGGCCCTGGGGCCGCTGGCAGCAGCGCTCGCCGCCGGCAACCGCGTGATGATCAAGCCGAGCGAGTTTACGCCCGCGACGTCGGAGCTGTTGCGCCGGCTGCTGGGCGAGGTGTTTGCCGAGGACCACGTCGCCGTGATCACGGGCGACGCCGAAGCCGGCCGCGCGTTCGCGTCCCTGCCGTTCGACCACCTGCTGTTCACGGGATCCACCTCCGTCGGACGCGCGGTGATGCGCGCCGCCGCGGAGAATCTCACTCCGGTGACGCTCGAACTGGGCGGCAAGTCGCCGGCGCTGGTCGCCGCGGACGCGGACCTCGGCAAGGCCGCCGCCGACATCGCCTACGGTAAAGTGTTCAACGCGGGTCAGACGTGCATTGCGCCGGACTACGTGCTGGCGCCGCAGGCGAAGCGCGCGGAACTGATCGAGGCGTTGCGGGCCGCCGCGCGCCAGTTCTATCCGCGTGGCACCGCCGATGAGAACTACACGGCGATCGTCAACGACCGCCATTACGGGCGGCTGCGCGGGTATCTGGACGAGATCGCCGCGCGGGGCGTGGAGACGGTGCCGCTGTTTGCCGAAGCCGGCGGGCGCAAGCTGGCGCCGACGCTGGTGCTGGATCCGCCGGATGACCTGGCGGTGATGCAGGACGAGATCTTCGGTCCGCTGCTGCCCGTGAAGACGTACCAGGCGTTCGACGAAGCGCTGGGCTACATCAACGCGCGCCCGCGCCCGCTGACGCTGTATCTGTTCACGCGGAGTTCGGCGGTGCGCGACGAAGTGGCGCGGCGGACCATCTCGGGCAGCCTGTGCGTGAACGACACGCTGGTCCATGTCGCCGATGAGAACCTGCCGTTCGGCGGCGTGGGCGCTTCGGGGATGGGTTGCTACCACGGCCGGGAGGGTTTTGAGACGTTCTCGAAGCTGAAGCCGGTTTTCGTGCGCACGGTTTCCGGAGCGGGCGGGGCGATCCGGCCGCCCTACGGAACGATCCACCGCTGGATGCGGAAGCTGCTGGTGGGCTAGGTCTGCGCGCCCAGCCGCCCCGCCGCATACAACCGGCGGTCCATGCGCGCCAGTCGCTTTTCCATCGTCCGCGTCACGATCTGCTGGTGCGGAATCTCGCACAGGTATTCAGGCACGAACCAGACGTCCTCTTCCGAGGTCATCCACTGGCGGCGGTCGAAGCGCGTCAGATCCACCGGCCGCGAGAACGCGCGCAGCGTCTTTTCGCCGCGCGGGTTGTAATAGTGCTCGAAGTACGACAGCGCCAGTTCGCGGATGGTGCGGTACACCGGCTCGCGGCTCCGCAGGCCGGAGTAATCGCTTTTGGCGACCGCGCCCCAGTGACCGTCCACGCGGTAGACCGCGATGACGTGGTCGGAATCGCGCACTGCTTCGAGGTCCACGATCAGCGGCGGATAGCCGAGCTGGCGCAGCGCCGCCGCGCCCAGCATCGCGCCCTCCATGCAGTGTGCGCGGCCATGCCGCAGCACCTGGCGCGGCGACAGGCACGTGATGCCGCCGGGCTCCAGGTTGTAGTCCAGGTCGTCCAGAAATTTCTGGATGTCGCGAGGCCGGCGCAGCGCGCGCAGCCGGCGCTGTTCGGCCGGGGCAAAGGAATCCACTAGCGGACCACCACCTTGTCGACGCTCTGGTTATCGTACTCGTCCGTTACCCGCACGGCGATGGTCACCTCGCCCGCCGGGCGCGCGAGCGAGAGCCGGTAGTCGAGTTCCTTCCAGTCCGACACGCGCCCCGCCGGTTCCACTACCAGCCATTCGCCGCCGTTCACCGAATACTCGGCTTTGACGATGACGCTGCGCGCGTCGCGGGCTTTCCAGGTCACTTCCAGGCGATTCCCGTTTGCGGATCCCGCCAGGCCGGAGATCGCGGGCGGCGTGTTGTCGATCCAGAAGATCTCGCTCTCGCGCCCGGCGCTCAGCGCCTGGTCGGGCGGGTTGTCCGCCGCGTCGTTGACGGTGACGCGGAAGACATATTCGCCGTCCGGCAGCGTGGTGGTGTCGAAGCTGTAATAGTGCTCCTTCACGCCGTCCTTCAGCAGCTTCCAGGTGGACTCCGCCACGCCGCGCATCTCGATTTTCGCCGTGAGCGCATCGCCGTTCGGATCCACCCCCAGCCACCGGACCCCCTGCCACCCTTTGGCCGCGGTCATCGACGGAGAGGTCACCGTGGGGGCCGCGGGCGCGCTGGAAGCCGCTGGCCGCGGCTGATTCCGCCGCCCGAGCGGCGGCAGGCTCAGGCTGTTCGAGCTCGAAAGCGACGACCCCGAAGGGGCAGGGAACTTGTAATTCGCCTGCGGAATGTCGATCTCCTCCACGCGCGGCCCGGTGTTCTTCGGCAGGTACGCGATCTCAACCACGCGGACTTCCGGCGCCTTCGTGTCCCGCGTCAGCACCGCGCGAAACTGCGCGAAACGCGCCGCGGGCGAGCCGATGCGACCGCTAGCCTCGGCCAGCGTCACCGGCGCCCACGGGCTCCAGTTCTTTTGCGGCGGCGTGAGATTGCCGGTCCGCGTCTCGAACCGGACATTGCCCTCGCCCTTCCAGGCCAGCCGTCCCCACGTGGCGAAGGCGCCGGCGTCCAGTACATCACTTTCGATCGAACCCTCGCTCTCGAGTTCCGGTCCCAGGCGAAACACCTTGCCGATGTTGCCGGTGGCGGCGTACAAAGTGTCGCCGCTCGCCGCGAACGCCGTGATCTGCGTGGGCGCGAGCGACCGCAGCCGCGTGAACTCGAAGTCCGAGTCCAGCCGGTAGATCCGGCCGTCGTTTCCCGTACCCAGCAGAGGCTTGCCGGCGCTGTCGAAGGCCAGCGCGTACACGATCTCGGAGCCGTCGGCAAAGACGCGCAGCGCGTCGCCATCCGGGGCGATGCGGTACACCTCGGATCCGCCGGCTACGGTGGGCGGCAGGATCAACTGCGGCGCGGGCGATGGCACCGGCGCGGGCGCGCCCGGACGCTGTCCGCCTCCCGGGGCGGGTGACGGCACCGGCACGGGTGCGGTGGGCGGCAACGGCAGCGGCGCCGCCTGGCGATTGCCGGTGGCGGCGGCGTAAATCGAACCGCCCCGGCCCACGGCCACCGCCGTAACTTCGCGTTTCGCCGTCTGGTACAGCACGAAGCCCTCGCCCGCCGGGCTTACCCGGATCACCAGCCCGTTCGGATCGGTGCCGGCGATCAGGTTGCCGGCGCCGTCGAGGGCCAGGGAGCGCACGTGCGTCTCGCCCGAGTCATAGAACAGCGACCCGCGGCCGTCGGCGCCCACGCGGTGGATCTGGCCGGGTTCACCGGTTGCGACGAACAGCTCGCCCGTGCGCGAGAACGCCAGCGCCCAGATGTACTTCGCCTTGGGATCGTAGAACAGCTCCGCTTTGCCGGAAGAATCGACGCGGTATACCTTGCCGTCCGGCGACGTTGCCGCGTACACGCGGTCCCGCGCGTCGATCGCGATCGCCGGAATCAGCAGCCCATCCAGCTCCGCTAGCGTGCGGGACTGTCCGCGCGCGTCGATGCGGAACAGCTTCGAGGATCCCTTGCCGGAAGTGCCGCCCCCGGCGTAGAGGTTGCCCTGCGCGTCGCGCGCCAGCGCCCAGAGATAGGGCGTCCCGGCGTCCAGCAGTTCCGTGAGCGCGGGGGCGAGGCGCAGCCGCCCGTCGCTCGCCACCGACAGCTTGCTCACAGTGCCCTTGGCGAAGTCGGCGAGCGACGCCTGTTGCCAGTATTGGGTTTCGCCCGCAAGGGCGGGCAGAGCGGCGGCGAGCGCCGCGGCGATATGGATCGGTTTCATGTCAGGGTTTACTTAACGGTGATCCGGAGCGACTGGCTGCCGGTCACGACGAACTCGAACGGGATCGCGGCCATCTCGCGCGCCGTTTCCGGCGAGCGCACCAGGTTCGCGGTGGCGCTGCGGCCCGCCTGCAGCACGTTCTGCACGCTCGCCGGCAGGCTCGGCAGTTCCTTGTCCTCGACGTAGGCCGTCGGCTGGTTCTCCACCAGCGAGACGAACAGCCGGTTGTTCGCGCGCTCTTGATTGATGAGAGACACCGTCTGGTTCAGCCCCAGCGACGCGCGGTTGACGAACCCGGCCATCGACTGCATCCGGTTCAGCGTCTCGGAGTCGCTGACCAGAATACGGTGCTGGCCCTTCGGAAAGTTCGCCGGCACCTTCAGGCTTACCGTGCGCCGGATCGTCTCGCCCCGGTACGGCCGCAGGAACACCGTCACCGGCACTTCCTCGCCCGCCCGCACCTCGCTGTCGGCCACCCATGCGTTGGCGATCGCCGCCTGCCGCCGCTCCGGCAGCAGGTCCACCACGGCGTTCACGCGCTTCACCTGGGGCATGGCGGTCGCGTTCGCGAACAGCCGGTTGAACCGGTCGGCCCACCACCCGGCGAGCACCATCGTCGGCGGCGCCGGCGCGTCGCTGGGCGCCAGCATTGTCGCCAGGCTCAACGGCGAGGAGCCCTGCACCTCGACGTTGCCGCTCAGCCGGTAGGTCGTGTCGTCGGCGTGGTCGTTCAATCCTTCGAGCGAATTGAACATCGTGAGCATCATCAGGTACGGCGTCCACTTCTGGTGGACGAACACGTTGAAGTGCAGCTTCTTTTCCTTGCGCACCGTGTTCTCGCCCGTCCAGGACCGCACCGTCACGTCCACCGGGATCATCTCCGCGGCCGCACCCAGCTCGCCCAGGATCCCCGAGTGGCGGTCCTGCTTCAGCGCGCCGACGATGTCCGTCGCGTTGCCGAACTTGTTCGGCTGGAAACTGGACGCCAGCACCATGATCACTTCGGATTTCGCCATCGGCATGCTGACGGGTCCGAGGTTGAAGAAAGGATGTCCGAACGCAAGCACCCGCTTGCCGTCGTTGTACGTTACGGTGCCCATGCCGGTCACCGACATGTCGCCCGAGACCAGCAACCCCGAAACCGGCTCGCCCGGCTTCAGCGCGGACTCCCAGCCCGCCACCGGCTTGGGCGATCCCGTCGCGCCCGCCGCGCCGCCGCCCTGCACCGCGCGCAAACCCATCTGCCGGAACAGCGGATCGAACTCGCGCAGCACTTTTTCCGCGAACCCGGAGAACACCAGCGGCGTTTCGATCGGGGTCAGCAACGGCTGGGGCTCGCCGGGCGCCAGGCCGCCCGCGCTCACCACCCGCGCCAGCAGGTCGCCGGGCAGTTGCGCAGCGCGCCGCGCAGGCGCCTGATCCGGGGTCCGCGCGTCCGACGGCTTCGAGTCGTCGAAGTCCTTGATCTCGAGCATCAGGTCGATCGGCGTGATGCCGCAAATCGCGTCCGGCGAGAACACGCTCATCCTCAGCGAGACCGCGCCCACCAGCTTGCCATCGATGTACACCGGGCTACCCGACATCCCGCCCGCCACGTTGGTCCGTTCCGCCTTGCCGCCCATCTTGCCGAGGATCACGTCCTGGCGCGGGCCGAAAGCGTTCTTCCACACCCCGATGATTTCGATCGGGACCTCTTCGGGCTGGATGCCGGTGAACGTGGTCCAGGCCACCGCCTTCATGCCCGGTTTCACGTCGGCGAGTTTGAATGTCTCGACTTTGCCCGCTTTCGGCGGCTGACCCGAGAGGACCGGCGCCGCCAGCAGCGCGAGCAGTGCCCAGCTATGCTTCATGCCACACTCTTTCTATTCGCGTACCGCCTGCGCCTCATTATCTCCCATCGGCGCGCGGCTTACCTTTCTAGACGCCGGCGGCGCACTTTCCGGTTCCTAACGGATCCGAAAAGCCCGGGTCGCGGCGCGCGCTTCGCGCCGCGATCCATCCGCCGCGGCGGGTTCGTCGAACCGCCGTCCGGGACGGTTCCCCGCCAGGTCCTCGAGTTCGGCCGCGATCTCCAGTCGGTACTCCCCCGGGGCCCAGGGCACGGCCGGCGTGAAGCGCCACACCCGCAGATCGGGATCCACCCGTGCGGACCCCGCCACGTCGGCCACCGTCACCAGCCGGGCGAACAGCGCCTCGTCCAGCGGCTCCGGCGAGGTGACCACCAGCGGCGCGCGCGACCCGCCCGGGGGCGGCTCGATGCGCCAGGAACTGGGGTCCGGGGACTCCCGGTCCGGCGGTCCCGCGGCGAATTCGTGCCGGAAGGCCGCCTCCAGCGGCTGGCCCTCTTCGTCCCGCGCGTCCGCGGCCACCACCAGCCGGTAGCGCTCGCCCGCGCGGAGCGGCAGGCCGAGCCGGTTCCCCAAAGCGAGCCCCCGCTTGATCCGCCCCGGGTGAAAGAAGACGGTCAGCCGCCGCCCGCCGGGGTCCCACAGCCCGTCGTCCATTTCGAGAAACGCCGCCTCCACCGGCTGGCCGCCCGCCGTCTCCAGCCGGATATGCCGGCCGATGCCGGCGCGGCGCATCGGCCGCGAGAAGTGAACGTAGAGGCGCAGCAGGTTCGCCGGCACCACGGCGAGCGCTGGCGAGATGCCCGTTACGCGCGCGGCCGGGGCTGCCGGCTCGCTTTCGGGCGTGAAGCGCAGTTCGACGGAGCCGGACACCGCCCGGTGCTCCTGCCCGCCCAGAAAGGGATAGCGGGGACGGAACCGCAGCACGCCGCCGGTGAAGGTGTACTCGCCAAGCATCGGTGTGTCCGCCGCGCCGAAGTAGACGCGCAGTGTTTGCTCGGGAGGCTCGCCCGCCGGAGCCTGGAGTCCGCGAGCCTCGACGACGCCGCTCGGGTCGTAGCGCAGGGTCACCTGCGCCGCCGCCAAGCTCGCCAGCGCGTGCCCGAGCGCCAGAACGCGAATCCAGCCTTTGCCCGAAACCGGGCCGCAACCGTCAGGCAGCGGCAAGCGCCCTCGCTTTCGGCACGCTCCTAGAACCGGTTGAGCGCCCACGTCGTCAGCGCCAGAGTGCCGGTGTAGATGTTCCGCTGGAGCACGAGCAGGTGCTTGTCGCCGAAATTCTCGGCGGCCAGCACTCCTTGTCCCCGCACCTGCTCGAACTTGGCGCCGGCGCCTTGCTCCACCGCCTTCGTGATCGCCGCGTGCGGTTTCGCCAATTCCTCGGCCGAGATCCGCATCAGCCCCCGCGTGCTGTTCACGATCAACACGTAGCTCTTGCCTTGCTGCTGGTAGGCCACCATGTCCACGGGGAAGTTCCCGAAGCCCAGCTCCGCGATCGTCGTTCCCTTGACGTGCGCCTTATCCTTCAGCTCGTCGACCGGGAACAGCGTCACCGGCGTGCAGAGGTATGACGTCAGCAGGTACGGCTTGCCCTGGATCGTCTGGGGCAGAAAGCTCCGCACCGGGCTCTCGGTCTCCCACTTGCCGTGCGCGCCGTGGTACACCTCCAGCCGCACCGACGCCGCGCCCGCCGTGAACGGGTAGTCGTACACGCGCATCGTCGACGCGAACTCCTCGTTCGAGAGCCCCGCGACATACAGCTTGCCGTTGACGAACCGCATGTCGCTCACGGCGTCCGCGCGCTCGGACTCTGGCGCCTTCTTCCACGACGCCGCGGGCTTACCCTCCGCGATCGGATTGGCGATATCCACCCAGGTGTGCTTCACTTTGTCGAGCTTCACCTCGTCGATGGCCCCGGCGGGCGTGATGCGGAGCAGCACGTTCGCGTTGGCCGCGTCGTTGGCGAGCGTCCATTGCTTCGTGAAGTTCTTCCGGCCGCGCGAGACCGTGAGGTACGCGTTCTTCGACACCGGGTTCACGGCCAGGTCGTGGATCAGCACGTCCTTGGCATCCGCGCCGAGCAGAGCCCCGATCTTCGCCTCGATGTCGGCGATCTCGAGCGGCGCCGAAACCGCTGCAGCCTGCTTGTCGCCCAGATCGAGGGCGTAAATCCGGGCGCCGATTGCGTCGCCGACGAACAGCGTGCCGTCCGGGCCGAACGTCATCTTGCTGAAGGACCGGGCCTTGAGCGCGCCCTCCGTCCAGTCTTTGGCCGCGCCCCACGCCGCCAGCGTCAGGGCCATTCCCACGAGAATCAAGCGCATGTCCGCCTCCTATGATGGGGATTCTAACGTGTGACGCCCCGGTTGGCAAAACGTCACGCGCGGCTGGCGTGCCAGGCCCAGGCGGTCTGGACGATCGTACGTAGATCCGAATGCCGGGGCTCCCAGCCCAGCACCCGCCGGGCCTTTGCGTAGTCGCCGATCAGCGCGGGGGCGTCGCCTTCCCGGCGCGGACCGATGTCGCGAGCCACTTCCCGCCCGGTGATCTCCTCGACGAGCTGGACGATTTCCAGCACCGAGGTCCCGTGCCCGGCGCCCAGGTTGAACGAGTCCGACGCGCCGCCCGCTTCCAGGTAATCCACCGCCCGCACGTGCGCGTCCGCCAGATCCGTGACGTGGACGTAGTCCCGCAGGGGCGTGCCGTCCGGCGTGGGATAGTCCGTCCCGAAGATCTTCAGCCGCGCCTTGCCCATCGTCGCGTAGATGGCATTCGGGATCAGGTGCGTTTCGGGATCGTGCGCCTCGCCGATCTCGCCCGCCGGGTCCGCCCCCGCCGCGTTGAAGTACCGCAGGTTCACGTGCCGCAGCCCGTACGCCCGGTCGTAGTCGCGCAGCGCGTGCTCGAAGAACAACTTCGACTCGGCGTAGGCGTTCAGCGGGTTCACCGTCGCGTCCTCGGCGATCGGCATCTTCGTCTGCACGCCGTAGATCGCGCAACTCGACGAGAAAACCACGTGCTTCAGCCCGTTGGCGCGCGCCGCGTCCACAAAGCGCAGCGCGTGAACCACGTTGTTCTCGTAGTACTTTGCCGGGTTCGCGGAAGCCTCGCCCACATTGATGTAACCTGCGAAGAAGATCGCGGTCTCGATGCCGTGCCGCCGCAGGATTTCACCCACGCGGGCGCCGTCCTCGATCGCTGTTTCCTCGAACGGGCCATACCGCAGCGCGAAGCGATTCCCCGTCACCAGGTTGTCGAGCGCCACCGGCACCCGGCCGGCGTCGCGCAGCGCCTTCGCCGTGTGACTACCGATATAGCCCGCTCCGCCTGCCACCAGTACCGGTTGCTTCATGCCTTCGCTGTCTCTCCCGTTCCGAAGCCGAGCGACCGCTCGGCCAGCTCGCACAGAATGTGCCCGATCATGATGTGCGACTCCTGAATGTACTGCGTAACGCTCGAAGGCACCGCGATGCACAGGTCGCACGCCGCCGCCATCTTGCCGCCGCCCGCGCCCGTCAGGCCGATGGTGGCAAGTCCCGCCTCGCGGGCGCGCGCCACCGCCCGCAGGATGTTTTCTGAGTTGCCCGACGTCGAAATCCCCACCAGTAGGTCGCCCGGCAACCCCAGCGCCTCCACCTGGCGCTCGAACACGCGGGCAAACCCGTAGTCGTTCGCGATCGCCGTGAGCGCCGAAGTGTCCGTGGTCAGCGCGATCGCCGCCAGTCCCTGCCGCTCCACCGCGCTGCTCAGCCGACCCACGAACTCCGCGGCAAGGTGCTGGGCGTCCGCCGCGCTGCCGCCGTTGCCCGCCAGCAGGATCTTCCTCCCGGCCGCCAGCGTGGCGGCGAACCGCGCCGCCGCCCCCAGGATCGCCGGCTCGCACTCGGCGAGCACCCGCTGCTTGGTCTCGATGCTCGCCTCCACGTGCCGCCGCAGGCGCGCCGCGGCGTCCGCGATCAATGCCGAATTCATCTCGCCTCTCCTAGATGGGCCAGCGCCCGCCGCGCCGCCGCCGCGAAGTCCGGCGTCTCCGGATCGC
Organism: uncultured Solibacteraceae bacterium; assembly: GCA_964471915.1. Taxonomy (GTDB): domain Bacteria; phylum Acidobacteriota; class Terriglobia; order Bryobacterales; family Bryobacteraceae; genus JAIEPW01. The sequence continues at coordinate 33,891 of CAYYID010000024.1, read as the reverse complement.
CCAGCGTCACCGCCGCGATCCCCGCCGCCTGGGCCGCCGCGGCGTCCGCCGCCGTGTTGCCGATCATCACGCACCGCGCCGCGGGCAGGCCGCTCTCGGCCACCGCCTGCGCCACCATCGCACCCCGCGGTTTGCGGCACGCGCAATCCTCGGCTAGCGAGTGCGGGCAGTAATAGATCCGGTGGATCGCGATCCCGTGCGGACCGAATAGCCGCAGCATCTGCTGGTTCACCGCGATGAAGTCCTGCACGGTGAAGTAGCCGAGCCCGATCCCTTGCTGGTTCGTCACCACGCACAGGCGCATCCCGGCGTCCTGCAACAGGCGCAGCCCTTCGCCCACTCCGGGAAGCAACTCCACCTTGCCCGGCTCGTGCAGGAACGGGACATCCCGGATCAGCGTGCCATCGCGGTCGAGCAGCACCAGCCCGCGGACCTCCGCCGCCGGAGCCGGCAACGGGCGCTCGTGCAGTTCTAGCACCCGGATCCGCTCCAGCATCTTGGTGGTGCTCGTAGCGAAATCCGACGCGATCACGGCCACCGCGCCGCCGTAGGCCTCGACGGCCTCGGCCGATTTCAGGCTCCCGGCGGCGTAATCCCCGCCCTTCAAATACAGCTCCGGCTTCCAGCGCAACAGCAGGTTTAGGGGACGCTGCTCCGCCAGTTCCGTGACCGCGTCCACCGCGCCTTGGGCTGCAATCAGATACGCCCGCTCCCGCCACGGGTTCACCGGCCGGTGCGGATTCTTGTAACTGGCCACCGAAGCGTCGGTGTTCACGGCGACTAGCAGCGCGTCGCACCGCTCGCGCGCCCGGGCGAGGTATTGGGCGTGCCCCGCGTGCATGAGGTCGAAGCTCCCGCAGGTGAACCCGATCCGCTTGCCGGCGGCGCGCTGGGCCGCCACCCAGGCGTCCGTAGCTTCGAGCGAAAGTATCTTGGCGCCAGGATCCATGTCGGGACTTCCAGTGTAAGCAGCGGGCGCGGTTAGTGGAACATCCACGGCGGATTCTCCGGGACCTCGGCGTCCGGATCCACCGCCAGCCGCATGCAATGGTTGTTGCCCCGGCAGGGTGCGCGGTGCGCCAGGTGTACGCACGGGGAGCACGCGATCTTCCGGTAATGCACCTCGTCGCGCGCCCCGGGAAACGGGCGCAACAGCAGCGCCGGATCCGTCGGCCCCCAATACGAGACCACCTTCCGCCCCAGCAGACGGCTGAAATGCAATAGCGCGGAATCGATGCACAGCACTTCGTCCATCCCCGCCAGCAGACGCACCGATTCGTCCAGCTTGGTTTTGCCCGCCTGGTTTACGATCGTGATCTCCGGCAGGCGCCCTTGCAGCAGCGCGCCCAGTTCCGCGAGTTCCGCCTTGTCGCCCGGCGCTCCGAGCAAGTGGACCTCCGCCGGCTTGCCGCCGTACGGCGCCAGCCGCTCCGCCAGGATCTCCGGCCAGTCTGTGGGCCGCAGCATGCGCTCCTTGCTTAAACCCGAACACGTGGTCGCCATCGCGATCCGCACCTGGCGTCCGTCCGGCTCGCCGGCGCCCTTCTCTTTCCGGAACCGGGCGATGCACTCCGCCATGGGCTTGGCCTGCGCGCCGAAGATCGCCGCCAGCTGGTCATAGAAGTTGTAAATGCCGTTGGCGATGTTGCAGAACAGCAGGTGGGTGTTCAGGTGCCGCCGCCAGAAAGCGAAGCTGGTGAAGAAGCCCACCCGGTTGCGCGCGCAGGTGAGCAACGAGAACACGGTGGTCAGCTTGCTGTGGATCTCCAGGTCAATGAAGGCGTCGATGCGGAACAGCCGCACGATCGCCCGCAGGGAATCCACCGCCAGCGAGCCGAGGGACGTGTCGCGGATCACGACGATCTCGTCGAAGATCCCCAGCGTCTCGCCGAACGGCTTGATCGCGGGCGACGTCACCAGGATCAGCCGCTCCACGTGCGGCAGTTCTTTCAGCGCCACCAGCGCCGGATAGGCGATCACCAGGCTGCCGCCGCCCAGCAGCTTCAGCACCGCGATCTCTTTGCACGCCGAGAGGTCGTGGCTGCGCCGCAGGAGCTTGCCGAGCAGGATGGTCGGCAGCTTCAGCGAGGCCTGCAGGAAGCCGCCGGCGTAATGATCGAGCAGGAGCTGAAGACGGAGGTTCATTCGCCCGCGTCAGGACCTCGGTGCCGCGGGCACTTCCTCGGACAGCGCCGCGCGCAGTTCCTCGCGCCCGATCGCCGCCGTGCCCACCACGCGGATCGCCAGCGCCGCGGCCGCGCCCGCCACGTGCATCGCCTGCCGGTAGGTCGCCCCGGCGCACACCGCCAGCGCCAGCGCCGCCAGCACCGTGTCGCCCGCGCCCGTTACGTCGAACACTTCCTGCTTCGGGGGCACTTCGCGCTCCACCGCCGCCCCGTCCTGAAACAGCGTCATGCCGTCGCCGCCTTCCGTCACCAGGATCCGCGTGCCCGGCATACGGCGCGACAGCTCGCACCCGGTCTCGAGCGTCTCCTCGTGGTTGCGCACCGGCCGCCCCGCCAGCACGCCTAGTTCCAGGCGGTTCGGCTTCAGCACCGTGCAGCCCAGGTACCGCTTCCAGTCCGCGCCCTTGGGATCCACGAACACGGGCTTGCCGCGCTCGCGCGCCGCGGCCAGTACCGGCTGCAGCAGTTCCGGCGTGATCACGCCCTTGGCGTAGTCCGACACCAGCACGCCGTCGCAATCGGCCAGCCGCGCCTCGATCGCCGCGCGCACCCGCCCGCCGTCGCCCGCGCCCACCGGTTCCGTATCCTCGGCGTCCACCCGGACCACATGCTGATGGTGCGCCACCACCCGCGTCTTGGTCGTGGTCGGCCGCGCCGTCCGAACCAGGCCGCTCGGGTCGATGCCCAGCCGCTCGGCCAGGGCGCCGAGTTCCGCGCCCTCCGTGTCCTCGCCGATCACGCCGACCAGCGTGGCCCGCGCTCCCAGCGATACCAGATTCGCCGCCGAGTTCGCCGCGCCTCCCGGCAACAGCGACGTGCGCTCAATCCGCACCACGGGCACCGGAGCCTCCGGCGACAGCCGGTTCGCCTGTCCCCACCAGTAGCGGTCGAGCATTACGTCGCCGGCCACCAGCATCCGCAGACGCGAAAACCGGTCCAGAATCGCGTGTTCCGTCAAACTGAGTCCCCTTCCTTTGACTCGGCAAAATCCGCGCCAGCCTGTAGATGCCCCTCCAGTTTACCGGGCTCGCCGCCGGGATGTGCTGGTAGGATGGGAGCCTTGGGGGTAAATACTGGTTTGCCAACCACTTGGACCACGCGGCTCGGCCTGCCGCTGCTCGTACTCAGCGCATTCCTTTTGTTTGAAAGCACCCAGCGCGGGGGCGTCCAGTGGGGCGGGGATTCGGCGCTGTATGTCATGCACGCGCGCAACCTCGCCACCGGGCAGCCCTACGCCAAGACCCCTTACGTTTACGACGACGAAGCCTGGATGGAAGGCACCCCAACTTTTCCGCCGGCGCTGCCGCTGGTGCTCACCCCGCTGGTGGCCGCCCGCGGCGTGGATCTGCCCTTCCTGCTGGACTTCAATCGCCTCCTGCTGGCCCTGGCGCTGATCCCGATCTACTTCCTGCTGCGTGCCCGGCTCAGCCCCGGCTGGACCCTGCTTGCCTGCGTCTTTTTCACCGGCAACATCTTTCCGCTCGGCCTGATTCACAACATCTTCAGCGAGCCGCTGTTTCTGCTGGTCTCGTTCACCGGACTTGCCGTCATCCAATGGATCTACCAGACCGAGCGGGACCGGAGCGGCTGGCTGCCGTGGGGACTCGCCGCCGGCGCCTTGGCCGCCGCGGCGTACTTCACCCGCTCGATCGGCGGCGCGCTGATTCTCGGACTGTGTCTCTATGACCTGTGGCGCAACCGCCGCCCCAGCCGCTTCGCCTTCGTGGCCGGGCTGGTTTTTGTGGGCGCGCTCGCCGGATCAAATCTGTTGCTGCACAGCGATTCCAACTATGTGCGCACGCAGTTCCGGTTTGATTTGACCACCAACCTGGCCAACATGCGGGAATTGCTCCGCGGCAGCTTCGCCCTGTTCTACGGCCTCCCGGGCGGACGCTGGCCGCGCGTCGCGCTGTGGGCCGTGACCACCGCGCTCGCCGCCTGGGGCTTCCTCCGCAAGCTGCGCCGCGAGGGACCTTCGCCGGCGGACCTGTACGCCGCCGCATACCTTGGGGTGCTTTTCTTCTACTGGATGTGGAACACCCGGTACCTGATTCCGCTCATGCCTCTTTATCTCCTGTACCTCTCTGAGGCTCTGCGGGATCTGTGGACGAGGCAATTGCGCTTTCTCGGTGGGCGCTTTCTGGCGCTGGGAACGGCCCTGGCGATGGCGGCAGCAATTCCCGGAGCATACCGCACCGTCACGGGTCCGTTAGAGGACGGCATCCATACCCAGACCTACCGGGAGTCGATCGCCTTCATTCGCACGCATACGGATCCCCAGGCCCGGATTGTGAGCGACAGCGCTCGCTACCTGGCTTTGCTGACGGACCGGCCGAGCTTGTTCTTCCCTCTGCAATCGACCGACGCTGGGCAGTATGCTCGGTTCTTTCGCAGGATGAAAGCGGACTATTTGTTGCTCAGCAAGCACCATCAAGAGTCGCGGCCGAAGCTCGAAGCCGCCCTCGCTCTGTTTCCGCAGCGCGAAGTTGTTTTCGAAAACGCCGAGTATGCTCTTTTCCGACTCGGTCCGCCAGCCGTTCAGTAGAAGAATACCTCCATCGGAGCCGCGGGTTTTCTTGGCAGACTTCCGTAGCGGCCGAAGCCGAGGCGGTACTCCACTCCGGTTCCTTGAATCACCGAGATCACGCTCCGGGTATTCGCTGCCCAATCGGCGGTATGCTCGGTGCCGATCGCCAAGAACGGATGAAACTTCTTGATCGTTTGGTAGGCACCCTTTAGCGCCTCGGTTTCTGCACCCTCGATATCCATCTTTATGAAGTCGACCCGGGGTAGGTTCAACTCCTTGACGAGTTGGTCAATGGGCAGCGTCCGTACCCACTCGCCGTGCCCTACACCGGGTCGGCCTTCCAGAACCGAGTTCACCAGGCTCGGATCGCCCGCCAGCCAGAGTTTGTCCTCTTTGCTCCAAACACCAACCTGTTCCACTCGAACTCGGCCAAGTGCCACTTCAGACGCGAATGTCTTGCGCAGGCAGGCGACCTTCAGCGCGGAGGGCTCTATGGCTATGACTGTGGCAGCCCCTTTGTTCAGGGCAAAGCGCACAAACGATCCGAGGTGAGCTCCGCAATCGAGCACAATCTGTCCTGGTTTGACGGTCTGGCCCTTATAGCTGTATGTCTCTTTCTCTATATTGCCCAGCATGTCACGAAGGGCTACCGGACCTTCGCTCGGGGGCATCCAAAAAACACCTTGCGGTGTATTCCACTGAACGACGCCATCCGCGAAACCGCTAACGGCGACGCGCGGCGTGAACGTTTCGATCGCCTCGAACGTCGGCAGCCGATCAAACCACACGAACCCGTCCCTGAGGTCGGTGTTAAGATTGCCCCAAAGAAGATATGCTGATTCTCGCACCCAAGGGAAGCCGGGAACACCCATGCGAAAGGATCCAGAGGTCAGAAAAAGAAACAGGAAGCCGACACCCAGAGTCGCCAGCCCGCCTCTGAGGAATGAGGCGATTAGCGAAGATCGAACGAACCCGCGATCACCGTCTGATAAGCGCTTTCGGCGACGGTCCAGCCGCGCGGCCGAGAGCGGTAAATCAGTAAAGGAGTTCGTTTGGCTTTTTCTCATCGTTATTCCCAGATTCAAGTCCTTCGGCCGCTGCTGATCGAATTCGACGCTCCGAAGCCGTTGGACTAGGTAGTTCGTTTGGTTATCTTCGTCAGTAGCTGGCGCCGGGATGGAGTCATGCGTTCGTTCGCCGAAGGTCAAAGTCTCACGCGAATCAGCGCGAAGCTTTCGCAGCCGGTCGATCCGCAAATTGACATCCTCATCTATAGTACTTCCGGCAGAGTAGTTTCCCTGTTCGCCTTGTTCACAATCCCGGATCGTCCCACATTCCTGGCGACTTTAGGGCGCCGGGATGTCACCGCTGGCTCCCTGCGGTATTTCACCCTGGGCCTTTGTGCCGCTCTGGCGCGCGCGCCGGCCTCCGGATCCGTCCCACAGCAGATAGCCCGCCGCCAGCGTGGTCAGCGGATAGGTCGGCTGCCGGTACCGCCAGTTCATGGACGACACCAGGATGTACAGGCTGCTGTAGAGTCCGGCCGCCAGCAGGATCACCAGCGCCGCCCGCCGCTGGCGGAGCAACATGAGGCCCAGCCCCAGAAACGACAGCACGGTCGCCGCCCATACCGGATAGGCGTATCGCCGGCCGGCGAAGTCGTCCGGGAACAGGAAGTAGCGGAGCCGTTCCGCCACCAAAGCAAGATATTCGCGGGGATGCGTCCGCATCCACGCCAGCGCGCGCTCCTGTAGTTCCGCGTAATAGGACAGCTCCCCGCGTTCCGCGACCAGGCGAGCCACCCCGGCGTTCGCATTCGGATGCACCTGCGCGTGCCGCGCCAGGTTCGCCGCATACGTCGCGCCCGCGCCGTCCCCGGAGGACATATACAGTTCCAGTCCGAGGTTGGTGCGCAGGAAAAACACCTTGCCGAACCGCTCGTAGTTGCGGATCGTCCACGGCGCCAGCAGCGCTCCGGACACCGCGGCGAGCGCAGCCGCCTGCCGCCAGTGCCCCTGGAAGCACTCCCAGAGCGCGGCCAGCGCCAGCAGCAGCACGAAGGTCGGGTTGGCGAGCATCGCGAAGCCCCATAGCGCGCCGGTGCCCGCGGCGCTGGCGAGACTGCGGGTCGCGCGCCCGCTGGCGTGCAGCCACACCAGGAGCCCCAACAGCACCTGGACCAGCGGACCTTCCCAATCCGTCGCCACCTCTGCGTACCCGGTCGGAATAGCCGCCAGCACTCCCGCCGCGGCTCCGGCCTGCCACGGCAATCCGATCGCGGCCGCCACCACCGGCAACAGCGCCGCCGCGGTCGCGTAGAGCGCGCTGTTATACACCTGCTTGGCGATCTGCCCGCCCTCGCCGGACCCGAACGCCCGGTCGAGCAGCGAATGCAGGAACGGACTGGCCGGCGCGCGGTGCGCGGTGTATGCCGTGGGCGCGGCGTAAGGGTCGGCGAAGGTCCCCTTCGTGGCCAGCGAGTACGCGATCCGCCGGGTTTCGCCCTTCGGCGTGGGATCGAAGAGACGGGCATGGAACACCACCGTGAGTTGCGCCGCGAACCCGATCCCAAACAACGCTAGGCACCAAGCCCGCCGTGTCCCGGCCATTCCCGGCTACCGTCGCCCCTTGAGCCGCAGGAACCGGTTCCCCGCTTTGACGGTGGGGCGCAACGGCGTGCGCCCCGGAGGTGGCGGCGCTGCTGCCACGGCTGGGGTCGGTCCCACGGGCGCCGCGACCCGATTCACTTCCCGGGTGGCCGCCTGCGCCAGCAATGTGCCAAACCCAACCACCATCGGCAGATGGAAGTAATACGTGAAGTTGACGAAGAAGATCGCCACAGAGAAGCTCAGCAGACTGATCTCGAAACAGATCAGCGCCGTGGTGATCTCCGGCATCGCGCCATTCTGCTTCGAGAGCTTTGCTGCCCGCCGCACCTCCCGTAACGTGACATACAACGCTCCCAAGAAGAACAGGAATGCCGGCATGCCGCTCTCCGCCGAAACTGTCAAAAACGAGTTATGCGCAGGGAACCATAGGCTGCGTCCCGTGTAGCTCGAGCCGCTTTCTTTCGCGCTCAGCATTCCGTCGGCGTTGCCGAACTGAAACGGTCCCACTCCGAAAACCGGGTGGGTGAGACTGAGTTCGACGCTTCTACGCAGCAAGCGCTTGCGGATGGCGGCGGAGTCGGCGGCCTCCGACCGCTCCTCGGCTGAGCCCTCGTGTTGTCCGAAGACCGACATGGCGCGGTTCAAGACGCTCTTGGGTATTGCCGGGAGCATCAGAAGCGTCAGCACAATACCACCCGCAAGCGCGGCGACACTCTGTGCCGGCCGCAGCCGCAGCAGCATCAGTCCGGCTGCCACCACCAGCGCCAGCAGCGCACCGCGCGACCCCGACACGAGAATCCAGTAGAGCGCCAACCCCAGAGACGGCCAGGCCAGGAGGCGCAGGGCGAAGGGCGCCTTCGCGGCAACCGCCCAGAAAATGAAATACGGCAGCATGAACAGCAGGTGCGCCGCCAAGTCGTTCGGATTTCCAATCGTGCCCGTGAATCCAGACCCAAGTCGCCCCCCCCCGACGTCCCGGATGAAGACGTAGCTCGCCACAGCGTTGAACGCCCCGGCGATCGCCACGGTGTACAGCATCTGCCGGCATTCCTGCCAGTTCATCGCCAACCCGCCGGCCAAGAACAGGATCGGCAGCACCGTCCGGATGTATACCCCGAGATTCCCCGCCGAGGCCCCCTTCCAGACGCTAAACGGCACGCACACCATCATCCAAACGACGAACCCGCACCAGAGCAGCAGCGCTTTGTTGCTCAGGGCCCGCCGGATCCCCCCGGAAGCGACGAATCCGACCAATGCCGGGAACGTGGTCAGGTACAGCAAGTACGGGTTCACGTGTAGGACATGAGTCACTAGGTCGTTGAGCATGCTGAACCGGACGAAGATCAGCCCCAACGCGAAGAAGAACCCCATCCGCCGCATGGGATTGTTGAGGTCCAGATCCCATTGCGGATCCACCGACCTTACGGCCGCCGGGGCGAAGCTCACCACGGCTGGCCCACCGCGGCCTTGCGGCGCGCCGGCCGGGAGCATGGTCATGGGAGGCATGTCACCAGCCTCATTTTCGAATCACCAGTCCGTGAGCCTTTTCTGTGGCCATGATAGCCCACCCTAACCTATCGGCGGAGAGTCCCTTCCGCCGCAGTCGTTCCACGCAACAACAACAGCCTGCGCGCTCTTCCGGCATCTCCGGCTTGAGGCTGCCGCCGGGCGTTTCCCTGCCACGGTCGGTGCCTGAAGGGACGGCTTTCGCCTCGGAGGATCACAATAGACCTCTCTCCGCGCTCCGAGAGCTTCGTCAATCCTCCAGGCGTTGCGTTACCGAAACCAGGTCCGGCTCGCTCCGGGAAAGCACTTGGCCCGCACCGTTGCGGTACTCGATCTGGACCCAATGTGCGCCCTGCCGGCGGTCCATCGTCACGGAGCATGGAGACGCGGTGCAGAACACCTCGCTCGACGCGCCGGATGGAGCCGTCACGGCCACCCGCACCGATACCGCCCCGGCCACGCTCTCCAGGTCGAAATTGATCGACACGTCCTGCGGCTGCACCGGACTCACTCCGCCCAGGCGTGCCGCGGGCCATTGGTACGCGAAACCCATCCCGAACATCAGGCCGTAGTATTTGTACGAGAAGTTTACGTCGGCAGGGAAGGTGAGATCCACGGGCGATTGGTACACCCCGCCCGTGGTCCAGCCGGGCTTGCCCCACGTCGATCCGTACAGCCGATCGATTTTGTCTTTGAGGGTCACGTCCGCTTCGTAGGCGTTCCGCAAGGCGACGGTCACTTCACCGTTGAGGTCGGGATTCGGAGCGCATAGGTGGGGGTGCCAGCTTCCAATGGTCCCTGGTTCGCAATGCTCGAACCCGCGCGCGTAGAAGATCCCGCTCCGTTGCACCCCGTCGTTCGGATCGTAGGTGCCCGTGTTCAAGATCCACTGCGCCGTGTTTCTCACCAGGGCCGTGTAATTCGCCGCGAGGGTCGCGTCATCGATCTTCGAGGCGTAGTTCATGGCATACGCCTTGATCCCCGCCATGTATACCTGCGTCCCGTTGCCCAACAGGTTGTACTTTCCGTACCGATAGGTCGAGCCGGTGGTCCCTGTGAAGGGCAGCGCCAGCCGGATCAGGCTGGAGTTGACCCACTCGCAGGCGTTGTTCTGGATCCGTGCAGCGAGAAGTTGGTCTGGCGTCTTCGTCCGTTCATACATACCACCAACCACGAAGTATTGCGACCCGCTGCCGAACACGTACCACTTGCAATCACCAGAACACGCGTCCCCCTGCCACGCCTGGCCGAGAGTGATCGAAGACGAGGACTTGTGCTGCATCGTCTCAAACTGAATCCAGGGCTGGCCGCCGCGCGTCCCCGCCAGGGCGATGTAACTCCCCGGAACAAACCCGCTTCCTGTGAGTGTGGTGGCACCGTTTGCGATAGAGCCGTTCGACCCCGCCGTCGTGTCGCAAGCGCTTGCCGGAATGTTGGTGCCCGACACATCACGCGAACCGTTGGTCGCGGTCAGGTCCACACCCGTCTGGTCCGTGATGTAACTGGTCGGGTAGCTGTTGTCCGCGCCCTTGCAGTTGTTATCGAACGTGTACATCTTGGCGAGCTCGGACTTCCACACCGCCCGCTGCGCCGCATCCGGATCGAACAGCGCCGCCAGCGCAAGGTGGCTTTGCGTGTATGCGGTTTCGCGCAAGTCCTGATTGCAGGGCTGCGTGTCGTAGCTGGTCCTGACCTTACGCCGCAGGATCGGCCAGTCCTCGCTTTGCCCATCCAGTACCGCCGCGAAGAACGAACCACCGAGAGCCAGGGCACGCGGCGGACCGCCGATGATGCCGCCCATCAGTTCCGGGTTCTTCGCCCAGTAGCGGCTCAGCTTCCGCGCCGCCGTGAGCGGCATCGACAGGCCGGAACGGTAGTGTAAGGCGTAATTCGCCAGGACCTCGTCGTAGTAGTTGGGGCCGAAGCCATTCCCGTTGAGCCACGGATAGTCGTGGTAAGTGTAGCGCTCGCCCGAAACGGAGCCGCTCCCGAACGCCTCGTATCGATCCTTGCCGTAAGCGATGGTGTCCGAGACGCAGCCGGCAAGAGTCCAGGGCATCATGTTCCCGTTCGGCGCGGCGGGGTTGTCAGGCAGGGCTGGGTCGTTCCATTCCAGCGCGAGGATCTGACGGTCGTTGTTCAAGATGTGGTACGTGTAGGTGCCATCACTGCCCAGCCAGTTACGGCTCAGAGTGGCCGTCGTTCCGCTCTGCACCGCCGCGATCGATCCCGCGTACACCGCGCCTCCTCCGCCGTCGATGCGAATCGTGCGGCCGGTCGGCTCCCCGCTCACCGTCCAGGGTGTCCCTCCGCCGGCGCGAGTGATTGCCGCCGAGTTGTTCGCTACCGCTACCGTGCCCGTTTCGTAGATCGTCCCGCCTGGACCGGGACCAGCCGGGCAAAGCGTCGTCAGGAATCCGGTTCCGGTGCCTGTGACCCTGAATTGCTCCACAATGGTCCCGCTGCCCCACGAGCTTACCCTGCCGTTGAAACTGCGTCCATAGCTGCAAACGGTGAGCGTGTTGCCGCTGCGACTGCAAATGGAGACGACCTCGCCGTAGTAGCCGCCGATTTGCAGGTACACCGGATAAACCGACCAGTCACAGCCCGCAGCGTTGGACACGGAGATCGTGTTGTCGGTCGAGTTGATGCCCGCCGACAGTGATGTCGTGCAATTCCCCTGACGATTCCACGCGACCGTGCCGGACTGCCATTGCGCGAAACCAGGCGCCGTTCCGTAGGCCGCATTACGCAGCCCTGCGCCCGTGAGTTGCCGTTCGTCCGCCCACGTCCAGGGATTCCGCCCCAGCGCGATCATCGGTCCCAGGAACTTATCCACCCGCGGATCGGCGTTGATCACCACGCCCTTGTCATCGGTCGCGACCGCGCCCACCTCGATCTCCGACGTGGCGGACTGCCCGTTGGTGTCCGTCACCTGCAGACGGAAGCGGTACGACCCGAAGATCATCCCGTCCACGTGGGGCTGCGCCACGGTCCGCGACGACCACCGCACCGCCGTGGGCCCCGCAAGCTGTTGCCAGTTGTAGGTCAAGTTGCCGCTCGCCTCGGCCGTCGAATAACTGCCGCCGCCCTCAAGCTCGCACGGGAATCCCGCCCGGCAGGGCAGCGACTCGGTCCAGCCCGGGGCGCCGGGTGTCCGGATCCGCGATACCACCGCCGGCGGTGGCGACGGCACGTAGGCCGGCGACCCGGAACTCAAGTGCCTTCCGCCGCCGGAACGATCGTTCAGCGTGTTGTTGAACGTGAAATCCAGAAGATCGCCGGCCGGATCGGTGGGCAGGGGCACCCGCGACGCCGCCGGAACCAGCGTCGAGTAGATCCGGAGGAAGCCGATCGAGAACTCGCCGTTTGGCTGCCCGTATAGCGATCCGTTTGAGAAGGGGTTCGTCAGCGACCCCGTGTAGAACTGTTCTGAGCCCTGACGCGTCCCGCTCGACGGATCGTAGACCTCGCAGGTTTCTCTCCCGGCACTCCCCGGCCCCGGGTCGTACTGGTAGCGCACCGCGAAGCCGTTCGGGTAGTTCGCCGGCTTGATGCTACACGGCGTACCAATGGTCCGGTGCGTCGGTCCCAGCCACAACCCGGAGCCGCCGTTCCACTTCACCTGGAACGCCACCCCCCCGGTATTGATCACGTCCGCCTGGTTGCCCGGCCCCGGTCCGACGCCGTGCATCCAGAATTCCACCCGGTACGGCTGCGACGCGGACCGCGCCGGCTGGTTCCACGTCGCGTTTACCCCTGGTCCCACGCGCAGGCTCTGTCCCCAGCCCGCTGCCACCCCGATGGCCATCCACAAGAAAATCTTGGTCTTCATGCTTTCTTTCTTTTTCCCGCGCCGGCGGTCTTGCTACTTCAGACTACCGTGTATGCCTGGTTCCGTGCCGATCGCCGCGGCCGGGCCAGCATCCCCTTACGTCAATCGGACGCCGGACCCGCGGGCTTGAGGCGGTTGCACCCGCATCCTCGTCCGGCCGGGTGTTCTGCCTGCATCCAGCGATCGTTGAACAATTGACACCAATTGATAGACGCATTGGGGCTTACGCCGCGAAAGAAAAATCTTCGGCGCTTGTGACCGTCCCTGGTGGGGCGATTTCGCTTGGTCCCCTTGACACTCCTTGCTATACTCCCACCGTTGCCGGTACGTGGTCCCTCGAAAAGGGACCGCGTTGAAAAGGGAACCCGGTGGGAAACCGGGACTGCCCCCGCAGCGGTGAGCAGGAACGACGGCCGCCAATCGAGCACTGATCCGCGCCCGCGGATTGGGAAGCGGTGGCCGCTAGGAAAATCCTCCCTCGGAGGAAAACGCCTGCAAGTCCGAAGACCTGCCGGAAACCGCGGCCGAAATGGCCGTGAACTTCTAGCAACTCTCGAGGGGAGGGTATGGCAAGTTTTCGGTTTTCACTTTTCGCTTTGATTCTCGCGGACGCTGCGTGCGCCGCGACGCTTACCGGCCGGGTTCTCGATCCTTCCGGTGCCGCCGTCTCCGGCGCCACCGTCACTGCCACCAGCCGTTCCGGGTCCTTCCAGACCACCGTCCGTAGCGGACCTGCCGGCGAATATGCCTTCGGCTCGCTGCCGGTCGGCGAGGTGCTGGTCACCGCCTCGGGCGCTGGCTTCGCACCTTCGGCGCCGCAGGCGCTCACCCCGCCCGCCGTCGCCGACCTCCGGCTCGAACTGCAGCGGGTCTCCACCAACGTCGTCGTTACCGCCACCGGCACCGCGCAATCGGTGGACGAAATCGCCAAGGCGCTCGACGTCGTCTCTGCCGAGCAGATCGCCCTCCGCGGCGAGTTTTCGCTGCCCGAGGCGCTGAAGCAGGTCCCCGGACTCCGGGTCGCCCAGTTCGGCGGGCCCGGCGCGCTCACCAGCGTCGCCACGCGCGGCCTCCGCACCTTCGACACCGCCCTGCTGGTTGACGGCTTTCGCCTCCGCGATTCCTCCGCCCCGCAGGGGGAAGCCACCGGCTTCCTGAGCGATGTGCTGCTCCCGGACATCGACCGCATTGAAGTGCTGCGCGGCTCCGGCTCCTCCCTGTACGGGACCCACGCCACCGGCGGCGTGCTGAACCTGATCACCAACCCCGGCGGGGGCCCGTTCCGCGGATCACTAGCGGTCGAGGGCGGCGGACTCGGCCTGCTCCGTCCTCAGGCGCGGATGTCCGGTTCCGCCGCCCGGGATCGCCTGCGCTACTCGCTCGGGCTGGAGCATCTGAACGTCCTCAGCGGGGTCGATGGCGACGACCGGCACCGCAATTCCACGCTGCAGAGCCAGTTGCAGTTCCTGGCCACGCCGCGGACCTCGTTCCGCGCCCGCCTGTGGGCCGCCGACACCTCCTTGGGGCTGAACACTTCGCCGTTCGCTGGTCCCGTGCTGCCGGCCACGAACCCGGTCCCAGCCATCCCGCTGCCGCCGGCTGCCATCCGCCGCGCCGAAGCCGGACTCCCCTTCGACTGGGGCGCCGCCACGTTCGCGCCCTCGCTCAACGATCCCGACGCCCGCCGCTCCGCCCGCGTCTGGAGCGGGCTGGGCGGGGTGCAGCACCAGCTCACGCAGGCTGTGAATCTCCGGCTCGATTACCAGGGCCTGGCCACCTCGCGCGACAACCGCGACGGGCCGCTGGGCGTGCGCTTTCAGCCCCGCATCCCGAACGCCAACCTCTTCGACGGCCGCATCGACGTGCTCTCGGCCCGCGCGGACGCCCGTCTCGGCGCGGCTCAGTTCCTCAGCGGCGGTTACGAATTCGAACGCGAGAGCTTCACCAACGTCTCCCGGTCCGCCACGGTGGACGCTCGCGCCGAGGTCGTCCAGCGATCCTCGAGCGCCTTCGTACAGGATCAGATCCGGCTGTTCTCGAACCGCCTCGCGGTGTCGCTCTCCGGCCGCTGGCAGGGCTTCGCCGTCTCCGCGCCGCGCTTCTCGGGAGGAACGCCGGCGTACACCGGCGTCAGCGCGCCCGCGCCGCCCGACGCTCTTACCGGGGACGCCTCCGCCGCCTGGTTCTTCCACCGCACCGGCACAAAGCTCCGTGCCCATGCGGGCAACGCCTATCGCGCCCCGTCGCTCTATGAGCGCTTCGGCGCGGGCTTCTTCGGCGGGTCCTTCAGCCCCTATGGCGACCCGCGCCTCCGGCCCGACCGCACGCTCGGCCTCGACTTCGGCATCGACCAGTACTTGGCGAACTCGCGCCTCCGGCTGAGCGCATCGTACTTCTACACGCGGCTGCAAGAGGTGATCGTTTTCGACTTCAGCGGACGCATCAACGCGGCTACCGATCCCTACCGCCGGTTCGGAGGCTACCTGAACACGCGCGGAGGGCTCGCCCGCGGCGTCGAACTCTCCGTCGAAGCGCGCCCCACGCGGTCCCTCACCCTGAACTCGTCGTATACCTACACCAACGCGCGGGAGCGCAACTCGGTGCTCTTGGGCGGGTCCCTGCGCACGCTCCGCGTGTTCCCGCACCAGTTCACGCTGTTGGCGGTGCAGCGGATCGGCAAACGCATCGACGCGACCCTCGACTTCCTGGCCGCGGCGAGCTATACCGGGCCGTTCTTTGCCGGCTCCGGGACGCGCGCCTTCCGGTTTCCGGGTCCGCGCAAAGCCGACCTGATGCTCAGCTACACGCTGCCGGCCGGCGAGCGCCACCGGGTCCAGTTCTACGGCCGCTTGGAGAACCTAGGTAACCAGCGGTACTTCGAGGACGGCTTCCGCACTCCCCGGTTCTGGGGCGTGGGCGGCGTCCGGTGGCTGTTCTAGGCCGTCCGCCCGAGCCACCGGATTGGCAGCCAGCTCGGTCCGGCCGGGTACCCGGGCAAATTCATCCGCCCCGGGAAATGTCCATTTGGCCGTGCCACAGGAAACCCCCGCGGCGGGGAGGTGGCGGCCCGCCGCCGTCGCCCCTAGCATGCCTTTCATGGGGAAACCAGAAAACCGCCCGCACCGCCGTTGGGACCTTGCGGGCGTCGCGGCGCTGACCTTGGCGCTAGCGGCAGGCGCGGCCGCCCAGTCCGCTCCACCGTTCTCATTCACGCGGCTTACCGGTGGCGACATCGGAGCGGCAGGCAACGCGAGCGGTGCAACCTGGATCGACTATGACGGCGATGGCGATCTCGACCTGTTCGTGATCGGCTCGCTTTCCACCCCGGCGCCTCCCGCCGCGCAGCGCCGGCGAATGTTCCGGAACGACGGTGGGGATCGCTTCACGCAAGTTACGGTAGACGGCTTCGCCGGTGACAACAACTTCCCCATCGGCGCCGCTTGGGCGGACTACGATAATGACGGCGACCCGGATCTTTTCCTCGCCGGCGCCGGGTCGGTCCTCTACCGCAACGATGGCGGCGGCCGGCTGAGCCGCGTGGCGCCCCCCGGCCTAGCGGGCGTCGACCTGCGCGGCTGGTCCCCGTCGTGGGCCGACGTGGACAACGACGGCGACGTGGATCTGTTCGTGACGCATCCGGCGGGTTTCACAGGGACGCCGCAGCCGAATTTCCTCTTTTTGAACAACGGTCCGCCGGACTTCGGATTCACGCGGGTGACCGAGGGCCCCCTGGTGACGGGACTGGCCCCTTACACGAACGGCTCGTGGGCCGATTTCGACGACGACGGTGACCTGGACCTGTTCATCGGGACGGGACCCGCCAGCAACGTGCTGGGCCTCGACTTCTATTTCCGGAATCTTCTGAAAGAGAGCGGCAGCCTGGCGTTCGACCGCCTTGCGAACGCGCCGTTTGCCCAGCCACCGCGCGACGGACAGACCGTGAACTGGATCGACTACGACAACGACGGCGATCTGGATTTCTTCGTCACCAACTACGCGCTGCAGTTGGGAGGCCTCGCGAACGAGCTGTACCGCAACGACAGCGGGCAGTTCACCAAGGTGACGCAAGGGCCGCTGGTGACGGAGATCGCCACCTCGCTCGCCAACGTTTGGGGTGACTTCGACAACGATGGTTACCTGGACGTGTTTGTGGCCACGGTAACGGGCGGGCGCTGGTATCGCAACAACCGGGACGGGGGGTTCGACCGGATCGACCTCACGCCGGGCTTGGGGGTGCTGTGGACCGCCGCGGCCGGCGACTACGATAACGACGGTGACCTGGACGTATTCGCTGGTGCGGCTCAGCCCGCGGGAAGGCACTCCCTCCTCAAGAACGAGACCGCCAACGGGAACCACTGGCTGAAGATCCGCTGCATCGGCGTACGGTCCAACCGGAGCGCGGTGGGCGCCAAGCTCCGGCTGACCTCTTTCATCGGCGGCAGGCGGGTGACCCAGCGCCGCGCCATCGAGACGCAGAACACCTTCATGGGCCACAACAGCCTCGAGGTCCATTTCGGGCTCGGGGACGCGGCGCTCGCGGAGGCGCTCGAAATCGAATGGCCGTCGGGCGCCCGGGACCGGCTGGAGAACCTGGCGGCCGATCGCTCCATCACCGTCACCGAGGGCGAAGCTTCGGGCATAACGCCGCGGATCGCCGCGGGCGGGTTGGGCAACGCGTTCACCGGGGCGGCGCAAGCGGCGGCGCCCGGGCAGTTGCTGTCGATCTTCGGCGCCGGCCTGGGCCCCGCCACGGGCGCCGTGGCCAGCTTCGACGCGCAGGGCCGCTTGCCGTTTGTGCTCGGGGACGTGGCCGTGACCGTCAACGGCGTGCCGGCGCCGCTGCTCTTCGCGCGGCAGGATCAGGTGAACATCCAGGTGCCTTACGAGGTGGCGGGCGCCGCCGAGGCTTCCGTCGTGGTCCGCTACCGGGGCGCGGCGAGCACTGCCGAAGCGTTGCGGATTGCGGCGGCATCGCCCGGCCTCTTTCCGCGGATCTGGAACGCAAACGGCACACTCAATGACGCCGGCCAGCCCGCGCAACCTGGAGGAGCGATCGTGCTCTACGCGACGGGGCAGGGCGTGACCGTTCCGGCGAGCATCTCCGGGCAGGTGGCTGCCGCTCCGTATCCCGAACCGGTGGCCGCAATGACGCTGTTGGTCGGAGGCCGGCCGGCCATGGTGCTGTTCCGCGGCCAGGCGCCGGGAACCGCGGGCGTGATGCAGATCAACGCGCTGATTCCGGCGGACGCGGAGGCGGGGAACGAGGTGCCGGTGGTTCTCCGGATGGCGGGTGCGGAGTCGAGCACGCGGGTCGCAATCCGGCGCTGACCGCTGAGATCGCCTGTGAGAGGGTCCACGATCTCCAGAATCCGGCCAACGGGTCCAGTTTTACACTCGCCTGAAGAACCTGGGCAACCAGCGCTACTTCGAGGTCGGATTCCGCACTCCCCGGTTCTGGGGCGTGGCCGGCGTACGGTGGCTGTTGTGAGCCGTAACCCGTCTACGGCAGGTGCACGAACTCGTTGCGGTTCAGCATCGCCAGGGTGAAGTCCGCCAGCGCGCCGCCGCGAGCGAAGAAGTCGAGCCCCAGCCGCAGCTCCGCCGCCGCCGGACCCCGCCCCAGGGCCGCCCGGTGCGCCTCCCGGATCGAGCACGCCCGGTCGGCTCCGCATTCCCGCTCGAGCTGCGCGGCCCAGTGCCCGGCGCGTCCCAGCGCGAACTCCGAGTTGATCATCGTCAGGGCTTGCAAGGCGTGGGTGGATACCGCCCGCTCCGGGCACGAAGTCATCGCATCCGGCTGATCGAAGTTCTGCAGCATGGGCAGCCGCACGGTGCGCTTGTTGAGCAGGTACAGGCTGCGGCGGTTCTGCTCCGTGGGATCGAGCGGCAGGGGCCACAGGTTATCAGGCTCGAACTCGGTGAAGATGAGGTCGTAGACCTCCTTCTCGATGGCCACGCGCACGGGCGGTCCGCCCATCTTGGGGTTGAGTTCGCCCGATACGGCGAGCATCGCGTCGCGTAGCTGTTCGGCATCGAGCCGCCGCCGGAGGGCTCGCGACCACAGCCGGTTGTCGGGGTCCGCCGCCAGCGCGGCGGCCGGGGCGGCCGCGCTCTGCCGGTAGGCGCGCGACATCACGAGCAGGCGGTCGATCGCCCGCACGTTCCAGCCCGTAGCGATGAACTCGGTGGCCAGCCAGTCGAGCAGCTTGCGATTAGTCGGCCGCTTGCCGAGCGCGCCGAAATCGTTCGGCGTCGCCACGAGGCCGCGTCCCATGCGGAACTGCCAAATGCGATTCACCATCACCCGCGCGGTCAGCGGATGCTCCGGCGCCGTCAGCCAGCGCGCGAGCGCCGCCCGGCGTCCCGTGGGACCCGCGGGGACCGCGGCGTCCGGCAGCACGCGCGGCATCGCCGGTTCCACTTCGGCCAGCCGGTGGCGGTGGTCACCGCCCTTGAGGATAAAGGCGGGCGGGGCCTTCTCCAGGTTGGCGACCGCGTACGCGGTGGCGGGGAGCGCCGGCGCCTCCTTGTCGAGGGCGTGCATCTGCTGCCGTAGCTCCGCGCGGCGCGCCTTCTCTGCCGGGGGGATCCGCGCCAGCACCTCGTCCCACAGCGGCTCGGTGAGCTCGCGGGCTTCCTTGGCGAGTTCCTGCTCGGGCGGCGTGCGCTCGGCCTTGGGCTTGGCCAGCGCGGCCCGCTGGGCGGCGCTGAGCACATGGCTCTTTTCGGCGACGATGGCGTCGTGGTAGGGCTTTTCGATGGCCGCGATGGCGTCGCGAATTGGCCGCAGGCGGGCGTCGTGCTCCTTCTTCGCCGCCTCGTAGCCCGCCTTTTCCGCGGCTCCGGCGATCTCGATGTCCTTGCCCTCGGTGGCGGCGAAGACCGCCTGCAGCCGGTAGTAGTCGGCCTGGAGGATGGGGTCGAACTTGTGGTTATGGCAGCGGGCGCAGCCCACGGTCAACCCCAGAAAGACGCTGCCGATGCCGCCCGCCATCTCGGTGAGCACCTCCTGGCGGTTCATTTCCTCATCCTGATTGCCGGCGACCAGGTGGATGGGGCCGGCGCGGTGGAAGCCGGTGGCGATCAGCGCGTCGGGGTCGCCCGGAAACAGCTCGTCGCCCGCGATCTGTTCCTCGACGAAGCGGTCGAAGGGCTTGCCGGACTGGAAGGCCCGGACGACGTAGTCGCGATACCGCCAGGCGTGCGGCCGCTCCGCGTCGATTTCGTAGCCGTTGGTGTCGGCATAGCGGACCACGTCGAGCCAGCGCTGCGCCCAGCGTTCGCCGTACGCCGGAGACGCGAGCAAGCGGTCGACCACGCGCGCGTAAGCCTGCGGGGAACGGTCGGCGAGAAAGGCGTCCGTCTCCGGGCGCGTGGGAGGAAGCCCCGTAAGATCGAGCGTGACGCGCCGCAGCAATGCCGCCTTGCCGGGCTCCGGCGCAAACGAAAGGTTCTTCTCCCGCAGGGCTTCGAGCAGGAAGGCATCGACCGGGTTCGGCGCCAGCGCCGGCACCGCCGGGCGCTGCGGCGGCACGAACGACCAGAAGCCGCGGCGCGTGCCGATGAACTTCTCTTCGCTCTGGCGCGTGGCTTCGTCGGCGGCCCAGAGGGCGGCCAGAGACAACGCGGCGAGGGCGATCCGCATGGCTTCTATATTATGCGAGTGCGAGTTGCCGCAGAGGGCTCCGGCACTGTATCTTGAATGTTTCCCCTCACTTTCCAATATGGCAAACGAGACCCCTATCACGGTCGCCAAAGGCGACGGCATCGGCCCCGAGATCATGGACGCGACGCTGCACATCCTCAAAGCAGCGGGCGCGCGGCTGGCGATCGAAGAGATCGAAATCGGCGAGAAAGTCTACCTGCGCGGCAACACCGCCGGGATTGAACCTTCCAGCTGGGAGTCGCTGCGGCGCACCAAGGTGTTTCTCAAAGCGCCGATCACGACGCCGCAGGGCGGGGGCTTCAAGAGCCTGAACGTCACCACCCGGAAGGCGCTGGGCCTCTTCGCGAATGTGCGGCCGTGCGTCAGCTATCACCCCTTTGTGAAGACCAAGCACCCGGTGATGGACGTGGTGATCGTCCGGGAGAACGAAGAGGATCTCTACGCCGGCATCGAGTACCGCATCTCGACCGACGTGATGCAGTGCCTGAAGCTGATCTCGCGCCCGGGCTGCGAGAAGATCATCCGCTACGCCTTCAACTACGCGGTGCAGCACAACCGCAAGAAGGTGACCGCCTTCACCAAGGACAACATCATGAAGATGACGGACGGCATGTTCCACCGCATCTTCGACGAGATCGGCGCGGAGTATCCGTCCATCGAGAAGGAGCACTGGATCGTCGACATCGGCGCGGCGAAAATGGCCGATACCCCCGAGGCGTTCGACGTGATCGTGATGCCGAACCTGTACGGCGACATTCTGAGCGACGTGGCGGCGCAGATCGCGGGCTCGGTGGGCCTGGCGGGATCTTCCAACATCGGCGACCAGTGCGCGATGTTCGAGGCGATCCACGGCTCGGCGCCGCGGCGCGCGGGACAGAACCTGGCGAATCCCTCGGGCCTGCTGCTGGGCGCGGTGTTGATGCTGATCCACATCGGGCAGGCGGACGTGGCGGAACGGGTGCACAACGCCTGGCTGCGGACCATCGAGGACGGGGTCCACACGTACGATATCTTCCGCGAGGGCGTCTCCAAGCAGAAGGTCGGCACGAAGGAGTTCGGCGAAGCCGTGGCGGCCCGCATGGGCCAATTGCCGCAGACGCTGCCCGCGAAGAAGTACACCAATGCCGGCGCGGCGAAGCCGATCGTGGTCAGCCCGCGCCCGAATCCGAAGATCGAGACGGTCGGCATCGACATCTATGTCGACTGGCCGAGTTCGGATCCCAACGCCCTCGCCGCGGCGCTGCAGCCCGCCAACAGCGGGGAGTTCGAACTGAAGATGATCTCGAACCGCGGCGTGAAGGTGTGGCCGGACGGCCTGCCGGAGACCTTCTGCACCGACAGCTTCCGCTGCCGGTTCCAGGCCAAGGGTCCGGTTACGCCGATGAACCTGATCGAGCAGCAGACCCGCGTGGCGCAGCAGAACCTGCAGATCGTCAAGACCGAGATCCTGCGGAACTACGATGGCGTCGCGGGCTACACCCTGGCTCAGGGCCAGTAACGCCGCCATGGACGCGCCGCTGGCCGGGATCGTGATGGGGTCCAAGTCGGACTGGGAGACGTTGCGGCACGCCGCCGACACGCTCGCGAAGTTCGGAGTCCCCCACGAATGCCGGATCGTGTCGGCGCACCGGACGCCGGATCTGATGGCCGAGTACGCGAAGGGTGCGGCGTCGCGCGGGCTGGAAGTGATCATCGCGGGGGCGGGCGGCGCGGCGCACCTGCCCGGGATGATCGCCGCGCACACGGTGCTGCCGGTGCTCGGGGTGCCTGTGGAAAGCGCGGTGCTGCGAGGCGTCGATTCGCTCCTGTCGATCGTCCAGATGCCGGCGGGCGTACCCGTGGGGACGCTCGCCATCGGCAAAGCCGGCGCGACGAACGCGGCGTTGCTCGCCGTGTCGATTCTGGCCAACTCGCGGCCGGAACTGCGGGAGAAGCTGCTCGAGTTCCGCGCCGAACAGACCGCCAAGGTCCTGAACGATTCCCTGTGAAAGCCGCGCCGATTCTTCCCGGTTCCGTAGTGGGCGTGCTCGGCAGCGGGCAACTGGGGCGGATGTTCGCCATCGCCGCGCGCCGCATGGGCTATCGCGTGCACACGCTCTCCCCGGATACCGACACGCCCACCGGCCAGGTGGCCGACGAGGAGATCGTCGCGTCTTACGACGACCTCGACAAAGTGGCGGAGTTCGCGCGGCGGGTCTCGGTGGTCACCTTCGAGTTCGAGAACGTCTCCGCCACGGCGACGGCGACGGCGGAGCGTTTCGCTCCCGTACGGCCCGCCGGCGCCGTGCTCCACACCACGCAGCAGCGGATCCGCGAGAAGAGCTTCCTCTCCCGGCACGGCCTGCCGGTGACGCCCTACCGCGAGGTGCGCACCGAAGACGACCTGCGCGCCGCGGTGGCCGCGCTGGGGACGCCCGCGATTCTCAAGACGGCTGGGTTCGGCTATGACGGCAAGGGACAGGTGCGGATCACCTCGCCGGCCCTGGCGCTGGAGGCCTGGGAGTTGATCGGCCGCGCCGAGGCCGTGCTCGAGGCGTTCGTGGATTTCGCCTGCGAAGTCTCCGTGGTGGCCGCTCGCGGCGTGGACGGCGCATTCGCGCACTACGGCGTCGTCGAGAACCGTCACGCCCGGCACATCCTGGATGTCACCATCGCGCCGGCCATGGTGCCGGAGCCCGTGGCGGTGCGGGCGGTGGAGATTGCCCGCACCGTGCTGGAGAAGCTGGACGTAGTGGGCGTGCTGTGTGTCGAGTTCTTCGTGACGCACGCCGGCGAGCTGCTGATCAACGAGCTGGCGCCGCGCCCCCATAACTCGGGGCACTTCTCGTTCGACGCCTGCATGACCTCGCAGTTCGAGCAGCAGTTGCGGGCGGTGTGCGGTTTGCCGCTGGGATCCACCGAACTGCTGCGTCCGGCGGCGATGGCGAACCTGCTCGGCGATCTTTGGGCAAAGCGCGAGCCGGACTGGGCCGCGGCGGCGGCGCATCCCAACGTGAAGCTGCACCTGTACGGCAAGCTCGCGCCGCGGCCGGGGCGCAAGATGGGTCATCTGACCGCGCTCGGAGCGCGCGCCCTCGACGACGTGCTGGCCGCGCGCACGGCGTTAACGGCGCCGTAGATCGTAGAGATAGATCGAATAGCCCACGCGGCCGTCCGGCGTCCGCGCGCGCAGCGGCGCCAGCGGGTCGCCATCCATGTATAGCCCGTGCAGCGGGGTGACACTGACCGCGGCGACGCAATCGTTGCGCAGCTTGCCGTCGCGCAGCACCTCCTCCCACCAGAGTCCGTAGGCGCCGAGGCGGGCGGTGCCGAAGTACAGCACGCACAGGGGATTGTTGCCGCTCTGCTGCTGATACGCGGCGAGGCGCTTGGCGTCCTGGCCCCAGTCGATGTTCGAATCGAGCAGATAGCGCGAGCCCTGCGACGGCCCGCCGGCGGCCACGTTGAAGAACGAGAGATGGTGCGGGTAGATCCACGCGCTCTCCAGCGCGGCAACCGCGATGGCCGCGAGGGCGACCTTGCGGAGGCCGGCGGCGGCGAGCGCCAGCGCGAGCAGGGCGTACGCCGGCGCGAACAGCGGCAGCAGGTGACGGATCCCGATGTTCAGGCTGGAGGCAATCGCGGCGGCCAAGAACAACGCCGTCGGGACCGCGAGACCGGTCGCCGCGGCGCCCGGCCAGCGCCGGCGCAGAGCAAGCGCCAGCGCGACCGCGAGACCCGCCAGCAGCACCGCCAGCGGCGTCTTCACCGCCACGGCGACGGGGAAGTACCACGGCGAGCCTTGCCGCGAGATCCGCCCGAGCAGGTAGCTCGGATGTCCGCGGAAATACCGTGCCTGCCCGTTGAGCCCTACGAAGTACGCATACGGCGGAAGGCCGCGCCGGCCCAGCCAGCGGAGCGTCCTGCCGATCGGCGTCGCGCGGTCCGCCTGATCCTGCAGTGAGGGAGTCGTGTACGGACCCCGGCGTTCCTTCTTGGTCACGTAGTCGAAAGAGGCCTTCACCTCGGGCGCATGCACCAGCAGGAACATCCCGGTCCAGGCTGCCGCAAAAACGCGCGCGGGGCGTCCCAGACCGCGCCGGCGGAGCAGCGCGAGTACGAAGAACGCGGGAATCAGGATCAGTGCCGAGTACTTGGTGAGCGTCGCCGCGCTCAGCGCCAGCATGGCGGGCCACAACCGCCGGCCGTCCTCCAGGTAATCGATCCAGAGCGCGCAGGCAAGAAAGAAGAAGAGCGCCGTCAACATGTCGTTGGTGACGTAGCGCCCGATGGCGAGCGCCGTCGGGTCCAGCGCGAATAGCGCCAGGGCGGTGAGCGCCGCGCCCGCACCCGCGCGCTTCCGCACCCACCACGCCAGGGCGGCCGCCAGCGCCCACGTGCTGCCCATCGCGACCAGGCGTCCCGCGAACAGCAGCCGGTCCGGCGGCTGCGTGCCCTCATACAGGAACTGTTCTCCGAAGTCGCGGGCGTGGCGGGTGGCCCAGCTTGCATGATCGATCTGGAGTTCGGGTTGCAGAAGCAAGAGGGGCGCGGCGTGCAGCAGGTGTCCCAGCGCCGGATGCTCGGGGTTGATCCGGTAGTCGCCGGTCTTCCAGATGCTGTACCCCGCCGCGAGGTGGATCGCTTCGTCCCAGGTGGGCGCGTCGCCCAGCGCCGCGGTAATCTGCACCGCGGCGAGCAGCAGCAACAAGCCGCCCGCTATCCACACAAAGCGGCGTTCGATAAGAGGCATGGAGGGTCCTTCGGGAGAAGGGAAGCGCGGGAGCTTTCAGCTTAGCCCATCCAGCCGTCAGTCAGCCGGCGTCTTGTTGGAACAATCACCGGACAACGCCGCGATCCACTCGCGGATCAGTGCCAGCCCCTCCTCGTGGACGACGTCGCGCCCCAACTCCGGCATCATGATCTTCGGCGTCCGGGACTGCATGCGGTGGATGATGATCGACTCGTCGGGCTTGCCGGGCAGAATCGAGAAGCGGAACGTCCCGGAGCCGGGTCCGGTGGCGACGGGAGCCTTGCAGGTGCCCAGCGCGACCGGGTTCGTCTCCATCATCGTGAGATACAGTCCCGACGTGTTCGCCGGGCCCTTTTCGTTGTGGCAGTGGGCGCAATTGATGTCGAGATAGGCGCGCGCACGCTGCTCCAGCGAACCGCTGGCCGGATCGTTCCACACGGCGGCGCGCAGCGCGTCCGCCGGCGCCTGATTCAGGTAGCCCGCCTTCACCCAGTGCGCGAGCTGGTTCTGCTTGCCGCCGGCGTAGGCGTAGTCGCGGTTCAGGTGGCGCGCCTTCGGCCCGATCGGCGACATCACGCGCGAGTTCTCGTGACAGCCCTTGCACTGGTTCATGTTCGGAATCGCGTAGTGGATTTGCCGGCCCTGGTGCGTGATCTCCTGGGCGTCGGGCGCGATCTCGAGCGTCGCATCGGACTGCTCCTTGTTCCAAACGTAGGGCAAGCCCACCCAGCCGGACTTCGCCTTCACCAGCAGCCGTGTTTCAATACGCCGTCCGTCGAACGAAAACGTCTTCGAGAGCACCGTGCCGATGGGGAAGTCAAACACCTCGGTGGCGCTGTACTTCGCCGGGCGTCCGGCGGGCATCCAGACCGTGCGGTACTTGTCGGCGTAGTCGGAAAAGAGCGGTGTATTCAGATCGTACGGGAGCACGCCGGGGCGGGGTTCGAACTTCTCCGAGAAGAGACCCCAGGCGGAAAGCTGCTTCGGGAACGGTTCTTCCAGAAACGTACGCGGTTCGGCCGGCCGGCGCGTACAGCCCGCCAGGATCGCCAGCGTGAGCGCGAGAACATAGCGCATAGGTCTTGATTCTATCTTCCGGGGACCGGCCGGCGGTGGGAATCGGAGCTTACCGCCTATGTTAAGGAAGCCGGCAGGCTCCCAGCGGACCTACAGCCCCGCCCGCGCTCCAGCGGCGGGCGTCATCGACAGTTCCACGGGCGCCAGCGGCGGCCGCTTGCAATCGTGCGCCTTGAGATCCCGGCTGACCTTCTTCGCCCCGCCGGCGAAATCGTAGTTCGCAAACGAGGTCTCGCCGTTGTTGGCGATGCAGATCCGCTTGTCCTCCGGCAGCGCCTTGCCGTGCTTCGGGTCCACCATGCCGTCCCAGATGATCGACGGGATCGGCAGCCCCAGCGCGGGCTTCAGCGCCGCGATCTGCTTGTCCGGCTTTGCTCCCGACTTCCCAAAGCGGTTGTCGTGGATGTAGATCGAGTCCGGATACGGATAGTAGTTCGGATCCTTGAGCGGAAGGCCGTTCGAGAGGAAGCTGACCACCGCGATGTTGAAGCTGTCGTGGTTGCCGATGTCGTTGTCGTAGACGTCGGCCTGCGCCGTGGCCAGGACGATCAATCCGCTGCCCGCCGGCAGGTTCCCGACAATATGTCCCGGCGGTCCGAAGTTGGGCGTGTTGTTGTTCTCCAGCTTGTTCTTGTACACCCGCGAGTGCTTGCCGCCCTGCACCGGGACATTCGGCAGGTTGAAGACCAGCATGCCCGCCGTATTGTTCACGGCGACATTCTCGTAGACGTCGGAGAACGTCGAGTTCTCGATCTCGATGCCCGCGACGTTCATCTCCGCCCGGTTGCGGCGCACCACGATCTGCGAGGACTGCCCGACGTAAATGCCCGCGTCCGAGGATCCGATGGCGACCGAATCCTCCACCAGCACGTTCTTGCAGCGCACCGGGTACAGCCCGTAGGGCCCGTTGGTCGGCTTCGGGCCGCCGGTCCATTCGGCTTTCACGCGCCTCATGATGACGCCTTCCGCGCCATTGACCTTGATCCCGTCGCCCTTGGGGTCCTGCACCGTAAGGTCCTCGATGGTGAACTTATTGCCGCTGGCGAGGAACCCGCTCGATCCCGTCTTCTGGCCCTGGAAGCTGAGGATCGTCTTGTCCATGCCCTGGCCGCGCACGGTGATGTTATCGGCGGTTACGGAAAGCTGCGTATCGAGCGAGAAGCGCCCTTCCGGGAACGTGATGGTGGTGCCGGGTTTGGCGGCGATCAGCGCTTCGAGCGCCCGCTTCTGAAAGTCGGGACCCGCCGCAATGAAGCCGGGGTCCTTCTTGGCGCAGCCGGCCAGCAGAATTGCGGTGGCGAGCAAGGTGCGCTTCATGACTTACATTCCTCCGGAGACGGCGGGGGTCGCACCCGCGCCGATCGCGATCGGCGGCAGCGGGGTATGGGCGCAGTCATGCGCCTTCAAGTCGCGCTGCGGGTTCTTCACGCCGTTCGCGAAATCGTAGTTCACGAAGCTGACGTCCCCGTTGTTCTGGATGCAGATGCGCTTGGCGTCCGGGAGCTGTTTGCCGAGCTTGGGATCCACCACGCCATCCCACAGGATCTGCGGAATCGGATTGCCGAGTGCGGGCGCCAGCTTCGCGATCCGCTTGTCCGGCTTCGCGCCGCCCTGTCCCACCTGGTTGTCGTGGATGTGGATGGTATCGGAGTAGGGATAGAACTTCTCGTCTTTCAGCGGATTGCCCGTTGCAAAGTAGCTGATCACCGAGATCTGGTAGCTGTTGTTGTCCCGCACCTCATTCTTGAAGAGTTCGATATGGTTGGTCGCCATCACCATCAGGCCGGTGCCCGCGGGCACGTTCGCCACTGTGTTGCCTGGCGCCGCGAAGTTCTCGGTGTTGTTGGCGTAGATCTTGTTGTTGTAGGCCCGCGTGTAACTGCCGCCCTGCACCGGCAGGTTCGGCAGGTTGAAGATCAGCAGTCCGCCGGTGTTGTTCGTCGCGACGTTGTCGTAGACGTCGGCGTGCGTCGAGTTCTCGATCTCGATGCCCGCGACGTTGAACTCGGCGCGGTTGCGGCGCACGATAATCTGCGTCGATTGGCCGACGTAAATGCCCGCGTCGGAGGCCGCGATGGCCACCGAGTCCTCGATCAGCACGTTCTTGCAGCGCACCGGATAGATCCCATAAGCGCCGTTGGTGGCCTTCGGACCCTCGGTCCATTCGGTCTTCACGCGCCGCACTGTGACCCCGTCGGCGCCGTTGATCTTCACCGCGTCGCCCTTGGTGTCCTGCACGGTCATGTCTTCCAGCGTGAAGTGGTTGCCGCTCGCCAGGATCCCGTTGGCGCCGGTCTTCTGCCCTTTGAAGTTCAGGATCGTCTTGTCGATGCCCTTGCCGCGGATGGTGACGTTGTCGGCGGTGATCTGGATGTTCGTGTCGAGCGTATGCTTGCCCTCGGGCAGCTCGATCACCGCTCCGGGCTTGGCGCTTACCGCCATCTCGAGCAGTTTCTTCTGGAACTCCGGACCGGCCTGCAGGCCGCTCTGTTTCGCGCACGAAACCAGCAGCAACGCACTGGCAGCCACGGCGGCGTAACGGATCATTCGGTGCACCTCGCTTTGCCCGTCATTTGTATCGCAGCCGGGGCAGGGTTGCAACTAGCGCCTCTGGCAGCGGGGGCAGAAATGGGTGCCCCGTTGGGCGATCACGATCCGGCGAATCGGGGCGCCGCAGGTGGCGCACGGCTCGCCCTCCCGGCCGTAGACGCGGTGCAGGTGCTGGAACTCTCCACGCCGCCCCTCGGCGTCCACGTAGTCGGAAATCGACGACCCGCCCAGTTCGATCGCCACCGCCAGGATCTCGCGAATCGCGTCGAGCAGCCGCGCGGCGCGCGGCTTCGACAAACCCGCGGCGCGCGCCAGGGGATGGATGCCCGCGCGGTGCAGCGCTTCGTCCACGTAGATATTGCCAAGCCCGCCCAGGAACGCCTGGTTCAGCAGCAACGGCTTCACTCGACCGCGGCGCTCCCGCAGGCGCTGGAAAAAGTCCTCGAGCGAAATCTCCAGCGGCTCCGGACCCAGGGCCTCCACCCGCTCCGGCTCCCACTCGATCTTGCCGAACTGGCGCGGGTCGTCGAAGACCAGCACGCCGTCGTCGAGTTCGAAGATCGCATAGGCATGCTTCCCCGTTGGCGCGTCGAACAGGAGCTTCCCGGTCATTCCCAGATGGATCGCCAGCGTTCCCTCGTCCAGCACCAGCAGGATGAACTTGGCGCGGCGCCGGACGGCCGTGACGCGCCGGTTTGCCAGGCGGGCAGCCAGCGACGCGAAGTCCTCGTGCACTACGTGCGGGGAAGAGAAGACCGCGCTCCGGATGGTGCGTCCCGTAAGGCGCGGCGCCAGCGTCCGCACCACGTTCTCGACTTCGGGTAGCTCGGGGATAGCGGCAACCTGGTCAGGGCAGTTCGATGTAGATCGCGTCGCCGTCGATCTTCACCGGGTAGGTTTCCACCTTAACCTGGTCGTCGTCGCTATTGACGCCGGTGGCGCAGTCGTAGCTCCACGCATGCCAGGGGCAGACGATGTTCTCGCCGTCGAGTTCGCCCTGACCCAGCGGTCCCCCGGCGTGGGGGCAGATGCCGTTCAGCGCATGGATCTCGCCGCGGCGATTGCAGATGGCGTAGGAGTCCTCGCCGACCAGAGCTTCGTAGACCTTGCCGGGCGGGACGTCCGCCAGCGAGGCGACCTTGACAAGAGGCATAGGGTCATTGTGCAACACCGGCCAGGGTTGCGGTAAACTCAAGAAATGAGCCACCCTAGCTCAGCTGGTAGAGCGGCTGATTCGTAATCAGCAGGTCGCCGGTTCAATCCCGGCGGGTGGCTCCAGACTTCCCACATAGAATCAATCAGATCCCGCAGCGTCACCGCGCGGGATCTTCGCTATTGGGCCCCAACTGTGCCAAAACTGTGCCAAAACCCCTTCATGCCGCCTCGCCTGTGCCAGAACTCGATTTATCATTGGCTTTCCGGTTCAGCTTGAGCAGAGCCTCGCGCTTCATCTGCAGTTTCATCTGCGAGTACTTCTTGAACACCTTCGCGTCGCCTTGGCGCAGGAGCTGTGTCACCCATTCGTCGGCTACACCGCCCGCGCTGAGCCGGGTCGCGTAGGTCGACCGGAGGTCGTAGATCCGGAAGTAGGGGACACCCGCCTTGCGAAGGGTCGTGCCCCAGACCTTCTTGAAGCTGGCTTGGAAGCCGGTGCCGCCGGCGTTCGGGAAGAGATACTCGCCCGAGCCGGCCTCCGCCATCTGGTTTCGGAAAGCCTCGACCGCCAAGTCCGTCAGCGGCACCTCGGCCACTCCGCTTGCGGTCTTCGAATCGGGGATCCAAACGACCGCATTCTCCAGATCGACATCCGTTCTCTTCATCGGCGCGAGCTCCTTGTACACGCGCAGCCCGGTCTCCGAAATGATTCGAATCACGTTGCGAAGGTACGCGGGAGCCGCTCGCTCGATGCGCTGCTGCTCCGACCAGGTCACGTAGTGCGGACGGAACAGCCCCTTGACGCGCACTGGGAACTCGACACCTGAGCATGGGTTCGCCACCAAGAGCTTCTTTCGAACTGCGACATTCAGCATCCGTCGCAGCACCCGAAACTCCTGATGGACAGTACTGGCTTTGACGAGGCCCTTCGATACCTTGCCGGATTTCCGCCGAACCTCCACCGGTTGCTCCAACCGGTGCCGAAGGTACGACTCGATCCGGTCTGCCGTGAGGTCGACCAGCAGCTCCGCTCCGAGAATGCCGTTGAGGTGCTTCACCACGCGGGAGTAGGAGAGATGCGTCTTCTCTGCGCGGATTGGGGGCTTGGAGAAGCCTTCCAGGAAGTGCTCCGCCCACTGTGCGAGGGTGATTTGCTCTCCCTTTCGAAGCATGGGCAAGGTATTGGCGTCCCGCGCCTGCAGGCGCTCGCGGAGCACCCGATGTGCTTCTTCTTTGTCCTCGGCGTTGGTTGATTCCCGTTGCCGCTTTCCGTCGCGGTCGCGATACTCCATCCACCAAAATCGTGATTCCTCCTTTCTGAAAACTCTTCCTTCCAATCTTCTAGGTCGTGACATTACCCACCTCCTGTTTGAACTGGGCGCGGAAGGGCTCGAGATCCGTTCTCAGGAACCGGATATTGCGGCCCATCACGCGGAGATGGGGAATCTGCTTTCGCTCGACCCAAAGATACACGGTTTGAACGCTGACCCCCAGATATGCGGCGGCGTCCCGGACAGTGAGGGGGAGTTCCTGGCTCGGAAGACGAACGTCGAGGGAACGACCAGCCCCAGAGCCGTTTTGACTGACGTTGTGCTGCGAACTCATGCCCCTTTGTAGGGCATGCTTTGAATTCCACCAAGTGAGTAGCGCAGTTGCCTCTGCTGTGGGGGCTCCAGACCAGCGGCAGCCAGCTGCGGAAGTCGCTGGATCAAGGGGCGGCGGAGAATGGATCTTCGTCAGACCGTCTCCGACGACAGTGAATGGTCCCCAGAAGTATGCCGTCGCGTTGGGGCCGAGCATGAGGCGCATTTCCAGTTTGGCGAGCCGAAGGACTCGCTGACGTCGCGACCGGCGCCCAGGTTGGCATAGAAGCGTTTCATCAAGGCCGCGGTGAGGGCGGGGCCTCCTCCCAGAGAGCGTGGAAACTCGGATGCTCATTTGGTAAGGGCCTGCAGGACGTTCAGCTCCGCCTCTTTGGGCGACAGAACGGCCCGATCCAGCGACTCTGGTGCTTCCCGGCTGTTCCCCAAACTGTCGAGGAGATGCGTATTGACTTAGCTGAGAAGGGCGCCTCAACGTCGCTTTTGTGCCGTTGACCTTGTTTCGCCAAAAACGAGTTCGCTACGAGAATCGCGACGGCCTCATTGTTGGGAAATTCAACATCGCCTTGGCCGGAACTCATCGGGCGACTACGCGTGCAACCGGCGGCCCGAGAGAAGCATCTGAGTGAGCAATCTGGGAGTGCGTTCCCATGCGTCATGTACGTACCCGCACCCACTTCTCCTCGCGAACGGGGTCCGCAACTCCGTCGAGTCTTGAGTACTGCCCCTCCGTCAACTGGAACGACTCGGCCACGTTGACCTGTCGCCGCCACTATCTACTGGCTTGGCCGTCAAGTCGTTGCGTCCGTATGATTCTGATCATCGCTATTGGATTTGCATTTCGCGCGTATTGGACCCACCACATGTAAACGAACAACCGGGCGGTAATTATGCCGAAAGATGTCGAGAACTCCGCGACACCCAACTGTCCCGGGTCAGCCGGGGACGGTTTACCCGCTCTGAATGAATTGCCCGGGCGCGCTTCGATCTCGATGCCCGATCGGCGCGCTCCTTTCGGTGCTGATTCGGCCTCTGCCGTCAACTGTACAGGGCCGCAACCAGCGGCCAACGACGGAGACGAGCGCGGGTTCAGGACATCCCAGAGTCCTTTCCAGGTTCTTGTCGGCAGGGAGAAGGATGCCGAGGCAGAGCCGAGGCCGAACCTCCGCAGGCGCTGGAGCGAAGGGGCCGACCTCGACCTCCTCTCCATGGCTCACCAGCCATTGGAGCGTATGGCAAGACGATTCGGCCGATCCGCTGCCTCCGTCCTGGGCCGGCTTCGCCGCTTGGGTCAAAACGCGGATTTCTTCGGCGGATATAAGACAAAGGACCTCGCCGGTGTCTTGCAGGTAGATGAATCCAAGATCCGCCGATGGCAACGGCGTCGATGGCTTCAGCGCCGACGGGGGCGCATCACAGAGGCGTCCGTGAGGTCTTTGTGCCGCAGCCATCCGGAGGAGATTCCCTATCACTCGCTTCCGCAGGTAACGCGGGAGTGGCTCGTGACGGAGTGCGGCTATCCGGATCCTGCGTCACTTCAAAGCCGGGCGGCAGCTACTCGGGCTTGACGAAGCGATCAACCTCGCTGAGCCATTGCTCGAACGACGGAATCCTCTCAGGAGCGCGCGCGGACCCGCGTAGGTCGCAATCTGCGAAATAGGATCTGATCCGTTCCATGCGGAGGCAAATCCGAGGGCACTGTGGAATCGATTCAGCTTGCGGGCTCCGGCTGGTTAACGAATCTCGGAGAGCCTGACGGAAGCGGACGGCCCCTTCACGATCTCCCGGCGCGGGAATCCCCCGCATTGTCAGAAGGTCCGGACTGCGCTGGGCAAGCGCGGATCGCAACGCCGTCGTATCCGTCCCATGGATGACAGCCAAGGTTGCCCACGCGGTGAACGCTTCGGCCTCTGCAATGGGCTCGAGTTCTTCTGGTTCTGGGATGTCGAGCTTTCGGAGCGCCCTCGCCAGCCAATCGTCAAAGGACGGATAGCGCGTGGGCCTCCGTTGCACCCAATCTGCCGCGGATTCCTCCCAAGCCTGCCAGACCAGTTCGGAACGCGGGTCCAGCCCCGAGTAGTAGTGCGCGGCTTCGATCCAGCCGCCAAGGCGGGCGTCAGGGTAGACATGGTGTTCTGGCCATGTCATCAGTTCCGCCCAGAATTCGCCAGGAGGCGCGCCGGCGCCAAGGCTTTGCAGAAAGCCGGGGCAGCGCTGCTCAATGGAACCACGAACGCTGACAGGCAATCCGCTCTCCACTTCAACGATCGCCCGCACCCAAAGCGCGAATGCGCGCCATACGACGATCTGATCCGCCACCTCCGCGATCCGCCTCCAGGGGACCCTCAGCGATTGTGTCCGCATTCGTTCATGGATTAGGGAGACAGCCGCGACTCGTTCCGTCTCCTGAGGCGGAGTAGTTCTGTTCATTCCAGTTCGTTCGGCCT
>CAYYID010000023.1:0-71138 GCA_964471915.1 uncultured Solibacteraceae bacterium | reverse complement strand
GTTCTCGAGGAACGGGATCAGCGACGCCGCCACCGACACCAACTGCTTCGGGCTGACGTCCATGTACTCCACTTCGTCGCGGTGCTTCAGCACGAAGTTGCCCGCCTGGCGCGCGTTCACCAGCTCGGAGACGATGCGCCCCTCTTCGTTCAGGCCCACGTTGGCCTGCGCGATCAGGTACTTGTCCTCTTCCCACGCCGACAGGTAGTCGCAGTGGGCTTCGAACTCCACGCCCTGTTTCTTCGCGCCCAGGTGCTTGAGGACCTTCTGCAGGTCCGCGTACTCCAGCACGTCGCCCACCTTGAGGTCCGCGTCGCCGGGGTTCTGCACCTGCACCTCGTCGATCACCTTGCCTTCCTTCACCCGGCGGTACGGCGACTCGATGAAGCCGTATTCGTTGATGCGGGCGAAGCAGGACAGCGACGAAATCAAACCGATGTTCGGGCCTTCCGGCGTCTCGATCGGGCAGATGCGCCCGTAGTGCGTCGGGTGCACGTCGCGCACTTCGAAGCCCGCGCGTTCGCGCGAGAGGCCGCCCGGTCCAAGCGCGGACAGGCGGCGCTTGTGCGTGATCTCGGACAGCGGGTTGGTCTGGTCCATGAACTGCGACAGCTGGGAGCTGCCGAAGAACTCGCGGATCGCCGCCATCACCGGCTTGGCGTTCACCAGGTCGTGCGGCATCGCCGTCGACATTTCCTGGTACACGCTCATCTTTTCCTTGATCGCCCGCTCCATGCGGACCAGGCCGATGCGGAACTGGTTTTCGAGCAGTTCGCCCACCGCGCGGACGCGGCGGTTGCCCAGGTGATCAATGTCGTCCACCGCGCCCAGGCCGCGGCGCAGCTTCAGCAGGTACAGGATCGTGTCGATGAAGTCCCGCTGGTCGAGCGTGCGCCTGTCGAGCGACGTCGCGTCCGCTTTGTCGTGCAGCTTGATGTTGAACTTCATGCGCCCCACGCGCGAGAAGTCGTACTTGCGCGCGTCGAAGAACATGCCCTGGAACAACTGGGTAGCCGTGTCGAGGGTCGGCGGATCGCCGGGCCGGAGCTTGCGGTAGATCTCGAGCAGCGCGTCGTTCTGCGCCTTCACGCCGTCTTTCTTCAGCGTCATCGAGATCACGTTGCCCGCGTCGTCGCGCTCCGGGAAGAACACGATGAACGACGGGATGCCGGCTTCCACCAGCCGCCCGATGGCGGCCGCCGTCAGCTCATGGTTGGCCTCCACCAGCACCTCGCCCGTCTCCATGTCGATCACATCGGAGGCGGAATACGCGCCTTCGAGGTCGTTCGAGGCGACCTCCACCTGCTCGATCTTCGCCTTCTGGATTTCCTTGAACACGCTGGCCGTGATCTTGCGGCCTTGCGCCACCACGGTTTCGCCGCCCTTGGTGGTGATGGCGTGCGACAGCTTCATGCCCAGCAGGCCGTCGGAGACCTTCCACAGCAGCTTCTTGTCCTTGATGGTGATGTGGCTGCACTTGTAGAACGCCTGCAGGATGTCCGAGTCCGTCTTCAGGCCCAGCGCCCGCAGGAACACCGTTCCGTAGAACTTGCGCTTGCGGTCGATGCGGACATACAGCAGGTTCTTCGCGTCGTACTCGAACTCCACCCAGCTCCCGCGGTAGGGGATGATCTTGCCCAGGAAGTAGTTCTGCGCCTGGATGCGCTCGAAGAACACGCCCGGCGAACGGTGCAACTGCGAAACGATCACGCGCTCGGTGCCGTTGATGATGAAGGTGCCGTTCTCCGTCATCAGCGGGATCTCGCCGAAGAAGACTTCCTGCTCCTTGATGTCGCGCACCGTCTTGGTGCCGGTCTCGGGATCCTTGTCGTAGACCGTCAGCCGGATGGTGACCTTCAGCGGCGCGGCGTACGTAAGGCCGCGCTCTTCGCATTCGGGGACGTCATACTTCAACTGCAGCCCCACCGGGTCGCCGCAGCGGTTGCAGAACGTGACGATGTTCTTGTTGAAAGTGCCGCACTTCGAGCACAGCACGTCGCCCGGATGGAAGGGATCCGTCTTGATGGTGGAGCCGCAGCTCCGGCACGTGGACCGCAGGTGGTGCAGCCCCTTGAGCGTGCCGCACTTGCACTCCCAGTTGCCGATGGCGTAGTCGACGAACTCGAGCTGCGACAGCCCCCGGAAGTCCGAGATCGGGAACACGGAGTTGAAAACGCTCTGCAGGCCGCTGTCGTCGCGCTCGGCGGGCAGCAGGTCCATCTGCAGGAACCGCTCGTAGGAGTTCTTCTGGACCTCGATCAGGTTCGGAATGGGGATCGAAGTCTTGATTCGCGAAAAATCGACTCGTTCCCGGGGGGCACCATTCACTGAATTCTGCATCTCAACTCCTTCGCGGCACGGGGATCGCCGCCAACCAAGAAACCGGCGCGGACTAGCGGCGCCAGCGGGGACTCGGGCACAAGCTCAGAAACCGGAATGCCGAGGCCGCCGTGGGGAACGGAGACACTTCGGCCGAAGGATTCCAGAAAACAAGGTAAGGCGCGGGCTCATGGGAGCCGCGCCGCAATTCGCGGGGTGCGATGGTCACTGGGTTGTCGATCCGCGCCTTCTCAACAGTAACAAACGGCTTTCGTTTCTGTCAAATGCCGCCTACGGTGAGCCAACGGATCTGCGCGGAGGAAGCCGCCCCTGGCTCCGGGCGGCCTCCTCCCGCAAACTACTTCACTTCGACGGTGGCGCCGGCGTCGACGAATTTCTTCTTGATCGACTCGGCTTCGTCCTTGGAAACGCCTTCCTTGATCGGCTTCGGCGCGCCGTCCACCAGATCCTTGGCTTCCTTGAGGCCCAGGCTGGTCACTTCGCGCACCACCTTGATCACGTTGATCTTGTTGGCGCCGGCGCCCGTCAGAACCACCGTGAACTCGGTCTTCTCTTCGGCCGCCGGAGCCGCCGCCGCGCCGCCGCCCGCCGCCGGAGCCGCCGCCACGGCTGCCGCCGCCGCCGAGACGCCCAGCTTCTCTTCGAGCAACTTCACCAGCTGCGACGCCTCGAGCAGCGTCAAGCTCTGAATCTGATCCGCAATCGCGTTGATGTCCGCCATTTCGATTCTCCCTCGCTATCCTGAACTCGTTGGAACTAAACCCGTTAAGCCTCGCGTCCGGCCCTGCCGGCCGGACCCTAGGCCGAAAACTTGTTTTCCTTCACGCCCTGATCCACCACCACCGCCAGATTCCGGCCCACGCCGTTCATGGCCGTCACCAGCCGCTGGGCCGGCGCCTGGATCAGATACAGCAACTTCGCGTAGATCTCTTCCTTCGGAGGCAGCGCCGCCAGCGCATTGATCCCCGCCACGTCGATCGCCCGGCCCTGCACCAGCCCGGCCCGGAACGTGAACGACGGATGGTCCTTCGCATACTTCGTCAGCGCCTTGGCCAGCGCCACCGGATCCTCGGTGGTGAACGCCACCGAAGTCATGCCGCGCAGCGCGCCGAGCACCTCGGCGGCCGGCGTGCCCTCGCTGGCCTTCGCCGCGATGGTGTTCTTGATCACCTGGTAGTCGCCGCCCGCGCCCTTCACGGTCTTGCGGAGTTCGAAATCCTGCGCGACGGTCATCTTCTCGAAGCCGGTCACGAACAAGGCGGGCGACTGCGCCAGCATGTGCTTCAGCGCGTCCAGGTCCTTCTGCTTTTGTTCTCTGTTCTTCATGTTGGTTTCTCCCGCCGCTTACGCCGACTTCGCGTTGAAGGGCGTCGTGTCCAGCGCCACGCCCGGACCCATGGTCGAACACACCGTCACGCTCTTGACGTACTTGCCCTTGGCCGCAGCCGGCTTGGCCTTCACCACTGCGTTGATCAGCGTGCTGGCGTTCTCGAGCAGTTTGTCTTTCGGGAAGCTCACCTTGCCGACCGCCACGTGGATCACGCCGCCCTTGTCGACGCGGAACTCCACCTTACCGGCCTTCACTTCGTTCACGGCCTGGGCCACATCGGTGGTCACCGTGCCGGTCTTCGGGTTAGGCATCAGACCCCGGGGTCCCAGGATCTTACCCAGTTTGCCGACCGACCGCATCATGTCCGGCGTCGCAATGACGGCGTCGAAGTCGGTCCAGTTCTCGGACATGATCTTGTTGACCAGTTCTTCGCCGCCGACGATATCGGCGCCCGCCTGCTCGGCTTCCTTCTGCTTATCGCCGGCCGCGATCACGAGTACTTTCTTCGACTTACCGAGTCCGTTCGGCAGCACTACCGTGCCGCGGACCATCTGGTCGGCGTGCTTCGGGTCCACGCCCAGCCGCATGTGGACTTCCAGGCTCTCGTCGAACTTGGCGAACTTGATCTTTTGAACGAGGGGGACGGCGTCTTCGAGCGAGTAGGGCCGCTCTTCGACCTGCTTCAATGCCGCGAGAAACTTCTTGCCTTGTTTTGCCATATCTCCTCTTGGTGCAAGCGGCCGGGTCCGCAACTGCCCCTCGGCCTCCCACGGGGATGCGCAATACTGCACGCGCATCGTTTAAGGTAACAGATCCGTCACCCGAATGTCCAGCGCCGCTACGGTTTTCGATTCCGCCGCGCCGGGCGGTAGCTTTTCCCGTCCTGCAGCACCACGAAAGCACCCAAGATCAGGAACCCGCCGATGCCTCCGAAGAACACGAAGAACAGACCCAGGAACGCCAGCAATCCGAAACGCAGTTCGCGGTACAGGACGGCCTGGTCCGGATGGAGCGGATTCACGAAGGCGCGAAAAGGCTCTCCGCGGTCCCGGTAGCCCTCGAGTTCCGACGCCACGTCGTGGTGGAACGATCCGATGTTGTCGGATCCCCCGTGCACGGCCACGCGGTCTCCGCGATACGTGCGGCCCTCGAACTCGTATTCATACGTAGCCTCGACGCTGTAGGTCGCGCCGCCCTTGCTGCCGCGGTGCGAATGCAGCTCCGCGGTGAGGATCCGGGCCGGGACCTCCTGCCAGGTGCGCATGGCAAACCCCTGCACCAGCCCGCTGGCGCCGAAGTAGCCCACTACGCCGCCGCCCGCGAGGAACGGGGTGCCGATCAGCAGCAGCAACCAGCTCGGCTTGGCGCGCCAGGTCATGGCGTCAATTCGCGCCCCACCAGCGGG
Organism: uncultured Solibacteraceae bacterium; assembly: GCA_964471915.1. Taxonomy (GTDB): domain Bacteria; phylum Acidobacteriota; class Terriglobia; order Bryobacterales; family Bryobacteraceae; genus JAIEPW01. Next base: position 66,063 of record CAYYID010000023.1, on the reverse strand, counting down.
TGCGCCGTGCGCCGCCCGCGGTTGGGGGCGGCGCGTACTTATCCGGCTCCAGCCAGCGGCCGTTCAGGAGCTTGCGATAGTCGGCCAGGATCTTCACGCCGTCCGGGTGCTGCCGGACCACTTCCATCAACATCGTGAGCCGGTCCGCGGTGGCGAGCGAGATGAGCTTCGTCGCCGTGTTGTAGCCGCTGACGAAGTCCGGCGAGGTGTAGCCCAGCGTGTTGGGCCCCACGCGCGCGAGGCCCGGATAGTTCGCCGCGCGGTCGGTCTGGCCCGGCGTTTGAAAACTCATTTCCCATTTGTATTCGCGGGTCACGGGATACGGCTTGAACTGCGCCAGTTTCTCCACGGCGCGCTTCGCCGCGTTCTCAATGTTGGCGTGCGCTGCGTTCAGCGGCAGCAGGTCCGCGTCGGCGCGGCCCTTGGCGCGTTTCACCAGTCCGAACTCCAGCTGCGGCAGCCGCTCATCCAGTTGCTTGCGGAGCACGTCGTCGCCCGACGCCATGATCACCGGCAGGCCGAAACGCGCGCCGGAGTGGGCGACGATCTCGGTCTCCGTGATGTCGAGCCCGTTGACGCGCCACGACGGCTCGATAGTGAAGGTGTGCGCCAGGAAGCCGGGCGTCTCGGCGCGGGCGTGCATGCCGATGCAGACGATCGCCTTGTAGGTCCGGTCCGGCATGTCGATGTACTGCGAGAAGGGCCGGTCGCGGAACTCGAAGCGCGCGCGCTTGTCGAGCTGCTCGAGCAGAATGTCGGGTTCCTCGCTGTTGCCGGAGCCGTGGCCGTCGGTGACGACAATCTCGCCGGCGCCCCCGGCGACCAGGCCGCGGATCGCGGCGTTCACGTCCTCGGTGAGGCGCACGCGGCCGATGGAACGGTACTCGGGCGAAGCCGCCGAAGTCTGCTCCTGGCGGTTGACGCCGGAGAGGCCCTCCATGTCGTAGATGAGCAGGATCTTGGGTTTGCCGGATTGCGCGGCGAGGGTCACGGCGGCGGCGAGCAGGGGAACGGCGAGGCGCATGGGATCTATTCTATTCCTCCAAGGCTTCGAAGCTTGGTAGGATCGTCGCAGGGCAGAAGCCGTCATCCGCAAAGCAGGACTGGAGCAACAATGACGCGGTACGCAGCCGTCTTCGAAAAGTCAGCCTCAAACTGGGCCGCTTTCGTTCCCGATCTGCCGGGTTGTGTCTCCACCGGAGCCACGCTGGAAGAGACGAAGCGCAACATCCGCGAGGTGAAGTCGGCGAACCGACTCCTCCACCGGCCACCGATGTCGCGTACGTAGAGCTGCAAGACGCGGTGTAGCCGGCGGATCTAGCTCTTAACCAATCGCCGCGCCCCGCTCGGCGAGCAACTCCCGCAACAGCGAGCGATGGCAGCGCTGCTCGTCCTCGCAGTAACAGCCGGCCGCGAAATCGGTCTGGTGCGACAACGCCGCGAGCAAATCCAACAACCGGCTCCGCTCGGGGACCTTCATCTCGGCGCGGTACTTCTTGCGGAACGCCTCCCAATCCCGCGCGCTGGCGGCCCCGAGAGCCTCGGCCACCAGCGCGGCCGAAGGCGCCAGGTCCGGCAGCCACAGGTCATAGTAGTCCCGCCGGGCGAACTCCGCCTTGGGCACCCCGCGCGGCGGACGCCGCACGGTGCCCAACCGCAGTCCTTCGCCCGCGCCGCGGGGCGAACCGAGCCGCACGATCCGGATAGCCATTCGCGTATGATTCTAGTCCATGAAACGAGCGCTCCTGGTGGCCGGCGTTCTCCTGCTGATCTTCCTCGCGTGGCCGTCGCGCCTGGATCCGGTCGCCTACGATCCGCCGGCGGCGCGCGCGGTGACGCCGAACCAGGCGCTTGCCGCCGCGGAGCGGCTGGCCGAGGGCGCGGCCCGCGGACCTGAGGACGCCGTCTTCGGCCCCGATGGCCTGCTCTACGCCGGCATGGAGGACGGCGCCATCGAGCGCCTGACCGCCGCGGGCAAGCTGGAGCGCGTGGCCTCCACCGGGGGACGCCCGCTCGGGTTGCGCTTTGCCCCCTCGGGCGAGCTGATCATCGCGGACGCCAGGCAAGGCCTGCTGGCGATGAACGCGGACGGCAAGCTGCGGACGCTCGCCACCGAAGCCGGCGGCGTGAAGTTCGGTTTCACCGACGACCTCGACGTCGCGAGCGACGGCACCGTGTACTTCTCCGACGCCAGCGCCAGGTTCGGCTACGGCGAGGACCGGCTGGATATCCTCGAAGGCCGGGGCAACGGGCGCCTGCTGCGCTACGATCCGCGCACCGGCCGGGCCGATGTGCTCCTGGATCGCCTGGCCTTCGCCAACGGCGTGGCGCTCGCCCAGGACGAAAGCTTCGTCCTGGTGAACGAGACCGGCAAGTACCAGATCCGCCGCTACTGGCTGCAGGGACCCAAGCAGGGAACCTCCGACGTGTTCGCCGGCAATCTCCCCGGGTTTCCGGACGGCGTCAGTTCCAATCGCCGCGGGACGTTCTGGGTGGCGCTCTTCACCGTGCGCAATCCCCAGATGGACCAGCTGCACCCGTATCCTTTCCTGAAGCGCGTGTTCGCGAAGCTGCCGGCCGGCCTGCTGCCACAGCCGCAGGATTACGGTTACGTGCTGGGCCTCGATGAGAGCGGCAAAGTGGTCGCGGACCTGCAGGATCCCGCAGGCCAGCGGCTGCGGCAGGTGACGAACGTGGAGGAGCGCGAGGGCTTCTTGTATCTCGGCACGTTGCACGACCGCTGGATCGGCAAGGTGCGCCGGCCATGACGCGAAGTTGGGGATGCCTGATGCTGTTCGCGAGCGCGCTGCTGGCGCAGAGCGACCACAACGCGAACGGCTGGTTCATGTACTTTGGCGACCACCCGCTCGGCAAGTCGAAATGGGGTTTGCACCTGGAAGGCCAGTGGCGGCGGCACGACGTCGTCGTGAATTGGCAGCAGCTCCTGCTGCGGCCCGCGTTGAACTACCAGGTAACGAAGAACCTGATGCTCACCGGCGGCTACGCTTTCGTCGAGACCTACCGCTACGGGGACTATCCGGCGCGGGAGCGTTTTCCCGAAAACCGCCTTTGGCAGCAGGCGCTGCTCACCACGAAGTTCCTCGGGCGGGACTGGCAGCACCGGCTGCGGCTGGAGCAGCGCTTCTTCGGCGGCTTCGCGGCCCGCTACGAAAACCGCATTCGCTACATGTTGCGGACCAACATCCCGCTGCCTTTCGGGGACCGCAAGTATTACCTGGGCTTGTACGACGAGATCCTGTACAACTTCGGCCGCGACGTCGCGTTCAACGTGTTCGACCAGAACCGGGCCTACGTGGCGCTGGGCCGGCCCATCGCGCGCGACACGCGGATCGAGATCGGCTTCCTGGAACAGACGATCCAGCAGCGCAACGGGCGGGTGTTCGAGCACAACCACACCCTGCAGGTCGCGATCTTCTCGAAACTGCCGTTCGGACGGCGTTAGGGGATCGGGGCACGAGCAGTTCGGGGGCATCCCCCGCCATTCCCCGAACTCTCGGACCCCCACCTCCAACCCACATCCTTCCCGCCACTTACGGACGTTTTCGAAATCCGCAAATTTGCTTCAGTCCCGGCCTCCGCCGGATTTCCCCTCCTACGATTCGCCCCCCTCACCAAATCCCCGTCAATCGGCCTTTTCGCAATACCGCGTCATCCCCGGGCATCCCCCGTACTTCCAACTTCGTCCAACCAACTGCCCTGCAATCAACAACTTTCCACTACCAAGCCGACACCCGGAACAGGCCCTGCGGTAGCCGCGGGCCAAAGCCCTCCAGAACCAGTCCCGCCTCCGGCAACCACTTGTATTCCTTGAGCGATTCAAACACCATCCGAAATGCCGTTGCCGGGTTTGTTGCATCCCCCGCGGGTTTGGTGAGGGGCGGATTCTGGGAGGGGAAAATCTGGCGCAGAGGGGGAATGAGGCAGATTTCCGGGTTCGGAGAGTGCTCGTAAGTGATTAGCGGGATTTGGGTTGGAGGTTGGGGTCCGACAGTTCGGGGGATGGTGGGGGATGCCCCCGAACTGCTCCCGAACCGCTCAACTTCACACGAGCCCTCAGCCCGCATCGGACGATCACCTCCGTCCCGGACGATTCCGATCCGAACGCGCGGAGGCTGAGTCTGGCGACAATCGCCTCGCGAAACGCGGCTCGTTCGTTTCAAGACTGCCACGGCCAAAGCGCGTAGGGTGTCATCAAGAACCCGCCGAGCCGCTCGCTCCTCGAAAGGCTTTACCTCTTCGAACTCAAAACCCGAACAGCCCGCGATCCGTCAGCAGCTCGCGCAACTTGGCGTTATGGCTCTTTCGTCAAATCGATCAGGACCCGCTTCACCAGGCTGAACTTGTTGTTCCGCCAGTTGAAGTAGTACACGCCGCACTCGCTCCGCGCGAACCTGCAGCCATTGCGCAGGACCATCAGGCTGCTGTCGCGCTTGAAGTCGACCTCTGCCGGGCTGAGCATGTCCAGGTTGACATACAGGTCCATCCCGGACTCGGCAAGCGGGGGGTTGTAGATGGTGCCTGTCTTCGCATCGACGATCGCCATCATCTGGCAATTCGATCCGCAGCCCCACCGGATGACGAGTGTCCGGCGAAGTTCGGCCGCGCCCCGGCGCCATCCCGGATCCGGGTGCGGTATCGCTGGTGCATCGCAGTGGCCAGGACCGGCGGTGCGGGCGCGCCCTGGAAAACCTCAGCGACGGGGAAATCCTCGAAACGCGGTTCCACTCGACCTGCCGGCTGGGACACGGCGAGGCCGGACGCCAAGAGCGCCACGAAACCGAGTCTTGACCCAAGCGGCACCGTGGACATCATTCTACTGCGAACCACTTCGGCTACGGAGCGAACCACGGCGCCAGCAGCAGGCACACCACCGCCCCCACCACCGACATCGACACCCCCCACGCCATCAGGCTGCGGAACAACCGGCCCCGGTCCGCCTCCGCCGGCGCCGCGGCCAGCGCGAGCGCGCCCAATGTCGAAAGCGGCGACACATCCACCAGCGCGCTGCCGACGCAAATCGAAATCGACAGCGCCACCGGATCCACGCCCGGCATCCGCGCCGCGATGCCCTGCGCCATCGGCAGGAACGCCGGCAGCACCACGCCGCTCGTGCTCGAGTACGTCGAGATCACGCCGGTGAGAAACGCAATCCACCCGTGGACCGTCGTCCCGGTCGCCCACCGCGCCAGCAGATCCTGGAACCACCGGAGCCCGCCGGCCCGCTCCAGGAACCCCACCGCCGTCGAGATCGACACCACCAGCGCAATCACCTTCCAGGGCATGTTGCGTACCGACTCCAGCGGCGGCGCGAGCCGCAGCGCCAAGACCGCCGCGGCCGCCGCCAGCGCCGACCAGCCGAGCGGCCATTTCCAGAGCACTACGCCGAGGATCCAGACCAGCGTGATCGCCGCCGTCGCGACGTGCTTCGGCTCCAGGCGCGGGGCTTCGAAACGCGCGGCCGCGCCGCCCCGTCCCCACAGCGCCAATCCGCCGAACAGCAGATAGGCTGCCAGCGCCACCGCGACGTGCGCCGTGCCGTGGAAGAACCAGACGCGCAGTTCATGCCCGCCGAGCCCGTTCCGCGCCATGATGCCGTGCGCGATCACGCCGATGGTGGAGAACGGCGACAGATTTCCCGCGTTGGCGCCGTTGGCGACCATCAGCGCCGTGAGGAACGGGCCGATGCCGGCGCGTGCTGCCGTGTTCATGGCGAACGGCATCACCAGCGCGGCGGCGAGAATCGCCCCAGGACCCACCATCGCGATCAGCGCGGTGATCGCAAAGAAGACGATGGGCAGCAGCGCCGCCCGGCCGCGGCACAGCCGCAGCGCCTGCTGCGCGGCGCGCTCCATGGTCCCGTTGGCCTGGGCGGCGCCGAACAACAACGTCACACCCGTTAGGGTGAGAAGCAGTTGCAGCGCGCTCTGCAGGGCTGGGGACAAGGGGAAAGTGTACCACCGGGACCCCGAAGCGGGAACAGAACCGGGCGTCGCGGGGATCTCAAATTGAAACATATCTGTCGTGGCAGCGTTATCTTATTGACGCCAAGCGGAGCGAGTATCTTGAGTATGCGGCCACCTACGCCCCCGCCGAGCCCGCTGCTGAGCCTCTTTGAGAGCGCTCCGCGCTCCGGCGTCGCCGCCGTGCTCCAGAAAATGCTGGCGGTGGACCGGCTCAACGCCTTCTATGAAGCCGCCCGCCGGACGCCGGACGGGCGTCCGTTCTTCAACCGGCTGCTGGAAACGATGGGCGTGGAGCCGCAAGTATCAGCTCAGGATCTGGAGCGCATCCCGAAGACCGGCCGGGCTTTAGTGGTCGCAAACCACCCCTTCGGCCTCATCGAAGGCATCGTGCTCGCGGCGGTGCTCGAACAGGCCCGGCCGGACGCCCGCATCCTGACCAACTTCCTGCTGGCGCGCTTCCCCGAGGCGCACGACGTGTGCATCTTCGTGGATCCGTTCGGCGGAGAGGACTCCATCCAGGCGAACCGCCAGGGCATGAAGGACTGCCTGGAGTGGCTGACGCGCCGCGAAGGACTGCTGGCCGCGTTCCCGGCGGGCGAAGTCTCGCACTTCGATCCGCGGCGCCGGGCCATCCTCGACCCGCCCTGGAACAGCAACGTCGCGCGGCTGGCGCGGCGTTCCGCTGCGCCAGTAATTCCCCTGTATTTTGATGGGGCTAACGGACCTTTGTTCCAGTTGCTCGGCATGTTGCATCCGCGCCTGCGCACGGCGCTGCTGCCGCACGAGTTCGTCAACAAGCAGGACCGGCCGGTGCGGCTGCGCATCGGCTCGCCGGTGCCGTCCAAGCGGCTCGCCGAGTTCGAAACCGATGAAGAGGCCACGGCCTACCTGCGCCACCGGACCTACCTGCTGGCCCACCGGCGGGACGTGCGCGAGGAGGCGAAGCCGAAGTTCTTCGTGACGGCGGCGAAGCTGTTCCAGCCGCGGTCCACGGTGGAGGCGATCGCGCCCGCGGTCCCGGTGGAGGCGCTGGAACGGGACCTCGCAGCACTGCCCGGCGAGTCGCTGCTGCTCGCGGCCGGCGACACGGAAGCGCGGATCGCGCGCGCAACAGAGATCCCTAATATTTTGAACGAGATCGGAAGATTACGTGAAGTGGCTTTCCGGGCTGCGGGCGAGGGCAGCGGCAAGCCGTTGGACCTGGACGAATTCGACCGGACCTACCTGCACCTGTTCCTGTGGAACCGCGCCAAACGCGAGATCACCGGCGCGTACCGCCTGGCGCCCGTGGACGCGACGCCCGCCCTGTACACGGCGACGCTGTTCCATTTCGGCCCGGCGCTGCTGAACCGCCTGGGTCCGGCGGTGGAAATGGGCCGCAGCTTCGTGCGGCTGGAGGAGCAGAAGAACTTCGCCCCGTTGCTGTTGCTGTGGAAGGGGATCGGTGCTTGGATCTGCCGGAATCCGCGGTACCGCACGCTCTTCGGGCCGGTGAGCATCAGCGACGATTACACCCCGGCGTCGCGGCGGCTGATGGTGGAGTTCCTGCGGTCGGCCAACCAGGACGATGCGCTCGCCCGGCTGGTGCGGGCCCGGACGCCCTTCCGGTTCCAGGGCGGTTGGGAAGGCTTCTCGGGCACCCTGGACCTGGCGGAACTTTCGACGCTGGTCGGGGAGTTGGAGCGGGACGGCAAGGGGGTTCCGATCCTGATCAAGCAATACCTGAAGCTCGGCGGCAAACTGATTGGTTTCAATGTAGATACGAAGTTCTCCAACGCGCTGGACGGCCTGATCGTCGTGGACCTCGCCGCAGCCGATCCGCAGCTACTGGAACGGTATCTGGGCGCTGCGGGAGCGGCGGCCTTCCTCGCGTTGCACCGGCCGCGCGCCGTCGCCTGAGCGATCCTCAGGGCGCGGCAACGGGCTGGGCAGCGCCCGCCGGGAATAGCTTGCCGAACCAGAAGGCGTAGGGTGTCGCGCCGTGCGCGCGGTAGTGGGCCAGCCGCCCGGCCGCCTCCTCGATGCTGGGCAGGTGGCCGGCCGGCACCCACCACAGAACGTAGTGCGGCTCCCGGGGCTTTTCGAACCAATGCGCCCGCCGCGCGACGAAATCCAGGTGGCCGGAGCGGTACACGAATTCCTTCAGGGTCTCGACGGTGGTCCAGACGCTGAGGTTCACGAGCAGGAAGGGGTCGGCGGACCAGGGGTGGGAAAGGTCGGTGGCGTTGCCGGAATCGGACTGGAGCCGCCAGACGAAGCCGGGCGCCTGGTCGGCCAGGGCGTTGACGGAATCGAGCCCGTCGACGAAGGTCTGGATGCGCGGGTCGTCGAGCGGGTGGAGCAGCCGGGCAATATTCAGCTGGGCGAGGTGAAAGGCGGCTTCACTCATGGCCCGATATTGTACGCCCGGTTCGCGGGCCGTGCTGGTTCACGGGAAACGTCGTGGCACAGCGGAAACCGGACCGGATTCTTCCGGGTGAGAGAATTCCCTTCCCCGCGCCACTACTGGATGTGACGACCACCGATCCTTGGCTCCAGATCGACTTTGGCCCCGATGCCGCGGCAGACCTCGCGGAGGCGATGGCCGAAAGCCCCTCGGGGAGCCTGTGGGGACGCTACCGGCAGGGGGTGCTGACCGTGGAAGGCGTGCTGCCGGGCGGGATCGACGGGCCGGCGCCCGCGCGCGGCAACGGCTGGAACCGTGTCGGCATCTGGGTCCGCTCACGCACGCTGGACGCGCCGCGCGAGATCCGCGAGCGCTTCGAGGCGTGGTTTCCGGAGAACTGGCACGTGGTGCTGATGGCGGCGAGCGAGCGCGATGGCACCTGGCTGTTCCGGTCGGGCGAGGGAGGTCTCGGACCCCATTCGCACTTCAAGCCGGGCACTGAGCGGCCGGCGGCGCGCACCGTCGCTGCGCGTCGTTTGAGTTGGGCTTGGAGCTGGGGATTGACGGCGCTCGCTGGGGTGGCCGGCTTGGCGGGGCTGGCGGCAATGCCCGTGGACGCCCGCCCGGGCTTGCGCGTGGAGCCCGTGACCGGCCGGCAGGTCCGCATTGTGTGGGACCGGCGCGCGATCACCCCCGCAGGCGCGAACCTCGAGATCCGGGAAGGCGAGCGGAGCCGCTTTGTGCGGATTGGGCCGCTGGACCACGGGGTGACCTGGGAGCGGCTGGGGCCGCCGCTGGAAGTGGAACTCCGCCGCGGCGATCTGGTGGAGATCGCGCACGCGCCGGCGCTGCCGTGACGGGCTCCCGCGGATCGGTAACCTGCTATCCTTGGGGACCCAGGCAGAACTCAATGACCAACGCCCCCTACAACCCTCAGGATTGGATGCTGCGCATCGAAGGAGCCATGAACGCCAGCTTCTTCCAGGAAGACGGATCCAGCCGTCCCGGCACGGAATGGAAAGTCGGTCTGAAGAACGGCGAGGACGAGTTCAGCAGCCTGGTGCGCACGTATCTCGACCCCGGGGTGACGGCGGCGACGGCGCAGAACATCGAGTATCAGGCCCGCACGGTGATGCAGTTCGTGTGGGACATCCTGCAGCAGGGCTGGACTCCGGGCAATCCGGAGGAAGGCGCGCTGGAGATCGTAATCGGGGAACCGAAGGGCGAAGTCAACTAGCCACTACAGCGCTACATAGCAACTGCGCGTCTCGTTGCACTCGTACTCGTCGGCCAGCTTGTTATCCGGCCCCAGGACCTGCTGCGTCTCGTTGCACCAGAACAGGCGATCCCCGGAATGGGGCAGCGACGGGTCCCATTCCGAGGGAATGTACATCCCCTTCCACCGCAGGCAGCGGCAGCGGTCGTCATCGAGGGGATGGAACGAAGACTGCTCCATTGCTAAAAGACCGGGGTCAGGCTTTGATCGACAGCAGGGCGCGCTTCACGGCGACCTTCACCAACTGCACCTTGTAAGCGTTCTGCGACAGCGGCTGCGCGCCTTCGGCCGCCGCTTCGCCCGCCGCCACCGCGGCGCCTTCGCCGGGCGTCTTGCCCGCCAGAGCCGCGCCGGCCTTTTCGGCCACCCACGGCGTGGCGGCGACGTGGCCGAGCACCACGCGCGCCGACTTGATCTTCGCGCCTTCCATGGTCAGCGCCACCGACGCCGCGGCCAGCGGCCAGTCGACGGCTTCGCGCTGCCGCACCTCGTACGTCGCGTTTTTTGTGCGCGCCGCCGGGATCAGCACCTCGGTGAGGATCTCGCCGGGCTTCAGGTCCGTCTCGCGCTGGCCTTCGGCCTTGGGCGCGAGGAAGAACTGCGCCGCGTCCACCGTGCGCGGGCCGGAGGCGGACACCAGCTTGAGCTTCGCGTTCAGCGCCACCAGCGCCGGACCGAAGCTGGACGCCGAAACGAAGTGCGCCGGACCGCCGCCGAAGATCCCGTGGTAGCGGTTCTGTCCTTCCGGCACGAGACTGCGGCCGTCCTTCATGGCGAGCAGGCCGAAGCCGTTGCGGAAGTACCAGCAGCGCGGGCGCTGGCAGAGGTCGCCGCCGACGGTGCCCATGTTGCGGATCTGCGGGCTGGTGATGCCGAGCGCGGCTTCGCGCAGCGAAGGAAACTCGGCGCGGATGAGTGCGTTCCCCGCCAGCTCGTCGAGCGTCACGGTCGCGCCGATGCGGACGCCCGCCGCGGTCTTCGCGATGCCGCCGAGTTCGGCGATGTTCTTGATGTTCACCACGCGCTGGGGCGAGGCGACCAGGTCCTTCATGGAACTGATCAGGTCCGTGCCGCCGGCGAGCACCTGCGCGTCGTCGAAGCTGCTGCCGAGCGCCGCCAGGGCATCCTTGAGCGAAGTGGGGTTCGAGTAGGCGAAGGCCTTCATTACGCGTTCCTCCCGTTCAGGGCCGCCAGCACGCGGTCCGGAGTCAGCGGAACCATCGGCACGCGGACGCCGATGGCGTTGGCGCAGGCGTTGCCGATGGCGCCGATGGTGCCCACCGTGCACGGCTCGCCGATGCCGATGACGCCGCGCTTGTCGTTCTCCTCGTCGATTTCGAGGTGGACCATGATTTCGCCGATGTCGGCGATGCCGGCCAGCTTATAGAACTCCATGTCGGCGTTCAGCATCCGGCCCGTCTGCTGGTCCATGATGCGCTCTTCAAACAGCGCGCCGCACACGTTCATGATGCAGGCGCCCATCACCTGGCTTTCGGCGAGCTTCGGATTCATCACCAGGCCGCAATCCTGCACGGCGGCGATGCGGTTGAGCTTCACCACGCCGGTTTCGATATCCACCGAGACGTCGGCGATCTGCACGCCCGAGACGCCCTGGTTCATCAGCCCTTCGTTGCGCCAGTTACGGACGTTCGAAGCGCCCACCTCGGAGATGGGCATGGCGCCGAGCTTGGCGCAGGCTTCCTTCCACGAGATCGACTTCTGCGGGTCGGTCTTGATGCGGACGCGCCCTTCCTTCACTTCGAGCTGGTTCGGATCCGCCTTCATGGAAGGCGCGATCGCGACGAACAGCTTTTCGAGGGCGTTGAGCGACGACTTGCGGGTGCCGGCGGTGACGCCGCCCACGGTGGTGGAACCGCCCGAAGGACCCGAGGGCGGGTACTTGTTGTCGCCGATGCGCACGGTGATGTCTTCCATGCGGAGGCCCAGCGACTCGGCGGCCACCTGCGCCAGGATGGTGCGGGTGCCGACGCCGAGGTCCTGGGTGCCGCTTTCGATGAGCACGCCGCCGTCCGGCGCGATGGTGGTGCGCACCTGGCTCTCATGCCCGAGGCCGCCCCAGGTGTTGACGCCGATGCCGAGGCCGCGCTTCACCGGGCCCGCGGTCTTGTCGCCGCGGGGATGCCAGTACTTCTTCCACTCGATCATCTCCGCGGCCTTCATGAGCTGGCGGCGGTACACGTCGGGGCGGTTCGTGTAATCGGCGTTCTTCAGGAAAAAGTCGAGCGAACTCATGCCGAGCTTCGCGGCCAGATCCTCGAACGCGGAACAGGTGATGTAGGAAAGCTGCGGGTGGTTCGGGGCGCGCCAGGCGCGCGCACTGCCCACGTTCACTGACACGGCGGTGTGGTTGATGCGCCGGTTCGGGACCTTACGGTAGACGTAGGGCAGCAGGTCCGCGCCCACGCCGCCGCCGCCGACGCCGCCGGTGGCCCAGGTTTCCGATTGCCAGGCGACCAGGGTGCCGTCCTTCTTCGCGGCGACCTTCACCTTCGCAAAGGCGCTGGGCCGGCAGCCCGCGATCATCAGCTCGGTGGAGCGCTCGAGGAACAGCTTCACCGGCCGCCCGCCCGAGGCCTTGGAGAGCTTCGCGGCGACCGACGCCCAGAGGTCCGCCGGGAACTTCGAGCCGAAGCCGCCGCCCATGTAATCCATCTGCACGTGGATGTCGGTGGCCGGGATCTTCAGCGAACCGGCCAGGTCGCCCGCCACCGTCGAGACGGCCTGCGTCGAGGGCCAGTATTGGATCTTGTCGCCCCAGGCGATCACCTGGCCGTGCGGCTCCAGGCAGCAGTGGGTGAGCACGGGGATGTTGTAGCGGCCTTCGGAGACGGCGTCGGCCTCGCCGAAGCCTTTGTCGGGGTCGCCTTCGATCTGCTCGCCGGCGGCGCGGGCGCGCGTGCCCACTTTGCCGAGGTCCTCTTCGCGAACCACATGCGGCAGCACTTCGTACTCCACCTTGATGGCGCGGACGGCGTCGCGGGCGAGTTCCTCGCGCGTGGCGGCCACGGCGGCGATCTCGGCGCCCTGCCACTGCAGTTCCTTGCCGGCGGGCGAGATCACTTCGACCGCCGTGACGCCTTCCATCTTCTGCGCCGCCGACACGTCGATGGAAGTGATCTTGCAGTGCGCGTGCGGCGAGACCAGCAACGCCGCGAACAGCAACCCGGGCGGGTTCTGGTCCGAGGAGTAGCGCGCCGCGCCGGTCGACTTCGGAATGCCGTCCAGCCGCGAGATCCGCTTGCCGATCACCCGGCGTTCGGCCATCGGGGGCCAGTTGTAGTTAGGCACGCTTGCCTCCCTTCTTCAGTTCCGCGGCCGCTTCGAGCACCGCCTTGCGGATGCCGACGTAGGTGCCGCAGCGGCACAGGTTGCCGCTCATGCCGTTCTTCACTTGTTCGTAGGTCGGGTTCGGATTGCGGTCCAGGAGTCCCTTCGCCGCCATGACCATCCCCGGCGTGCAGTAGCCGCACTGCTGGGCGTCGTGGTTGACGAAGGCCTTGGAAACGGCGTGCGGCGCTTTCTCCGAGATACCCTCGATGGTCTGGATCTTGCGCCCCTGCGCGTCGATCGCCAGCACGGTGCAGGAGTACATCACCTTGCCGTTGACGATCACGGTGCAAGCGCCGCAGGTGCCGCGGTCGCAGACGCGCTTGGCGCCCGTGAGATCCAACTTGTTGCGCAGCACGTCCAGCAGCGTGGTGCGGGGCTCCACTTCGACGTTGTAGGGCCGCCCGTTGATTTCGAGCTTGATGGGCACCAGGCCGGGTCCCTGGACGGACGCCGTGCCCTGCGCCTGCGCTTCCTCTTCGAGGACGCCGGCGGCGCCGATGACACCGCTGGTGACGCCCGCGCTCTTCAGGAATCCCCGGCGCGAAAAGCCGCCTTCGGGTTCTGCCGCGGCCAGCGGCGGTTTTTGAGCTTTGTCGATGGGAGAACTCACTCGGAAGACCCTCCTTCGGCGCCACGATCGGCCCGGTCTACGAATATATCAGAAGGACACGGGCGGAACGCGAAAAAGCCGGAAGGATCCCCGGGGGTCCTTCCGGCCTGGTGTTATTCCCGCAAGGTCCGCGGGGCGAGCGAAGGGTCTACTCCATGCCGTGGCCGGCCTGGGTGTACTGGAAGGTGACGCCCGCTACGGTGAGGATGGCGGAGCGGCTCCAGGGGTCGCGGTTCTGGTCGATCCAGAAGACCACTTGGGTGGGGCTGAGCTGGTGGACGCGAGCCCACCAGACGTTGCTGGACGCGGTGACCGGGCAGCCGCCGCCGTTGGCTTGGAAGGTGGCCGGACCGCCGTTCCAGACCGTCGGCACCGTGACCGGGGTCACTTTGGCGGCGCCCACGGCAAACTGCGGAGCGACGGAGAGCGGGCGCGCCACCGTCACGCGGGTGATGGGCGAATTGGAGGTCAAGCCCGTCCAGCCGAGGAAGCACATGCCCGCCGGCACCTGGGTGCTGAGGGTGACGACCGCCTGCTCCGGATAGAAGCCGCTGGGCGAGGGCGGATCCAGTGTCACGCCGGCGGCGGCCGTCACCTGGTGCTCCATCATGAAGTTCGCGCCCAAAGCGATGGGCGCGAAGCCCGCGGTCAGCGTCCGGCTCGGCGCCGTGCTGCCGTCCGACCAACTGGAAAACTTGAAGCGGCTGCCGGCGGCGGTGGCCTGATCGGGCGCGGCCAGGGTTCGCGTGGTGCCGGCCGCCCAGGTGGTGGCGTACGGCGTGTTCACCGGCTGGCCGTCCAGGGTGAGAGTACGGCCGAAGGGATTCGTGGTGAGCAACACCGGGGTCTTGCCGGCGTGGAGGGCGAACGTGGCCTGGTAGTACAGGGCGTTGCCGGACACCACGATGGTCCGCGTGCCGTTCTGCGTGCCGTCGCTCCAGCCCGAGAAGCTGTAGCTGACGGACCCGGCGTTCTGGTCCGCGGCCGTCACGGTGTGCGTGGTTCCGTCCGCCCACGTGGCGGTGAACGGTGTCGTCACCAACTGGCCGTCGACGGTGAGGCGCAGCCCGCTGGGCGCGGTCTCGAAATTCACGGTGCGCAGCGTGGGCCCGGAGGTGACGGGGGCGGCGGCCGAAACGTATACGGCGGAAAAGACGAGGTCCGCGCGGCCCACCGTGAAGGACCGGGTGGGCTGCGTGTTGCCGTCCGTCCACGCTGAGAAGTAGTACATGATCCCGCCGGCCATTTGCTGCGGCGGGGCCGAAACGGTGTGGTTCGTGCCTTCGGCGAAGTTGTAGACGAACGGCGTCACCGTGGTCCAGCCGTTGACGAACAGGCGCATGCCGCCGGGGCTGGAGCCGATGGTCACGGCGCGCGTGGTGGGCGCCACGGGAACCGCTTCGGCGTAGCTCGCAACCAGGGTGACGTTGTTCGACAGCGTCACGGTGCGCGAGGCCTGGGTGCCGCCGTCGGACCAGCCGGCGAAATTGTAGGGCGTGCCTTCGAAGGCCTGGCTGGCGGCGGCTGTCAGCGTCACCTGCGCGCCGTCGTTGAAGGTGTTCGAGTACGGCGTCACCACCGGCGCGCCGTTGACGCTGAGTTGCATGCCGGCGGGCGTGGTGCTCAGCGTCAGCGTCCTTTTCACCACCGCCGCGAAGGTGGCGGTGAAGAAGATGTTGCTGCCCTGGACGGTGAAAGTCCGCGAGGTCTGGGTGGCGCCATCGGTCCAGCCGGTGAAGTTGTAGCTGACGCCGTTGAGAGTCTGCGGGCTGGAAGCCGCCAGCGTGTGCGCGGTGCCGTCGGCGAGGGTGGTACTGAACGGCGTGACCACTTCGGTTCCGTCGAGCACCAGGCGCAAGCCCTGGGGATTCGAGTTCAGGGTCACCGTGCGAGACACGACCGCCGGAGGAGGCGGCGGCGTCGTGGGAGGCGTGGTGGTGGAGCCAGTGACTCCGCCGGTGCCGGTGGCCGGATAGATCGACTTCACGGCGGCGACATCGCCCGCCGACAGCCCGTTGCGCTGGCCGATCGGAATGCCCGCCGGGATCGTCTCAATGGTCGGCAGCCCGTTGATCGAAAACGCGTACGCCCCGTAGTGCATGATGGAGCCGTAGTCGTAGGCGCCGGCGTCGTCGCCGTCGTTGATGTTCTGGTTGAAATTGAAGCTGGCCGACGAGCTGATGTTCGCCCAGTTGATTTTCACCTTGGAGTTGCGGTCCTCGCGGCCTTGCTCGTGCCAAAGCCCGACGGCGTGGCCGATTTCGTGGATTACGTTGCCGGTGGAGCAGGCGTCCGAGATGAACACGCCCTGCGCCCCGCCGATGCGTCCGACGTAGGCCGAGCAGCCCGCCGACACGCGCTGGATGTTGATGTAGTCGTTCTCGGTGGTGCGCAGCACCAGGCGCAGGTTACCAGAGAGCTGCTGGTTCCAATGGGCGATGGCGTTGGTGATGCGCGCCATGTCCGGGAGGTTCGGGTCCACCACATAGGGCACCACACCGCCCGGCCACCGGTAGTTGGCTCCCGAGATGACAAGGCCGGCCTTGTCCACCGTGGAGGGCTTGGCCTCGCCGGCTTCCACCAGTTCGTCGGCGGTGCCGAGCACGATGTCGCCCTCGAACATCGCCTTGTTCTCCGTCACCTCGTGCTCCAGGATCACGCCGCGGAACACCGACCGGCGGATTTGGGGGGCGTTCTCTTCACGCGCCGCCTGCTCGCGCTCCCGCTCGAAGCGCGACTCCTGCTCCGCGATCTGCAGCGCGCCCAGACGCTCGCCGCCGAGCACTTCGATCTCGCTCACCGCGAAAGGCAGGTCCGCGATGTCGAGCGAGCCGAACTGCAGCTCCAGCACCGCCTCGGGACCGGAAATTGCCGGGGTCCAGAATTCGCCGTCGCCATTCGGACCCAGCTTGGTGAACGGGCCGAACACCACGGCCTCGCCACGGCCTTGGCTGTCATACAGAAAGACCCGAGCGTCCTCGGGGAGCGAGAACCGCTCGAGCTTGAGCCGGATGCCTTCGGCGCCCTCGGCGCGGTAGCGGATCATCAGGAACCGGGTGCCGTCTTCGGCCGTTTCGACCGCGAACGCGATAGCGGGGTCCAGGGCGGCGGGCTGGAACCGGCCTTCTTCCGGCTCAGAACCTGCGACGGGCTCGGCGGCCGTCACCAGCAGGGAGTCCGCAAGCCGCGGGTGCCCCAAGCCCCGGGCGGTCTTCTTGCTCTGGCTGTCATCGGCCCACAGAGTCAGTGAGAGGACCGCCAGACCCAGCGTAGTCACCCGGATGGTCTGTTTTGCGTTCGCGTAGGTCACGAATCTTTCCTTTCGGCCTGGTGCGTCGAGCTGGAGCCCTGGCCCGGCCTGTACGGTAATGGTACTTTTAGAACGCTCAATCCAAAATGCGGCGACTGCCTGAAGTCCTGCGCTGCTGTGGGGGCTACTGCTCGTGGCTTTGCCCACAAGGCGGAGTTAGGGCTGGTCGCGGGAGAGCGATGCATAGTCTTAATATTTTCAGCTTGTTACAACGAGGTTCCCAGGTTCCGGTAAGTCGTTCTCCAAGGTTCGAGTACGGCGCGGACCGTGGAAGACCTAGTGTGCCCCACTACCGGGCCCTAGGTACTTCCCTAGCCATAGTATAGTACTATACCAGACGAAGATTCAGTAGTACCTCGCAGTTTTTCGACTGCGAAATAGTACCATCGACCTACCTGAGCCTGGGGTTTATGCCTGAGAAGAGATTTTTCGCGGCAGATCAGCCGTCGAGCCGGCGCCAGACTCCGGGACGTTCCCCGGAGTTGTCCGAAAGGATTTCGGCGAGGAGTTCTAGTGAATCGGCCACCCGGGGACCGGGGCGGTTGAAGTACTGGTTGCCGTCGGCGAGGTACACCTTGCCGGTGCGGACGGCCCGGAGTTCGGGCCAGAGGGGGTTCTGGCGGAGCCAGTAGGTTTCGGCTTCGGTGCGGGCGAGGTCGAAACCGCACGGCATGGAGACGATGACGTCGGGGTCGGCCGCGGCCAGATCGGCCCAGGCGAGCCACGGAGAGTGGCGGCCCGCGGTGCCAAAAAGGTTCACGGCGCCGAGCATGTCGACCAATTCGGGAACCCAGTTGCCAGCGGCCATCAGCGGCTCGTGCCATTCGATACAGGCAACGCGGGGCCGGCGACCCGTGGCTCGAAACGCGGCAGCTGCAGCGGCCATACGGGCCTGGAGAGCCGCGACCAGGGTCTCGCCGCGTTCCGCAACGGCACACGCGGCGGCAACGCGGCGGATGTCCTCCCAGATGTCGGTGAGCGAGTTCGGTTCGAGGGCGACCACCGCGGGGCGCGTCGGGTACTGGCGCGAGAGCGCCGCCTCGACGTCCTTCAGGCTGACGGCGCAGACCTCGCACTGGGTCTGGGTAAGCAGATGCGTGGGCGCGAGCGGGATCAGGACGTCGTCGAGAATCTCGTACACGCTGGCCGCCGAGGCAAGAGTTTGGCGCACCCGCTGGTCAATTTCCTGGCTCGAACCGTGGATGTCGATGCGCGGCCGGGTGCAGACGGGGAGGTCGAGGATCGAGAGCGGGAAGTCGCACTCGTGGGAGCGGCCGACCTGGAACGCGCCAAGGCCGAGGGCATGCACGATTTCGGAGGCGCTGGCGATGAGGGGAACGATGCGGAGGGACTCGGCCACACCGTTATTTTATGCGGCTGTAGCTACCGCGCGGGAACGGCGGCCGGAACGGCAACGGGAACCGAGTAGCGCAGGAACTCGAGTTTCTCGACCGCGACTTGCGCGTGGGCGTCAGAGTCGACCGGGGTGATGAGTCTGAGCAGGCTCACCTGAAAATCGATCTGATCGGCTTCGTGTCGCATGGGTTAGAGATCGGCGCCACGGGACCTAGGGGATACCACAGACGGGCGGGGAAAATGCCGGGACGGGACGGGGAGAAGATACCGAGACGTGCAGGCTCAAAGAACGGGCTGGGTAGGCCAGGCGGGGAGTGGAGAGGAAGAAGGGTTGTAGGAAGGAGCAAGCGGGAGGAACGGGTACTGCGGGGTGCAACCTCGTTTCCCTGAGCCATGTAGTCTCGCGTCACGCCGTAATGGGGAGCAACCCGGCTGCCAAAGCGGCCGGGTGGGGCGCGGACGATCGCTCAGATTGTTCCGAGGGGCTAGTTGTTGGGGAGTGCGGAGGGCGGCCGGGAAACCTGACCGCGCAGGGCCTCGTCGACGGTGACGTTGTTGCGCTCCAGCACTTGGCCGGTTGCAACATCGAGACCCACCGTGGCCCGGGCGTAAGCTGTCTGGGCCTGCACCTCGACGAACTGGGCGTTGGCGAGGTCGCGCTGGTATTGAATGACGAAGAAGATGCTGGAAGCGCCGAGCGCGAACTTCTTCTGCTCCGCGTCCAGGGTCTGCTCGGCCAGCAGGCGGCTCTTCACCGCGGCGCGGTGCCGGGCGCGCGCCTGCTGCAGGCCGATCAGGGCGTTCTGCACTTCGACGCGGATCTGATTCTGCTGGCGCTGGAGCTGAAGCTCATTCTGGCGGAGCGTCAACTGCGCGTTGGCCTGGTCGGCCTGCGCGGCGCGGTTCCGCAGTGGGATATTCAACTGGACGCCGGCGCCGTAGTCCGGGAAGTTGCGGCGGAAGATCTGGCCCAGCAGGTCCGGGTAACTGCCGAGAAGCGCCGGCGGCGTACCGGCCGGGACCTGGCCCGGACGCAAGCCGGGGAACAGTGCGTTCGGCTGGCCGACGAGGCCGGAATTGCGCAAGGTTACGAAGCCGTCGAGCGACGGCAACAGCGCGTTCTTAAGGCCGATGAGGTTGATGCGAGAATTCTCGATATTGATCCGGCTCTGCTGGAGTTCCGGCCGGGTATCGATGGCGGACCTCACCAGATCCTGAATCGGCGTGACCGGGTCGACGTCCGGAATCCGAATCCGGTCCGTGGGAATGATCCGCGCGTCGGCCACCAGCGGGCTAAAGTTGCCGGTGCGGCTGAGGAAGTTCTTAAGGATGGTCTCCTGCTGCAGCACGTTGGTCTGAGCAGTGAGCAAGTCCTGTTCCCGCGCCGCGACTTCGGCTTCGGCGCGGACGATTTCGATCGGCGCCAGCGTCCCGATCTCCACCTGCTTCTTGTTGTCGTCGTAAAGGCGCTTGGCAAGGGTCAGCGCCTGTTCGCGAACTTTCACTTCCTCATTGAAGTTCACCAGATCCCAGTAGTTGCGGATCACGTCGGCCACGGTGGTGATCACCTGCTGGCGGAAGACCAGGCTGGCCACGTTGATGTTGTTCGAAGCGATGCGGATATTGCGGTTGTTCACGGCGCGCCC
The DNA here is from genome assembly GCA_964471915.1 of uncultured Solibacteraceae bacterium. Lineage (GTDB taxonomy): Bacteria > Acidobacteriota > Terriglobia > Bryobacterales > Bryobacteraceae > JAIEPW01. The sequence continues at coordinate 46,144 of CAYYID010000023.1, read as the reverse complement.
GAAGCCTTGCAGCAGGCGCTGGCTGATCTGGAGGTTGATGTCGCTGGCTTTGGTCGGGTTCAACGCGTTGAACAGCGCGTTCTGCTCGCGGAACTGGTTGTTCCAGCCGAGCTGGTAGGAAGTGCCGGTGAGAAACGCCTGATTCACCGCGAAGTTGAAGTTCTTGTTGTCCTGCACCAGCGCCGCGTTACCGGTCTGGACGATGTTCGAGAGCACGAAGGTCCGGTGATCGGCCTGCACGGTGCCCGTTAAGACCGGATCCAGGCTGGCGCCCTGCGTGCCGCCCCCCGTCTGGGCGGCCTGCGCGCCGGGACCGCCGAGGTTGGCGAAGCTGTTGGCGCCGCCGGAAGCGATCTGCGAGTTCACGCCGCGGATCAGGGCTCCGGCCTTGGCGCGCTTCAGATCCTGCTCCGCGATGAGCGGACCATAGCGCTGCACCTCGATGTCGATGTTGTTCTCGAGCGCCAGCGCGATCGCGTCCTGCAGGGACAGGTACAGATTCCCTGCCCGCACCAGCGCATCCAGGCGCGACGAATTCTGCAGCCGGATGCCGGGCTGATTCGTGGCCCGGTAGATCTTCGTGGTCCGGTACCAGATCCCGGACCCCTGCTCGAGTTCCGGCCTGTCGCCCGGCACCGGCTGTTGGGCCGGAACGGGCGGGACCAGCATCAGGGCAGTGCCCAGGATCGCAAACCATTGCTTGGTGCTCTTCATGACTCCTCGGGAAGTACGATGTCGACGCCGGCGCGTGTTCCGCGGAAAAGACCTATCCTACCACTCAGCAACCCCGGTGCCAACTGCCCCGCCCAGCTAAACCGTTTCTGTTTAATGTTTTGCGGACCAACAACCGCCCCGGCGAGTGTCCGGTTCCGGGACGGATTCCCCCGCCGCCGAACAGGCTATACTCGATCATCGATGCCCGAAACGAACACCACGCTCGAAATCTTCGAGCAGACCGGCGCCTATCTGAAGGGTCATTTCCGGCTCACCAGCGGCCTGCATTCGCCCGAGTACCTGCAGTGCGCGCGGGTGCTGCAGCACCCGAACCTCGCGGAGCACTTCGGGCGGCGGTTGGCGAACCAGTTCCGGGAGCTGGCTCCGGGGCGGGAGATCCAAGTAGCGGTTTCGCCGGCCATGGGCGGCCTGATCATCGGCCATGAAACCGCGCGGGCGCTGGGAGTGCGGCACGTATTCACGGAGCGGGAAGACGGAAAGATGACGTTGCGGCGGGGCTTCGCCATCGCGCCGGGCGAGGTGGCGGTGGTGGTGGAAGACGTGGTGACGACGGGCGGCTCGACGCGCGAGGTGGTGGACCTGCTGCGGAGCCTGGGCGCGGAAGTGGTAGCGGCGGGCTCGATCATCGACCGCTCGGGTGGCGCGGCGGAGGTCGGCGCGCCGCGGACGGCGCTGGCGACGCTTACGGTGACGGCGTGGCCGCCGGATTTCTGCCCGCTATGCGCGGAAGGGCTGCCGGTGGTGAAGCCCGGGTCGCGTCAGGTTTAGGGCGTTCCAGTTCCGCAACCAGGGACCCGAGGAATTGGGAACTTTCGCCCCACGGATCCGGTAACCCATACACAGATATGAATCGACGAATGCTTTCTTACGCCGTGGCTTGCCTCGCCGCGGCGATTGCTTGCGCGCAGACCACGGTACCCGAGACTCCCGCCGGACGCCGCTTGAGCGGCTGGCTGACCGCCGTGAACTCCGCCGACGCCGCGCAGATCGAGGCCTTTCAGAAAGAGGCCTTCCCGGCGGCGAACGAGGCCGAAACCAAGCAGCGGGTGCAGCGGACGCTGGGGATCGCGCGCCAGACGGGCGGCTTTGAAGTTTTCAAAATGATCCGTAGCGCGCCGCACAACCTGCGCGTGGCACTGAAGGAGAAGAACTCGGACCGCAAGGCGATGCTGACGCTCGAAGTAGAGCCGGCGGCGCCGCACACTGTCGCCAACATCGGCCTGCGGCCCGCCGAGGACACCGATTTTGAAACGGCGCAACGGGGCACCGAGGCGGAGGCGTTGGCGCGGATGAAGGGGCACATCGAGAAGTGGGTCGCGGAGGATCGCTTTTCGGGCGCGGTGATTGTGGCGCGGAACGGCAAGCGGGTGTTCGAGGGCGCGTGGGGGCTCGCGGACCGGGAGGCGAAGATCCCGAATACGCTGGACACGAAGTTCAACCTCGGGTCCATGAACAAGATGTTCACGGCGATTGCAGTGGCGCAGCTCGCGCAGGCAGGCAAGCTGAAGTTCACAGACCCGGTGGGCAAGTGGCTGCCGGACTATCCGAACAAGGACATCGCGGAAAAGGTGACGATCCATCACCTGCTGACGCACACCGGCGGCGTGGGCGACATCTTCGGACCGAAGTTTTTTTCGAACATCGACGCCTTCAAAGAACAGGCCGATTACATCAAGGCGTACGGCGACCGCGCGCCGGAGTTCGCGCCGGGCGCGCGCTTCTCGTATGCGAACTACGGGTTCGTGCTGGCGGGGCGCATCATCGAGACGGCCTCGGGGATGAACTACTACGAGTACATCCAGAAGAACATTTTCACCAAGGCGGGCATGACGAACTCGGGGTCGTTTTTCAAGACCGAGAAGGTGGCCAAGCTGGCGAAGGGTTATGACGGCGGCAAGCCGAACTACGATTCGATGCCGGTGCGGGGCAGCGCGGCGGGCGGCGGCTACTCGACGCCCGAGGATCTGTTGAAGTTCGCCGAGGCGCTGACGGGTTACAAGCTGTTGGATAAAGCCCACACGGACCTGGTGACGACGGGCAAGGTGGACACGGGCGGCAACGGCAAGTACGCCTACGGCTTCGGGGACTTCAACGACAACGGCGTGCGGAGTTTCGGGCACGGGGGCGGCGCGCCGGGCATCAATGCGGACCTGATCATCTTTCCGGAGAGCGGCTACGTGGTGGTCGCGATGGGCAATTTCAGCCCGCCGAACGCGCAGCGGGTGTCGAGCTACGTGGCGGCGCGGCTGCCGGCGCGGTAAGGCGTTACTTGAGCTGGCGGGCGGCGGCGGCCAGGGGATCGGCGGCGCCGGTGCGGAGCTTCAGGAACTGCGCCAGGGTCGCCTGGGCTTCGGGGCGCTTGAGCTGATGTTGCGCCTGGCCCAGTGCCAGGAGCGTCGGGGGCACCAGCGAATAGGTGGGCAGGTCGTCGAGGACCAGCCAGGCGCCTTCGCCCTGGCGGGCGACGGCGCGTTCGAAGTCGTTGACGGCGCGCGTGGGATCGCCGGCGGCGGCATAGGCGCGGCCGCGCGCGACGCGCGCCGGCCAGGTGTCCACCAGGCCGATGGAGGCGTTCATCTCGCGCAGGGCGGCGTCCGCTTGCTTGCGCGCCAGCGCAATCTGTCCGCGCAGCAGCGCGGCGCGGGCCTGCGTCAGGCTATCGGGCCGTTCGGGCAGGCGTTTGAGCATCGCTTCCGCCTTGGCGGCGTCGCCGGCCTCGGCGTACAGCCCCCCGGCGAGCGCGAGGAGGTTCTCGTCGGTGGCGCCGGAGACGGCGCTATCGAGTGCGGCCACGGCGCGCGCGGGTTGTCCCGCCTGCAGCAACCCGTGCCCCAGCAGGACCTGCTTGGCGGCAACCTGCGCTTTCAGGCCGCCTTCTACATCGGCCTTGCTGCCCGCCTCCAGCGCGGCGAGCCCTTCTTTTATGCGCCCCTGGGCGAGGTCGAGATCGGCGAAGCCCATCGCGGCCAGGGAGACGCCGAGCTTGCCGGCCGAGCGGAGGCGCTCGTAGCCTTCGCGCGCGGCGTCCGCCTGGCCGGCGAGCAGCAGCGCCAGCGCGCGGGTGAGATGCGCTTTGACGTAGCTCGGATTGATCTTGAGCGCCTCTTCGGCCTCCTGGCGGGCCTCTTCGAACTGGCCCGCGAAGAGCTGGAGCGACGCCAGGTTGTTCCGGTAGACGGGGATCTTCGGATAGATGCCGGCGGCCTGGCGCGCCTCGGCGATCGCTTTGGGGAAGTCGCGCATGCTCGAATACACGAGCGCCAGGTTGACGTGTCCGGCGGTATCGGCCGGGTACTTTTGCACCAGCTCGCCGAGCACGAGGATGGCTTTGTCCGAGTTGCCCTGGAAGACGGCGTAGGTGCCCTGGGTGCGGAGGCGTTCGCGCTCGGTCATGCGGTCGAGCTTGGCGATGGCTTTCTGGAAGTTCTGTTCGGCCTCGGCGCGGCGGCCGAGGTTGCGCTGGATGACGGCCATGCCGGCGTAGGCGCGGCCGAACTCGGGGTCCGCTTCGAGCACGCTGCGGTAGATGTCGAGCGCGGCGTCGTAGTTGCCGGCTACCTGCTGCTCGAAGGCCTTGGCGTAGAGGTGCGCGGCCTGCAGGGAGCCGGCGGTGAAGGTCTCGGCCGCCATGCGGCCGCTGGCGGCGTTGGCGTCACCGAGGGCGCGGCGCACGGGTTCGGCGAGCTTGCTGACGGCCACAAGCAACTGGTCCTTGCCGGAAGCGCTTTCGCGGAACGTGCCGATGAGGTCGCCGGTGGCGGACTCGCTGGCGCGCGCCACGAGCGCGTAGCCGTCGCCCTTGCGGTCCAGGGAGCCGGAGATGACGACGTCATAGCCCTCGCGCACGGCGACCAGCCGCGCCATCTGCTCGTCGAGCTGCTGGGCCTCGGGCTTGATCTCCTTGGCCTGACGCCGCGCGAGGTCGCGATTGGCGGCGGTGACGAAGGACGCGCCTTCGAGCGCGACGCCGAGGATCGGCTCCAGCGTGCGGTCGAGCAGCGGGTCGCCGGTGTTGTTCGCGAAATCGGCGACGAGGACCTTAACGGGCTTGCCCGCGGGCCGAGGCGGGACGGCGCGGCGCTGGAGGACGAACCAGCCGGCGACGGCGGCGACCACAAGCAGCGCGAGCACGGCCCAGCGGCGCGCAGCCGGGCGGGGCGCCGGGGCGGGGGCGGGTACCGGAGTTCCGGCGGGGAGCGAAACGGCCTGTGGCAAGGACGGCTGCGAAAGCGCGATCGAGGTGGTGGGCGCCGCGAACGGCATGCTGCCCTCCACCGGGGCGATGCCGCCCACCATGCTCGGCATGGGATGGCCCTGCAACCACGCGCGCAGGTCCGCCGCCAGGTCCGTGACGGACTGGTAGCGCGCGCTGGGATCGGGCTCCAGGCAGCGGTTCAGGATCGCGTCCAGCCCCTCGTCGAGTTCGGGACAGAGTTCCGAGGCGCGTCGCGCGCGGTCCCGCGTGCGGGCGACCAGCGTGCCGATCATGCTCTCGCTGCGGAACGGCAACTCGCCGGTCAGGAGTTCATAGAGAATCAGGCCGAGCGAAAAGATGTCGGAGCGGTGGTCGACGCGCCGGCCGAGCGCCTGCTCGGGCGACATGTAGTCGGGCGTGCCCACGAGGATGCCGGTCTTGGTCATGCCGGCTTCTTCGGTGGAGTGGGCCAGGCCGAAGTCCATCACGGCGACACGGCCGTTGGCGTCCACCATGATGTTGGGCGGCTTGAGGTCGCGGTGGACGACGTGCTCGGCGTGCGCCGCCTCCAGGCCCTGGCAGACCTGCAGCAGGATGCTGACGCTGTCGCGCACCGGAGGCTTGCCGCGCTTGAGGATCGTCTTCAGATCCTCGCCCTCGACAAACTCCATGGTGATGAACTTCACGCCCTCGGCGGCGAAGATGTCGTAGAGGCGGACGATGTTCTTATGGCTCACCTGGCGGGCGAGCAGCAACTCCTGCTTGAAGCGGTTCAGGATGTTGGGATTCGATACCAGGTCCGCACGGATGGTCTTCAGGGCCACGGGGCGGTCGAACTCGCGATCGATCGCCTTGTAGACCGAGCCCATACCGCCCTCGCCGAGCAGTTGCACGATCTCGAAGCGGTCCACCAGGACGGTACCGGGAGTCAAGGTTACGGAGGGGACCGGCGCGGGGCTGGCTGCGGCCGAACGATGCACTGCCGCCGGGACCTTCTGATTGAGGTCGATGGCGACCGTGGGATTGTCGTCATGGCACGCGGGACAAGCCGCCGCACCCTCGGGGATCGGTTTCTGGCACTTGGGGCAGAGCAACGCTTCCCTAGACTACCAGTTCTCGACGGCACCGGGGAGAGGGTACAGCCATTCAAGTAAGTCCCGAAAGAAGGGCGGCTTTTTTGCAGCGGAGTGTTGCAAAATTGTCACAATCGTACCTAACTGCTAGTCCATTCGGACTAGAGCGAAAAGCGGGGTTCTCTTAGAGCTTTCACCTGATTAGACGTGTTAATCTCGGAGTGGCGTTTCGCCACATATGCGTCATATTGCACTCGTTGTCCTCATTTCGATATCCCTTCCTTGCCTGACGCTCGCCCAGGCGCCCCAACCCGTGGCCGGTCAGAACATTAACATGGTGACCGGGCTTACGTTCCCGCAGGGCGACCCGTACCTCCAGAAGCAGACCGAGGGATCGGTCGCGGTATCAACACGGCGGAACTCGAACCTCCTCGGCGGGTCGAACGACTCGCGGGGCGTGGACTTCAACCTGGTGGTGACGGGCGAGACCGGCGACAGCTGGATCTCGTACTACACGTCGTACAACGGCGGCCAGACCTGGCGCAGCAATCTGCTGCCGGGCTGCACTTATCCGACGCCGCAATGCACGTCGGATCCGAGCTCGCCGATCAAGGGGCAGTTCGCGACAGCGGCGGATCCCGTGATCCGTTCGGGCCCCGCCGGCTTGTTCTACTACAGCGCGCTGTATGCGAATCGCGGCGACAATCCGCTGGCGGGCATCGGCGTGACGCGTTTCGTGGACCGCAACGACGCGGAGCGCGTCGAAGCCGAGCCGATCCGCTACCTCGACACCAAGCTGGTGGACTCGGGCACGTCGGGACGGTTCGTGGACAAGCCCTGGCTGGCCGTGGGCCGGTTGCGCAACAACGAAACCTGCGTGATCAACGGGACTTCGTATCCGGCGCACGACGTGTACCTGGCGTGGGCGGTGTTCACGGGTTCGAGTTCTTCCAAGGTGAATTTCGCGCGCTCCACGGACTGCGGCAACTCCTGGTCGAAACCGGTGATCCTCAGCGAGAGCAATTCGCTGAACCAGGGCCTGACGCTGGCCGTGGATCCGGTGGACCACACGGTATGGATCGCGTGGCGGCGTTTCAAGACTTCGAGCCAGCCGGACGCGATCGTATGGGTGAAGTCGCGGCGCAATGACGCGCAGATCTCGTTCAGCAAGTCCGAGGACATTCCGGGCTACCCGGGAGTGCCGGCACAGCCGTTCCAGGGCTTCGATCAGCCGGGCAGCGCATCGACGTTCCGGACGAACTCCTACCCGAGCCTCGCGGTTTCGGTGGACCGTTTCAACAACCGCCGGGTGCATGTGGCCTGGGCGCAGCGGGGCCTGGGACCGGGCGGGGACGCGCGGATCGTACTGGCGACGTCGGTCGACGGCGGGGTGTGGACAGCGAAACCCGTGGATAACCCGGCGCCGGTGATCGGCGACCCGGCGCAAGGACGCGGCCACCAGTTCATGCCGGCGCTCACCTACGCGGGCGGCAAGCTGATGGTGGCGTATTACTCCGCGCAGGAGGACTCAACGGTCGGACAACTGGAATGCGTGGGCGCGAACTGTACCGACCCGAGCGTGGCGCGCCGTTTCTCGGACTACCGGGAGAAGCGCGTGGGCGCGGGCAACCTGCCGCTCGGCCAGTTGAGCACGGTGTTTAACGACTTCATCGCCGACGCGAACGTCGCCGGGCAACCGCCGCTGCTGCGGCGGCACAGCATCGACGTGCGGATGGCGCAGGCCTATCCCGAGGACCTGATCTTCAGCGCGGCACGCGTTTCCCGTTACGCGTGGGGCAGCCTCGAAAACGATCTGACGCGCAACTTCACCACGCTGCAGCAGCGCCAGTTCAACATTCCGAACCTCCCGCTGTACCAGGGCGGCGAACGGCCGTTCTTCGGCGACTACATGGATCTCAGCAGCGTGCCGTATACGCGGAGCGCCACGGGCGCGTGGGAGCCGAACGTCCGCCGCGACCAGCCCGGCTGGGCGCACGTCATCTACACCTCGAACCAGGACGTGGTGCCGCCGCCGCCCGGCAAGACCTGGAAGGATTACACGCCGCCCGGCAAGGACGGCAACTGCGACAGCAGCACGGCCGGCATGCGCAACCAGAACGTCTACACCTCGGTGGTGAGCGACGGGCTGGCGGCGTTCCTGCTTTCGTCGGCCAAGCCCGATTCGGCGGGCCGCCGCACGTACGTGATCTCGATCGCCAACAGCAGCCTGGTTTCCCGGCTGGCGGATCTTGCATTGGAAGTTACCGGCGGAGGCTCGATCACGGCGCCGGACGGGACGCTGCGCGCCTACTTCCTGCGGCAGGACGGCACGCGGATTTCCTCGCTGGCCAACCAGACCGTGGCCCCGGGCTCGGCGGTGGCGCGGGTCGTGTTTCTCGACAGCGGCATCAATCCGGCCACGGTGCGGCTGCGGGTGACCTCGGGAGCCATCCAAACCTTCCTGTATCTGACGAGCGACGTCAATAACCCGGTGAACGTCGACCTCTCGGGCGGCGAGTCCTACGGCGCACTGATCCAGCCGGCGGGCACTTCGGTGCGGAGCATCGTCAATGCCGACGCGACGAATCTCGATCTCGTGAGCCTCGATCTCGTGAGCCTCGATCTGGTGAGCAACCAGCCGATCAACCTCGACCTGGTAAGCCTCGACCTGGTGAGCCTGGATCTGGTGAGTTCGGCGGTGAAGAACCTCGACCTGGTCAGCCTGGATCTGGTAAGTCTGGACCTGGTCAGCCTCGACCTGGTGAGCCTGGACATGGTCAGCTCCAGCATTGTAAACCAGGACCTGCGGAACCTCGACCTGGTGAGCAACCAGCTTTCGGACACGGCGTGGACGCTCAAGAACACGGGGTCCACCACGACGTCGTACAACGTGCGGCTGGCCACGCGGAACCTGCCGACGGGCGCCTCGGCGCTGCCGGCGGGCGTGAACAAGAAAGAGCTGATCCTCTACAAGACCAACAAGACGCCGGTGGTCAGCAACCGGAAGAGCGCCAAGTGCATCGCCGAACTGCCGGTGAGCCTGGTGACCCTGAACTCGAATCCGCCGATCTTCGGCATCACGGATCCGAACCTCGGCAATCCGGACATGACCAGCGGGGATCCGAACAACGCGACGATCTCGCTCGCGCCGGGCGAAGAAGGCCGGTTCGTGCTGCGGCTGGTGGGGACTCCGGCGGCGGTGGAGAACTACCGTAACAGCGTCCGCCCGCTCGCGGTGGCGCATCCGACCCGGATCGTCACCCTGCTGATCGTGAACGACACGAGTACTCTCAACATCGAGCGCGGCGTGCCGGTGAACTTCCAGTTCCGTGCCACGGGCAACGCGGGCGCGATCATCTGGAATTCGCCGAACCTGCCCGCTGGCCTGAACCTGAACGGGAACTCCGGCCTGCTGACCGGCACCCTGAACGCGACGGGCACCTTCACCTTCACGGTGGTGGCCACCGACGGCGCGAACTCGCAGGAGAAGGACCAGTTCAACTTCACGGTGAACATCACCGATACGACGGCGCCCACGCTGACCTTCCAGAGCGCGAAGCTCGGCGGCGCGGCGGGACCGAACTACACGCCCGGCACCTGGACCAACCAGGCGGTGCTGGTGACCTACGGTTGCGTGGATAACCCGGCCGGTCCGGTGACGCTGACGCCGGCCATGCCGGCGACCCTCGACGTCGCGGCGGGCACGGGCTCGAATGCGCTGGCAGTGCAGGTAAGCTGCAAGGACGGCGCCAATAACACCGTGAACGCCAGCTACGGTCCGGTGTGGATCGATCGCGAACTGCCCGCGGCCGTGATCACGACGCCCGCGTCCGGCGCGCAACTCACGGTGGGCCAAAGCATCACGCCGGTCTTCAACTGCTCGGACGCTTTCTCCGGCGTGAACACCTGCACGGTGACCTCGGCGATCGATACCGCGACGCCGGGCACCCGTACGTTCACCGTCACGGCGACGGACCGGGCCGGCAACACTGCGTCGGCGAACGTCAGCTACACCGTGGTGAAGCTGCCGCCGGCCATCTCGATCGTCCGGGCCAACGCCGGCAGCGCGAGCGGGCCGGTGTACACCGCGGGAGCCTGGACCAACCAGCCCGTGTTCGTAACCTTCGCCTGCACGGATACGCCGGCGGGCGGCACGGTGACGCTCACGCCGGGGAACCCGGTGGTGGTCGACGTCGCCGCCGGCACCAGCGGCAACAATCTGGCGGCCGCCGCCACCTGCACGGACGCATACAACAACTCGGTGAGCACTTCGTTCCAGCCGGTGCGCATCGACAAGCAGACGCCGGCCATCGCGATCACCACGCCGGCGGCCAACGCGGTCTACAATGCCGGCCAGAACGTGACGCCGCAGTTCCAGTGTTCGGACGTGCTGGCCGGCATCGCCACCTGCACGGTGACCTCACCGCTCAATACCGCAACGCCGGGAGCGAAGACCTTCACCGTCACGGCCACCGATCTCGCGGGCAACACCGCGACGGCGAGCGTCGCCTACACGGTCCGCAGCCCGTTTGAGTTCACCGGCTTCTACTCGCCGCTCGGCGCGGCGGGGACGTTCTCGGGTTCCTTCAACGCGGGGCGGAACCTGACGTTGAAGTGGGACCTGCGCGACTCGTCCGGCGCGCTGCTGACGACGCTGGATCCGATTACGGCGCTGACGGCGCAGCGCAACGCCGCCTGCCCGGCGCTGCCCGGCAGTCCGGTAACGGGGGCGACCCAGGTGTTGTACCCGAACGCGACCGGCGGGACGATCCTGCGCGTCAGCGGGCAGTACGTCTTCAACTGGGACACGACGGGATACGCTCCCGGTTGCTACACGGTCAGTCTCTCGCTGACGGACGGGCGCTCGTACGCGACGACCGTGCAACTGAATCCGTAACGGCGCCGGGTAGTGCCCTGAATCAGGGGCGTTTCGGCTAAGCTGCTAGGGAGATGCCCATGCTGCGGAGACATTTTTCACTACTCGGACTGCTGGCTCCGCTGGCCTGGACCCAGCAGCGGAGCGGGCGCGTCATCATCATCCTCGGCCCGCCCGGCGCCGGCAAGTCCACGCAGGCGGAGAAGCTGGCGCGGCGGCTCGGTGTATCCGCCGTGTCGGCCAGCCAACTGTTGAAGCGGAGCACCGGCTGGCGCAAGTCCGACCGCAAGCGGATCCTGGCCGCGCTGGAAAGCGGGTTGCTGGTCACCGACGACACGCTGATCGAGTTGTTTCACAGCCGGCTGCGGCGCGAGGCCGGGCGAGGCGGCTTCATCCTGGATGGCTATCCCGGCAACCGCAAGCACGCCGCAGCGCTCGAGAAGTTCCTCGCCGAGTATTCCCTGCCCCAGCCCCGCGTGCTGCTGCTGCAGGTGCCCGACGCCGTGGTGGTCCAACGGATGCAAGCGCGGCGGCGCGCCGACGACACGCCCGAGCTGATTCAGAGCCGGCTGACCGAGTACCGGTCGCTCGAAGGGGAGCTGATCGGCTATTACCCGAAGGACCGGGTGATCCCGATCGACGGAGCACGCAGCGAGGCTGAGGTGACGGCGGAGATCGAAGCGAAGCTGCCCGGTTAAGGCCGTGGTAGCATCGCGGTAGTTGCCGGGGTCCCAGGGGACCGCGCCATCAATTCTGGGGAGGTTCGCCATGACGCGCCATTTCGCGCTGCTGACGATGCTGACGGCGATCGCGGTGACCGCCGCGACCAGCGACGAGCCCGCCGGCAAGTACTTCACGTACCGCGGGCACAAGGTCTACTACGTCGAGGCCGGTCAGGGCGAGCCCATGATCTTCCTCCACAACGGCGGCACCAGCCACAAGATCTGGGATGCGCAGGTGAAGCACTTCGCGGCGAAGTATCGCGTCTACGCGCTCGACCACCTCGGGTTCGGCAAGTCCGACAAGCCGGATATCGACTACCCGCTGGAGCTGCACATCGGGCAGTTGGAGGCCTTCGTGAAGCACATCGGCGCGCCGAAGGTGATTCTGGTCGGCCACTGCATGGGCGGCGCGATGGCGGTGAACTTCTCCGCGCGGCACCCGGAGCAGGTCGGCAAACTGATCCTGTCGAGCGTGTTCACGGAGCAGACTCTGCTGGCCGGGGTGCTGGCCGAGAAGTACAAGAAGTACGCGGCGGACCCGCACAACCTGCAGGCGGCGGTGGCGGAGATCGAAAAGAACGCCGCGGCGGACCGCTCCGCCGTGACGCTGGAGCGCGTGATCGCCCGGGCCGACACCTATGCGCTGACGGATCGCCTGAAGCTGCCGAAGAACATGCCGCCGATGCTGCTGATCTGGGGCGAGAAGAATCCGGTGCTGCCGCTGGCGGCGGGCGAAGCGCTGCGCGCCAAGCTGCAGCCGCAAAAGTTCGCGCCGATCGCGCAGTGCGGACACATGGTGATGCAGCAGAACCCGGGGGCGTTCATCGCGGCGATGGAAGAGTTCCTGGCGCAGTAGCGCGTCCAACTCCCGCTCGGCCGGTGCCCGTTGGGTCGGAAGCGGCTGAAAACCAGCGCAGGCGTTGATAAGATATCTCGCCATGCGCGATGCGTTGCGGTGGCTCGGCCTGACCCTGGTTCCTTTCGTCCTCGACGCCCAGGGGGTGATCACCACGCGCGTGGGCACCACGTGGGTCTTCCCCGCGGACGGGCGTCCCGCCGTGCAGGCCCCGTTCGGATCGCTCGGCGGCGTGGCCATCGACGCGCAAGGCAACATGCTGGTCGCCGACGAGGACAACTGCCTCGTCTTCCGGATCGACACGGCGGGCATCACGCGGATCCTGGCCGGCACGGGCGTCTGCGGAATGCAGGCGGACGGCGTTGCGCGCGAGCGAACGCTCTGGTACCCCAGTGACGTCGCGGTGGGCCCCGGAGGGCTGATCTACATTCTCGAAAGCGGACGTATCCTGCGGGTTTCGCCGGACGGGCAGATGGTCACGGTAGCGGGCGGCGGAACACTGACCCTTACTCAGGCGGCGGGAGGTCCCGCGACGCGCGCCCGCATGGCGGCGCTGGACGGCGGGCTGGCCGTGGATCGCGCCGGCAACCTCTACTTCACGGACTACTTCGCGCACCGCGTCGCCCGGGTGGCGCCGGACGGCACGCTGACGTTGATCGCCGGCAACGGCACGGAGGGCTTCTCGGGCGACGGCGGACCGGCGCTGCAGGCGCAACTCGCCGCGCCCACCGGCGTGGCGGTGGATGCCGCGGGCAATATCCTGATCGCCGACAATCTCAACCGCCGCATCCGGCGCGTCACGCCGGCAGGGATCATCACCACGGTCGCGGGCGGAGGTACGGGCACGACGGACGGAATTCCCGCCACGGCGTTCAACTTGGGTCAGGTTACGCGCGTCGGGGTGGATGCGCAAAACAATTTCTATGTCCTCGGTTATCAGAGTTACGCGCGCCGCGTTGCCCCCGACGGCACCATCCGCACGGTAGCCGGCAGCGGCCGGTTCGAGTTCTCGGGCGACGGCGGACCGGCGACCCAGGCCGGGCTGATCTTTGTGCGCGGCATGGCCCAGGATGCTGCGGGCAACCTCTACTTCTGCGACCTGGGAAACGCGCGGATCCGCCGGGTAACCTCGGCCGGCATCATCTCCACCGTCGCGGGCAATGGACAGTACCGCGTGGCTCCGCCGAACACCCGGCCGGAAAGCCTGTGGCTCACGGGCCCAGAAGGCTTGGCGATTGGGCCGCGCGGCGATCTCTGGATTGCCGACCGCGGCAACAACGTGGTCCGGGTGGTCGCGCCGGACGGCACCACTTCCTTGTTTCCGCAGGCCCCGAGCTGCCCTTATTGCGGCCCCTGGATCGAACCCAAGGACCTTACCTTCGACACGGCGGGCAACCTGTACGTGCTCGGCCAAAGCAGCCGGCTGCAGCGGATCACCCCCAACCGCGTGATCACCGACATTCTGTTTGCCAATTGCGGCTATAGCGGCGATGGCGGGCCCGCCCGGCAGGCGACGGCCTGTTCCGAGGGCGGCGTGGCGGTAGACGCGCAGGGCAACATCTTCCTCGCGGACACCAACAACCACCGCATCCGCCGCATCGACCCACTGGGGTTCATTACGACCATCGCGGGTACCGGCGTCTCCGGATTCTCCGGAGACGGAGGCCCGGCCATGCAGGCGCAGCTTTCTTCTCCGAAACGCCTCGTGCTCGATTCGGACGGTTCCGTCGTGTTCGGCGACGGCTTCAGGCGCGTGCGGCGCATCCGCAACGGGAGCATCTCCACCATCGCCGGCGGTGGCAACAACGGCCTGGACGGAATTCCAGCGGTGCAGGCCAACGTGACTAGTATCGACGGACTGCTGTTCGACCGCGCCGGGAATCTGTATATCGCGGACGCCTACCGGGTGCGCCGGGTGGGCCGGGACGGGCTGATCAGCACGGTGGCGGGCCCCACCATCACGCCCGGCGTGGGGGGCACGCTCAGCACCGGATTCGCCGGCGATGGAGGCCCGCCCTTGCAGGCGCGCTTCAACTTCCTGAGCGGGCTCGCCATCGACGCGGCGAACAACCTGTACATCGCTGACAAGGGGAACAACCGGGTACGGGTTGTGCTCGCCGCCGCGGCGACGTTCACCGTCAGTCCTGCTACGCTGTCGTTCGGGCAAATCAAAGTCGGCGCGGCGGCGCCGGAACTGACCCTCTCGCTGGCCGGATCGATCCCGAACCTCGCCTTCACGGTCACCGTCGCCACCACCTCGGGCGGGAACTGGCTCGCCGCCAGTCCCCAATCGGGCGCGGTGCCGGGACAGGTGCGCCTCACCGCTAATATCACTGGGCTTGCCCCCGGCGCTTATCAGGGAACCGTGCGGATCACGGTGCCCGGCACCGCACCCGGATCCGTCACCGTGCCGGTCAGCCTCACGGTGCAGGCCGGCGATCCGCCCAAGCTGACGCTCGAGAGCCAGCGGATTTCGTTCGCCTTTTCGACCGGCGCCGGACCATCCTCCGCCCAGCTCACGCTGCGCAACACCGGCGGTGCGCCGCTGAACTTCACGGCCTCCGCGTCGGCCGCCACCGGCAACTGGCTGACGGCCACGCCCGCGCAAGCCTCACTGGGACCGGGCGAATCCCAAGCCGTCACCATCACGGCCACCCCGGGCTCGCTCGCGGCCGGAACTTACCCCGGCGAAGTGGCGATCGCCAGCGCCACCACCGGCGAACGCATCGTCAGCCCGGTGGCGATGACCATCACGCGTCAGACGCGCACCATCCTGCTCTCGCAGACGGGCATGACTTTCACCGCCGTCGCCGGCGCCGCCAATCCCCTGCCCCAGGACCTGGCGATCCTCAACATCGGCCAGGGCGCCATGAACTGGACCGCCGGCGCCGCCACCTTCAAGGGCGGCAACTGGCTGGCTTTGTCCACAGCTGCGGGCCTGGTGGCGACGCCGTTCACCGATTTCTCGCACGTGGCGATCGCGGTGAACGCCGCGGGCCTGTCGCCGGGCGATTACTTCGGCCAGATCCAGGTGAACGCCGAGGGCGCCGACAACGGGCCGCAGAGTATCTCAGTGGCGCTGACGGTGCTGCCCGCGGGCTCCGATCCAGGCCCCGAGATCCGGCCGACGGGGCTGGTCTTCAGCGCGTTGCAGAGCTCCGCGCCCGGAGCACAGACGGTCGTCATCTCCAACAGCACAGCGCAGAACGCGAATTACTCCTCCGGAAGGCTGACGCTCGATGGCGCGGCATGGCTGGAGCATGAACCGTCCACCGCCGCGGTGCCGCCGGGACAACCGGTGCGCGTTCTGGTGCAGCCCAACTTCACGAACCTCGCCCCCGGGGTGCGGCGCGGTGTCATCACGCTGTTGTTCAATGACGCGTCGAACTCGATTCGCAACATCGCCGTGCTGTCGGTGGTGGCTCCGCCCGCCTCGGGCGCATCCAAGGACGGCGCGCGCGCCGCCGGCGCGTGCTCGCAGTTGCTGTTGCAGCCCACGTCGCTGCGCGCGGGCTTTAACGTCGCCGCGCGCCGCGCCCAGCCGATCGAGGTCCGCGCCCTCGACGATTGCGGTGTCGCGATTACTGCGGGATCGTTCTCCGTCGGGTTCTCGAACGGCGACCCGGGGTTGAAGCTGAACCACACGGGCAACGGCCTGTGGACCGGTACCTGGCAGCCGCGCGCCGCCGGCGCCGCGCAGGTTCGCCTCTCCATTACCGGCTTCGCCACGCGCGGCGCGACGAACCTGGCCAACCAGGTCGACATTACCGGCAACGTCGGCGCCGGCGCGGCGATCCCGTCCGTGGTGCCCGGAGCCGTCGTGAACGCGGCCAGTTACGAAGGCCGTTTCATCGCCCCCGGCGGGTACGTCTCCATCTTCGGCGACCAGCTCGCCACGGGCTCGGGGCAGGCGCAATCGTTGCCCCTCCCCAACCGGCTCTCCGACGCCGAGGTCATCATCGGCGGCCGCAGCCTGCCGCTGAACTTCGCCAGTAACGGCCAGATCAACGCGCAGATCCCCTATGACCTGCCGCTGAACACCGAGCACCAGATCGTCGTGCGGCGGGGCGACACCATCTCCGTTCCGGAGGTGGTCACGGTCGCCTCCGCCCAGCCGGCCATCTACACGCAAGACCAATCGGGCCGCGGTCCGGGCGTCATCGTGAAGGCGAACAACTCGGTGGTGACCCCGGCGAACCCGGTGCGCAGCGGAGAGGTGATCGTCATCTACTGCAACGGCCTCGGCGCGGTGAACCCGCCGGTGGCCGCGGGCCGGCCGGCGCCGCTCGCCGGACCGCTCTCGAACACCGTCAACCCGGTGACGCTCTCGATCGGCGGCCGGCCCGCCACCGTCTCGTTCGCGGGTCTTACGCCGGGCATCCCGGGCCTGTACCAGATCAACGCAGTGGTCCCCGCGGGCCTGCCGGCGTCGGACACCACGGAAGTGCGCATCACCGTGGCGGGCCAGCAGTCGGTGCCGGTGACGATCGCGGTGCGCTAGTACGGCGCGTTCAGCGCGGCGGCGCCACGCAGACGCGCCGCGCCGTTTTCCATTCCGCCGGGCTCATCAGCGGCGGACCCGCCGCCGGGCGGACCTGCCGCTCGATCGCGGCAATGCGGTCCACCAGCGCCGGGTGCGTCGAAAGATACCGCGCCGGCTCCGCCACCCCCGGGCTGAGCTGCAGGCGGCGGAAGAACTTAGCCAGCCCGCCGGCGCCGATGCCCGCGCGATCCAGCAGCGCCACCGCCGCGCGGTCGGCTTCATCTTCGTCCGAGCGCTGGAAGCTGAGCCCCGCCAGCATCGCGCCCGCCTGGGCGGCGGCGGGCGTGCCGCTGGAATCGATCGCCATCAGCGAGAGCAGCGCGCGGCCCGAAAACTCCCGCGCCAGCGCCCGGGCGCTGTGCCGCAGCAGGACATGCTGCATCTCGTGCGCCAGCACGCCCGCGAACTCCTCGGCGGATTCCACTTCGTCGAGCAACCCGCGGTACACCACGACGTATCCGCCCGGCGCGGCGAACGCATTCACCATGCCCTGGTTGACGTACGTCACCTGAAACCGCAGCGGCGACCCGGAGGCCCGGGCCAGCCGGTCGATCACCGGCTGCAACTGCTGCACGGCGGCGCCGCGGCAACGCGACTCCTCGGGCGCGAGCACCGTCGCCACGGCTTTCCCCAGCCGGTCCTCGGCCTGCACGGGCAGCACCCGCACCGCGATCTCGGCCGCCGCGCGCGTCCCGAAGACGTACAACCCGGCGGCGAGCGCGACGATGCCGATCAGGCTCATCACCACCGCCGGCCAACTGCGCAGGTCGAGCGCCGGCGCCGGCGGTGCGCCGCCGTGCTGGCGGAGCGCTTCGAGAAAATCCGTGTCCTCGATCAGCAGCGCCTCGGCGGCGCCGAACTCCAGGCGCACGGGCTCGCCGTACAGGCCGTGCGCGGCAAAGCGCAGGTCGCCGTAGGCCAGCGAACGCGGCTCGCCGCCCGCCACCGAGAACCGCAGCGCGCCGGCCTCGAGTTCCACCGCAGCGGCGTGCCGTACCGGAGCTGCTCCGTCGTAGTATGCGGCGTCATAGCGGCTGGCAAGGGGGCGGATCATAGGCCAAAGTCGAAGCCGAGGAAATCGGCGTAGCTTTCCGCCTGGGCCGAGACGGCCTGCAGGTCCTGGCGCACGGCGTCCAGATCCGGCGCGCCGGTCACCTCGATATGGCGGCTCCAGAAGTCGAGGGTCCGCAGCATCGCCCAACTAGCGCCGAGCCCGAGCGTGAAAACGATCAGCGCGAAGTTGCCGCTCCACAGGCGCAGCAGCCCCCAGCCGGTGGCGGTGGACCGGAACCGGACCCCGGGAGCGGTGGTATGCGCCCAAACATAGCGCTGCCGCAGGGCGCTCCACCACGGCCACGCGAGCCCGAGGGTGCAGAACGTGAACGGCAGCGCGAAGAGCCACGCCGCGAACAGGTCGTTGCCCTTGCCGGTGAACTGAAAGCGCGCGGTGCCGAAGTACGTGTCGCCGGTCAGCAGCCGCTCGCGGCGCATGTCGAGAAACGGGTTGTAGAGCCCGCCGGTGAGGCTGTTGCCGAGATAGCCCGCTGCCGTGACGCCGAGGTAGCGCAACGCGGAGCCGCGGTACGAGAACCGGATGCCGCGCCACGACATCCGCGTGATGCGGTAACGGTACGCCCCGACGCGCGCGATCGGCCACAGGACGAAGATCAGGGCGAAGACCGCGAGCTGCGCCACCAGCATCGAGAACTTGCTTTGCCAGACGAGCGGCAGGACGTTCGGGAAGAGGAACACGAAGCCCAGCGCCGGCAGCGCGCGCAGCCAGCCGAAGAACAGCTCGCGTCCGTGGCCGTGGAACGCGAAGCGGTCGCCGAGGTACTCGATCTGACCGAAGACGTACCGGCGAACCTTGGCTTTGCCCCAGAAACTGTAGACGCCGAGCGTGAGCAGGGCGAGCAGCAGGTTCAGGACCCGCATGGCGAAGAGCGTGGTGCCGTCGGCGTGGACGGTCATGCGGGTGGGCGGCGGGGGTTCGGGCGCGGGGGGCGGCGCTTCCGCGGGGGCTTCTTCGGCCGCCGGAGCGGCCGCTGGCTCCGTCTCCAGTGCCGCCGCCGGAGCAGCCTCCTCCGGAACGAGGAACCGCACCGGCGCGAGTTCGACCTGCTCATGGACCGGGAGCGCGGCAGGCGCCGGCGCCGGGGGCGCAAACAGCATCGCTACTTTGCGGTCCAACTGCCGGCCCAGCACCCAGAACAGGATGCCCGAGACAAACACGCCGAAGAACAGCGCCAAACCGGCCACGATGGCAATGGCGAGCAACGCCTCGCGCAAGCGGGTATTCGTCGCGGCTTCGGACGTCACCATGGCCCCCGTCGTGGCGAGGGCCGCCATGTTCATGCGGTTGGCGTCGTCAAGGCGGCCCATCGCCTCATACAGCTTGGCGAGCCGGAGCATATCCTCGGGGTTCTTGTAGTTCAAGGCTTCCCACGCCGCAATCGCGATCTCGAGTTTCTCGGCCGCCTTCGGATAGTCGCCGCGTTCCTGGTAGATCTTGCTCAGCCGGTTCGCGGTCTCGGCCAGGAAGTGCCGGTGCACCCCCTGGGCGTCCGCCCGCAACACCGCGAACTCGGCCTCGGCGCGCGTATCGTTGCCCGTGCGCAGGTAGCACTCCGCGAGGTCCCGGCGCAGCGTGGTCAAGTCAAAGGGAGCCAGGTCGCGATCTGCGGCAATGGCGGCCAGCGCCGGTTCGCCTGCCTCAATGGCATCAGCATACCGGTCGGCCTCCATGCGTAGCGACACCAGCCCGCGGAGTGATGCGATAGCAACGCGGTCCACCGGACCCCGGTCCCGCCGCAGAGCGAGCGCCATTTCGTACGTTTGTTCCGCTTCGCCGGTGCGCTCCTCGCCGGCAAGGAAATCGGCCAGGTCGTTCAGCGCATCGCGATGCGCTGCGGATCCGGCAGCCGCAGCCTTCCGAACCTCAACCGCACGGCGAAAACAGGATTCCGCGAACTGGGGCGACTTCCAATGCCGGACATCCCGCGCGATCCGTGTCAGCGCCTTCGCCAACTCCGGGTCATGGGGCCCGGACAGGCTCTCGCGGAGCGCCAGGGAGCGCCGGTACTCGGCCTCGCACTCGGCGAACTTCTTATCGGCTCCGAACAGGCGCGCGGACTCCTCCAGCAGCCCAGCAAACTCGGGCGTCCGGCCGGCGCCGCTCTGCTGCCGCAGTTCCAGGGCACGGCTGATGGCGCCGCGGGCTTCGTCGGGCGACTTGTCATGTTGCGCTGTCCAGGCAAGCGCCACCCAGGCCTCGGCCGTCGATGCGCTGCTTTGGCCGAACAGCCGCTCGCGGATCTCCAGAGCCTCGCGCTGGGTGAGCCGCGCATCGCGATGCTGCCCGTTTCCCGACAAGGCCTTGCCCAGACGGAGCAGCAGGCTCGCGAAGTCAGCCTCGGCCGCGCGGTCGCCCGCCACGCGCCGCGCGACACCGGAACGAAGCGCCAGCGCGCGTTTGCGCAGGGCTTCCTTCTCGGGTTTGCTCTCTAAGCCCCACAGGTTTTCGTGCAGGAAGATCAGGCTCTCGAGCAGCCGCGGATCCGCTTCCCCGAAGCGCTCAGCGATCTTCAGCGCCTCCCGCGCCCGCGGCTCGGGATCGCCCGCGGCATCCTTCCGCAGCAGCGCGCGCCACCGCGCATCGTCAGGCTGGGCGTCAGCCCCGACGATCGCGAACAACAGCAGCGCGAGAAAACGGACCCGCATAGCGCCTTCCGCGCTCGCATGATATCAGGAAAATACCCGTCAATATCCGGGAATCAACGAGAGGCGCCGCCGCCGCCGAGGGTCTCGTCGACAGTATTACGGCTGGGGAAGTGTAATCCGAAACCGATGGCCGCGACCAGGAACATCACCCACGAATACTCCCAGCCCGTCGCCACGAACGCAATCATGCCCATCAGCGCCGGGACTTCCGCCAGCGCGAAGGCCATCACGAACGCCGTCCGCATCAGCCCGGAATTACGTTGGGCGGCCGCCCGGGCGAGAAACAACCTTTTCACGACGAAGCTCACCGCCAGCGCCGCGACTCCCACGGCCGCGAAGATCCACGCCAAGGACTCATTCTGCTCCGCCGGCGGATGCATCACCGTCTTGGTGATTACGAAATACAGCACCACCGACATGGCAAGCGCGGCCCAGACGATCACCAGCGAGTTATAGACTGCGGACAGATCTTCTTTTTTCGCCATATCGTTCCCATCTAGCGGACCACCACGCGCCCGTCCTTCACCACCGGCTCGCCATAGAAGTCAATCGTCGCGTCGGTGACGAAGAACCAGCGCACGAAACCGCCGCGGACCTCTCCGCCCACTTCCTCGTTATCGCCCAGCGAAAGCCGCACCACGCCGTCGCCGTAGCCGTAATACGGCAGCACTTTCTGCCCCGGCGGGATCCGCAGCTTCGGATTCACGCCGATCCCGATCTCGCGAAACCGCATCGCCGCGGGACCCCCGGCCTTGAGAAACGCCTCCACCGCGTCGCGGCCTTCGGCCGCGTCGAACTTCACGATCTGCCCCTGCTGGAACTCGAAGCGGACGTTCTTCGCCAGGCGATCGCCGAAGCGCGCCTCCGGCAGCACCAGCGTCCCCTGGATGTTCGGCTCGTTGGGAGCCACCCGCACCACGCCGGCCGGCAGCTCGACGTCGCGGTCCACGCGGACTTTCGACGCAAGCGCATGCTTCTGCGACGCATCGCCGTCCTGCTTGTTCATGGGGCGGTTGTTCACGCGGAACATCAGGTTCGTGCCGGCCGGGGTCCGGATGCGGCCCGTCCCCTGGCGCAGCGCCGCGATCACGGCGTCCTGCAGTTCGCTGAGTGCCTTGTAGTCGGTGTTGAGCACGGCGTCCTGATACAGCGCGTCGTATTCCGAAGGATGGTCCGTGGGCAGGCCGTCCGCCAGCACGCTGCCCGCCTGCCAGTGGAAATGGATCTCGCGGCGCGTCCCGCCCTTGTCCACCCAGCTCTTGATGGCCTGTTGCTCGGCGGGCGACACCCAGCGAATGCCGTCGCGGACCGGCATCCACAGGTACACATCGGTCTCCGCCAGGTGCTTCGCCAGCACGCCGGCGTCGTCGTTCTTGCCCTGCTCCAGATAATCCACCACCGCGAGCGTGCGGGCGCCGGCCTTCGCGACACCCGCCTCGAGAATCGGCGTGATCTGCGTGAAGTGACCCGGGTCCCGCCGGATCAGCACCCGCTCGCCCTTCTGCAACTGCAGCGAGGCCAGGATGCGCGCGGCCAGTTTCTCGTAATCGAGGGCAAATTTCTTTTCCGGCACGGTATAGAGGAAATAATCGTAGATCGCCCGCGCGCTCTGCGCAATCGCCTTCTCGGCCTGCTCGGTCGGGAGCGTCGAGTTCTTCACAAAGATCGCCATCGCCACGTGACCCAGGTTGTCCGGCAGCGTGAGGATCCCGACATCGTTCGTCGTCCCGGCGATGGTGCCGGTCTTGTGCGCCAGCGTCATGCCCGGCGGCAGCATGCCGCGAATCCGCCCCTCGCCGGTCTGGCACCGTCTCATGATGTCGAGCAGCAGCTCCGCCGATTCGGGCTTGTGCAGCGCCTTCTGCTGGATCTTCACCAGCAGCGCGGCCATGTCCTCGGGGGTCGCGGTGTCCCGCGGGTCCGTCTTGAAGCGCTCGGCGGCTTCCTTGCGCTTCTCCGGCGTCACGGCGGCGTACGCGCCACGGAAATACTCCGGCGACCAGCCGCTCTCGGTCGTGATCTCCGCGCCGATCATGTCCGAAATCAACTGCGCCGTGGAGCGTTCCACGCGTATCCCCGGATAGCCGAGCGCCTTCATCTTTTCGGTGACCGCGCGCGCTCCGCCGGCCTTCGTCAGCACCAGGTCCGTCGCCGAGTTGTCGCTGATCAGCAGCATCAGCTCCACCAGATTGCGGACGCTGAGGCTCACGCCCGGCTTGCTGAACAGGTTCGTCAGGGTGCCGCTGCCCGGATGCAGGTCCGAAGGTTTCAGCTCCACCATTTCGTCCAACCGGACCTCGCCGCGATCCACGCGCGCGAACAGCTCGACGGCTACCGGCACCTTGAAGGTGCTGGCCATGGGGAACGCCTGCCGCCCGTGGCGCGAGACCCTCTCGCCGGATTCCAGGTGCACGGCGGTGACGCCCACGACGCCGCCGGAAATCGCCTCCAGCCGCTGCAGTTCGCGCTCCAGGCGCTGGATGTCGCCGGCGGCGGCCAGCGCCGCGCCGGCTAGAAGCAAATAGAGAATCTTCATGGCGAAACCTTATTGCGAAA
This sequence comes from uncultured Solibacteraceae bacterium, assembly GCA_964471915.1. Classification (GTDB taxonomy): domain Bacteria; phylum Acidobacteriota; class Terriglobia; order Bryobacterales; family Bryobacteraceae; genus JAIEPW01. The sequence continues at coordinate 22,868 of CAYYID010000023.1, read as the reverse complement.
CCCGGGCGAAATCCATATCGAGGAAGCGGACGCCGTCCACCGCGCCCGCGGCCGACAGGCGGAACGTCAGCGTGGAGCCGTCCAGGCGGCCCTCGCGGATCCGGAACGTATCGTAGTTGTCGTGGTGAAGCGTCTCGCGGTAACTGCTCCACTGCGCGGCCAGCTTCGCGTCGTCGTAGGTCACCTTGAGCAGGCCGTACGCCGCGTGGCGATACTCGCCCGCGAAATCCTTCAGGTCGTGCGTGGCGCGCGTGGCGGTGGGCTTCGCCTTGTCGCGCGCGGCGCGCTGCGCCTCGGCCACCTTGGTCTGCGCGGTTTCGAGGTCGATATAGACCTTGTCCCAATCCTGCGCGGGCAAGTCGAGCGCGATGTCGATCAGCGTGAGGCGCAGCGCCTCCGGCAGGTTGCGGTCCCCGAGGTTCGAGAGCACCACGACGCCGAGGCCCTCCGCCGGCAGGAACGCGATCTGCGCGCGGAAGCCGTCGATCGCTCCGCCGTGCGTCACCACATGCTTGCCGCGGTAATCATGCACCGCCCAGCCCAGCGCATAGCTGATCTGCTGCGCTCCGGGCACGTAGAACCGCCCGGCCTCCGCCCCTTGCGGCATCACCATCTGCGGCGTCACCAGCTCACGGTAGTTCCGCGCCGAGATCAGCCGCCGTCCCTCGAAGACGCCTTTGTTGAGATGCAGCCGCAGCCAGTTCGTCAGGTCCTGCGCCGAGGAATTGATCGACCCGGCGGGACCCGCGTTGTCCAGGTTGCGCCACGGGATCACCTCGACTTTGCCGGCGTCGCGGCGGCCGTGCGGCGTGGCATGATCCGGGGCCGCCTCCGCGGCGCGCGACGAGAAGTTCGAGTTCGCCATGCGCAGCGGGGCGAAGATCCGGACCCGCGTGAAGTTCTCCCAACTGGATCCCGCGGCCGCGCCCACCGCCTGGCCCGCCGCGATGAACATGATGTTCTGGTAGGACCACCGGGCGCGCAGCGGGTACGTCAGCGGCAGCGAGCCGGCGCGGCGCACGATCTCGTCCCGGTCCCACGGCGACCCGTACCACAGCAGATCGTGCCGCACCAGGCCGGTCCGGTGCGTCACCAGGTCGCGCAGCGTCACCAGTTGGTCCGCCGCGGGATCGGACAGCTTGAAGTACGGCAGATGCCGGCGCACCGGATCGTCCCAGCCGAGCTTGCCGTCGTCGGCGAGCATCGCCATCGCCGCGGTGACGAACGCCTTCGTCGTGGAGCCGATGGCGAACTGCGTGTGCGGCGTCACCGGCTGCTTGGTCTTGAGATCCTTGACGCCGTAGCCCTTGGCCAGCAGCACCGTGTCCCCGCGCACGATCGCCACGGCCACGCCGGGCGCTTCCCAGGCCCGCAGCGACTTCTCCACCGCCGCGTCCACGCGGCGCTCATCGAGCTTCAGTTCGGAAGGCGGCTGCGCGGCGGCGAGGCCGGCGGCCAGCAACGGCAGAAGGTATCGCATGGAAGCGTCCAGTATAGAATACGGCCATGGCGACACACGAGGTTCGCAACCAACCTCCGGAGCTGGGCCCGTACAACGCGTTCACGGCGGATCCGGTGCTCGCGGCGGGCATCGAGCGGGCCGCGCCGTGGTCGCGCGCACACCTGGCCGTCTTCGGCGAACGCACCGGCAGCGAGGAGGTCCGCCGCTGGGGCTTCGAAGCGAATGAGAATCCGCCGGTGCTCCACACGCACGACCGCTTCGGCCACCGGCGCGACGAGGTGTTGTTCCATCCTTCGTACCACGCCCTGATGCGGCTGTCGCTCGAGGCCGGGGTCCATTCCCTGCCCTGGGACGATCCGCGTCCCGGCGCGCACGTCGCGCGCGCGGGATTGCTGTACCTGGCGACGCAGGCGGAAGCCGGACACACCTGTCCGGTCTCGATGACCTACGCCGCGGTTCCCGCCCTGCGCGCGGAACCGGCGGTGGCCGCGGAGTGGGAGCCGCGCCTGGTGCGGCGCGCTTACGATCCGTCGTTCCAGCCTGCGGAGCGGAAGTCCGGCGTCACCGTCGGCATGGCCATGACGGAGAAACAGGGCGGCAGTGACGTCCGCGCCAACTCGACGCGCGCCGCGCGCGCGGCGGACGGGACCTACCGCATCACCGGACACAAGTGGTTCTGCTCCGCGCCCATGTGCGACGCGTTCCTGGTGCTGGCGCAGGCTCCCGGCGGGCTGACGTGCTTCCTGGTGCCGCGCTGGACGCCCGAGGGCGCGCAGAACGGCCTGTACTTCCAGCGCCTCAAGAACAAGCTCGGCAACCGCGCGAACGCTTCGAGCGAAGTGGAGTATGAGGACGCCTGGGCGCAACGGATCGGCGAGGAAGGCCGCGGCGTCGCCACCATTATCGAGATGGTGGCGCACACGCGCCTGGACTGCGTGATCGGCTCCACCGGGCTGATGCGCCACGCGCTGACGCTCGCCCGCCACCATGTCGAGCACCGCGCCGCGTTCGGCAAGCACTTGATCGAACAGCCCCTGATGCGCGGCGTACTGGCGGATCTGGCCATCGAATGGGAGGTCTCCGCGCTGCTGATGCTGCGCCTCGCCGAGGCTTTCGACCGCCGCGAGCGCGACCCCGCGGAGCAGGCTTTCGCCCGCCTCGGCGCCGCCGTGGCCAAGTTCTGGATCTGCAAGCGCGCGCCCGCCATGATCAATGAAGCTCTGGAATGCCTGGGTGGCGCGGGCTACGTCGAAGAGTCCGGCATGCCCCGGCTGTACCGCGAGGCACCCCTGCTCTCGATCTGGGAAGGCTCCGGCAACGTGATCGCGCTCGACATCCTGCGCGGCTTGAAGAAAGAACCGGAAGGAATCGAAGCGCTGCGGACGGAGATCCGCGCCGGCGGCGTGCGCACCGACGCGATCGACGCGATGCTCGCGCACGGCGTCGCGGAAAGCGAGGCCCGCCGCTTCGGCGAGCTGCTGGCGACCGCCCTGCAGTCGTCCCTCGCCGAGCGCTATGCGCCGGAGCCGGTGGCGGCGGCGTTCCGGACGGATCGGGGCCGGGTGTTTGGCGCGCTGCCGCGGGAGTCCGACGTGGATGGGATCCTGGAGCGGGGCAGCGTGGCGGCGATGCGGTGATTTGGCCCGGCGCTGTCGCTCCCGGTTCCGGGCCACGCCAGGCGCGGCGTACAACGGCAGCACAATAGAGGCGGAGTTCTCGATGGCCATCACCACGCCCGAACAGCCGAAAGACCGGCGCTTTCGACTCCGTGCGACTGCCCGCGAGGAGACGTTCATCAAAGTCGCCGCGGAGCGGCAGGGCGTCAATATCACGGACTTCATCCTGACCGCCGCGCGCGGGAAAGCCGAGGTGGTCCTCGCCGATCAGACGCGGTTCGTCCTGGATGACCGCCGTTGGGCGCTGTTCCTGAAGGCGCTGGACCGCACCGCGAAGCGAAAGCCGCGCCTGCGGAAGTTGTTCGCGGAATCGCATGTCGCGGAACGCCGCCCGTGAGCGTTGTGCCCGAGTTCTGCGATCGACGAAGAAGCGCGGAGGTCTTACCGGTACTTCGGTTTCGAGGCATCACCCATAGACCCCGTTTCAGCTCATGATGCTTCTGAAGGACATTCGAACGGCCCTGCGCTGATAGGAGGTAACGGGCGAAGCAGGTTTCGGTGCGAGGGCCAGCGGACGGTTCGGGATGAAGCGAACTGTCAGCCGGAGTGCGGCGGCGGCAGAAGTGAAATTCCGGCGAGGCCGGACTCCGCGACGAAGGCTCGCCAGCGCAGGTCAATCGCGACGGCCTCGGTCGTGCCCTCCGATTCGAGCACTTGTTCGATCCACTCATAGGGCTTAAAGCGGAGCCCGGGCGGAGGTCCCTCAAACTCGATGGCGCCGCCCAATTGCCAAAGCAACTTCCAGCTACTCTCCAGGGAGGCGAGAGCAAGTGCCTGCATCGCCGTGACCAGCAGATGCACCCGCCGCTCAACTACTTCAGGCAGCTCTTTGCCGGGAACGTTGACCTTCCACTCGCGTCCTTGCGGGTCACGAAATCGGGCGACAATGTCGGCGGCGTTAAGGTCTGCCAGCGCCGCACGGTTTGCGTCGCGTGCGCGCCGAAACTGAGGGAGAACGACGCGATCCGGGAATTCGTCCCAGCGGATTCTTTCTAGCGGTGTATTGCGGTCCGGCTGCCGCAAAGCTGCTAACCTCTCGTCGACCGGCCAGAGGTTCTTGCACTGCGAAAGCACGCTAGGACTCTGGTCCGAGACGCCCCCGGACTCGCCGGCACCTGGCAGCCGTTTCAACCGGTGGTGATAGATCGGACCCGGGTCCGGGATCTGCCAGGCGTAGGCAGCGAAGCCCGAAAAGACTTCACCGTTGTGGATCAAGGCGTAGCCTTCCGCGGAGGGCGGAAGAACGCCTTCGGAGGCGGCCTCGGTCAGCGCGGCCTGCATCCACGGCTGCAGGTGAAACAGCACCAACTCGGCCTCGATGGCTCGGGCGAGCAAGCGGGGATGTACGAAGCCGATGGCGGCGGCATCGGCGCGCCGCCAGACGCGCTCTTCGATCTGGGATTCGATCACGAAGAGCGCCGCGAGGTCCACAGCAAGGAAACGAGCGAGTAGTTTGCCGAACGGGCTCGAATCCTGAGAAAGGGCGAAGCGGAAGCGCGCAAGAAACGGCGGTCCCTTGCTGTAGCTGACGCCTGTAGAGCGATCCGTCAACGCAGCGGCGCAGAAGTGCGCGGTCAAGAGAGCGGAGAATTCTCCAACCGAGAGGACGCCAAGGCACGCCAACGGGATCTTGGCCCGTCGCGCAAGTTGCGTCGCGCGTTCGACCGAGATCTGGCGGCCGTCGGTGAAGGCGATCTCGATGATGTCAGCCGCGCCTGCGCGGGTCGCGGCTTCGTTGACGAGACGCACCAGTTCGGGCTGCGAGTCCCGGTACGCCACGATCAGATGCTCGTCTTCCGTCGGCTGCGACATGGCGGCGCGCGCGATGGCAGCGGCACGGCCCGCGATGAGACTGGCCGGTAACGCGATCCAGACAACGAACACGTACCAGAAGAGGAAGGCCTTGAAGCGGGCCTCGCTCTGGCTCGTGAAGTAGCTCACGGAGAGGACTACGGCGAGAGCGAAGCCGCCACGGTACAGGATCGATGACCAACGGTCGTCCTGCTGATGGAATTTCGGCGGTTCGATGGGCGGTCGCGATTCGGGGTTGTCTGACAACTGTGAGCGTCCACCTCAGGCGGCAGTATGAGCATACCCTCCCTCCCACTATCGCTGCCAGCTCTCTCGCGCTGGACGCATTCTTCGTGGGTGGACCTAACTGAACGCGTTCAATAATGAACTTGTTCATTTTCGAACATGTTCAGAATCCAGCCCGCCTCTCCCTCCCACGACCCCATGAGCTGGCCCCGCTCCGCCCGTTCTGGCACACTGACCAGGTGATCTCCTGCCGCTCCCTCACCAAGCGCTACGGGAGCTTCTGCGCGCTGGACTCCCTGGACCTCGACGTCGCGCCCGGCGAGATCTGCGCCCTGCTCGGACCCAACGGCGCCGGCAAGTCCACGCTGCTCGAACTGCTCGCCGGCTTGCAGACCCCGACCACGGGCGCCGTGCAGGTCGCCGGCCTGGACCCGCGCGCGGCCCGCCACCTTACCGGCGTGATGCCCGAGAACCTCGGGCTCTTTGAAGAACTCACGGTCGCCGAGCACCTGGAACTCACCGCCGGCATCTATGGCGCGCCGCGGCGCCGGATCGGGCAACTGCTCCGGGCGCTCAGCCTCGAAGCCGGCCGCTCCACGTTCGCTCGTGACTGCTCGCACGGCATGCGCAAGAAGACATCGTTCGCCATGGCGCTGCTGCACAATCCGCGCGTCCTGCTGCTCGACGAGCCCTTCGAAGCCGTGGACCCGGTGAGTGCGCGCGCCATGTTCGAGATCCTGCGCGACGCCGCGCACCACCACGGCCTCACCGTGCTGCTGACCTCGCACATCCTGTCGATCGTCGAGCGCCTGGCGGACCGCTTCGCGCTGGTGCGCGGCGGGCGGCTGGTCCACACCGCCGCGGCCGACCTGCCCGCCGGGCGGCTGGAAGAACTGTATCTGGAACTCGTGGAACCGCCGGCCGGGGAGAAGCTGGAATGGCTCGGCTCATCCGGATCCTGAGGGCGGTGGCGCAGGCGGCGGGGCGGCGCTCGTCGTCGCTGCGCCAGATCAGCGGGAACAACATGTTCTACGCGGGCGTCGCCCTCACCTTCATGCTGGACCCGTTTGCCATCGCGCTGTTCCTGGTGCTGATCGGCCTGGTGGTCTTTCTCCCGTCGAGCGCCGACCCGTTGACCACCTTGCCGCGCGAACGCCTGGAACTCTGGCCGCTGACGCGCCGGGAGCGGTTCGCGCTGCGGCTGGCCAGTCCGCTCTTGAATCCGGTAGCCTGGCTGATCCTCGCGGGACTCCTGTACCGGCGTCTCACCTGGGGCTTGTGGGCGCTCGTCGCGGGCTTCTTTCTTGGGGGCTTTCTGGGGTCGGCGCTGCCCTCGCCGAACGTGCGGGTGCCGTGGCTGCCGGCCGGACGGCTCACCCAGCTTCTCCGCAAGGACCTGCGCCAATTCGCCATGGCGCTGGACCTGTACTGCGCAGTGCTGATTTCCGTTCCCGCGCTCGTGCTCCGCTGGCGCGGCCAGTTGCCGCCCGAGTCGCATGTCCCGCTGACCGGGCTCGAACTGATCATCCTCTCGACCATGGCGCTCACGCTCTTCGGACTCGACGGCGCCAGCGGCCGGACGCGCTACGCGCTACTCGCGTTGCCGGCCTGGCAGGTGCTGCTCGCCAAGGGAATGGCTTACCTGCTGGTAGTGGTGGTGACGACTCTGGCGCTCGCGCCCGTGGGCGGCCTCGCGGGCGGGCTGGTCGCACTCGGCGTCGGCCAGTGGCACGCGGTGCAACGGCCGCTGCCCCAAACCCGGTGGCGCTTCCGCGCCAGCGCACCCTTCGCGGTGAGTATGGCGCAGATGGTCCTGTCGATCCTGGCGTTCGGCCTGGTAACGCAGCTCGGGGCCGGCTGGATCGCCGCGCCGCTCGGCTTCTACATCGTGTCGCTGGTGCTGAGCGCCCGGCGTCTCGAAGCGCGCGGCTTCGACTGACGCGCCCGTTGCCGCGCTAGCGCAGCGGTGATGCGCGCACTCAGGAACGACGTCTCGGGCGAAGCGTGGCACGCTGCTGAGCGTGGCGAGAGAGAGATGAAGTTCTCATGAAATCCAAAAAAGACCCGTCTTCCATGAGCGGGCTGGTCCATCGCACCGATCGCACGCCAAGTTGGACGAACTCGCTAAGCGCACCGTTGGTCCCCTGGCAGCCCGAAATCCACCTAGAATGAAGAAATGAGCACCACCGCTGCCGCCGTGGACGTTCGCCACGCCCTCACGCAACTGACTGAAGAAGAAGCGATGTTCCAGACCTCCGTCCGGAAGTTCTGCAAGGACGAGATCGGACCCCATGTTCGCGAGATGGACGAAGCCGGCCTCTTCCGGCGCGACCTGCTCACCAAGATCTTCCAGATGGGCCTGATGGGCATTGACGTCCCCGAGGAGTACGGCGGGCAAGGCGGGCGGTTCTTTTCCTCGATCCTCGCCATCGAAGAGATCGCCAAAGTGGACCCCTCCGCGGCGGTGATCGTCGACGTGCAGAACACGCTGTTCAACAACGCCATCGCGCGCTGGGCCACCGAGGACCAAAAAAAGAAATACTTCCCGCGCCTTTGCGCCGACACCCTGGCGTCGTATTGCCTGAGCGAGGCGGGTTCCGGCTCGGATGCGTTCGCGCTCCAGACGCGCGCCACCGACCGCGGCGATCACTGGTCGCTGACCGGGCGCAAGCTATGGATCACCAACGCCTATGAAGCAGGCCTGTACCTGCTGTTCGCCACGTCGGACCCGGCGCTCGGCTACAAAGGCATCACGGCGTTTCTGGTCGAGCGCGATTTCCCCGGCTTCGCGGTGGGCAAGAAGGAAGACAAGCTCGGCATCCGGGCTTCCTCCACCTGCGAGCTGATCCTCGACGACTGCCGGGTGCCGAAGGCGAACGTCATCGGCGAGATCGGCAAGGGCTACAAGATCGCGATTGAGACCTTGAACGAAGGCCGCATCGGCATCGGCGCGCAAATGGTGGGCCTGGCGCAGGGCGCGCTCGACCACGCGCTCGCGTACGCCAAGCAGCGCAAGCAGTTCGGCAAGACTATCGGCGAGTTTCAGGGCGTGCAGTTCGAGCTGGCGGAGATGGCCGTGATGGTCGAGTCGGCGCGCCTGATGGTGTACAACGCGGCGCGGCTGCGGGACAACGGGCTGGATTTCGTGACGCAGGCGGCCATGGCGAAGTACTACGCCTCGCAGATCGCCGAGCAGGTGGCGTCGAAAGCGGTAGAAGTGCTGGGCGGCGTCGGCTTCACCAAGGACTACCCGGTGGAGAAGTTCTATCGCGACGCCAAGATCGGCCGCATCTACGAAGGCACCAGCAACATGCAACGGGTGACCATCGCGAAGGCGATGCTGGGCTGAGGGCTGGCTGAAACCGCGTCCCGGAGGGCGCGTCCCATGATTATGCGCCGGATTGTCCTTTCCCTCGCCGCGGCCGGGCTGCTGTACGCCGGCAAGGAGCCCTCGCCCGAAGAGATCCAGGAGATCATTCGCAAGTTCGCCGCCCAGGAGACCGCGTTCTCCAAGGCGCGCGAAGCTTACACCTACCGGCAGACGTCGCGGCTGCAGGAACTGGACGACAACGGCAACCGGATCGGCGGCTGGGAAGAGACCTTCGACGTGATCTTCACCTCGAACGGCAAGCGCGACGAGAAAGTGGTGCGCGCGCCCGTGCCGGCGTTGCGCAATCTGATCCTCACGCCCGAGGATCTTCAGGACATGCGCAGCGTGCAGCCGTTCGTGCTGACGTCGAACGAGATCGCGAACTACAGCGTGAACTACCTGGGCCAGGAGAAGCTGGACGAGATCGAGTGCTACGCGTTCGCGGTGCGGCCGAAAAAGATGGAGCCGGGTAAGCGCTACTTCGCGGGCATCGTCTGGGTGGACGAGCAGGAACTGCAGATCGTGAAGAGCTACGGGCGCGCGACGGGGCTGATGAAGCGGAACCAGGATTCGCAGTATCCGAAGTTCGAAACGTTCCGCGAGCAGGTGGACGGCAAGTACTGGTTCCCGACGTACACGGTATCGAACGACACGCTGGTGTTCGACTCGGGGCTGGCGCAAAAGATCAAGATGACCGTCCGCTACGCCGACTACAAGCAGTTCAAGAGCGACGTGAAGATCACCTTCGGCGACGAAGTGACGGAGCCGGCCAAGCCGAAGCCGCCGGAGCCGAAGAAGCCGTAAGCGGGGTCACTCGCTGGCGCGGACCTCGCGGAGCCGCTCCCGCAGCGCCGCGGAAAGCTGCGCTTCCACGTCCGGGGTGATCAGGCCCACGGCGTCGAGATCCTGGATGTGCACGCGGTCCTTGAGCCGGAAGCTGGTGAGTTTCATCCGTACCAGATCCGCGACGGGCGCGATGGCGATCCCTTCGCGGGTCTGCTCCGGCGCGGAGGAGGGAACGGGCTCCGCGTACTCCGGCCGGACCTTCTCATCGAGAAAGATCAGGTGGACGGCGGAGCGCGCCCGGTTCTCCGGCGGGCCGGTCAGCATGTCGATCCCGGCCGCGTGGCGATAGGCCCAGCCCGTTTGGCGCGCTGCTTCGATCACCGCCGGCAGATCGCGGCGCTCGATCGCCGCATCGACATCCGCGGTGAGGCGGGCCCGAAGCGGATCCCGCTCGGCTACGTGGAGGAACACCGCCATGCCGCCCACAATGCGGTAGGAGAGCCCCGCCTGCACCAGCATCTGGTGGAATTGCCGCATCCGGTCGAACAGTTGTTCCACGTGGGTATCGTAGGCAGTAGCCGTGAGCATCGCTCTGCTCTACATTCTAGTTCTTTGACCCGAGCCGCAGCGTCACGCCGCCGGCAATCGTGCGCGGATACCCCGGGGTCCCATGGACGCGCTCCAGCGGCAACTGCCCGCGCAGCCGTGAGGTGTACCGCTCGAACGTCTCGTAGTACCGGCGGTCGAAGACGTTATCGACGGCGAAGTTCAGTTCGACGCCCCGCGCGATCAACTTCGCGAGGCTCACGTCGGTGACGGTGCTGCCGGGCACGCGGACGGGCGAGGACGGGTCGTCGCCGTTCAGGATGTAGCGGCTCACGGCGCGCTGGCGGATGGACCCGCTCCAGCCCCGCCAGTTGCTGAGCGTCAGCGCCGCGTAGCTGACGAAGTGCGGCGCGCGATCCACGTATTCGCGGGGCGAAGTGCCGCGATAGAAGGCGTTGAGGACCTTCGTGACGCTGCCGTTCAGCGCGAGGTAGCGAGTCAGTTGAAACGACGACTTCACTTCGAAGCCGTAGCTGCGGCTGGGCCCAGTGAACTCGTTGGTGCCTTCGTCGGCGACGTAGATCAGCTCGTTCGAGCGGTCGATCCAGAACCAACTGGTCGCCACCGAGACGCGCCCGCGGTTGTGCGAAGTGCCGAATTGATAGAAGTCCGTGCGCGCCACGCGCGGACTGCCGGGATCCTCGAGCAGCGCCCGCGCATTGGTGCTGGTGACGGCGCGGCCGTAGTTGGCGTGGATCGTCAGGGGCACGCTGCGCCATGGCGTGTAGGCGAAGCTCGCTTTCGGTTGCCAGGCGCCCCCGGACGCTGTGCCCCGCCGCGCGGGATCCAGCCGGTCGCGATACCGGAACCAGAAGTCGTCCCGGCGCAGTCCGAAGCCAAGCTGGATCTTGCCCGCCAGCAGGGTCAGGTTCTCCTGCGCGTAGAACCCCGGATTCGCGATACGGGTGTTGGCCGCGGTGGCAAGACCGGCTGGCACCCGCCCGACCCGGTCGAAGAGCGTCAGGTTGATCTGGTTGTCCAGGTGCTGGAAGCCGCCGGAAAAATTCCCGAGCCCGGCCCCAAAGGTGTGGGGCTTGACGTACTGGACGTTCGCGGCCTCCTGCAGGCGCGAATCGTGCTGGCCGAAGCCATCGCCGTCCACGGGGTTGCGCAGGAAGAACGTGAAGTTCGAGAACAGGTCGAACAGCAGCCGCTGCACCATGCCGTCCACGCGCAACGTGGCGCCGTCCGCCCATTCGCGGATCCAGTACGACTGCAGGGTTCCGCTCTTCGACAGGCCGCCGTCGGTCGGATCGATGAAGCCGAAGCGGTCCAGTTGGCCGGCCTCCACCTGATCGACGGGGAGTTGGCCCGCGGAGTAGAAATCGTTGTAGGCGAACCACGCGCGGCCGCCCAAGGTGTCGCGCGCCGTCACGCGCCGCGAAAGGACCGCCGTGGCGTTGTTCCGCAGGTACCGCAGCGGCGAGAGAAACGGCCCGTCGGAATACGAGTATTCGTTTGCGAAGAGCGCCTTCGCTTCCTTCCACCTCGGGCTATAAGCACCGAAGAAGCGGCGGGTGTTGAACTGGCCGAACTGCACCCGGCCGGTGAACTGCTCCGGCAGCTCCTCCCGGGACTTGACGTTCACCACGCCGAGGCCGCTGAAGTCCCCGTAGGCCGCGTTGAAGGGGCCATTGATCAGGTTGACGCTTTCGACCAGCTCCGGCGAGATGCCCTTGAGCGCTCCGAGGTAACCGTGAGCGTGCCCGCCGGAGACCTGGTTCAAGAGAATGTTGTCCATCACGACGCGCAATCCGCCGCCCACGCCGCCGTGATCGAGATTGAAGCCGAAGCGCCGCACCTCGATCGACTTGCCGCCGCCGGCGTGCTGGCCCAGGCTGAGCCCGGCGCCCAGCGATTGGAAGATCTGATCGTCGCGCGTGAACAGCGTCTTCTTGAACATCTCGCCGTCGCGCTGGTCCACGGTCGGCTCGGCGACCCGCTCCGTCACGGTCATCACCGTGCCGGCGCGGGCGAGTTGCCCGAAGTGGAGGTCGACGTCGACGGAGCCGGCCTTCACTTCCTGCATCCCGGTGGTGACGGCGTCGAACCCGGCGGCGTCGGCGACGAACGCGTAGAGGCCCGGCGGCACTTGGAGTTCGAAGCGTCCTTCGGGTCCGGCCTGCGTCTGGAAGCGGGTGCGGCCGAGCCCGTCGATCGCGCGCACAATCGCATCCGGCACGGCTTTGTTCTGCGGGTCATACACCACGCCGCGCACCGTCGCAGGACCCTGGGCCAGGGCACCCATCGCGACCAGCCAGCAGAGGAATCGCGGCGGCATGTGGACACATTCTGTCAAAAACGCTCGTCCCCGCCGTTACTCGCGGGTCAGACGCGCGCCGGACAGCCACACCAGCACCGCGGCGAGGATGGCCGACCCGCCCAGGAACAGGAACGCGAGGCGGTACCCTCCGGCGCCGGAGCTGAGGTAGCCAACGGCGTACGGGCCGAGAAAGCCTCCGAGGTTGCCGAAGGAATTGATCAGCCCCACCGACGCCGCGGCGGCGGAGCCGGCGAGGAAGCGGGTCGGCAGCGCCCAGAAGTTCGGAAAGAAAAACAGATACGACGACTGCGCCGCCGCGAACAGGGCGATAGTGAGCGCGAGCGTGTTGCCGGACGCCTGCGTGAGGGCAAGCGACACGCCGTAAGAAACCAGCGCCACGACGGCGAGCAGGCGCGGCCGTCCGGTGCGGTCGCCGAGGTAGCCCGCCGCGAGCACGGCTCCCGCCGCGGCGACGTACGGCAGCGCGGTGAGCAGTGAGACCTCGGTGTTGCCGAGCCCGGAGCGCTGGGAAAGAAACCGCGGCAGCCAGAAGCTGACGCCGTACGACGCCGTGACGGCGCAGAGATATGCGCCCGTCAGCAGCAGCACCCGCCCGTTGCCCAGGCCGCGCAGAACCGAGAAGCTGTGCCGCCCGGCCACGCGCTGCCGTTCCCGGGCCAACTCGGCTTCGAGCCAGTCCCGCTCTTCCGGCTCCAGCCACTTCGCCTGCGACGGGCGGTCGGTCAGGTAGAACAGCGTAACCACGCCGAGCACGATGGCCGGCAGGCCTTCCAGGATCAGCAGCCAGCGCCAGCCGGAGAGTCCGAACCAGTCCAACTGCAGCAGCAGTCCGGAAAGGGGCGATCCGAAGACGATGGAGAGCGGGATGGCGATGGCGAACATTGCGTTGGCCTTGGCGCGGTCTTCGGCCAGGAACCAATGAGTCAGGTAGATCAGCACGCCCGGGAAGAACCCGGCTTCGGCCAAACCGAGCAGGAAGCGCAGCCAGTAGAACTCGGTGGCCGAGCGCATGAACCCGGATAAGCAGGCCACCGCGCCCCAGGAGATCATGATGCGCGAGATCCACTTGCGCGCGCTCCAGCGTTCGACCAGCAGGGTGCCGGGAATCTCGAGCAGGAAGTAGCCGGCGAAGAAGATCCCGGCGCCGAAGCCATAGACTTCGTTCGAGAAGCCGAGTTCGCGGTTCATTTCCAGGCTGGCGATACCGATGTTGGTGCGGTCCAGGTAGGCGATGAAGTATAGGAGGCAGAGGTAGGGCAGCAGGCGCCAGGCGACGCGGCGGCGCGTCGCGGTATGGCGCGGGTCCGGCATGGCCGCCGATGGTAGCACAGCGTAGCGGCGCGCCCGCGCCCGTGCGGGTGGGCCAAGCTTCGACTAGACTGTTTCGGAGTACCTCGGCCCGGGTGACCCGGCCATGGTAACCAGGAGGCAGCGTGCGATTTTGGATCGGACTCTGGATGGCGGGCGCGACCATCGCAACCGCGCAGGTGAAGGAAGCGGACTTGCGCCGCCCCGAGACGCGGCCGGGCGACTGGTTGAGCCACGGGCGAGATCCGGGCGAGGCGCGGCACAGTCCGTTGAAGCAGATCGACGCAGCGAATGTGAAGCGGCTGGGCCTGGCCTGGTCCGCCGACATGGAGACGACGCGCGGCCTCGAAGCCACGCCGATCGTGGTCAACGGCGTAATGTACTTGACCGGCGCGTGGAGCGTGGTGCACGCCTACGACGCGGCGACGGGCAAGCGGCTGTGGCGCTGGGATCCCGAGATCGTAAAGGAGTATGGCCAGAAAGCCTGCTGCGACGTCGTGAACCGCGGCGTCGCGGTGCTGGGCGATAACGTCTACGTCGCGACGCTGGACGGGCGGTTGGCCGCGCTGAACGCGAAGACCGGGATCCCGCGCTGGCAGGTGACGACGGTCGACCAGTCGCAGCCCTACACCATCACCGGCGCGCCGCGCATCGTGAAGAACAAGATCATCATCGGCAACGGCGGCGCCGAGTACGGGGTCCGCGGTTACTTCTCGGCTTACGACGCGGCGACCGGCAAGCTCGCGTGGCGGTTCTACACGGTGCCCGGGGATCCGGCCAAGGGCTTCGAATCGCCCGCGCTTGAGAAGGCGGCGAAGACGTGGACCGGCCAGTGGTGGAAGTACGGCGGCGGTGGCACGGTGTGGGACTCCTTCGCATTCGATCCGGAGCTCGACCTGTTGTATGCGGGAGTGGGCAACGGGTCGCCCTGGAACTGGAAGACGCGCAGTCCGGGCGGCGGCGACAACCTGTATCTCTCTTCGATCGTGGCGGTGCGTCCGGACACGGGAGAGCTCGTCTGGCACTACCAGACCACGCCGGGCGATAGCTGGGATTACACGGCGACGCAGCATATGATCCTGGCGACGCTGAACATCGGCGGCAAGCCGCGCAAAGTCCTTATGCAGGCGCCGAAGAACGGGTTCTTCTATGTCCTGGACCGCGCGACCGGCGAACTGCTGTCGGCGAAACCCTATGTGAAAGTCACCTGGGCGAAGGAAATCGACCTCAAGACCGGGCGTCCGGTGGAAGTGGCGGCGTTCCGGGAGCAGAATCCGGCGCTCCTGATGTTCACCGAGCCGGGACCCTTGGGCGGCCACAACTGGCACCCGATGTCCTTTCATCCGGGCACCGGGCTGGTCTACATTCCGGCGCAGACCGGCAACTATCCCTACCTGCGCGACGGAGACTACAAGCACGTGGAGGGGAATTGGAACCTCGGGATCCTGCCGCTGCCATCGGCGGATCCGTTCCCGGCGACGGCGGGGGCGCTGATCGCCTGGGATCCCGTGGAGCAGAAGCAACGCTGGCGGGTGGAGTATCCGAGCATGTGGAACGGCGGCGTGCTGTCCACGGCGGGAAACCTGGTGTTCCAGGGCTCGGCGGGCGCAAAGTTCGCGGCGTATTCCGCGGACAAGGGCGAGAAGCTGTGGGAGTCGCCGACCGGAGCGGGCGTGATCGCCGCGCCGGTGACGTACACGGTGAAGGGCAAACAGTACGTGAGCGTGCTCGCCGGGTGGGGCGGGGCCTTCTCGATGATCGGGGGCTCGAACGGGCAGTTCAAGGCGCCGGGGCGGCTGCTGACGTTCGCGCTCGACGGCAAGGAGACCGTGCCGGTGACCAGCGAAGCGCGGCCCAAGCTGACGCCGCTGCCGCTGACGGCGGACCAGAAGACCATCGAACTCGGATCGCTGCTCTACGCCAAGTGGTGCTTCGTGTGCCACGGGGCGGGAGCGATGTCGGGCGGGTCGCTGGCGGACCTGCGGTACTCGTCACCGCAGGTGTTTGACGCCTATCCAAAGATCGTGCTGGAAGGGAGCTTCCGGGGGGCGGGCATGCCGTCTCTGAAGCAGTGGGTGAGTGAAGCGGACGTCGCCGCGATCCGCGCGTTCGTGATCTCGCAGCGGAACCGGGCGGCCGCGGCAGGGCAGTAACGCTTTCGCGCGACGGGGAGAATCGCCCCAGGGCCGAAAAAATCGCTATCATCAGGAGATCCACGGTTCCCGCTCCGGCCGTCCGCGCGGGGGCCGTGTCAGGATCGTGGCATTGAGTTCTTCCACAAACGGGACCGGCCGGCCGGCCGAACCGGCCGGAGCGCTGGGCAGGGTTCTGCCCCACTGGCTGGAACGGCAGTGGCAATTGGCGCGTCCCTACGGCCGTTTCCTTTATTACAAGCTGTTCCCCAGACGACGGCCCGAGTACTTCCGCGCGCCGTGGACGTTTCCGACCCATCCGCTCTCAACGGGCGGGGCCGCAGCCCGGGAATGGGCTCGATCGGCGCCGCGCCGTCCGGCGTTCGTGCTGCTGCCCATGGTGGACTGGCACGGCCGGTTCCAGCGGACCCAGCAACTGGCGCGCGCCCTGGTCGCGCTGGGGCATCCGTGCCTGTACGTGAATCCGCAACTGGGCAACGAGTACTTTCTGCCGTTCGCGGCCGATCCGGAGAGCCGCATCGCGAACATCGCTCCCGGAATTCTGGAATTGCACGTCCACCTCCCGCGTGAGCATGTCTCGCACACGCGGATGTTGCTCGAATCCGAAAGCCAGCGGGTAGCCGAGGCGGTGGAGCAGGTGGTGCGGGCAAGCGGCATCGGCGAAGCGGTCCAGTTGGTCAGCTTCCCCCGCTGGACCCCGGTGGCGAAGTCGCTGCGAGAACGCCTGGGCGCGCCCGTGCTGTACGACTGGCACGACTTCCTGGACGGTTTCGGGCGCATCGGCGGGGATATCCTCACCAGCGAGGGCGACCTGGTGGCGGCCGCGGATCAGATCCTGGTCTCGTCGGAGTTTCTGCGCGAGCAAGCCCTCCGGCGGCGCCCGGACGCCGGGGACCGGATCCGCATGGTGCGCAACGCGGCGAACTTCGAGGATTTCCAAACGGCGCGGGATGCTCGCGCGGCGGGCTTGCCGGCGGGGGCGAGATTCGGTTATGTCGGCGCGCTGGACCACTGGTTCGACGCAGATTTGCTCTTCGAAGTAGCGCGGTTGCGGCCGGACTATTGGTTTGAACTCGTGGGACGCATCGAGCATCGCAGCTTCGCGAAGCTGGAAGCTTCGCCCAACGTGCTTTTCCCGGGCGAGGTGCCTTACGCCGCCTTGCCCGAGTTGTTGCGGCGCTGGCACGCCGGACTGATTCCGTTCCGGCTCAACGCCCTGACGCGCGCAACGGATCCGATCAAGCTTTACGAGTATCTCGCCGCCGGCTTGCCGGTCGTCAGCACACCGCTCCCCGAGGTGACGCGGCACGGCAATTCGATCCACATTGCCGCCAGGGCTGAGGAGTTCGCCGCGGCGCTGGACCGGACGCTGGCGGGCGACGATCCCGCGGCTCTGGAATGGCGCTTCGCCAAGGGGCGCGCGGAGAGCTGGAACAGCCGGGCCCAGGAAGTGGTGGCCGCCGCGCTCGCCAGCCGGGCGCTGGCGACCGCTTCGCGAGCCTAATCCGCAGCGGTCACTTCGATTACAGCGGGCGCGGATTCACCGAAATCGCTGACCACCTGCACCGGCACCCGCCCGGCTTGCGCGTATAGCGCCGCCGGCACCAGCGCGGAAAGCAGCGTGGGTCCGCCGAAAGAGGTGGGCAGCGGCTGTCCGCCGAAGACGATCATCGAGTTTGGGGTGGCGTGCTCGCATTCGGCAACCAGAGCCGACTGTCCGCCGGGCTGAACGTTGAAGCCGTGGCCCGCGGTGATGGTCGCGGGATGCAACCGCACCAGCACTGGCGCGTGCGCACCGATGCCCTCCGCCGCGGCACCCGTAAGGAACGTCGCCGGTTCGAACCGGACTTCCGCGTCGAGGGGCCGCACGCCGGGGCGCAGCGTGTGCGGCTTCCAGGCCGTGTTCCACTTCTGCTCGTACCGGCGCCGGTTGGCTTCGAACACCCGCAGCGCTTCCCCTTGAGGAATCTTGGCGAACGACCCGTTACCGAAATGATGGATGAAGCAATCCTCGGCCGCAAACACGCCGAATCCGGCCCGCTGGATGCGCAGCGAGAAGTCGTCGTCCTCGAACATACCGACCTCGTATCCGGGGTCGAGTTCCCCCACCTGCTCCCAGACGCGCCGCGGAACCATGACAGCGTAAAGCGGCGCGACCGGCACCTCCAGGCGTTCGCCGCGGCGCTGCTCGGCGAGCGCCAGCGCGAACTGCTCCATTTCGGCGGCGTTGCTATACCGGAAGTCGATCTTCGTTTGATTGCCGGAGAAATTGGTGACGGCCGCCAGCGCGCCGGTGCGAGGCTCGGTTTCGCAATGGCGCACCAGGCGATGGATCCAGCCCGGCGTGACGATGGTGTCCGGATTCAGGAAGACAAGATAATTGCCGCGCGCCGCCGCGGCGGCCAGGTTGTTGCCGCCCGCGAATCCTGCGTTGGCGGTATGCGCGATGTAGCGGATACGCGTGTCCGCCTCGGCGTAGCGCGCGGCAATGGCGCGGGTGCCGTCGGTGGAGAGGTTGTCGAGCACCACCACTTCGTAGTTCGGCCACGCCGAATTGCGGGCGATGGAGTCGAGACACGGACCCAGAAATTCCTCACAGTTGTAGGTAACGATGAGGATGGAAACCAGCGGGAAGGTGTCGCGGAGGGCGGCTTCGAGGGCATCGGCCCGGGCGCTCCACGTATTGGCGCGCGCATACTCGATGCGCTTCGCGACGCGCGCGGCGGCCCCAGGTTCCCCGCGCTCCGCGACGCCGCGATCGAGCGCCGCGAGAAAAGCTTCGCTCGAGTCCGCGGTCACCACCAGATCCGGATCCGGCGGCAGCTCGCCCATGGCCGTAGCGACCACGGGCTTTCCCTGGCTCAGGTACTCGTACAGCTTCACCGGGTCGACCGCCTTGGTCAGTTGGTTCACACGGAACGGGATCAGGCAGACGTCGAAGGCCGCCAGGTAGCGCGGGATCTCGCGGTAGGGCTTCTCGCCGAGGAAATGTACGTTCGGCAGAGCCGCAACGCGCGCGACGTCCACCTCATGCACCTGCCCGATCAGAACGAACGAATACTGCGGCCGCGCCGCGGCGGCGGCTTCGATCAGTTCCAGGTCGAACCAGTTGGCAATGGCGCCGTAATAGCCGATCACGGGGCGCGGGATCTCCGGCAACACGTCGCCAGGCCGAGGTTCTGCGAAGGCGGCGAAATCCGCGCCGTTGCGCACCAATAGGGCGTTCCTCCCGGCGGCGATTTCGCGCTCCTGCAGTTCGCGCGAAGTCGTCACCAGGATGTCGCAAGCGTCGCCGAGGCGCTGCTCCTCGGCAAGATTGAAGGCGCTGATGCGCGGCTCCGCGGTCCAGTTCCGCCAGTCGTCCATGCAGTCGTAGAGAACCCGCGCTCTGTATTCCTCGCGAAGCCGCAGGGCGGTCTCGGCCCAGTAGGGGAACTGCACGAGCACCGCGCTGGCCGCCAGGTGCTGGTCCCGGTAGAGATCACCAATGCAAGTGGCGGTGCGCGCGGCTCGCTCCGGGTCCGCGCCGCCGCCATAAAGATCCGGCGGCGTGCCCCGCAACTGGACCTCCCACAGGTTGTCGCGCAGCGGCACCAGCCGGAACGGCTCGGTCCCTTCCGGCGGCAGGCAACGGGACGGACTCACCCAGTACACGCGGTGCCCGCGGCGCGCGAATTCCGCGGCGAGCTGCTGCGGCCGCTGGAAACGGAACTCGAAGTCGAACACCGGCAGGATGACAACGTCGTAGCGCTTCTCGACCGGTCCGGCTGCCGCGGGGGCGGCGGCCGCGAGAGCGTCGGGCTCGATCTGGCCGAAGCGCGCCGGCAGGTAGTCCCAGACGTCGGGGAAACGCAAGTCCGCCGCATCCAGCCGTCGCGGACCGCGGAACAGCAGCCCGGCGCACCACCGCGCCAAGGCCGCCGCGCCGCGCTCGCGCCACACCGTGTAGCCTTGACGCAGCCCGAGCATCACCTTCCAGGCCCGTTGCGAGCGATAGACCGCGAGGTCATCGGCCAGGCGGCGCGCGTAGCGATCCAGGCCGCGCAGAACCCCCGCCCGCTCGCCGCGCAGCGCCTCCAGGGATGACGCCAGCCTTTCCTGGGCGGCCCGGCTTTCGCGCACTTCCTCCGCCAGCCGCAGGCGCTCCGCCTCCACCTCGCCCATGCGCACGCGGACCCGCTCAGCCTCCGCCCTTTGGGCGCGCTCAAGCTCGGCCGCGGAGCGGCGAGTTCGTTCCCGCTCCTCCTCGGCCGTGCGGATGCGCTCCCGCACTTCTTCCTCCAGGCGGGCACACTCCTGCTCCAACTCGGCGACGCGCGTCGCGGCCTGGTCGCGCAGCGTGGCGACCTCGGCAAGGCTGTCTTCCAAATGCCGGCGGACGCCAGCCTCCGAAGCTAGCTGCTGCTCCAGTTCCTGGCCGCGCCGGTGATAGAACTCGAACTCGCCAAACAACCTCCGGGACTCGGCGCCAAGCGCGTGCCCCGTCTCGATCTGCGCCGTCAGCGCCCGGTCCAGCAGGCGGCGAACCGCCGCGGTCATGGCCGGCGGCGTGCCTTCTTCCAACAAGCGGACCGCCAGCGCGGCGCTCCGCCGCGCACGGTCTTCCAGTTCCAAGGAGTCGCCTGCCCCCGGTTGGCCCAGGGCCGAGCGCATCGCCGCCGCGAGCTCCGCGCCGCGCAGGCTCGCGAGATCCAGAGCGAAAGGTTCCCGGCCCAGCAGCCGCATGGCCGCCCGGACCTTCGGATCGTAGGAAAGGGCCACCGCCGGCACGCCCGCGCGGTGCGCCAGAATCACCGCGTGCAGCCGCATGCCCACCACCAGGCGGCAGCCCGCCAGCAGGTCCCGAACCGCTTCGGGATCCGGCGGTCCCTCCCAGAACGTAGCGCGCTCCGGTTGCGCCAGTTGCTGCCGCACGCGGCGGGCAACCGCCGCATCGTCCACGTCCTCTCCTTCCAGCCGCTGGAACGGAACGAACAGCAACTCGTCCGCGCCGTCGCGGAGGAAGGCATCGAGCCCGAGCGCCACCTCGCGCTCCCAGGCCGCGCCCGCGCCGTCCCAAGGACGCAGCGCCACCGCGATGCGCGGCGCCGCCGCGGGGCGCGGTGCGGTGGCCGGAAAGGCGAACACCGGGTCGGCACACACTTCGATGCGGCCCGCGGGCACGCCGAGCGACTCCAGTAGCGCGCCGGACTCGGGATCCCGCACCGAGATTGCCGCCGCGATCTCGGCGGCGGCCAGCGTGAAGTCCCGCGCGGTCTCGGAAAAGAGTGGCCCGACTCCCACGGCGTACAACATCGCCGGCTTTCCCGCCGCGGCCGCGAGTACCAGTGGACCAGTGTAGAAGCCGATGCCGGTGTGGGCGGGCGTCAGCAACGCCGCTGGATCGAAAGGAGCGTGATCGTGGAACAGCCCGCCGCCGCCGACCAGCACCAGGTCCGCGGCGTGCACCGCCGCGGCCAGCGCGGCAACGTCGGTCCACTTTACGGACTCCACTCCGTGCGCGGCAGCGGTGGCCTCGGGTGTCGCCGAGACGACGGTAAAGGCAAGCCCGGGACGCAGCGCGCGCAGGTGCCCGAGCACCGCCATCAGGATGGCCTCATCCCCGAGGTTGCGGAACCCGTAATAGCCGGCGATGAGAACTCGTGACAAAGCGCGCTCCGGCCCCGGGGTTAGGGATGGTCTCCGCGAATTCCGCCGGCCACTACGGAGCGGACGACATAGTTGGGACGCCGGCGGGCGTTCTCGAGGGTCAGCCAGACATACTGGCCCACAATGCCGAGCCCGAACGTGGTCAGCCCGCCGAAGAACGCGATCACCAGCATCAACGGAGTATAACCGAGCACCGGGATGGCGCCCCGGTACCAGGCCGCGAAAACCAGCGCGGAGAACAGCACCGCGCCGAATGTGCCGAGCGCACCCACCACCAGCAGGATCCGCACCGGGATGTCGGTGAAGGAGAAAACGCTGTTCACGGCGTAGCGCAACTTCCGGGAGAACGTCCACGCGCTGCTGCCCTCCTGGCGGGCCCGCCTCGCATAGGGAAGCAGCTTCCGCCGGAACCCCAGCCAGAACAGCAGCGCCACCAGGCTCGTCTGCGTCTCGCGCAACGCCAGCAGGTGATCGCGAACCTGGCGGGTGCACCCGAAGACGTCTACGCCACCGCGAGGCATGTCCCGGACCACGTAACGTCGTAACAGGCTCCAGAACACCAAGGACGGCATCCGGCTCCACCAGGGATCGAGCCGCTGTTCGCGGACCCCGACGGCGATGTCGCAGGTGCCCGCGGCCAGTTCCCGATGGAAGTCGGCGATCAACTCCGGAGGCTCCTGCAGGTCGGCGGCCAGCACGGCGAAGTACTCGCCTTCGCCCGCCGCCAGCCCGGCAGTGATTGCCGAAAAGGAGCCGAAGTTGCGGCTTAGCTCCAGCAGGCGCGCGGGAACGCTCCAGTCCGTGAGCCGGCGGGCCAGAATCTCATAAGAGGCGTCCGGACTGCCATCCACGACGAAGACCACTTCCAATTCGCCCTGCATGCGCGCGGCCAGCTTCTCTAGCTCCAGGAACAGCCGCGGCAGGTTCATCTCGTTGCGGTAGACAGGTATCACAAGAGAGAGCATAGGCAGCCACAGGGAAACTCGCGAGCCGGCGGCGGGGACTACCCCGCGGAGCCCGGTGCTCCCTTCAGGGCCAGGAACTCCGAGTAATCCCGGATGTAGTCTTTGGCATCATACCAGTCCGATGCGAGCACCAAGAGCACCGCATCCGCCGAATAACCGTATTGCGCGCACCAGCAGAGCGGCGGCACAGCGATCCCGACGCCGGGGTTGTCGAGCAGGTATTCCTCGCGCACGACCCCGTCGTCCACCACCACCCGCACCGAACCGGCGATGCACATCAGAAACTGGTACAACTCGCGGTGGGCGTGTTCGCCCCGGATGTCTTTGCGCGGCACGCCGTACACGAGGAAATAGCGCTTGACCTCGAACGGCACGTGGCGCGAAGCCTCGCCGAAGGTCAGCATGCCGCGCGGGTCGGCGATTACGGGCATGCGGTGCACCGTGACGCCGTCCACCTTGGACCGTCGGACGGTCTCGCCAGGCTGCGCCGCCTGGACGGGCGCACCCATTTTCTCGGCGCCGACATAACCCATAATCCGCGCCGGATTCCCGGCCACGATGGTATCCGACGC
>CAYYID010000022.1:0-73161 GCA_964471915.1 uncultured Solibacteraceae bacterium | reverse complement strand
AAGTGTTTGAAACAAGGGGGACTCTTGATGTCGCGGGGGCTGTGATTGGTTGGGGCTCGCCGCTTGCTGACGCGCGCGGCCCCGTTGGCTGCGGACTGTCCGGGCGGTGGCGGGGCGGCACGGACTACAGCAGCGGGGTCCCTGGCGCGGCGTCCCGCGGCAGCAGCCCGTCGAGCCGCGGATCGGAGGCGACCTCGATGGCGCGCTTATACGGCACGAAGCCCGAGCGCAGATAGAACGGCAAAGCCCGCGGGTGATCCAGCGTGCAGGTGTGGAGCCACACCCGCTCCGGGTTGCGCGCCCAGGCCTGTTCGAGCGCGAGGTTCATCAGGAAGCGCCCCGCGCCCTTGCCGGTCAGCTCCTCGGTGACGCCGATGAACGCGATCTCGATGTCCGGGAACTGCCGCCGGTCGAGTTCCAGCAGGCCGCGCGGCGTTTCGCCGTCGTAGAGATAGAACAGATCCACTTGCGGGTGCCCCAGCAGCGCCGCCAGCGCGGCGTCATCCATGGCGAGGCGGCTGAACCACAGCCACGGCGTGCCGATCTCGCGAAACAAGGCTCGGTAAACGGCGGGATCGGGCTGCGCAATGCGCCGCAGGTCCCAGTGGCCGATGGCCCGCTCGAGGCGCGGCAGGGAGCGCATTTCGAGATACGTCACGACGCTGGCCAGCTTGCCGGGCGGGAGATCCGTGTAGCCGTCAGGGAGCATGGCCTAGTTTCCCAGCTTCCGCGCGGCGTCCAGGTACGACTTGGCCCTCGGGTTCGCCGAACTCCACACCGGCGGCTGTGCTGACGAAGCAAGATCGCCCAGACCGGCCGCGATCATGCGCAGGGTCTGGGCCATGTTGGGATAGTCCAGCTTGTCCCAGTGGTCGCCGACGCCGTGGTAGTCGGCGTACTCGAAGGCGACGCAAAGGGTATGGGACGGGATGCCGACGTCCGCCAGCGCCTGGTTGTCGGAGCGATTGAAGAACGCATCGCTGCGCTTGTCGTCCTTGTAGACGCGGATGCCGGTGCGGTCGCCGGCCGCGGCGAATACGCGGGGCAGACCGGAGAAGTCGAAGCCGGTGATCGACGCCGTGCCCGCCACCGGACCTTCCCGCGCGTCGGAACGGCCGATCTGCTCCAGGTTGAGATTGGCGACGGTCTGCCGCAGGGGGACCACCGGGTTGCGTCCGTAGTAACGCGACCCCACCATGCCGAGCTCCTCGCCAAAGAAGGTGAGGAACACCAGGCTGCGGGCCGGCCGGGTCTTACTCGCGCCGAACGCGGCGGCGAGCTCGATCACGCCGGCGGTTCCCGAGGCGTCGTCGTTGGCGCCGTTGGCGATCCGGTCCTCGCCCGCCGTGCGCACGCCGATGTGGTCGTAGTGGGCGGTCACCATCACGTAGGTCTCTTTGAGGACGGGGTCGGAGCCCGGCAGGATCCCGATCACGTTGCGCAGCCGCGCCGGGGTCTCCTTGGGCGCTTTCACGGTCAGGGAGATGGTGACGGGTTCGTCGCCTTCCAGCAACTGCTTGCTCTCGCCACCGCCGGCCAGGGCGAACAGCGGCGCTTCCTCCGCGGTCCGCCGGGGATCGGCGAGCCGCTTGCGGTTGGCGGGACCGAGAAACAGCGCGTTGTTCAGGATCACAAGGTCCGGCTTCAGGCGCGTGAGCGCCTCCAGGTTCTCCGCGATCTTCTGCGGCGGCAGGGTGACGTACAGGGCGGAGCCGGCGAGCGACGGGCGCGCGAGCACCTCGGCGAGGTTGCTCTCCCGCAGGCGCAGCACGGGGACGCTCAATTGCAGCGCCCGCGAGTTCTGGATCCGGATCTGCCCGGCTTCGAGCGGTATAGTCCGCGACCCCGAGACCAGAGAGCCGGCAAAGCCGGATAGGTCGGTTTCCATCTCCACGAACGCCGCGGTCTGGAAGAACCCGTCGTCGCCGGCGGGCGTCAGGCCGGCGCGCCGGAACTGCGCGGCGATGTACTCGGCGGCGAGGTCGAGGCCGCGGGAGGGCGTGGCGCGGCCTTCCAGGAGGTCCGAGGCGAGAAAGGAGACGTGGCCGCGCAGGGACTCCGCCGAGATGGCGTCGAGCACCGCGCGGTCGTCGGCGGCGAACAGGGGAAGGACTAGTACGAAGGCGAACGCGCGGAGCGGCATCTTTACAAGATGACACAGGATGATTTTGTTAGGATGGAGCTTCCTCGCCCGCACCCCGCAATGAGAGAGTCGATTTCCCGTTACGCGATCGAAAAGCAGCTCGGACAGGGCGGCATGGGCAGCGTGTACCTGGCGCGAGACACGCAGTTGGGCCGCCAGGTGGCGATCAAGATGCTCACCGGCCCGCTGGCCAAGGACGAGAAGGCGCGGAACCTGCTGATGCGGGAGGCACAGGCCGCCGCGGCGCTGGAGCATCCGGCGATTTGCGGCGTCTTCGAAGTGGTAGAAGAGGACGGCGAGTACTTCGTGGTGATGCCGTACCTCGAGGGCGAGACGCTGGACGAACGGCTGAAGAGCGGGAAGCTGGCGGTGCGCGAGGCGGTGAAGATTGCGGTGCAGGTGGCCGGCGCGCTGGACGCCGCGCACGCGCGCGGCATCGTCCATCGCGACGTGAAGCCGCAGAACGTGATGCTGCTGCCGACCGGCCGGGCCAAGCTCATGGACTTCGGCGTCGCCGCCTTCGCGGGTCCGAACGTCGTCAACGACGACGACGCGGCGCTGCTGTCGACGCGAGAGATCGGCACGATGATCGGCACGGTGCTGTACATGTCGCCGGAGCAGGTGAACAACGAATCGCCGGACGGCCGCAGCGACGTGTTCAGCTTCGGTTCCATGCTGTACGAGATGGTGACCGGGCGGCAGGCGTTCGCGGGTCCGACGGTGGCGGCCACGGTAAGCAATATCCTCATGAACCCGCCCGCGCCGCTGGGCCTGCCCGCGGTCCCGGAGCTGGAGCGGATCATCCGGAAATGCCTGCAGAAGCCGCGCGACCAGCGGTACCAGACCATGGGGGACCTGGTGCGGGATCTCGAAGCGCTGCTCGACACGATGCCCGAACAGACGGGCCAGCATGCGGCGCGCCGCGGCGTGACTTCCCGGGCCTGGATCGCCGCCGGCGCGCTGGGTGTCGCCGCGATTGCGGCGGGTGCGTGGTGGATGATGGCGAACCGCGCGCCGGAAACGCTCACGATCGCCGTGCTGCCGCTGCCGACCACCGACGGCTGGGGTGACGCTTTTGCCGCGGCGCTGGCGGGGCGCATGGCCTTCCTCGACAACCTGCGCGTAGTGAGTTACTCGCGCTCGGCGGACTTCGCGGGCCGGGATCCGCTGGCCGCGGCCAAGGAACTCGGCGTCGACGCCGTCCTCACCGGACGCGCGATCCGCGAGGGCGGGCGCACGGCGCTGGAGCTGAAACTGATCGACGCCCGGCGCGGCAAGGATCGCTGGAAGGCCGGCCGCCTGGAGGTCGGGGATCCGGAGACGGGGCAGTTCGAAAAGCGCGTCGCGGAGCAGGTGAAACAGGGATTGGGCCTCACCGTCACCGCGAAGGACGTGCTCGTACTCTCGCGCGCCGGGCGCGCCAACGGACAGGCGTATAACTGGTTCCTGCGCGGCTGGCGCCAGTTGTCGGGCCCGGCCGAAGACGGCGCGGCACGCGCGCTGCCGCTGCTGGCCGAGGCGCTGAAGCTGGATCCGAAGTATCCGGATGCGCTGGGCGCGGCAGGTCTGGCGAAGGCGCGCGAGTTCGTCGTCGGCCGCGTGGATCAAGCCGCGCTCGAGTCGGCGCAGGCCGGCGTGAATCAGGCGCTGGAGCTGGACGCCGAAAACGTGCTGGCGCTGCGCGCGCGCGTGGAGATCGAACAGTCGCTGGGGCGCGCCCGGGCAGCGATCGCAGCGGCCGGCCGGCTGGCGGCCGCGGCGGGCAATGACGTGGACGCACTCCTCGGCGCGTCTTCCGCTTACTTCCGCGCCGGCCTGCTGGAGCAGGCGGTGGAAGCGGGCGAACGCGCGGCGGCGCTGGACCCGGGGCGCGCCGACGTGCGGATCCTCGCCAGCCGCGCCTACTACGGGCTGGGCAACTACCGCAAGGGACTGGAAGTCCTGCAGCCGGTGCTGGGGCGGAATCACGGCGCCGAGTGGATGGCCTTGTTGCACTACACCGAGCTGAAGCGATACGAAGAAGCCGCGCAGGCCGGTGCGCAACACCTGGCGCGGCGGCAGAGCGAGTTCAACGTCTGGTTCGACCTGGGCCGCGCTTACGCGCTGGCGGGTAAAGACGGACAGGCGCAGGCGACGTGGCGCGAGGGCGCCCGGCTGGCCGAAGTGCAGCTCGCCAAGGTGGATAACCCGCGCAACCGCCTGTGGCTCGCCCGCCTGTACGCCGCCCTCGGCGAGAAGGACAAAGCCCAGGAGCAGTTGGCCAAGGTGAAGAGCGACGATCCCTGGACCCTGTTCCAGGCCGCCGCCGCGTTCGGCGCGGTGGGCGACCGGAAGGGTCTCCTGGAGAAGTTGACCGCGGCGGCGGAGCGAGGATTTCTTGCGATCCAGTATCTGGACGCGAACCTGCGCGAAGGCATGCCGCTGGCTTCGTTCGCCGGCGACGCTGAGGTGGGGGCGCTGCGGGACCGGATCGCGGGCGAGGTCGCGAAGCTCCGGCAGGAAGTCCGGTAACGGGCTGTCGCGGCATGGCGATTGCTGGGGAGTAGTCGTGCTGGCGCCGCGCAATCTTCTCGGAAACCGATATGATGAGAGCAGGCGAGGAGCATTGCTCATGATGGCGCTCGACTGGTCACGATGTCCACTTGTGGAGGTGATTCCCGGCAAGGCCGGAGGCGTGCCTCTGCTGCGGAATACGCGCCTTCCGGTCGCGGCGATCACGGGCAACTACGACGCATTCCTCGATGAGGGTCTTGCTCCGGATGCGGCGCTTGCCGAGACGCTGGATTGCTACCCGGAGGCTGGCCTGGAATCGATCCGGGCGATCCTCGACTACCGGGACGCGCACCAACTGCAGGCGCGAGCTTGAAGGTTCTGTTGGATGAGGACGTGCCAGCCAAGCTGGTCCGGTACCTGCGGCACCACGAGGTCCACACAGTAGCGGGCCGGCAATGGGGCGGGATCAAGAACGGCGAGTTGCTTGACCTCATCGCCGGCGAGGGATTCGATGCTTTTCTCACCGTCGACAAGAACATCCGGACACAACAGAACCTCTCGGGACGCCCGTTCGCGGTTCTCATCATGTCGGCGATCAATTGGCCGGTGGTGCGGCCGCATATCGGGAACGTGACCGCCGCCGTCGACGCAGCGGTTACCGGTTCCTGCGTGACGATCGAGTGAGGCGTCTTCGGGCCATCGTCCCGGCGGCCGCGCACTTGAAATCCGCCGGTGACCTTCCGTTCCGGCTTGCTTGATCCCGCGCTCTACCGGCGTGCCGGGTATGGCCGGTCGTATCCCTTCACCGAGTGCCAGATCACGCGGTTCAGCAACTGCTCCGGCGCTTCGTCGGGATCGTCGAAATCCATCTTCATCGACGCCAGCGCCAGTTCCCGCTGGAGGCCGCGGAGCGCCCGGACGTTCGGGTTCATCTCATTCAGCGCGATCTGGTTCTGCAGCGCGGCGTAAGGCGCAAAGTCCGCCTGCGGCGTGAAGCTGGAGAACATCGGGTCGGCCGAATGGTCGAAGAGGTTCATCGGCGGCAATCCCAGAATCTGCTCGATCGTGCGCACCATGTTGATGGTGGTGTAGAACGTCGAATCGACGAACTTGCGCTTCGTGTACGGGCTGATTACGAGCGCGACGGTCCGGTGGCCGTCCACGTGGTCTAGGCCGGCCTGCGAGTCGTCCTCGACGACGAAGATCGCCGACTCTTTCCAGTACCGCGACTTCGAGATCGCCTCCACCATGCGGCCGAGCGCCAGGTCGTTGTCGGCGACGCTCGCCCGCGGCGTCGGGAAGCCTTCGCGCGTGCCGCTGGTGTGGTCGTTGCCGATCAGCAGGATGTTCAGGTTCGGCAGGTTGCCGTTCTTCTCGAACTCGCGGAACTCGCGCAGGAAGACATCCGCGCGGCGCTGGTCGGGAATCCGCAGGTCGTAGCCCGGATACTCGGGCGCGGCCACCTCGCGGAACGTCGGGTTCTTGGAGACAATGCGCGTGGTGATCCGGTTCGCGCCGCTCTTCCAGTCCTCGTAGATCTCCGCGAAGTTGGCATCGGCTTTCGAAAGCTGGTGGCGCATCTGCTCACCATAGACCCGGACGGTCCGTCCGTTGCGGCGGGCGTGGTCCCACAGGTGTCCCGTGGGCGCGAACTTCATGGGATTGCCGTCGTTGCGGCCGTTCGAGTACTTGTGCGCCCAGTCGCCGGCCCACGCCATCGTCGACCAGATATGGCCCAGCGCGCTCTGATCGCCCGGGGTATAGAAGTTATCGAGCAGGACGAACTGCTCCACCAGCGCATGGTGGTTGGGCGTGACGTCGCGGCCGAACTGGACCAGCGACGGATCGCCGTTGCCCTGCGGCAGATCGCCGAACACCTGGTCGTACGTCCGGTTCTCCTTGATGATGTAAAAGACGTGCTTGATCGGCGTGTTGCGGCCGGCCACCATGGGGATCGGATGGTTGGCCTGCGCGGGCCGCGCCGGGCCCTCCTGCGCGCGGTTGTTCTCCATCACCTGGCGCGTGAAGCGGGCCAGCTCGTCCGGCGTGGGCAAGTCGAGGAACGAAACCACGCCGGCACGGTCGCGGTAGCTGCGGCCGGCGCGGGAAGTCGGCGCGATGGACCCGAAGCCGTAGCCGCTGGCGATCAGCAACTGCTTGCCCTGCGGATCGGCGGCCACCGCCGCCGGGAACCAGCCCGTCGGAATGAAGCCGGAGACCTTGTTGGTCTTGAGGTCCAGCACCGCGACGGCGTTGTTGGTCCCGTTGGCGACATAGAGAATCGCGCCGTTCGGCGAGAACGCGAGTGCGTTCGGCGAGCTGCCGAGGGGCGCGCTTTGGTACAGGCGCACCGGGATGGTTTCGACCGCCTTGTCGGACTTGGTATCGATTACGGTCAGCGTGTCGGAGTTCGCATTCGCGACGTAGAGCAGCGAAGTGCCGGGACGCAGCGCCATCGCGCTGGGATGCAGGCCGGTTTCGATGTCGCGCAGCTTCTTGTTCGTGGCGGCGTCGATCACGCTCACCGTGCCCGTGCTGGGGATGCCGGTCTTGGGGTCCAGCACCACGCGGTACAGGTCGTCGTACTCGTCGCCTTCCTGCGGAAAGCGTCCGCCCCAGTTGGAGACGTAGACTCGGGTGGGCGTGGCGATGGCGGTGTAGGGATAAGCGCCGGTTTCGACTTCCGCGACGACGCTGAGCTTGGCGGTATCGATGACGGCAATCGAACGTTTCAGGTTCAGCGCGACATAAAGCCGCTCGCCCTTGGCGTCCAAAGACAGGCCGCTGGGGGCGCCGCCCGGGAGCGGCACTTTCGCGGTCTCGCGAAACGCGCCGGCGGAAGCTTCAAAGACCTTTACGTCGTGATCCGTGCCGCCGCCCACGTAGAGCCGCTTGCCGTCGGGCGAGAAAGCCACCCCGACGAAACTGTCGCCGATCTCGAGTTTCTGTTTCTCGGCCTGGGAGGCCAGGTCGAACAGATGCAGGGCGCGCTTGGCGAAATTGGACCCCGTGGCGACGGCCAGGGTTTTGCCGTCGGGGCTGAGCGTCATGCCCAGCGGCCGGTCCGCGACTTCGAGGTGCTTGCCGGCGGGCGTCAGGCGCTGGCCGGTCGGAATCAGGTAGGATCCGTCGGCCTGCTTTCCGGCCCGGGAGACGGCGAAATACCCAACGGCGGACAGCGCGGCCGCACCGGCCAGCGACAAAAGGAGATAGAACCGCGACATGCGGGCCACGATATCACACGGCCGTGTCAACAGCGTTTCAGCGATACTAGCAAGCAGTGATCCGGGGTTTCCTTCTCTTGTTCGCGGTAGGGCTGGCGGGTGCGCAGACGGCACAGATTGCAGGGAACGTTACGGATCCGGCGGGCGCCGCGGTGCCCGGAGCCCGGGTGCTGCTGCTGGCGGCAAACCAGACGATCGCCGCGTCGGTGCTGACGAACCGGGAGGGGCGGTACCAGATCGGCCCCGTGCGTCCCGGGTCTTATGTGCTCGCAGTGTCCAAGACCGAGTTCGCTCCCCAGCGCGTGCCGGTGCGGCTGGAAAGCGGCCTGGCGCTGGAACGCGCGGTGCAACTGGTGGTAAGCGCCGTGAAGAGCGAGGTCACGGTGACGGCGGAAACCAGCATGGTGGAGTCGACGGACCAGATCGCGCAGCGCGTGAACGTGATCAGCGGCGAGATGATCGAGGAGCGCGTGGCCACGGCGGCCACCGAAGCGATCCGCGAGGAAGTGGGCGTCGATCTCCAGCGGACCTCCGGGGCCATGGGGGGCATCGCAGTCCGCGGACTGCTCGGGCGGAACGTGAACGTCTATCGCGACGGCGTGCGGTTCACAACGTCCGCGCAGCGCGGCGGCGTCAGCACGTTCCTCAATTTGACCGAGGCTACGGGCTTGGAGAGCGTGGAAGTGCTGCGGGGTCCCAGCAGCGCGCAGTACGGGTCGGATTCGCTGGGCGGCACCATTCATTTTCAGTCGCGCGTGGCACCCCTTGGGGGATCGCCGCCGTGGCGGGCCGAGGCCTCGGCGATGTACACCTCAGCGACGCACGGATTCGGCCCCGCCCTCGGCGCGTCGTATTCGGGCAACCGGCTGGGCCTGCTGCTGAATCTGGCGGCGCGCCGGATCAACACGCTGCGCCCGGGCCAGGGGATCGATTCGCACGCCGCGGTGACCCGCTTCCTCGGATTGCCGTCCACCGTTCTGGGCCGCCGCGTTCCGGATTCCGCCTTCACGCAATACGGCGGCGCCCTGCACGTCCTCTACGCCTTGACGCCGCGGAGCCAGCTCTCCGGCCACTACGAACGCAATCATGTGGACGGCGCGAAACGCCCCGATCAGCTCGCCGCCGGCGACGGTAACCTCGTCGCCGATGTGCGCAACCTGATGCTGGACTTCGCGTATCTGCGCTATGCGCGCTTCGAGGCCGGGCCGTTCGACCAGTTCCAGGTCACCGGGTCCTACAACACGCAGCGCGAAGAGCGCGTGAACCAGGGCGGGAACGGCAATCCGCGTGCTGGCATCACGACCCAGTACGAGCGGATGAAGGTGTGGGGAACCAATTTCTTCGCCAGCCGGCGGATCCGGCGCAATGACCTCCTGGCCGGCGGCGACGTGTACCGGGAAACGCCGGTCGCTCCCGCCTACACGTTCAATTTCGCCACGGGCGTGGCGACGCCGTCCCGACCCCGGATCCCCGGCGGTGCGCAGTACCTGCTTTACGGCGTGTTTATCCAGGACGTTTGGGAGCCGCTGGCGAGCGGCCGTCTCCGCTTGAGTGGAGCAGTGCGCTTCGGGGGCGCTTCTTACCGCTCCCGCTCCGCCAACTCTCCCCTGGTCAACAGCCGCCCGCTGTGGCCAGACGACTCGGCTGCCGCGAACGCGGTTACGGGGCGCGTGGGCGCCGTGTATGAAGTAGCGCAGCCGTTGCGGATCTTCGCGCAGTACAGCCGCGGCTTCCGGGCACCCAGCGTCACCGACCTGGGGACCATCGGACTGCAGGGCAACGGCGCGTTCGAAACCTCTGCGTCGGAGCTGGCCGGGCGAGGCGCCACCATCGGAAGCCGGGCCGACGCCCTGGCGGCCGCCACCGGACGTCCGGTGGTTCCGGTCCGGCCGGAAACCAGCGACAGCTTCGAACTCGGCTTTCTGGTGCGCGGCACCCGGGTCCGCGTGGAGGCGAGCGCCTTCCACATCCGGCTGAACGACACGATCGCTTCGCAGACGCTGCTGTTGCCCCCGGGCGCGGTGGGCCAGGCGCTCGGCGATCAGCTCATCACCCGGCAACTCGCCACCGGCGCCGTCTTCGTGCCGCTCTCGAACGCTCCGGTGCAGGTGCGCGGCAACCTGAAAGGCGCGCGGACCTACGGCATCGAGCAGCAGCTCGAATGGCAGATCTCGCGCTCGTTCAGCTTCGCGCAGAACCTCACCTGGATTTACGCCGAGGATCGCGTGACGGGCCTCGCGCCCGACATCGAAGGCGGCACGCCGCCCGTCACCGCGAACGTCCGCTGGCGCTACGCTCCCGGCGGCAAGCGCTACTGGACCGAAGTGTACGGCGTGCTCGCCGGGCGGCAGGACCGGCTTTCGTCCCTGGCCCTGGCCGACCGGCGCACCGGCGCGCCGCGCTCCCGCGCCAACATCGCCGGCTTCTTCGCCAACGGCGCCCGCGTCCGCGGCCTCGTCGTCAACAATATCCTGACGCCGACCGGCGAGACGCTAGCCCAGGTGCAGAACCGGGTGCTCGGTTCGGTCGACTCCGCGCCGCTCTTCACCGCCATTCCCGGCTACGCCGTGTGGGGCTGGCGCGGCGGAGTGCGGCTGCGGGAAGGCTCGGATCTGTTCGTCGACGTCGCGAACGTGCTCGATAAGAGCCATCGCGGTATCTCTTGGGGAATCGACGGTCCCGGACGCGGCGTAACTCTGCGGTATCGCTACCAGTTCTGAGCTGTAAACAAACTGGCATGCAATTGCAGCGCGCAATTCACCTCCGGCCGCTACCCTGGGCGACATGCGAAACTTGGTGGTATTCCTGGCGGCGTGCGGGGGACTGCTCGCCCAAACCGATTCGGCATCGCTCCGCGTGCTCGTGGAAGACGCCTCGGGCGCGGCGGTAGCGGGCGCGAAGCTCACATTGCAGAACGCGGCGACCGGGATCCTCAGCGAGGCGCAGACTTCCGAGGACGGCTACTCGCTGTTCACGCCCATCGTGCGCGGCGTCTACGAAGTCACGGCGGCGAAAGCAGGATTCAAGACCTTCAAAGTCACCGAAGTGCGCATCAATGTAGACGAGCGGCGGCTGTTGCGCGTCAAGCTGGACGTGGCGCAGATCGCGGAAACGGTCGAGGTGACGGCCACGGTGACGACGATCCAGACGGAGCAGGGATCCCTCGGTCAGGTGATCAGCGGCAAGACGGCCGTGGACCTGCCGCTCGCCGGACGCCGCTACACCGAACTGGCGCTCCTGTCGCCCGGCGTCGCGCCCAGCACGCTCACGCCGGTGACGCGCGGACCGGGCTGGTTCGTTTCGAACGGGAACTACCACGTGCAGAACAATTTTCTGCTCGACGGGATCGACAACAATCAGGGGACCACGAACGCCCAGGCGCTGAGCGCCCAGGTGGTACAGCCGAATCCGGACTCCATCGCCGAGTTCAAGGTGCAGACCAATGCGTTCTCCGCCGAGTTCGGGCGCAGCGCCGGCGGCGTAGTGAACGTGTCGATCAAGAGCGGCACCAATCAGGTGCACGGCTCGGCCTGGTACTTCAATCGCGACGCGGCGCTCGCGGCGAGCGGCTGGACCAACAACTTGAACAATCTGCCGAAGCCCAATCTCGGCTGGCATCAGTACGGCGGCACGGTCGGCGGCCCGGTCGTCAAGAACAAGCTGTTCTACTTCGGCAGCTATGAAGGGTTCCGGCAGAGCTTCGCGGACACGTTCCTGACGACGGTGCCGACGGCGAATCAGCGGCAGGGAATCTTCGATCCCGCGACGCGGATCGTGGATCCGCAAACGGCTCAGCCCTTCCCGAACTTCGCCATTCCCCCGGCGCGCTTCGACGCCCTCGGCAAGAAGCTGATCGACCTGTACCCGGCGCCCAACCAACCGGGCCGGGTTACCAACGGGCGGCCCGTCGACAATTACGCGGCGCTGCGCGACGGCCGTGAGGACACCCACAAGTTCGACACTCGCGGCGACTACACGGTGAGCGAGAAGAGCCAGATCATGGGCCGCTTCAGCTACCTGCGCCAGAAATTCAACCGCGAAGCGATCTTCCCCGGCCTGGCCGACGGCGTCGGCAATCAGGGTTCGCAGTTCAACAACAACCAGAGCCTGGCGCTGAGTTGGACGCGCACTTTCGGCGTCCGCTTCGTGAACACGCTGCGCTACGGCTGGAACCGCACGTTCGCCGAGTTCGCGCACGCGACGGCGGGCGATCAGAAGGCGGATGCCTTCGGTTTCCGCGGCATCCCGGCGGACCTGCTGCAAGTCGGCGGCCTGCCGCTGATCGACGTCAACAACTACAACGACCTCGGGACCCGCAACTTCCGCCCGCAGTTCCAGCGCCCGTACCTGAACCAGTTCATCGACAGTTTCTCGATGACCCTCGGCCGGCATTTCATCCGGACGGGCTTCGAGTTGCGCCTGAAGGACAACACCTTCGTCGACATTACGCGCCGCACGCCGGCCTACAACGTCACCGGCGGCTACACCGGCGATTCGATGGCCGACCTGCTGCTCGGGCTGCCGGATTCCGTGGTACTGAACACGGTTCCGGATGTGCAGCAGTTGCAGCAGGCTTACAGCGCGTTCTTCCAGGACGACTGGAAGGTGTCCCGGACGCTGACCCTGAATCTCGGCCTGCGCTACGAGTACACAACGCCGTTCTACGGCAACGGCAAGAACAAGAACATCAACTTCGATCCCAACACCGGCGGGCTGGTGTTCGCCAGCGGCGACGACAAGTACCTCACCACGCCGGACCGCAACAACTTCGGCCCGCGCCTCGGCGTCGCCTGGCAGATCGTCCCGGAGAGGCTGGTATTCCGCGGGGGCTACGGCATCTTTTACAACACTGAGGACATCTACGGCTCCGAGGCCAACCTGCCGCTGAACCCGCCGCAGTTGATCCAGGCCCGCCTGCAGCGCGTCGGCACGGGTCCGGCGCCTTTCCGGATCAGCGAGCCGATCCCCTCCGGCGCCCTGACGAACTTCGATTCCCGCAACGTCGCGCTCCGCACGCGGGAACGGGACCAGCGGAGCGGCCTGATCCAGCAGTGGAACCTCGCCATGCAGTACCAGTTCGACCGGAACTCGACGTTCGAGGTGGCCTATGTCGGCAACCGCGGCCGCAACCTGTTCGGACTGTACGAACGCAACCAGACCAATTTCGGCGTCGATGGCACGGTCCCCGCCAACCGCCCCTTCCCCCTGTGGCAGGGCATCCAGACCGGCGCGACCCGCGCCCGCAGCAAGTACAACGCGCTGCAGGCGAAGTTCGAGCGCAACGTCACCAACAACCTCTTTGCCCTGCTCAGTTACACCTGGGCCAGCGCCCTCGATCAGGCCGGCGCCTGGGACGCCGGCGCCTCGCCTCAGTTCCGCGACAACTTCGACCAGGAATGGGGCCGGATGACCCAGACCCCGAAGCAACTCTTCACGGCGGCCACCACGTATGACCTGCCCTTCGGCCGCGGCAAGAAGTTCGGCGCCAATTGGTCCCGCGGCGCGGACCTGCTGCTCGGCGGCTGGCGCGCCTCCGGCATTGTCTTCTGGCGCTCGGGCCTGCCCATCAACGTCGGCCTGGCGGGCACCGGCACCGATCCCCGTACCGGCCAGAACTACCGCTTCCTGGGCCGTAACGGCGGCGGACTCCGCCCCAACCGCGTCGGCGAAGCCAATACCGGCATCGACCCGAAGGACAACCGCCTGCGCTTCCTCGACCCGGCGGCCTATGCCGTTCAGGCCGTGAACACGCCCGGCAACGCCGCGCGGAACTCGGCCTACGGGCCTCGCTTCTTCAACACGAACTTCGTGCTGTCGAAGAGCTTCACCATCGTCGAAGGCAAGGCGGTCGACTTCCGGTGGGAGGCGTACAACCTCTTCAACACCGTGAACTTCAACAACCCCAACACCACCTTCGGCGGCACCACGTTCGGCCAGATCACCAGCGCCGGCGAGGCGCGGGTGATGCAGCTCGGGGTTCGGTTCGGGTTCTAACCGGCTGTTGCAAGCGCCGGGCCGGGCTTGCGTTCACGAGGCCGTCACGCAAGCGTGACGGCCTCTACACTTGCGGCGGCTAGACTACGGTTGCTCGCCCCGGGGGGTTTTCCATGCGTACTGCAATCATCCTGCTGCTTCCCATCCTGCTTTCTGCGCAAACGGGCGCCGTGAACGGCAGCATTCAGGGCTCGGTGACCGACGCATCCGGCGGCATCGTGCAGGGGGCGAACGTGAAAGTGGTGAACCTGGCGACCGCGTACACGCGCGAAGTAAGATCGAACTCCAGCGGCCTGTACAATGTGCCGCTGCTGCCGCTGGGCGTTTACCGGGTGGAAGTGTCGGCGACTGGATTCGCGGCGTTCTCGCGAAGCGGCGTAACGGTGGACGTCGCCCGGGCGACGTCCGTGGATGCGAGATTGCAAGTGGCGGGCACGGAGCAGACGATTACCGTGGAGGCAGACGCCTCCATCGTGCGGCTGGAGAGCTCGGTGGCCGGGACGCTGGCGCAGCGCTCGATGGAGAACCTGCCGCTCACGTCGCGCAACGTGCAGAACCTCGCGCTGTTCGTGCCCGGCGTCACGGGACGCCGGGACGACGAGTTCGGCACCACCCAGTTCGCCTTCGGCGGCATGGACCGCCGCGCCTTCCTGGTCGACGGCGCAGACAACACTCAGCGAGGCGGCCAACTGCGTCTCGGGATCTTCTCCACCGAGACGATCGCCGAAGTCAAAGTCGAGCAGAACGCGATGGCCGCGGAGTATGGACGCACGGTCGGCGGCATCGTGAACATGGTGACGCGCGGCGGGTCGAACGATTTCCACGGCATGTTCCTGTACCTGGCCCGGCGGCCGGGTCTGATCGCGCGCCCGTCGCTGGCGGCCACGAAGCCGTTCCAGCAGCGCGCCACCTACTCCCTGACGCTGAGCGGCCCGATCAAGAAAGACAAAGTGTTCTTCTTCGCCAACGGCGAATACCACCCGCTCGACCAGCCGCGACCGATCACCATCTCCGGGGCCAATGCGGCGGCGCTCGGGCTCCCCGCGTCCGAACTCGGCAACGCCCCCTTCGCCCAGCGCTTCCAGACCTACACCGGCCGCGTTGATTTTCAGATCAACGCGAAGCACTCGGGCTTCGGCCGCTACGTCCACTTCTACACCCCGTCGCGGTTCAATACTTCCGGCGGACTTCTCCAACGCAGCGCCGGCAACAACTTCGACGACCGCCAGAGCTCCGGCGTCGTCCAGTTCACCAGCGTCCTGTCGCCCAACGCGGTGAACGAATTCCGCTTTGGCGACCTGTGGCGCGAGTTCTTCCGCCCGCCGGTGTCCGGCCAGCTCGGTCCCGTGGTTCAGATCACCGGGGTGGCGAACCTCTTCTCGAACGCCGCCGCCAACCAGCGCTACCTCGAACACCAGAACCAGTTCATCGATAACCTCTCGCTCCGGCGCGGGGCCCACAGCATCAAGCTGGGCGCCGACATCGCGACCATCCGGGTGGAGCAGTTCGACCGCCTGGCCCTGACCTTCCAGTTCGCGAATCTCCAGCAGTACCTCAACACTGTCAACCGCGTGGTGAACCCCGCCACGGGACGCCCCTTCCTGTACGAGCAGCTCACGCAGCAGTTCGGCGACAACACCGCGGGCCACCGGACGCAGTTCTACAACTTCTTCGCCCAGGACGAATGGCGGGTCCGCCGCGATCTGACGCTGTCTTATGGCCTGCGCTGGGAAATGGCCCAGTACCCCATCCTCTCAGTCTCCGCGCCGCTGCAGACCTCGCGCACCATCAATTCCGACCTCAACAACTTCGCGCCCCGCTTCGGCTTCGCCTGGATGGCTTCCCCGAAAACCGTGGTACGCGGCGGCTACGGCCTCTTCTACGACACGCTCAACCTCCGCCTGCTCAGCGCCGTGATCCGCAACGACGGCCAGCGGGTGCAGACCTTCCGCATCAACGGCGCCGACGCCCAGGCGCCTGCCTTCCCCGCCGGCTTCGCCGCCGCGCCGGATCCCCGCTTCGGCGTCCGCCCCAGCGTCACCACCTTCGCCCCCGACTTCCGCACCTTCTACGCCCACCAGGCCAACCTCCAGGTGGAACAGGAGCTACTCCGCGACCTCGCCGTCACCGCCGGCTTCCAATACTACGGCGCGCACGGATCGCCCTTCCTCCTCGACCGGAACCTCCCGGCCGTCACCGGCACCCTGGCGGACGGCCGCCCCATTTACGGCGGCGCCACCCGGCCCGACGCCCGCTTCAACCAGCTCCTTAACCTCTCCTCCGCCGGCAACAGTAATTACCACGGCCTCTTCCTCGCTCTGAACAAGCGCTTCGCGAAGGGCTTCCTCACCACAGCGTCGTACACGTGGTCGAAGGCCATCAACGACACCGACTCGTCGGGCGACGCCGGCTCCAGCCCCCAGGACTCCTTCGACGTCCGCCGCGACCGCGGCCTCTCCTCCAGCCACCAGCAGCATCGCTTTGTCCTCCAGGCCATCTGGCAGACCGAGTTCGCCGGACCCTCGAGCTGGCTGCTCTCCGGCTGGCTGGTCGCCCCCAACCTCACCTTCGCCTCCGGCTTCCCGGTCAACGTCGTCGCCGGCTCCGATCTCAACCGGGACCTCGTGAACAACGACCGCCCGCTCTTCCGCGGCCGCAACGACCGGATCGGTCCCGGCTTCAAAGAGATCAACCTGCGCCTCAGCCGCACCTTCAAGGTCACCGAGCGCTTCCGCCTCGAAATCATCGGCGAGGCCGAAAACCTCCTCAATTCCACCAACGCCGCCTGCGGCATCGGTGGCTGTTCCGGCGCCGTAGTCAATCGGTTCGGCGCGCCGGACTTCCTGCGCGTCACCAGCGCCCTGAACTCCCGCCAGATTCAAATCGGCGGACGCCTCCGCTTCTGATGCGTCTCGTTCTGGCCCTCTTCGCGCTGGCCGCGTGCGCCTCCGCGCAACCGAAGCGGCTGCTGCTGCTCTCCATCGACGGCCTGGACCACCGCTACCTCCAGGACGCGGACCGCCTGGGCCTCCGCACCCCGCACCTGCGCAAGCTGTTTCGGGAGGCCGAGCGCGCCGAAGGCGTCATCGGCGTCGTCCCCACGGTCACCTGGCCCTCGCACACCACGCTCCTCACCGGCGTGCCTCCGGCGGTCCACGGCATTCTCGGCAACCGCCGCCCCCGCGCTGAAGGCGGCGACTACTATTGGGACCTGTCCCTGCTCAGAGTGCCTTCCCTCTGGGACGCCGCCCGCGCCGCCGGCGCCCGGACCGCCGCAATCACCTGGCCTGTCACCGTTGCGGACAAAATCGACTGGAACCTCCCCGAGTTCTTCCGCAAGCGGCAGGGCGGCGCCATGGACCTCGCCTCCATCGCCGAGAAAGCCACTACCGGTCTGGTCGAAAAGATCGCCCGCGCCTACCCTTCCTTCCCCCAGCAGTGGATGGACGACCGCACGCGGACTCTCGCGCTCCTCTATTTGCTGCGCTTCGAGCAGCCCCACTTCCTTGCCGTCCACTTCGTCGACTTCGACGCCGAACAGCACGAGACCGGCCCCTTCTCACCCGCGTCCCACGCTGTGCTGGAGTACACGGACGAATTGCTCGGCCACGTGCTCGACGCTTTGCCGCCCGATATGGCCATCGCGCTCGTTTCCGACCACGGCTTCGCCAAAGTCGATAAGGTGGTGAACCTGCCCGCCGCCGGGGCCACCGGCAAGGTGGAGATCTCGCCCGGCTGGGCTTGCGCCCGCGATGAGACCGGCGCGGCCTCTCTCGGCACGCTTCCCGGCGTCGGCCGGCTCATTCCTCTGGCGGAGTGGCAACGCTTCCGGCCCGGCGCCGCGCCCTGCGTGGCCGTCTACGAGCCGGCCCCGGGTTTCCTGTTCGGCAACGGCTCCGCGGAACTCTACACGAAGCCTTTCGAGACCGGCGTCCACGGACTGTGGCCCGGGCGTCCCGGGTACCGCAGCGTCTATCTCTTCTGGCGTCGGGGCATCCGCCCCCGCAGCCTCGGCGAAATCGACATGCTCTCGATTGCCGGCCGGCTGGCCGCCTTCCTTGGCTGGAAGTTCCCTTGATCCGCATCTTTGGATGACACGCTTGTTATACTCGCCTCTCATGAGGACCTTGGGAATCGTCTGCCTGCTCGCCGCCGCGGCTTCCGCCGCCCAATATGAAGCCCGCATCCGCCGGACTTCTTTCGGCATCCCGCACATCGAGGCCAAGGACTTCGGCAGCCTCGGGTTCGGCGAAGGCTACGCCCAGGCGGAGGATCATCTCTGCTCCATCGCCGACCAGGTGGTCAAGGCCCGCGGCGAGCGCGCCAAGTACTTCGGCGCCGGGCGCGACAACGAGCACCTCTATAGCGATGCCACCATCAAAGCGCTGGACCTCATCGGCACCGCGGCCAAGGATCTGGCGGCTGCGCCGAAGGACTATCGCGACTGGCACGCCGGGTTCGTCGCGGGCTACAACGAGTATCTGAAGAAGACGGGCAAGGACAAAGTCCCCGGCTGGTGCCGCGGCGCCGATTGGGTGGTGCCGATCTCGGTTTCCGACATTTCGGGCTACCACCGGTCGCTGGTGCTCACCGTGCACCAATACTCCTCGCTGATCGGCGCGGCCAAGCCGCCGGAAGCCGCCAAGGCCGTTTCCGGCGGGCAGCAGCCGGAGGACCTCGAATTCCCCGAAGTCGACCTTGGCGCTTCGAACGGCTGGGCGCTGGGCCGCGACAAGACCGAGTCCGGCCGCGGCATGCTGCTCGCCAATCCGCACTATCCCTGGGTCGGCTCGAACCGGTTCTGGGAGAAGCACTTGCGCATCCCCGGCAAGCTCGACGCCTATGGCGTTTCGCTGCTCGGCAGCCCCGGTGTCTCGATCGGCTTCAACAAGAACGTCGGCTGGACGCACACCGTCTCGGCGGGCAAGCGCGTTACGTTCTACACGCTGGATCTGGTGCCGGGCAAGCCCGCGTACCGCTACGGCACCGAGGAACGGCCGCTGACGCCGCGCGCGGTCAACGTCGAGGTGAAGCAGGCCGACGGCTCGCTCAAGACCGTCAGCCACACCATCTGGTTCAGCCACTACGGTCCCGTGATGAACTGGCCCGGGCTCGGCTGGACCGCGCAGCGCGCCGTCACCATCCGCGACGCCAATTGGGCCAACGCCGGCACCGGACGCCAGCACCTGGCGATGAGCACCGCCCGCGGCATGAAGGAACTGCAGGCGGCGCACGCCAAGTTCCAGGGCATGACCTGGATCAACACCATCGCCGCGAGTTCCGAGGGTCTGGCCTGGTATGCGGACACTGCCGCGACGCCGCGGCTCAGCGCCGCCGCGATCGAGGACTGGCGCAAGCGGCGCGAGTCCGACGCCACCGTGAAGCGCTTCTACGAACAGGGCGGCAACGTGCTGCTCGACGGCTCGAACCCCGCCCACGAATGGACCTCGGAGAAGACGGCGCG
Source organism: uncultured Solibacteraceae bacterium (assembly GCA_964471915.1). GTDB lineage: Bacteria > Acidobacteriota > Terriglobia > Bryobacterales > Bryobacteraceae > JAIEPW01. Next base: position 53,843 of record CAYYID010000022.1, on the reverse strand, counting down.
CCCCGGCGTGGTCCCCTTCGCCGAGACGCCGAAGATCGAGCGCACGGACTACGTCTTCAACGCCAACGACAGCTTCTGGCTGGCCAATTCCAGCGCGCCCCTCGACGGCGGATACTCGCCCCTGCACGGCGAGCAGCGGACCGCCCGCTCCCTCCGCACCCGCAATAACGACCTCACGCTCTCCGGCCGCTCCCCCGACCGGCCCGCTGGCGACAATGGCAAGTTCAGCCTCGACGAGTTCGGCAATGCGATCCTGTCGAACCGCGCTTACGCGGCGGAGCTGCTCAAGGACGAACTGGTCTCCCGCTGCCGCGCCAAATCGGTCATTGGCGGCTACGATCTCGCCAAGTCCTGCGCCACGCTTTCCCAATGGAACGGCCGGAACGACCTCGAGGCCCGCGGCGCGGTGCTTTTCAAGGAGTTCCTGGGCCGTTACGAACCGGTCGACCTCCAGCGCAAGGGCAAGCTCTGGGCCGTGGACTTCGATCCCAAGGATCCGGCCAACACGCCGCATACGCTCGCGCCCGGGGACCTCGCGCTCGAGAACCTCGCCGCCGCCGCCAAGCTTCTCGAAGCGCGCGGCCTCGCCGTCGATGTCGCGCTCGGCGACGTCCAGTACGCCGACAAGGCCGGCCGCCGCATCCCCATCCACGGCGGCGACGGCGCCTACGACGGCCTGATGAACATGCAGCGCAACTCGCGCAACACCACCACGCTGGAGCCCATGGACAATCCGCCCGCGGTGCGCGGCAGCCGCTTCCTCACCGAGAAGGGCTATCCGGTGGTGCACGGCTCCAGCTTCCTGATGGCGCTCGAGTACACGGACCAGGGTCCGCGGGCCAAGGCGTTCCTGACGTACTCGCAGTCCGGGGATCCGCAGTCGCCGCAGTTTACGGATCAGACTGAGCTGTTCTCGAAGAAGCAGTGGCGGCCGATCCTGTTCCGCGAGGACGAGATCGCCGGGGACGTGAAGAAGGACTACCGGGTTACCGGCGTCCGTTAACCACGCCGATAGTTGACAAAGTCAAGGGTCGATCCTTGACTTTGTCAACCATCTCTTCGTTGCGGCCGCCTACCGCAGCGCCAGCATGCGCTCGATCGGCAGCCGCGCCCGCTCCAGGATGTCCGGCGGGACGTCCACCTGCGGCGAAAGCGTCCGCAGCGCGTCGCGCAGCTTCTCCAGCGTGTTCTTCTTCATGTACGGGCACTCCGAGCAATTGCACTGCTCGTTCGGCACGAACCAGAACTTCTTGTGCGGCGCCCGCTTGTGGAGCGAGTGCGACACCCCGCTCTCGGTCATGATGATGTACTCTTCGTGCGGCGAGGCGACGCAGTGCTCGATAATCGCCGTCGTCGAGCCGATGAAGTCGGCCATCGCCAGCACATCAGCGGGGCACTCGGGATGGGCCGCCACCTTCGCGTGCGGATGTTCCCGCCGCGCCTGCAGCAGGCGCCGCGCCGGGAACGTCGCGTGGACGATGCAGGCCCCCTGCCAGATGGTCATGTTCTGGCGTCCCGACACGCGCTTGACGTAGTTGCCCAGATTCACGTCCGGGCAGAACAACACCGGCCGGTCCGCCGGAATGGAGTTCACCACGTCCACGGCGTTCCGGGAGGTGCAGATGATGTCGCTTTCCGCTTTCACCGCGGCCGAAGTATTGATATAACTGACTACAACATGGTCGGGGTGTTTTGTTTTGAACGCCCGGAGCTGCCCGGCCGGACAGGAGTCCACCAGGCTGCAGCCGGCCTCGATGTCGGGCACCACAACGGTGCGGCCCGGATTGAGGATCTTGGCGGTTTCGGCCATGAACACGACCCCGCAGAAGGCGATCACATCGCCCGAAAACTCCTTGGCTTTGCGCGCCAGCTCCAGCGAATCCCCAATGGCGTCGGCCAGTTCCTGGATCTCGGTGTCCTGGTAGTGGTGGGCGAGGATAACCGCGCGCCGTTCGCGCCGCAGTTCGTCGATTTCTTCGGTAAGGGTGGGGGCTACAGGCATGGGATCGGGCCTCCGATCTAATAATGATTGTAGCCCCGCGTCTGGAGGTGCAGCATGAACTCGAGACTCAGACGCCTCTGGCTGGCGGTTGCCGCCGCCGCTGGCGTGGTGGAAGCGCAGAACTCCGGCCTGGTCTGCCAGGTGGTGGCCCAGCCTCCCGTGGTGCGGGCGGAGGGCGTCACCGAACGCGTGGGTGACATCGTCTTCAAGTGCACCGGCGGCGTCCCGAACGCGGTGGCGCAGGGGAACCTGGCGGTGCTGCTCAGCGCGCCGGTGACGAACCGGATCGTCGGCACCGGGATCACCACCGATGTCGCGATCACGGTGGATTCGGGCGCCGGCCCCGCGCCGGCCAACGTCAACGGCGTGTTTCTCACCACCAGCGGGATCACTTTCGACGGGCTGCAGGTGCCGCTGTCGCCCACCGGCGCGGCCGAGATCCGGATCGCGAACCTCCGGGTGCAGGCCTCGCTGCTGAACGGCTCCGTGATCTACGCGAACATCGCCAACATCGGGCTGAACCAGATCGCGATTGCGAACTCCCGGGTTGCCGTGGCGCTGCCGCTGCCGTCGCTGCTGGCCTCGGTGTCCGGACGGCTGATCTGCGCGCCCGCGGGCTCGCCGCTGCCGCCGGACGTGCCGCAGCCGAGCTTTGCGGACTTCGTGCGGGTGAAGGCGGCGGTCGCCACCACCCGGATCACGGAGCCGTTCGCCCACTCCTTCGCCACGCTGGCGGACTTCTCGAGCTTCCGGGCGGACACCGGCACCCGGTTCCGCCTGCGCATCAGCGGGGTGCCCGCGGGGGCGCGCCTGTTCGTGCCCATGGCGATCGCCGGCTATGACGCGCTGGAGCCGACCTCGCCCGGCGACCTCGGCGTCGCCGCCTCCGGCGGCAAGTACCAGTCCGCCTCGAACGCCCTGCTGCTGACGTTGGTCACCGAAACCGACGAGGCTGGCGCCGGCGGCCGCCGCGAGTTCGACGCCGGTCCGGTCTCCGGCACCGTGACGCTGGACGCGCTGCGCGAAGTCTACGCGACGAACGGAGCGCTCACCGTCGTCTACGAGGTGATCGAGGGCAATCCCTTCGCGCGCCAGTCCGCGCAGATCCCGGTGTTCCTCGGCATCGCCCCCAACGCGGTGAGCGACGTGGTGCAGATCAACCAGAGCCTGCAACTCGGGCCGCTTTCGCAGGTGAGCGGCGGCTCCCGCACCGCGCCGGTGCCGCGCTTTGCCTCGTCGATCCCGGCGCGCGATTGCGAAGAATTCAACGACTGCGGGACGTACTTTCCGCAACTGGAAGTCTCCACCAACGCCCTCACCTTCGTGGTGCCTGCGAACTCTCCGCAACCGGCGCAGTTCGTCGGCGTCCGCAACCGCGGCGGCGGCCGCATGTACTGGACCGCGACGCTTACCTACACCCGGGGTCTGGGCTTCCTACAGTTCGGTCCGCAATCGTGGGTGGATAACGGCTCCGTGCAGGTGAACGTGCTGACGAACATCCTCGGTCCCGGCACTTACGCCGCGCAACTGCGGATCGACGCCGGCTCGCTCGGCGGGGTGGCGCTGATTCCGATTACCGTCGAGATCACCCCGGCGACGCCGGTCGCGCCGCGCATCTCGAGCATCCGCAATGCCGCGGCGACCACCAGCGGACCCCTGGTGGCGGGCTCGCTCGCGCGCCTGGAGGGCGCCGCCATCGCCGGCCAGGTGGTCGAAGTGACGCTCAACGGCTTCCGCGCGGAACTGGTTCGCGCCAATGCGCTCTTTTTGGACTTCGTGGTCCCGCCGGACCTGACGGATCGCACCGCCGCCGACGTGATTCTGCGCGTGGACGGCCGGGCCAGCGCCCCGTATCCGGTGACGCTGGCCCCGTTCGCGCCCGCGATCTTCCCCGGCGGCGTACTGAACCAGGACTTCTCCGCGAACCGCGAGATCATGCCCGCCGCCCCGGGCGGGTACCTGCTGCTGTTCGCCACCGGCGCGCCGGGGGCGGCGATCATCACCGCGAAGATCCACGATCGCGAGGGGCTGCAGCCGGTGTTCGCCGGGCAGGCGCCCGGCATCGCGGGCGTGCAGCAGATCAACGTGGCGATTCCCGCGGACCTGCCCACCATGCAGACGTACGCGTATGTCTGCACCGCGCCGCTTACCGATCCTGACCGGCGAACTTGCAGCGATCCCGCGGTGATTTTTCTCCGCCGGCCGTGACCCCCGGCGAATTCGGAACGAACGACACTGGAGCATGAATCGACGTGTGTATACTAGGCGTATGCCGCGCATGCAGGTCTACCTGCCAACGGATCTCTACGACATTGTGAAGGAGCGCCGGCTCCCCGCCTCTGAGCTTCTTCAGGAAGCAGTGCGCACTGAAGTGCGTCGCCGGAAGCTACAGTCCGCCAGCCGTCGCTACACCGCCGAACTTGCGGCACAGGTCGGCCAGCCCGCTCCTCGAGAGCGCGCCCGCGCTGCCGCCCTGGCACAACGAATCGCCGGCCGCACGGATCGGAAAGCCGTGTAGGTTTCATGTTGATCCTGGACTCGGGGGCCGTCAGCCGGCTGGCGGAGCGCTCGCGCCGCGCCCTGGCCCTGATCGTCGCCCTGCGCGAGGAGGGCCTCTGGCCTCCGACCGTGCCGGCAGTGGTTCTCGTGGAGTGCTTGCAGGGGCACTCGGGGCGCGACGCGAACGAAAACCGGTTCCTCAAGACCTGTGAAATCGCCGAGGCGGTCCCTGAGTCCCTCGCGCGGCGAGCAGCCCTATTGCGGCGCCTGGCGCGTCGTGGGTCGGCCATCGATGCGCTGGTCGTGGCATTCGCGGAGCCCGGGGGGACCGTACTCACCTCCGATCCGGACGACCTGGAGGCGCTGGCGGCCCACGCTGCCGACGTGTTGATCGAGCGGATCTAGGCCCCGACCGTGGCGTGCAGCGGGCGGCATCCTTGACGCTATGGACAGGAGAGCTGGCGGAAAAGAGCCACGGGAACCACCGCAACCTCCTGATCCCGGCGCCGCGTTTCTAGGGTTGGTAGGACAAGTACATGTCCGATGAACAACTCGCGGAGACGGTTGGACGGCTATTGGGCGTGGCGGGGCAATCTCCATGTGCGGGTCCCAGGGGTCTGGACTGTGATTCCGCGCGGCCGCTCCGCCTGGGCGCGCAGACCTCAGGGTCCGGTGGAGCAGGAGCGGCGCTCAGGTGCCGGCACGCCCGGCCAGGGCAATCCAATCGCTGAAGCTCTGAAAGCCCTTGCTGGTCGCCAGCGGCGTTAGCGTCACGTGCATCAGGAGATAGTAGCCGAGAAGCACCGGTATGGGCCAGCGCACGCGGCCGGACCGCCATTCCAAAAAAACGATGGCGGCGCACACGATCTCCAGGAAGATCAGGGCCGCATAGAGGGCGGCGTCAAAGTCGGGCACGAGGGCGGGCAAGAGCAGCAGGAAGACTCTCTCGAGGGCTGCCTCCAGCGGAATGAGCGCGCTGGCCACCAGAGCGGTGACGTGGAGCCGGATGTCGCCCCGGCGCACCGCGGCGATGGCGACGGCGACATAGACACCGAACAGCAGGATTCCGGTCAGGTCGAGAAACACGAATTTCACACTGGCCAGCCGGAACTTGGTGAGGTTGGTGAAGGCCATCATGCGCACCACGTAGACGCCGCTGACGGCCACGACGGCCGCCAGGGCGAGAGATGCGTAGCCAACCAGCCTGTGCTGGCTGCGCCGGCGCCGCCGGATCAGCACGTACTGGAGCAACGGAAGGATCATCCAGGCCGTCGCCGACCAGGCGTGCACGTGATGGGGCAGGGGCGCGCTGGGCAACTTCGCGAAGAAGCTTGGCCAGAAGCCGAACACCGTCAGCGCGAGGGCGGTCGCAAAGACGGGCCAGGGGTGGCGTAGGCCTTGACTCAGCAATTGCGCTGCGCTCATGGCAAGCCACTCTAACAGAGCTTTCCCGCCGCCGGAGACCAGAACGCCGCCGGCTGAAGACCGGGGAAAGCGGCGTGGCTGAAAAGAGCCACCGGAACCACCGCAACTTTGGATCCCGGCGACGCGTTTCTAGGGTTGAGAGGACAAGAAAATGACCCGAAGAAACTGGCTGGCACTCCCGATTCTAGCGCTCGGCCTGACCACCGCCTGCGCCGCGCGCACCGGGGTGGTGGTTCGCGTGGGACCGCCCGCGCCGCGCGCGATAGGCGTGACCGGCGTCGCGCCCGGACCCCGGCACGTCTGGACTGACGGCTATTGGGCATGGCGCGGCAACCGCCACGCGTGGGTTCCCGGACGCTGGATGAAGATCCCGCGCGGCCGCTCTGCGTGGGTGCCCGGTTACTGGACCCCGCGCGGCGGCGGCTGGGTTTGGATCGGCGGCTACTGGCGTTGAGCGCGGAGCCGGACGTCCTGGCGGCAGCGCCAGCCCCCCGCATCTTTCGTCAGCGCGCGCAGCGAGAACCCGCTATCCTCGCGCGCCGCCCGCGCGCGGATGTCGGCGCTGACGAACGGGTCGCCCTCGAAGACGATCTCGAAAATGCGCTCCGCGTGTCCGGGCGCGTTCACGTGGTAATGGACGTGCGCGGGATTGCTGGAATTCGGGTAGGACGCGGGCCGGATCGTGGTGTATTCGTAGCGGCCGAGGGCGTCGGTCCTCAGGTAGCCCCGCAGCCGCGGATTGCGGCTGTCGTTCACCCCGGCTGAATACAAACCCTGCGCGTCGGTATGGTAGACGTACACAGACGCCCCGGCCAGCGGCTGCCCGTCACTGCCATAGACCACGCCTTGCACCGTCAGCCGGTCGCCCGGCTCGGCCGCGGCCGCGATCGTCACCTTCGAGGGCGCGCCCGCCGGGGCGATGCGCGGCGCATCTTCCGCGAGCGCGAAGACGGCGCAGGATGCGAGTACGATAGCAATTCTCACGGGAAACCCTCCACGTTACCCGACGCGGCAGACGGCGAGCCGTCTCGCCGAGGTTGCGGCGGTTCCAATCCGCTGCCGGCGCGCTACCGCAGATTCCGCCAGCTCAGGTACCCGACCAGCGTCTTGGCGTCAGAGATCTTGCCGGTGCGGATCGCGGCCTCGATCTCCTTGCGGGTGAACCAGCGCGTCACGATGCGCTCGTCCTCCATCGGCGTCGCCTCGCCCTGCGTGAGGCCGGAGGCGAGGTAGATCGTCATCTTCTCCGCCAGGAAGCCGGGGCTTGGCCAGAACTCGGCCAGCTTCTTCCAGGTCTTGGCGCGGAGGCCGGTCTCTTCTTTCAGCTCGCGCTTGGCGGCGCCGAGCGCTTTCTCTCCTGGATCTAGGCGGCCGGCCGGAAGCTCCCAGAGGAACTTCCGCGCCGGCAACCGGTACTGCCGGACCAGCAGCACGCGCTGCTTTTCATCCACAGGCATCACCACCGCGGAGCCCGCGTGCTGGATAATGGCCCGTTCGATCGCGAAGCCGCCGGGCTCGATCGCTTTATCGCGGGTGATCCAGAAGATCGGCGTGCGGAGCAGTTCTTCAGAAGAGACCAGTTTCATCGGGTGCGAAGCGCCTTTCGGAATTCGGCCACGGGCAGCGTATTGACGATATCGCGCGCCTCCAGCCAGCCGCGCCGCGCGGTCTGGATCCCGTAGCGCATGTTCGCCAGGTGCTTCGGGTGGTGCGCGTCGGTCGCGATCACGAACCGGACGCCTTTGCTCTTGGCCAGCCGGATCAGCGGCGCGGAGAGGTCCAGGCGTTCCGGACTGGCGTTGATCTCGAGCAGGACGCCGTGCCGCGCCGCGGCCGCCGCGATCTTCTCGAAGTCGTAGGCGTAGGCGTCGCGATGCAGCAGCAGGCGGCCCGTGGGGTGTCCGATCGCGTGGACGTGCGGGTTCTCGATGGCGGCCAGCAGCCGGTCCGTCATCTCGGCGCTCTCCAGGTTCATGTGGCTGTGCACGCTGGCGATCACGTAGTCGAGGGCGGCCAGCGCCTCGTTGTCGAGATCCATCTGGCCGTCGCGCTTGATGTCGCACTCCAGGCCGCTGAGCACGGCGATCCCGAGGTCCTCGAGATTCTCCACCTGCCGCGCAAACGCCAACGCCCGCGCCTCATCGAGGCCGTTCGCCATGGCGAGCGACTTCGAATGGTCGGTGATCGCGAGGTAGCCGTAGCCGCGGGCGCGGCACGCCTCGGCCATCTCGGCGAGCGTCGCCCGGCCGTCGCTCTCCGTGGTGTGCATGTGCACGTCGCCGCGCACGTCGGCGAGTTCCACCAGCGGAGGGATCGCGCCGCGCTCCGCCGCGTCGAGTTCGCCGGAGTTCTCGCGCATCTCCGGCGGAATCCACGCCAGGCCGAGCTTGGCGTAGATCTCCTCCTCGGTGCGTCCCGCCACCGGCGACTCGTCGTCCAGGCGCGCCAGCGCGTACTCGGAAAGCGTGTAGCCGAGCTTCAGCGCCCGAGTGCGCAGCGCGATGTTGTGCTCCTTGCTGCCGGTGAAGTACAGCAGGGCGGCGCCGTAGCTCTCTTCCGGCAGCGCGCGCAGGTCCACCTGCAGAACTTCCAGGCCGAAGCGGACGCTGGCCTTGTTTTCGCCGCGCCCCAGCACCTCGGTGACGTCCGGGTGCGCGACAAAGCGCTCGATGGCGGCCCCGGCGCCGGCGCCCGTCACCAGCAGGTCGAGGTCGCCGATGGTCTCCTTGCCGCGCCGCAGGGAGCCGGCGGGCGTCAGGCGCTCCAGGCCCGGAGTTTCGCGCAGGTAGGCGAGCAGCAGGTCCGCGACGTTCTGCCCGAAGCTCAGCAGGAACCGGCCGCTGCGTTTCCGGTAGGACGCGATGGAGCGCAGGATCTTCTCCTCCAGCTTCGCGCCCATGCGCGGCAGCTCCTGCAGCTTGTGCTCCTGGCACAGTTTCTCGAGGCCGTCGATGGTCGAAACGCGGAAGTGCTCCCAGATGGTCGCGATGCTCTTGGGTCCGAGTCCCTGGATGTGGAGCAACTCGAGCGCCGTCGGCGGGTACTTTTCGAGCATCTGGTCGCGGCGGTCGAAACTCCCCCGCGTCAGGATCTCGTCGATGTGGCCCGCGATGCTCTTGCCGATCCCGGGGATCGCGGTCAGCTTCTTTGGGTCGCCCTTGAGGTCCGCCAGGCGCTCGGGCGTGCTCTCGATCGCCGCCGCCGCGTTGCGGTAGCTCCGGATGCGGAAGCCGTCCTCGCCCGCGATCTCCATCAGGTCGGCGGTTTCCGAGAGCAGGCGGGCGATTTCGCGGTTTTCCATGGGAGCGCGGCAGGCTTCATTTTACTGCGCCGCCGCGCGCCGCTACCGGCGCAGCAGCGCGAACGCGATGTCGCGGCCCAGTCCATGCCGCAGGGCCAGCGAGATCCACAGCATCGCGAACGGTTCCAGCGTCCGGGCCTGCTGCAGCGGTCCGGCGTCCACGGCGTCAAAGCCGAGTTCCGTGGCCAGCGCCGCCGCGCGCTGCTTGGCGGCGGCGTCGTCGCCGCAGTAGAACATCACCGGCCGCGCTCCCCCGAAGTCGGGATTCTCCATGATGTTGAAGCCCACGGTGTTGAAGATCTTCACCACGTGCGCTTCGGGGATCGCGGCCTGGATCGTTTCGGCGGCGGACGTCGTGGTGCCGGTGGAAAGTCCGGCGAGGCCCGGCAGCAGGGGATTCGTGGCGTCGAGGATCGTCTTGCCGGCCAGCGGCCCCGCCGCGCGGAGCGCCCCCGCGGCGGCCTCGTACGGCGTGGCCACCAGGATCACTTCGCCGAACGCCGACGCCGACGCGGCATCGCCGGCCGAGGCATTCGTACCGGCCGCGGCCACCCGCTCGCGCGCCTCCGCCGACCCGGGATCGCGGAACCCGAACCGCACCGCATGCCCGTTCCTCGCCCAGCGCGTGCCGAGCGTGCCGCCGACGTTTCCCGAACCAATGATCCCGATGTTCATGCGGCCAGTATGCCGGGCAAAGCACCCCGCGGACAAGTACGCACATCGCGGTGCGGTACATACACCGGTGTGCCTATACTGGCTGGTGATGCAGAAGACAATCGGATCCGAACTGGCCCTCGACCTGATCGCCAACAAGTGGTTCGTCCTGATCGTGCATCAACTGAAACGCGGGACGCTGCGGTACAACGAGCTGAAACGCGCGATCCCCGGCGTTTCGCAACGCATGCTGACCCTGACGCTGCGCAACATGGAACGCGACGGGCTGGTGACGCGCAAAGTGTATCCCGTCGTGCCGCCGCACACCGAATACTCGCTCACCCCGCTCGGCCGGACCCTGGTCGCGCCGCTGCATGGCCTGTGCCTGTGGGCGGAGCGCCATTTCGCTGAAGTGGAAGCGAACCGGCGGCGTGCGGGGAAGCCGGTGCGGCTGGCGTCGTAGCCGGCTAGCGCCGGAAGGTCCAGCGCAGCTTCACGGCGATCAGCTCCGAATCCGGGATCAGACTCCGGTCCGCCGGACTCAGGATCAGCCGCTTCCAGCCCCGGTTCCACACCAGAAACAGGTCATTGCCCGGCTTGAGCGTCCAGCGCAAACGCGTGTTCGCGCCGACATTGCTCGATTCGTTGTCGTACTGTACGAAACTCGTCAACACGACGTTCGGGTTGAACGAGAACGCGAAGTTGGTCTGCCACAGCCGCTGCGCGAAGTTGCCCTGCCGGAGGCGTCCGAAGTTGTTCTGCGCCGTGAGTCCGAGTTGCCAGCGGCCGCTGGCGGAGGTCCAGTTCACGTAGTCCGACCACTGGGTCAGCGTGCCGTTGTAGAAACTGCCGAACCACGTCGTATTCCCCGCCTGCACGCGCCGGTGCGTACTGGTCTGCGCTTCGATACGCCACCGCGTGAACGGATACTCGCCCACGGGCAGAACCACGCCGGGAGCGATCTCGAACGGCACCGGCAGATACTCGTAGGTCGGCACCCAGTTGAACTCGAAGCGATCCCCGCGCTGGGTCTGGATGTTCACCGGCGCCATGAAGTACCGCGCCGATTCCAGGCGGCCCCGCGCGTTGACCACCAGCGTCACCTGGTTCTCGAAGAACTCCTGCCGGATCCAGCCCAGCGGCCCATCCTCCTTCGGGCGGGGACGCCAGTCGCAGCCGAACGAGTAGCGCGAGATCCCCGGCCGCGGCAGAAAGCCGAGCCCCGGATTCAGCGCCTCCCCCAGGTTCTGCGCTTGCGCCTGGCAATCCCAGCGGTCGTTCGGATAGTCCACTTTCCAGCCCCAACCCTGGCGGCTGCCCTGTCGCCGGTCGCCAAAGCTGGCCGCCCACCAGGCCCCGATGAGGAAATTCTTGTTGCCGCGAAACTTCGACGTGCGCCAGACGGCGTCGAACCCCAACAGCGTGTTATCCCGGATGCCCGAAGGGTCCCCATGGGTGACGATGGTGCCGATGCGCAGTCTCTCCGTCAGGTCGTAGGAGATGCGGCTCGCGAACAGGTTCGTGCCCGGCGCAAACTGGCTGTCGCGCGTCTGCACGTTCAGCATCGCGAGGTTCCACCGCCCGGCCCGGCCGTTCAGCTTCACGCCGCCGTTGATCGGGATGGGCCGCCCGCCGGCCAGGCCCACGCGGCGGCTGAAGAACGGGATGAAGTTGGTCCCCAGGCCGAGCCCGAATTCGTACTGATTCGCGCCCTCCAAAAAGAAAGCCCGGCGCTCCGGGAAGAACAGCGGAAAGCGCGTGATGTTCACCTGCCGGGCATCCACCTCGGTCTCGGCGAAGTCGGTGTTCACCGTCAGCACCGCCGCCAGTTGCGGCGTGATCCGGTAGGTGAACTCGCCGCCCATGGCCCCCTGCCACGCCCGGGGACCGTCCCCGAAACCCTCCCGCATCCGGCCCAGCACGTAAGGACTCGCCTCGATGCCGCGGCCCTGGCGCAATTCGTCCAGGCCGGCGAGCGTGCCGGCGCGGCTCAGATCGACCAGAAACGAATCGAGCGTCGGGGAGGCGAAGCGCAGGCGCAGTTGCTCCCGCGCGACGTAGCGCTCGAAGTTCACGCCCCATTGCGCCAGGCCGCGCGTGAAGTTAAGCGTCTTGGCCGGGATCACGATTTCGGCGGTCCATCCCTGGGCCTGCCGCCGCGTGCGGGCGTCCCAGATGCCGTCCCAATCCAGAGACGCGGTCTCCACGCCGGCGATCAGGCCGTCCGCCCGTGCGCCGGCCGCATTGATGGCGAAGTAATAGCCGGTGCGGCGGTCGCCGTAAGTGTCGAGCGCCACGGCAAACGTGTCGTCGCCGCGGAAGTTCCCGTCCCGCGCCATCGTGTGCACGGCGATCCGCGCGGGGTCCGGGTCGGCGCAGTCCACGCCGATGAAGATTTCGTCGCGGGTGGCCAGCACGCGGACCTTGGTGACGTAGGGCGTGGGCTGCCCCGGGCGGGGCGATTGCTGCCGCAGGGTCACCACCGGCGCCGCCGACCACTCCGGCTCGTCCAGCCGCCCGTCCAGCCGGATGCCGCCGCGCACCGGACCCGCCGCGAGATCGCCGTTCTGCGCTCGCAGCGCGAAGACCAGCAACGGCAAGGCAAGGGCGGCCCGGCGGCGGATCAAATCAGGAACAACCTCCGCGCCGCGTGGCGGAGTTCGTCGCGGAAATCCGGGTGCGCAATCGAGATCAGTTCCTCGGCGCGCTCGCTGGACCCCTTGCCCTTTAGCTGCGCCACGCCGAATTCCGTGATCACGCAGTGCGTGTCGATACGCGTGTCCGTCACCGGACCCTGCAAATGCGGCACAATACGGGACATCTTACCCTTCTTGGCCGTCGCCGGCAGCGCGATGATCGACCGCCCGCCCGGCGCCTGATACGCGCCCCGCACGAACGCCAGTTGCCCGCCCGTGCCCGTGAACTGGTGTCCGTTCAGCCACTCCGCGTTCACCTGGCCGTACAAGTCCACCTGCAGCGCCGCGTTGATCGACACCATTTCGTGGTTGCGGGCGATCACCCGGGGATCCACGACGTAATCCACCGGCCGGCTTTCGAACAGCAGGCTCTCGTGCAGGGCGTCGTACAATTCCGCGGTGCCCAGCGCGAACGTATACACGGCCTTGCGCGGATGCAGGGACTTCCGGCGTCCGTTTGCCACGCCCCGGCGGATCAAATCCAGCATCCCGGTGGTCAGCACCTCGGTGTGGATCCCCAGATCCCGGCGGTCGCGCAGGAACTGGCAAACGGCGTTGGGAATCGCGCCTACGCCCATCTGAATCGTGGCCCCGTCGCGCACCAGGTCGGCGACGGCTTCGCCAATCGTCGAGGCCTCCGGCTCCAGCGCCGCGTCCGGCGCTTCGAGCAACGGCGCCTCGTGCTCGACGATGGCGTCCACTTCGCTGATGTGGAGCGCCGAGTCGCCAAGCGTTCGCGGCATCCGCGGATTCACTTCCACGATCAGCCGCCGGCAGGCGCGCGCGGCCGCGCTGCCGTAATCGTTGTTGGTGCCGAAGGTGAAATTGCCGTCCCGGTCCATCGGCGAAACCGTCAACATCGTGGTGTCGACGCGGATCTCTTCCCGCAGAAAGCGCGGCAGTTCCGGAAACGAATTCGGCACGAAATGCACTACCTTGCGGTTGTCTTCCACGCCCCGCCGGATCAGTTCCCGCTCGGTCTCCCGCATAAACAGGCAGAACGGCGCAATGTGGTCCATCATTTCGTACCGCAGGATCGTGGCGGCCGAATGTTTGTCCGAATGGAGATAGTAAACCCGCAGCCCGGTGAGTTCGCCGGCCTCGATGCGCCGGGCGAGAGCCTGCAAGATCGCGGGCGGCTCGGCGGCCGCCATCCCTTTGACCAGAACTTCGCCGCTCTGGATGTGCGCCACGGCTTCCGTCGCGGAACACAGCTTGCGTTTGTATTCTTCCTGATGGGACATCCGACCTCAGTTTCGCAGACCCCGGCCAGCGGGCGCTGGGCGGATCAGGGGCGCAGGCGATGGACGTCCACCTCATTGGGCCGCTTGGCTTCCAGCTTCTCTTCCAGACGCAGCAACAGGCCGATGACGAAGGCGGCCAGCACCGCACCGCCCGCCGCGAGCAGGAAGAGCCCCGCCCCGCACAGCATCCCCAGCGCCGCCGTCACCCACACTCCGGCCGCGGTCGTGACGCCGCCCACGCGCTCCTTCACGTGCAGGATCAGCCCGCCGCCCAGAAACCCGACGCCGGTAACGATCGAGCCGATCACCGCGTCCAGCCGCAACCCGGACGCATTGCCGCCCCCGCGCTCGTACACCAGCAGGCCGCCGGTCATGAACAGCGCGGCGCCAATCGACACCAGCATATGCGTGCGCACGCCGGCCGGCTTGGCTTTCAGTTCGCGGTCGATGCCTACCACCGCGCCCGCCAGCGCCGCGGCGCCGACGCGCACCAGGGCCTCCCATTCCGTCATTGGCATTCCGCTCGTGAGTATACTCGTTGGGATGAAGCGGCGTTGGTGGATCACGGCACTAGCCGGCCTTGGGCTTCTCGCGCAGGAGCGCTCCCAAAGTGGCCTGGACTTCGAGGGCGACCGGCCCATGGTCAATCAACCAGAGCGGGCCCCGAAGGCGATGGTCACCTCGACGCACGAGATCGCCACCCGCACCGGCCTCGAGATTCTGCGCAAGGGCGGCAACGCCGTGGACGCCGCCGTCGCCGTGGGCTTCGCGCTGGCCGTCGTGCACCCGGAGGCCGGGAATCTGGGCGGCGGCGGCTACCTGGTGGTCCGCATGCGCGACGGCCGCATGAAGGCGTTCGACTACAAGGAGACGATCCCCGCCGCGACCAAGCTCGCCGGCTTTCCGGACGCGACGCGTCCCTACGTCGGACACAAGACCGCCGGCGTCCCCGGTACCGTCGCCGGCCTCGCCCTCGCGCACCAGCGCTTCGGCAAGCTCCCCTGGGCGGCCGTGCTGGAACCCGCGCGCCGCCTGGCCCGCGACGGCTTCCCGTCGTCGCAGCGCATGGAGATCGTGCTGCGGCTGCAGGTCCCAGTGATGAAACAATTCCCCGAGGCGGCCAAGCTCTTTCTCCATGGCGGTGATCAACCCTTGAAACAGGGAGAAATCCTGCGGCAGCCGGAACTGGCCGATACGATCCGCCGCCTGCAGAAATCCGGCTGGCGGGAGTTCTACGAAGGCGAGACCGCCCGCCGCATCGCCGCCGACATGGCTGCGCAGGGCGGGTTCATGACCGCGGCGGACCTGGCGAGCTACAAGGTCCACGAGCGGGACCCGCTGTGCGGCACCTACCGTGGCTACCAGCTCTGCACGATCCCTCCCTCGAGTTCCGGCGGATTTCCGCTGCTCGAGATGCTGAACATTCTCGAAAAGCTGCCCATGAAGCTCGGCATGGAAGGTTCGGTGGAGTCGCGGCACTATCTCGCCGAGGCGATGCGGCGCGCCTACCGGGACCGCCAGCGTTTCGCCGCCGACCCCGCATTCCGGCCCGTGCCCGTGGACCGCCTGCTCGACAAAGCGTATGCCGCGCGCCTGGCCGCTTCCATCCGCGCGGACCGCGCCACGAAGAACAACGAACTGCCCGCGCTCGGGGCCGAAGCCACCGCCAGCCGCGAGCTGGAGTTCGAATCCGCGGACACCACGCACTACTCGATCGTCGACGCCGAAGGCAATCTGGTGTCGAATACGTATACGCTCGGCAGCTTTTACGGGTCCCAGGTGGTCGCCAAGGGCACCGGCGTGCTGCTCGGCGACATGGTCGGCACGCTGGCGATGGCCGCGAAGCGCGCCGCCGCCGGCGCCGGCGAGGGCGGCATCGGGACGCTGATTCCCGGCGCGCGCATGGCTTCGACGATGGCTCCGGTGGTCGCCCTGCGTCCCGACGGCTCGCCCTACTTCGCCCTCGGCACGCCCGGCGGCGGCACCATCACCAACACCCTGGTGCAGGTGATCGTGAACCTGATCGACTACAAAATGTCGCTGCGCGACGCCATCGAGTATCCGCGCATCCACCACGGTTACGTGCCCGACCGCATCGAGGCGGAGCCCGCCGCGCTGGTCTACGACATCGCCGCGCGCCTGCAGCAGATGGGCCACGCCATCGCCCCGCGCCTGCGCACGCAAGGCGACGTCCACGCCGTGATGATCGAGGAGAAGACCGGCATGCGCGTCGGCTGGTCCGATGGACGCCGCGGTGGCCGCGCCGCGGGCTACTGAATCGTGCTGGCGCCCTGCACGCCGAGCGTCGCGTCCACCACGTTCTTGTTGATGTGGTTGTCCAGGTTGATGACGTAGGTCTCAGGCGCGCCCGTAAGGATCTCGGAGTGCGTGGCGGCGATGATCCGCAGGCCCTTCTGGTCCACCAGTTCCTGCATCATCTTCAGAATGCGCCGCTGGTTCGACGGGGACAGCGCCATCTCCGGCTCGTCCAGCAGCAACACCGTGCCGGGCGGCAGATGCGGGAACGTCTGCGTGAAGAGCGACAGCATCACCTGGCCGTGGCTCGCCGAGCCGAGGAACTCGTACATGCTGGGATCGTCGGCGAACATCTCGCGGTGCATCCGCGGATTGTGCTGCTCGGCGTCGAACAGTTGCGCCCCCGCGACGTCCACCTTGCCTTTTTCCAGGCGGTAGACGTAACCGTCCACCTGTTCGCCCCGCAGCGCCAGGTAAATGGAACTCAGCAGCGTCGACTTACCGGAGCCGTTTTCGCCTTGCAGCATCACCAGCGGATGCGACAGGTCCACCACCATCGGCATGTGGAAGTTCAAGTTGACGAAAATCGGGTGGGCCAGAATCTTCAGATACATGGAAACTTTCAGGGTAACACTGCCTTCGGGCAGGGCATGATCCAACACCGCTTGGGTCACCGCCCCTTAAGTCTTGTTGACCCGCTCGATGTCCCGGACCCCGGAAATGCGCCGCACGCCGCCGGAGATCCGCTCCAACTGCTTCTTGTCGCGGACCTCGAGCGTGATGTCGATGATGGCGCCGTCGTCCAGGCGCTTTTCGTCGGGACGCGCTTCCAGGGTCCGGATGTTGGCGCCTTCCTGAAACAGCGCCGTGGTCAACTGCTGGAGCATCCCGGGGCGATCGTCGGTATGGACGATCAGCCGTACGTCGAAGGTCTCCTTGGCCGCGCGGGCCCACTCGACCTCGATCTTGCGGTCCACTTCGTACAGCAAGTTCTGCACATTGGAGCAGGACACCGAGTGGACCGCGACGCCTTTGCCGCGGGTGACATAGCCGACGATGGCTTCGCCGCGGATGGGATTGCAGCACTTGGCGCGGTAAACCAGCAGGTCGTCGATGCCGCGAACCTTGATGACGAGGTCGCCGTCGCCGGCGGGTACGGGCGCGGCGGCCGGGGTCTCGGGCTTGGGCGCGTCCTCCGGCACCAGTTCCGGCGCCACCCGCGTCAGAATCTGGCGCGCGGAGTACTTGCCGTAGCCCAGCATGGCGTAGAGATCCTCGGCCTTGGAGCAGCCGTACTCGGAGGCGATGGCGTCGAGATCCTTGCGGTTGATGCGCGCCATCTGCACGCCGAGCCGCCGGGCTTCCTTTTCGAGATATTTTTCGCCGATCTCGATGGCCCGGACGCGCTCGGTGGTGTTGATGTAGTGCTTGATCTTGTTGCGCGCCTTCGAGGTCTTGGCGATGGCCAGCCAGTCCTTCGAGGGCACATGGCCGGGCTGGGTGAGGATCTCGACCACGTCGCCGTTGCGCAACGCGTACTTCAGGGGCACGATGCGCCCGTTCACCTTGGCGCCGACGCAGGTGTTGCCGACTTCGGAGTGGATGGCGTAGGCGAAGTCGATGGGCGAGGCGTCGCGCGGCAGCACCACCACTTTGCCGCGCGGCGTGAAGGCGTAGACCTCTTCCGGGTACAGGTCGACCTTGAGGGTCGACATGAACTCGCCCGGGTCCCGCATGTCGCGCTGCCATTCGACGAGCTGGCGGAGCCAGGCGACGCGCTGGTCGTCGTCGCCGGGGCCCTTGCGGCCTTCCTTGTACTTCCAGTGCGACGCGATGCCCTCCTCCGCCATGCGGTGCATCTCGTCGGTGCGGATCTGAACTTCGAAGGCGATGCCGCTCGGCCCGATGACGGAGGTGTGCAGGGACTGGTAGAGGTTCGGCCGCGGAATGGCGATGAAGTCCTTGATGCGCCCGGGAATGGGGTGCCACTCGTTGTGAATCACACCGAGGGCGGCGTAGCAGTTCTTCACCGAGTCGGTAATGATGCGAATGCCGAGCAGGTCGTAGACCTGGTCGAGCGAGATCTTCTGGCGCTGCAGCTTCTGGGCGACGGAGTACGGGCGCTTGACGCGGGATTCGACACGCGCCGGAATGCCCTCGCGGCTGAGGTTGGTCTCGATATCGCGGCAGATCTGCGCGAGGTACGACTCGTTGGCGGTGCGCTTGGACTCGATCTCGTGCGCCACCTGCTCGGCGAGCGCCGGTTCGGTGTAACGGAAGGCCAGGTCCTCGAGTTCGCTGCGCATCTTGCCCATGCCGAGCCGGTGGGCGATCGGCGCGTAGACCTCGAGGGTCTCTTGCGCGATGCGCTGCTGGGCTTCGGGCGCCATGTGCTCCAGGGTCCGCATGTTGTGGAGGCGGTCGGCGAGCTTGACGATGATCACCCGGATGTCGCTGACCATGGCGAGCAGCATCTTGCGGACGCTCTCGGACTGGCGCTCCTCGCGTGAGTACATCTTCAGTTTGGCGAGCTTGGTGACGCCGTCCACGCAGTGGGCGACGTCGGCGCCGAATTCCTTGCGCACCTCCTCGATGGTGGCGCTGGTGTCTTCGACGACGTCGTGGAGCAGTCCGGTCTCGATGCAGGTGAGGTCCATCTGCATGTCAGCGAGGATGCGCGCGACGTGGAGCGGGTGGACGAGATACGGGTCGCCGGACTTGCGGGTCTGGCCGCGATGGCGCTGCTCAGCGAAGCGGAAGGCCTTCTCCAGAGCCGCCAGGTCCTCTTGGGGCCGGGACCGGCGCACCTGCGCGAGCAGGCCGGCATACAGCGCTTCCACGGTGCTGGTTTCGGGCGGGGCTTCCGGCTCGGCGGGCGTCATGCTCGGTTGGGGACTAGTGTAGCGCGGCGGCGCCCAAAAAAGAGAAAGGGCCGAGCGCCGCGCCGCGGCGTCCGCCCAAAACCGGACCGCCGGGGTTACTTCTCTTCGGCGGTAATCTGGTTGGCGGCCGCGGCCGCCGAGGCCTTCGCGGCCTTGGCCTTCTTGGTGTCGAGGGTCTTCTGCACCCACATGTCGGCGGTCTCGATGTCTTTCTTGTAGGCATCGGTGGAATCCGCGAGGTCCGCGCGTTCGCGGATCAGCAGATTCATGTAGGCCATGGCGTCGTCGTACTCTTTGTCGATCTCGATGGCCTTCTCCAGGCTCTTGATGCCTTCCTCGATGACGGCCGAGTACTTGGTCTTCAGCTCTTCCTTGACCTTCTTGTCCTTGACAGGGCCCGGATCCTCGGGCTTCATGCCGAGCTTGGCGCGCGCGCCCATCAGCGCCGGATACCATTTCGCCCAGGCGATGACGCCCAGCGAGTAGTAGGACTCCTTGTTCTGCGGGTCGACGCTCAGCAGCTTCTGGTGCCACTCGCGGGCCTCGTCGAACTTCTTCACCTTGTCCTCGGGGCTCAGCGCGGTGGCCTCGTTGTAGCTCAGGGAAGCGAGCGAAGCGAGCGCCGTCTTATCGTTGGGGTCCTTGCCCAACACCGTCATGAACTCCTTGCGGGCGCCCTCGGCCAGGGCCCTGTTCTCCGGCGATTCGGCGCCGGGAATCCACTGGGTCATGTACGCGGTGGCGAGATACAGGCGCGCGTTGGGATTGGTGTCGTCGAGTTCGATGGCTTTCTTGAAGAACTCGACGGCATCGTTGTAGCGCGCGCTCTTGTACGCCTGGACGCCCTTGTTCAGGTTGTCGCGCGACTGGAGCTTCTGGCACCCGGTGCCCACGAGCGCGCCGGCAAGGGCCAGCACGGCAACTGCATAACGGGGTGTGCGGTTCATGGGTTGGCTTTCCTCGGTTGGTTTCCCTGGGAAACTCGGAATTCTACTGCCCCTGCTCGATGCGGGGGGTCATGAGGCCGATCTTGTCGATGCCGGAGCCCTTGGCGATGTCGATGACCTTGGCCACGGCGTCAAACTCGATGTCGGGATCGCCCTTCACGAACACCACGCGCTCGGCGCGGGTCTTGAAGATGTCCTCCAGCCGCTTGCCGAGCCGCGTCTCGTCGGTGATCTCGGAGTTGATCTTGAGGCTGTTGTCCTTCTCGATGATGATCACCACCGTGCGGTCCTGGTCCGGCGGGGGCTGTTGCTGGTCCTTCGGGGGCTGAGGAGCCAGCGCCTCGAGACCGTGCGGCGTGAGCGGCGTGATCACCATGAAGATGATGAGCAGCACCAGCAGCACGTCGATAAGAGGGGTCATGTTGATGTCGGCTTGCGGTCCACCCTTGCCGCCGCCCACTGCCATTGACATAGCGAGTTCCTCAGCTTTCCTTGTGCGAACGGCTTAGGCGCCGCCCTCTTTCTTCTCTTCGCTGCCCTTGCCCTTGAGCTGCTCGGTGAGCAGACCCAACTGGTCCACGCCCGCCGCCCGCAGATTGTCCACCACGTCGGTGACCACGGAGTACTTGGCCCGGCGGTCGCTCTTGATGTAGACCGTCTTGTCGAGCTTGTTGGTCAGCAGGTCCTTCACCTTGTTCGGGAGATCCTCGGGTTTGAGCTGCGCGTTGCCGGGGCTCAGGAACACACGCCCGTCGCGCGTCACCGCGACCAGCACGGCGTCTTCCTTGTCGGCGGCCTGCATGGCGATCGGGTTCTTGGTCTTCGACATGTCCACGCTGACGCCCTTGGAGAGCAGCGGCGTGATCACCATGAAGATGATGAGCATCACGAGCATCACGTCCACCATGGGGGTGACGTTGATGT
The DNA here is from genome assembly GCA_964471915.1 of uncultured Solibacteraceae bacterium. GTDB lineage: Bacteria > Acidobacteriota > Terriglobia > Bryobacterales > Bryobacteraceae > JAIEPW01. The sequence continues at coordinate 33,013 of CAYYID010000022.1, read as the reverse complement.
CGGAAACCACGGGCGGGGCTTTCGGATTCTTCAATTTCCGCATAGCTTTCCTTCTCTCTTTTCCGGCCCGGAGGGAGGCCTCCGGGCCGGAACCCATTCAACTCGCGATCCGGACCGGACTCAGCCCTTCGCCGCGCCGGCGCGCTGCGACCGCTTCAGGAAGTAGTCGATCAGCTCGCTCGACGAGTTGCCCATCTCGACGTCGAACGCTTCGATGCGGTTCGTGAAGTAGTTGAACATCCACACGGCCGGGATGGCGACGAACAGGCCGATCGCGGTGGTCACCAGCGCTTCCGAGATACCGCCCGCGACGGCGCCGAGACCGGTCGACTTTTCGGTCGAGATGCCCTTGAACGCGTTGATGATGCCGACGACCGTGCCGAACAGGCCCACGAAGGGACCGGTGGAGCCGATAGTGGCGAGCGAGGACACGCCGCGCTTCATTTCCGCGTGCACGATGGCTTCCGCGCGCTCGAGGGCGCGGCCCGAGGCTTCGATCTTCTCACCCGGAATCTCGGTGGAAAGTTCGTGCGCCCGGAATTCCTGCAGCCCCGCGACCACGACCTTGGCCAAGTGGCTCTTCGGATAGCGGTCGGCGATCTTGATGGCTTCGTCGAGCTTGCCGTCCTTCAGCGCGCCCGCGACCGCCGGAGCGAACAGCCGCGACTGCTTGCGCGCGGCGTTATAGGCCAGCAGACGGTCGATCATGACGCCGATCGACCACGCCGACATGAGGAACAGAATGACGACGACCGCCTTGGCCAGAAAACCCATCTGGTTCCAGAGCGACCGCGGATCCCATCCAATTTGACCTTCCTGGAGGAGGAAGAAAGCCCAAACCTGCAACTGTAAAAGCATCGTTATCTCCTGCGAGTTGAATTGGTGTCTACCCTTAGCGGAGCGCCCGGACCGGAGGCTTGGCCCGGACACGCCTCCAAACCCTCTACTGCCTTGTTTCTAACTCAAAGTTACTGACTCAAAGTTACTGACTCAAAGTGAAGTTGACGTCGATGGTGGTAACCACTTCGACGGGTTCGCCGTTCAGCAGGGTCGGCTTGTAGAGCCACTGCTTCACGGCGTCCTGCGCGGCCTGCACCAGCAACGGGTGGCCGGTGATGAGCTGCAGATTCTGAATGGTGCCGTCCTTGCCGATAACGGCGGTGAAGCGGACGGTGCCCTGAATACGGGCCTGCTTGGCGAGCGGCGGATACTGCGGCGTGATGCGCCGGATCAGGTTCGCCTGCTGGACGTTGCCGCCGACGCGGATGCGCTGGGGGGTGACCGGCTTGGGCTGCTCGACTTTCGGAGGCGGAGGAGCCGCCGCTGGAATGCCGCCGATGATGCCGCCGATGACGCCGCCCGGCGTCCCGCCGGGCACGCCGCCCGGCACGCCACCGACCACGCCCGCAGCCGCCGACGGAGGAGGCATGTCCTCTTCCTTGATCATCGCGATCTCTTTAGGGATCTGCTTGGGAGCCATCAGGCGGCCGGCGTCGAACTGGCGCGGCGCCACCTTCTGGATCTTCACCGGCGCCGCGGCCGGCGGCGGCGGCGGCGGCGGGGGCGGCGGCGGCGGCGCCACCAGGAAGCTGGTCAGCGTCGCGCGCGGCAAAGTATCCGTGTAAATCAGCGGGATCAGGATCGCCACAATGATGAATGCGATCTGCCCGACGAAGGACAGCAGCACGGTCCAGGACTTATTGGTTTTCCCGGTGCCGTCCACTAAGGATTGCTCGAACATCGCCTATCCTCCCACACCCGAGTCTTCGGGACCGCCCGTGCGGTCCGGTCGTTTCAGCGCGTAACTTTTGCCTTCTCCCGCTTGCCTTCCCGGCGCTCCGCAGACGCACCGGAGGCGGCCGGAGCCACCGCGGTCTTCTTCCGGCTCTCCACGAGGTCCTGCCAGAATATCAGGATCGGGCTCGCGATGAAAATGGAAGAGTACGTTCCCACCAAGATTCCAACTACTAGAGCGAACGAGAAGCCATTTAGCACTGGACCGCCGAACAGCCACAACGCGACCGCCGACAGGAACGTCAGGCCCGCGGCCAGAATGGTCCGGCTCAGGGTCTGGTTGATCGAGGCGTTCACCAGCTCGTAAAAGCTGCCGCGCCGGTGCTCCTTGAGGTTCTCGCGGATCCGGTCGAAGATGACGATCGTGTCGTTCATCGAGTAGCCGACCAGGGTCAGCAGCGCCGCCACCACGGTGAGGTCGATCGCCTTGTCGAAGAGCGAGAACAGCCCGATGGTGATGATCGTGTCGTGGAACACGGCGATCACCGCCGCCACGCCGTAAATCCACTCGAAGCGGAACGCCACATACACCAGCATCCCCGCCAGCGCGTACAGCGTAGCGAGCACCGCCTGCTGGCGCAACTCGCCGCCGACCTTCGGACCGACCACGTCGGCCTGCAGGATCGTGAACGGCGCCAGGTAGGCTTCCTTCTTGATTACGTCGATCATTTGGGGCGTCACGCCATTGACACCCTTCAGGTCGTCAAAGTTCCGGATGATGCCGCCGGTGGAAGCCCGGAAGCCCGAAATGCCCTTGGCGACGTTCGCCAGGTCGTCTTCAGAATACGAGATGCCGGCGTTGGCGAACGCGGGGCGCAGGCGCTGCGCCATCGCGTCGGTCCCGGTGTTGTTCAGGTCCATCTTCCCGGTCTTTTCACCGAAAGTCTCGGTGAGGGTATCCACCAGGATCTGGCGGTTCTCGTTGAGTTCCTTCGCGTCCCGGGTCTCGGTGCCGATGAGCACCTCGGGCTTGCCGGTGATCTGCTGCACCGAGATCTCGCCGGGGATCTTGGCGGCTACCGCGGAGCGGATCTTCTCGACCGGCGGCTCTTGGGCGAAGCGGACGTAGATGTTCGTACCGCCTTTGAAATCAATGCCATAGCGGGGCCCGCCCTTGATGACGAGGCTCACCAGTCCCGCCGCCGTCAACACCAGCGACGCGATGATGAAGGGCCATTTCTTGCCCAGGAAGTCGAACTTAGTATCTCGAAATAGCTCCATGCAACCTTACATGGCCGGCGCTTTGAGGTTCAGACACCGGCGGTCCTCAGAAAGTTCCCGAATCTGTTGTCTACGATCCAACCCTGAGTCATTTGCGCGGCGCATGAAGAACCCGGATAGTATAACAGTTCCCACCCGGGCGTCAACCGCGCCCGCGCACTAGATACTCAAGGCCTTAACCTGTTTATTTCCAGACAGTTCCCAGTCGAAGATCAGCTTCGACGTGAAGACGGCCGTAAAGATATTCGCGATGAGTCCGATCACCAGCGTGACCGCGAAGCCCCGCACCGCGGAAGTTCCAAAGATGAAGAGAAACGCACACGACACCACGGTGGTGACGTGCGTATCGATGATGGTGAGGAACGCGCGGGAGAAACCCGCGGAGACGGCGGCCCCGGGGGCCTTGCCGCCGCGGAGTTCCTCGCGGATGCGTTCAAAGATCAGAACGTTGGAGTCCACAGCCATACCGATGAGCAAGATAATGCCGGCGATGCCGGGCAGGGTGAGCACGGCGTTGGCGTAGGACAGGGCGGCGATCAGGATCACGGCGTTGAGGATCAGCGCGAGGGTCGCATTGATGCCCGCCTTCTTGTAATAGAGGAGCATGACGACCACGACGGCGACCAGCCCGATGACGCCGGCCAGCAGCCCGCTGCGGATCGAGTCGTTGCCGAGCGAGGGACCGACGCTCAGTTCCTGAAGATATTCGACGGACGCCGGCAGGGAGCCGGCGCGGAGGTTCAGCGCGAGGTCGGAGGCCTCTTCAGCGTTGGCGGCGCCGGTGATGCGGCCGGAGTCCGAGATCTTCGACTGAATGGTCGGGGCGCTGAGCACAACCTTGTCGAGCACGATCGCGAGCCGGTTGTTGACGTTGGCTTCGGTGAAGCGCTCGAAGCGCTTGGCCGCGTCCTGCGTCAGCACGAAGGTCGTTTCCCACTGGTTGGGCATTTCGCCGCGCTGCGGCTGGGCGTCGCGCAGATCGCGGCCCGTGATCACCGGGGAACGGGCCAGCAGCCACCAGCCTCCGCCGCCCGCGCCGCCGGCCCGCACGGAGCCTTTCACCAGTTGGGTGTTCAGCGGCAGCACGCCGCCGTTCTTCGCCAGCGCTTCCTCGCGCGTGCCGAACGGACCTTCCTTCACCTCGAAGAGCTCGAGCAGCGCGGCGGTCTTCAGGATCTGCTTGATGCGCGCGGGATCGTCGACCCCGGGCAGTTGCACAAGCAGCTCGGCTTCGGCGTCGGAGCGGCCGCGCGGCTGCACGGTGGACTCGGCCAGACCCAAACCGTTGATCTTCTTCTCAATGGTGTGGAGCGTTTGGTTGATGGTGTCCTGCTTGAGCTTCAGCGCCGCCGTCGGCTTCATGGTCAACCGGTAGTCGGTGGAGCTCACCGAGGTGAGCAGCCAGTTCTGGCCCCAGTTGTCGTTGAAGACGGTGCGGAAGTCGCCGGCCTTGGTGGCGTCGACGCCCTTGACGTCGATCTGGATCTTGTCGGCGTCGGCGAGGCTGGCGGGTTCGTTGCGCACGAACTCGGCGGCGGGCACCCGCGCTTCCTTCAGCTGTTCCTTCAGCCTGTCGATGACGGTGTCGGCTTCAGCTTTGAAGGCGTCCTGCAACTGGACCTGCAGCACCAGATGGCTGCCGCCCTTGAGATCGAGACCCAGGCGGATGTTGCGCTGCAGGTTCTCCTTGAGCTGGTCCACCGAGGTCGGCAAGCCGATGATGCCGATGATGCAGACCACCACGATGGCGACGGTGATCAGCGTGCGTACTCTGAGATTTCCGGTCATGTGATTCCTGAGAGTGGAGATTACTTGGCGGACGTTCCTTCTTGAAAGAGTCCGGAGATGGCGGATCGGGTGAACTGCAACTTGAGGTTATCCGGTTTGACGCGGAGCACCACCGTGTCGTCCGTAAGGTTCTGGATGGTGCCCACCATGCCGCCGGTGGTGACCACGGTGTCGCCGCTCTTCAAGTTGCGGAGCATTTCCTGCTGCTGCTTCTTCTGCCGCTGCATGGGCATGAAGACCAGGAAGTAGAAGATCGCGATGATGAAAACGAAAGGGGCGAACTGGAGCAGCGGGCTCGGTTGCGCGGGCGCCGATTGGAGCAGGAAAAACGCGCTGTAGTGCATGGGTTAGAGCCGGGTTTCCGAAGCCTAACTCGCTGGATCCGAAGCCGTCACGGCGTGCGTGGCGCGGGCTCGTTGTGCGGCCAGATACTCGGGGAACTTCCCAGACACTATAGCATTCCGCATCCGGCGCATGATGTCAAGGTAGTGCTGGAGGTTATGGACGCTGGCGAGGGTTGAAAAGAGGATCTCGCCGGCCTGGAAGAGATGGCGAAGATAGGCGCGCGAGAAGTTCCGGCACGTATAGCACCCGCACTCCGGATCGAGCGGCGCGGGATCCTCGCGGTACTGGGCATGCTTGATGACCACGCGGCCCGCGGAGGTGAAAAGGTTGCCGTTGCGGGCGTTCCGGGTGGGCATCACGCAGTCCATCATGTCGATGCCGCGGGCGACGTACTCGGGCAATTCTTCAGGCAGGCCGACGCCCATGACGTAGCGCGGACGGTCCGCGGGCAGCAGCGGAGCCGTGGCCTCCACCATTTCGAGGCTCAGCGCCCGGGGTTCGCCGACCGAGAGGCCCCCGATGGCGTAGCCGCGGGCGTCGAGGTCGAGCAGCGGCGGGACGCAAGCACGGCGCAGATCCGGGTACATCGACCCCTGGACGATGGGGAACAGCGCACGCCGGCCGTCGTCGCCCGTCGCGCGGAAGTGCGTAAAGGCCTGCTGCGCCCAGCGAATGGTGCGATCGAGGGAGCGCCGCGCGTGCTCGTGGCTGACCGGATACTCCAGGCACTCGTCGAGGACCATCATCACGTCGGAGCCGAGGGCCATCTGGATGTCGACCGTCGACTCCGGCGTGAACCAGTGAGTGCTGCCGTCGAGGTGCGACTGGAACCGGACGCCCTCGTCCGTGACCTTGCGCAGGTCCGAGAGGCTGAAGACCTGGAAGCCCCCGGAGTCGGTGAGCAGGGCGCGCTCCCAGTTCATGAAGCGGTGCAGCCCGCCGAGTTTGCGGATCACCTCGTGGCCGGGGCGCAGGTACAGGTGATAGGTGTTGCCGAGGATGATGCGCGCGTCGAGGTCGCCGGCGAGGTCGCGCTGCGGGACGCCCTTGACGGTCGCCTGGGTGCCGACGGGCATGAACACCGGGGTCTCGACGACGCCGTGCGCGGTGTGGAGCAGGCCCGCCCGCGCGCCGGTCTCGGGACACTGAGCCTGAAGTTCGAAGCGAAACACGTCTCTCTAGCGTAACCGGATACAATACCCGGCCATGCGGACCTTCTGCTTTCTTGCCCTGGCGGGACTCGCCGCGGCGCAACCCGCCGACCGGCTCGCCGGGTTCCGGAACATCTCGCAGGAGCGGCTGCGCACGGATCTGAAGTTCCTGGCGTCGCCGGCGCTGGAGGGGAGGCTGTCGCTGCAGAAGGGATCCGAGGTGGCGATCGAGTGGGCGGCAAGCGAGTTCGCGAAGATCGGGCTGAAGCCGGTGGCGGGCAACTCGTTCCTGCAGCCGGTGCCGCTGATTGAATACCGCTCGGATCGCGCGGCCACGGGCCTGCGCGTGGAGGGGAAGTTCTTCGCGTCGGCGGTTTCGTTCCCTCAGGAGATCTCGGTGTCGGCGCCGGTGGTATTTGCGGGCTACGGGATCACGGCGCCGGAGCTGAACTACGACGACTACGCGGGGCTGGACGTGCGGGGCAAGATTGTGGCGGTGTTCAACGGCGAGCCGCAAGATCAGGATCCGAAGTCGATCTTCAACGGCAAGGGCGCGACGCGCTACCGGAACAACGCGGCGCGCGTGGCGAACGCGGAGCGGCGGGGCGCGCTGGCGCTCATCGTGCTGCCGCCGCCGAACGCGCCGCGGCGTCCCGATCCGCCGAAGGCGGGCGGGGGCAATGCCGCGAGCCGGCCGCGCCTGGCCACGCAGGCGCTGGCCGAGGGCGGTCCCGGGATCCCGATCGTCGCCGCGGGCGAGGAGCAGCGGGAGGCGCTGTTCGCGAAGTCGGGCCGGAAAGCCGCGGACGTGCAGACGGAGATCGACGCGTCGCTGAAGCCGCAGCCGCTGGCGCTGGGCGTGACGGCGGAAGTCCGCCAGGTGCTGGCGGAGCGGCGCCGGAAGCTGTCGTACAACATCGCGGGCATGATCGAGGGCAGCGATCCGGCGCTGCGCGCCGAGACCATTCTCTACAGCGCGCACTACGACCATGACGGTCCGGCGCCGGATGGCGGCTATTTCCCGGGAGCGGACGACGACGGTTCCGGCACGGTGGGCGTGGTGGAACTGGCGCGGGCTTATCAGGCGAATCCGCGGAAGCCGAAGCGGACGGTGGTGTTTGTGCTGTTCGCGGCGGAGGAGCGGGGGTTGTTGGGGTCCTACTACTATGCGGCCCGCCCCCTGCGCCCCCTGGAGACGACGCGGGCGGTGATCAACTTCGACATGATCGGCCGCAACGAGGAGCACATTGCCTCGACGCGCAACGCCATAGAGATCGCGGCGGACACCTCGAACGAGCTGAACCTGGTGGCGACGAAGTACAGCTCCGACTACAAGGCGGCGGTGGAGCGCAACAACGAGTTCGCGGGACTGCGGCTCAGCTATAAGTGGGACGACGAGGCGACGCAGAACGTCTTCTTCCGCAGCGACCAGTATCCGTTCATCCTGCGCGACATTCCGGCGCTGTGGTGGTTCACGGGCTTCCACCCGGATTACCACCAGCAGACCGACACGTGGGACAAGATCAACTACGGGAAGATGGAGAAGATCCTGCGGCTCGCGTACCTGACGGGGTTCGAGTTCGCGGATACGGCCTCGCCGCCGCGGTTCGAACGCTCGCTGCGGTAGAGCGCGGCGCATGCGCTAGGATGGAGAGATTCCGTCTCGCGTATGGCGCTGCGCTTCTACAACACCCTGACCCAGAGGCTCGAGGACTTCGTGCCGCTGCACGGCCGCGAGGTCCGGATGTACACGTGCGGACCGACCGTCTACAACTACGTCCACATCGGCAACCTGCGGACCTTCACGTTCCAGGACGTGCTGCGGCGCTGGCTGCGGGCGCGCGGCTACACGCTGCGCCACGTGATGAACATCACCGACGTCGAGGACAAGATCATCCGGGACGCGAACCGCGCCGGCAAGTCGATCTTCGAGTTCACCGGACGCTACACGGACGCGTTCTTCGAGGACACCGCCAAGATCCGGCTCGAAAAGCCGGAGCAGGTGGTGAAGGCCACCGAGCACATCGCGGAGATGGTCTCGGACATTGAAGCGCTCGAGAAGAACGGACTGACGTACAAGAGCGAAGGGAGCGTCTACTTCCGCATCTCGGCGTTTCCGCACTACGGGCGACTGTCCCACATCAACCTGAGCGGTAACCTGGCCGGCGCGCGCGTGGATGTCGACGAGTACGAGAAGGACGACGCCCGCGATTTCGTCCTCTGGAAAGCCAAGAAGGACGGCGAGCCCGCGTGGGCCACGCCCTTCGGCGAGGGACGCCCCGGCTGGCACATCGAGTGCTCAGCGATGGCGCGCAAGTATCTCGGCGACACGCTGGACATTCACACCGGCGGCGTGGATCTGACCTTTCCGCACCACGAAAACGAGATCGCGCAGGCCGAGGGGATCACCGGGAAGCCGTTCGTGCGCTACTGGCTGCACGCCGAGCACCTGCTGGTGGACGCCCAGAAGATGTCGAAGTCGCTCGGCAATTTCTATACGCTGCGCGATGTGCTGGACAAGGGCTATTCGCCGGAGGCGATCCGGTACCTGCTGGCCTCGGTGCCCTACCGGAACAAGCTGAACTTCACGTTCGAAGGCCTGAAGGCGGCCCAAACGGCGATCGACCGGCTGCGCAATTACGAACTGCGGCTGAACACCGCGCGGTTCGGCGAGGGCGAAAACCCCGCCTGGGCGCAGCGCGCCCGCGAAGCGCTGGAGCGTTTCGACGCGGCGCTGGACGACGACCTGAACACGGCGGGAGCTTTGGGTCCGGTGTTCGAGTTCGTGCGCGACTCAAACGCGGCGATGGATGCCGGCGAGTTTCTGGCCGGGAACGTGGCCGGAGCGCGGGCGCTGCTGGCGCGGTTCGATTCGATCTTCGACGTGCTGCGGCCGGCGGCCGGCGCGCCGGGCGTGGCCGACGCCGCCATCGACCAGTTGGTCGCCGAACGGACAGCGGCCAAGAAGGCGAAGAACTTCGCGCGCGCCGACGAGATCCGCAAAGAACTGGAGGCGCAGGGCGTGATCCTCGAAGACACCAAGGACGGGGTCCGGTGGCGCCGCAAGTAACCGCAGCATGAAACCCGAATCGCAAGTGGTGCACACCGGCGACCGCCGCAAGGCCGGCAACTACGTGCCGGTGACGACGCCTATCTACACCGCGGCGAGCTATTTCTACGACACCACCGAGGAACTGGACCGCGTGTTCGCGCGGGAAGTCGCCGGGCCGTCCTACGCCAGGTATGACAATCCGACGACGCTGGCGCTGGAAGAATTGGTGGCGGCGCTCGAATCGGCCGCCGGGGCGCGGGCGTGCGCGTCGGGCATGGCCGCGCTCGACATCGCGCTGCGCGCGACGCTGCTCGACCGGCGCAAGCGCGTGGTGGCGGCGAACATGCTTTACGGCGCCACGACGAAGCTGCTGCTCTCGATCCTGGAGCCGATGGGCGTGGAGACGACCTTCGTCGACATCTGCGACCCGGACGCGGTGGCGGCCGCGGTGGCGGCGCAGAAACCGGGGGCGGTGCTGCTGGAGACGGTGTCGAATCCCCTGCTCCGCGTGGCGCCGCTCGACCGGATCGCGGAGATTACGCGCGCGGCGGAGGTGCCGCTGCTCGTCGACAGCACCTTCGCCACGCCGCTGCTGGTGCGTCCGCTGGAGCGCGGCGCGAACGTCGTGGTCCACAGCGCGACAAAGTATCTCTCCGGACACGGCGACGTGCTGGGCGGCATCGTCGCGGCGGATGCGGCACATCTGGAGACGATCATCCAGATCATGCGCAACATCGGCCCGGTGATGAGCCCGTTCGAAAGCTACTTGACCATGCGCGGCATCAAGACGCTGGCCCTGCGCTTCGAGCGGCAGTGCGCCAACGCGGTGACGGTGGCCGCGTGGCTGCGGGCGCATCCGCGCGTCGCGCGGGTGTACTTCCCGGACTGCCCGGAGCATCCGGACCGCGCGACCATCGAACGGCTGTTCGCGCCGGGAAAGTTCGGCGCGATGCTGAGCATCGAGCTGCGGGACGCGGGCCGCGCCGAAGTGCTGCGGTTCATGGACCGCCTGCGGATGATCGTGCGGACCACGTCGCTCGGCGACGTGCACACGATGGTGCTGTATCCGGCGATCTCCTCGCATCGCGACCTGGCGCCCGCGCAGCGGCGGAGGCTCGGCATCGGCGACGGGCTGGTGCGCCTCTCCATCGGCATCGAGGCCTGCGAAGATATCGTCGCGGATCTTGATCAGGCGCTCGCGATCTGATAACCTTTAGGTTCATGTTGTTCGCGCCCCGGCATCATCATCACCACGGCCATCATGCGCCGCGCCGGGCTGCCGCGTAACCACTCGACTGGTTTCGAAGAGAAACGGCCCGCCGGCGCAAGACGCCCGCGGGCCATTCGATTTTTAGGATGACTTGCGCATGAAGCTGGATTACTCGAAGCTCGACGGACTGCTGCCCGCCGTGGTGCAGGACGCGGCCACCGGGCGGGTCCTGATGGTGGGATTCATGAACGACGCCGCGTTCCAGAAGACCGTGGAAACCGGCAACGTGACGTTCTTCAGCCGCAGCCGCAACAAGCTGTGGACCAAGGGCGAGAGTTCCGGCCATCGCCTGGTGGTGAAGGAGATCACGACGGACTGCGACTTCGACACCGTGCTGGTGCAGGTAGAAGCGCTCGGGCCGGGCGTGTGCCACGAAGGATACCGGAGCTGCTTCTTCCGCAAGCTCGACCAGGGGGCCTGGATCGAGAACGAGAGCAAGGTCTATGACCCGGCGTCGGTCTACGGAGGCGCGCAATGAGCAAGCTGAAGCTCGGCATTCCCAAGGGCAGCCTGGAGAACGCGACAGTCGACTTATTCCGCCGCGCGGGCTTTAACATTACGGTCAGTACCCGGTCGTACTTTCCGGCCATCGACGACCCGGAGATCGAGTGCATGCTGATCCGCGCGCAGGAGATGGCGCGCTATGTCGAAGACGGCGTGCTCGACGCGGGGCTCACCGGACTCGATTGGATCATGGAGACCGGCGCCACGGTGCACAAGGTGGCGGACCTCGTCTATTCGAAGCAGAGCTTCGGCAAGGTCCGCTGGGTGCTGGCCGCGCCGGAGAACTCGGCGATCCACGGCGTGAAGGACCTGGAAGGCAAGATCATCGCGACCGAGTTGGTCGGGTTCACGAAGCAGTGGCTGGCGCAGCACGGCGTGACGGCCAAGGTCGAGTTCTCGTGGGGCGCCACGGAAGTGAAGCCGCCGGTGCTCGCCGACGCGATCGTCGAGGTGACGGAGACCGGGTCGTCATTGCGGGCGAACAAGTTGCGCATCGTTGAGACGCTGCTGGAATCGAACACGCAACTGATCGCGAACGTCGCCTCGTGGAAGGACGACTTCAAGCGGCACAAGCTGGAAGATATCCGCATGCTGCTCGAAGGGGCGATCAATGCGCTGGGCAAGGTCGGCCTGATGCTGAACGTGCAGAAGGCGGACCTGGCGGCGGTGCTCGCGGTGCTGCCCGCGCTGAAGAATCCGACCATCTCGCCGCTGAGCACGGGCGACTGGCTGGCGGTGAACACGATCCTGGACGAATCCACGGTGCGCAACATCATCCCGAAGCTGAAGAAGGCCGGGGCGCAGGGGATCGTCGAGTATCCGCTGAACAAGATCGTGATGTAACGCCATGATCCGGATCCTCCCTTACGCGGAAGCGCAATCATTGCTGGTGCGCAAGGCGCTGCGCCTGGAAGAAGCCGAACGCGCCGTGGCCCCGATTCTCGCGGCGGTGCGCGAGCGCGGCGACGCGGCGCTGCGCGAGTACGCCGCGCGTTTCGACGGGTTCGCGGGCGGCGAGTTCGCGGTGCCGCGCGCGGCCTGCGAAGCCGCGCTCGCCGCCATGCCCGCGGCATTTCTCGACGCGGTGGAAGTCGCCTCCCGCAACATCGAGGACTACGCCCGGACGCAACTGCCCGTGAGCGGGATGACCGACTATCCCGGCGGTCGACGCCTGGGGCAGATTGTCCGGCCGCTCGATTCGATGGGCGCGTACGTGCCCGCCGGGCGCTACCCGCTGCCGTCAACGCTGTTGATGTGCGTGATCCCGGCGCAGGTGGCCGGCGTGCGGAACATCTGCGTCGCGTCGCCGAAGCCCAGCCCGGAGACGCTGGCGCTGGCGGCGCGTTTTCAGGTGCCGAACGTGTTCCGGCTGGGCGGCGCGCAGGCGATCGCCGCGCTGGCCTACGGGACGGAGTCCGTGCCGCGCGTCGAACGAATCGTGGGTCCCGGCAACATCTACGTCGCGGCGGCGAAGAAGCTGGTGGCCGGCGAAACCGGCATCGACTTCGTGGCCGGACCGACGGAGATCCTGATCATCGCCCGGGCGGGCAATCCCCGCTGGATCGCCGCCGACATGCTCGCGCAGGCCGAGCACGATACCGACGCCTCAGCCGTGCTGCTCACCACGTCGCGGACGCTGGCCGAAGCGGTCGCGACGGAGCTGGAAAAGCAGCTCGAAACGCTGCCCACGGCTCCCGTGGCGCGGGAGGCGATCGAACGCAATAGCGCCATCGTCGTGGTGGACGCCATGGAGCAGGCGGTGGCGTTCTCGAACCGGCTGGCGCCCGAACATCTGTCGCTGCATGAGCCGGACCTGCTGAACGAAATCGACAACGCGGGCAGCGTCTTTCTGGGCCCGGCCAGCCCGGAGGCCGCGGGCGACTACGCCTCGGGTCCGAACCACGTCCTGCCGACTTCGGGCGTCGCGCGCCTGCGCGCGGGCCTGTCCGCCGCGGATTTCGTCAAGGTGATCTCCGTGCAGGAGCTCACCCTGGCGGGCCTGAAGCAACTGACGCCGGCCATTACGACGCTCGCCCGCGCCGAAGGATTGGAGGCGCACGCGCGCTCCGTGGAGGTGCGGCATGAATAACCCGGTGCCGCGCCCGTCCGTGGTCCGCATGGCGCCCTATCATCCGCCGAGCAGCGGCCGCGCCGGCAAACTGCGGCTCGACTTCAACGAGAACACACTCGGCTGCTCGCCGGCGGTGATCGACTTTCTCCGGGAAAAGCTGAACGCCGAGATGTTGACGCTGTATCCCGAGTACGAGGACGCCGTGGCCGAGCTGGCGGCGTTCTTCGGGGTCGCGAGCGGCGAAGTGCAGCTCACCAACGGCACCGACGAGGCGATCCAGGTGCTGGTGAACACGTATGTGGACGACGGCGACGAAGTGCTGATCCTCCAGCCGTCTTACGCGATGTACAAGTTCTATGCGGAGCTGGCCGGCGCCGAGGTCCGCGAGATCCCGTTTCGGACCGGCCTGTCGTTTCCTGACAATGAGTTGCGCGCCGCGCTCACGCCCCGCACCCGCGCCGTGCTGCTCGGCAATCCGAGCAACCCGACGGGCACGGGAACGTCCGTCGACGTGCTCGGCGAGCTGCTCGCCGCCGCGCCGCAGGCCGCCGTGCTGGTCGACGAGGCGTATTTCGAGTTCTCCGGCGTGACGATGCTGCCCCGGCTCGCCGGACATCCGAACCTGTTCGTCAGCCGCACGTTCTCGAAGGCATACGGCATGGCCGCGATGCGCTGCGGGTGCCTGTTCTCGCAGGCCGCGAACATGGCCTACCTCCGCAAGGCGCAATCGCCGTATTCGGTGAACGCCCTGGCCGCGCTGGCCGCGCGCGCCGCGGTGCGGGACCCCGCCTACACGGCGAACTATGTCCGCGAGGCGCTGGCCGCGCGCGGGCGCATCTGTGAAGGACTTACCCGCCTCGGCATCCGCTGGTTTCCGAGCCAGGCGAATTTCGTTTTGTTCCAGGCGGGCGAACGCGCCATCCCGATTCGCGACGAGCTGCGGCGGCGCGGCGTGCTGGTGCGGGACCGCAGCTACGAGGTCGCCGGGTGCGTCCGCGTCACCGCGGGAACCGTCGCGCAGGCGGAGCGCTTCCTGGCCGAACTGGAGGACCTGTGGCGAAAGAGCTTCTGATTTTCGACATGGACGGCGTGCTCACCGAAGTCTCGGAGAGCTACCGCGAGTCCATTGTCCAGACCGTGCTGCACTTCACCGGACAGCAGATCACGCGCGACCGGATCCAGCAGTACAAGAATCAGGGCGGCTGGAACAACGACTGGGCGCTGTCGCAGAAGATCGCCCACGACCTCGGCGTCGCGGTGCCGTATGACGACGTGATCGACCGCTTCAACCGGATCTTCCTGGGCGAGAACGGCGACGGGCTGATCACGCGGGAGCGCTGGTTCCCCGCGGAAGGATTGCTCGACCGGCTGAGCGCGCGCTTCCAGCTCGGCATCTTCACGGGGAGACTGCGGCTGGAGGCCGACATCACCTTGCGCCGGTTCGCACCGGACCTCGCGTTCGGGCCGATCGTGTGCGCGGACGACGTTACGCGGCCGAAGCCCGATCCCGAGGGCCTGCAAAAGATCGCCGCCGCGCACCCGGGCCGCGGGATCGTCTACGTCGGCGACACCGTGGACGACGCGCGCAGCGCCTCGGCGGCCGGGGTGCCGTTCATCGGCGTGGCGGCGGCCGCGCACTCGCGCCGCGACGACCTGCTGGCCCTGTTCCGCGCCGAGAGCGCCCGGGCGGTGGTCGAGAACATCAACCAGCTTGAGGAGGTCCTGTGAGCCGGGTCCGCAAGGCGGCAGTGGCTCGCGACACGCGCGAGACGCAGATCCGGGGCACGCTCGCGCTCGAAGGCGCCGGCCGCTACGACGTGCGGACGGGTGTCCGGTTCCTTGATCACATGCTGGAGCTGTTCACGAAGCATGGCGGCTTCAACCTGAAGCTGCACGCCGCCGGCGACCTCGACGTCGACCAGCACCACACGGTGGAGGACTGCGGCATCGTGCTGGGCCAGCTCTTCGCGCAGGCGCTCGGCGACCGCCGGGGGATCAACCGCGCCGGCTACTTCGTGATGCCCATGGACGAAACGCTGGCGGTGGTGGCCGTCGACCTCAGCGGGCGGCCCGCGCTGGTCTACAAGGATCTGGTAAAGACGCGCCTGGTCGGGGACCTGCAAAGCGAACTGCTAGAGGACTTCTTCGGCGGATTCACGGCGCACGCGGGCGCGAACCTGCATGCCAAGGTCCTGTACGGGCGCTCGAACCACCACAAGGTGGAAGCCATTTTCAAGTGCTTCGCGCGCGCGATGAAGTTCGCCTGCTCACGCGACGCGAGCCTGCGCGGGCAGCTCCCGTCCACCAAGGGCCTGCTGTGATCACGATCGTCGATTACGGCGCGGGCAATCTGCAGAGCGTCTGCAACACGCTCGAGCGCACCGGCGCGCCGTTCACGCTCACCCGGGAGCCCGCGGCGGTGGCCGCGGCGCGCCGTCTGATCCTGCCGGGCGTGGGACACTTCGGACAGATGCTGCGGGCGATCGACGCACTGGACCTGCGGCGGCCCCTGGTGGAGCGGATCCGCGCCGGCGTGCCGTTCCTCGGCATCTGTCTCGGCATGCAGGCGCTCTATGAGGCCAGCGAAGAGGCGCCGGAACAAAACGGCCTCGGCCTGTTTCCCGGCCGGATCCGCCGTTTCCAGGGCGGCCTCCGCGTGCCGCACATGGGCTGGAACGACCTGACGCGGCGGCGCGAGTCCCGCCTGCTTGCCGGGCTAGGCGACCGCCCGTTCGTCTACTTCGCCAACAGCTACTATGCGCCGGCGGGGGACGAAACGGCCGCCAGTTGCGACTACGGGATCACCTTCGGCGCCGTGGTGGAGCAGGCCAACATCTGCGGCGTGCAGTTCCATCCCGAAAAGTCCGGACCCGCCGGCTTGAGGATCGTCGCCAACTTCGCGCAACTTCCATGTTGACCAAGCGCATCATTCCCTGCCTCGACGTCACCGCGGGCCGCGTGGTGAAGGGCGTCAACTTCGTCAACCTCAAAGATGCGGGCGACCCCGTGGAACTCGCCGCGCGCTACAACGAGCAGGGCGCCGACGAACTTGTCTTCCTCGACATCACGGCCTCCAGCGACGGCCGCGACACGCTGGTCGACGTCGTGCGCCGCACCGCGCGCGAGGTCTTCATCCCGCTCACCGTCGGCGGAGGGATCCGGTCGGTGGAGGACGCGCGCCGCATCATCCATTCGGGCGCCGACAAGATCAGCGTCAACACCGCCGCCGTGCGCCGGCCGGAGCTGATCACGGAACTCAGCGAGGAGTTCGGCGCGCAGGCGGTCGTGCTGGCCATCGACGCGCGGCGCCGCGCTGATGGCTCCGGCTGGAACGTCTTCACCAAAGGCGGGCGAGTCGATGAGGGAGCCGACGCGGTGGCGTGGGCCGCGCGCGGGGAGAAGCTGGGCGCCGGCGAGATCCTGCTCACCTCCATGGACACCGACGGCGTGCAGACCGGCTTCGACGGCGCCCTGACCCGGGCGGTGGTGGATGCCACCGGGATCCCGGTGATCGCCAGCGGCGGCGCGGGCCGCCCCGAGGACTTCGCCGCCGTGTTCCGCGATGCGCGCGCCGACGCCGCGCTCGCCGCGTCCATCTTTCACTTCGGCACGTACACCGTCAGCGACCTGAAGCAGTACCTGGCGGGCGAAGGAGTGGCCGTCCGCCCATGATCATCCCCTGCATCGATCTTCAGGACGGCAAGGTAGTACAGCTGGTCCAGGGCCGCGAAAAGGCGCTGGAGGGGGACTCCCCGGAGGCGATGCTCGCGCGCTTCGCCGCGTTCCCGGAGATCCAGGTGATCGACCTCGACGCTGCGATGGGCAAAGGCGCGAACGATCTGATCGTCGCCTGGCTCGCCGCCCGCGCGCGGATCCGCGCCGGCGGCGGCGTGCGCAACGCCGCCCGCGCCCGGCAGCTCGTCGACCAGGGCGCGCACCGGGTGATCGTGGGCACCGCCGCGTTCACGAAGTCGGGCCTTAACCGCGAACTGCTCGCGGCGATTGCCGCGGCGGTCGGACCCGAGCGGGTCCACATGGCGCTCGACTCGAAGGACGGGCGCATCGTCGTCAAAGGCTGGGTGGAGTCCCTCGACGTCACCGCCGAAGAGGTGATCCGCGATCTGGAGCCTTACTGCTCGGGCTTTCTGTGCACCTACGTGGATAAGGAAGGCATGCTGCAGGGCACCGATCTGGCGTGGTTCGGGCGGCTGCGCGCCGCCACCGGGCACGAGATCACTGCGGCCGGCGGGATCACCACCATTGACGAGATTCTCGCGTTACGGCAGATGAACGTGCACGCCGCGCTGGGCATGGCGATCTACACCGGCCGGCTGGACCTCGCCGAACTGGCGCGGCTCTGAGGTTACTTCTTCTTCAATCGCGAGCAGGCCGTGACCGCGCCGGTGGGATCCAGCGCTTCCCGGCCCTCGTCGATGTGGGTGATCTTGCCGTCCACGTCGATCACGAACGTCGTCCGGTTGGCGATGCCGATCGCCGGCATGTAGACGCCATACTCCTGGGACACCTTGCCGAGTTTGTCGCTCGCCAGCGGGTACGTCGCGTTCAGTTCCTTGGCCCAGTGCGACAGCGTGGCGATGAAATCCGTGCTGACCGCGACCACCTGCGTTTCGTACTCTTCGAATTTGCCGATACCAGACTGGTAGGCGGTGAGTTCCTTCGTTCAACCACCGGTGAAGGCGGCCGGGAAGAACGCCACGACGACGTTCTTCTTGCCGCGAAACTCCGAGAGCTTCACTTCCTTGCCGATCGTGGAGGGCAGCGCGAAGTCCGGCGCGGTGTCCCCGACTTTCAGGTGCGTCTTCGGAGGAGCGGCTTGCTGGGCCGAAAGGACCAGCGCCGCGCAGGCAAACAGGAAGGTGGCTCGCTTCATCTTTAGGATCCTAGTAACAGAGCGTATCATAATGATCCAGGGTTACATCTTTTCGCGCGGAACCAATTGGAGGATTGCCACCCGAGCGATCCCCCAGGGCGCGATCGGGGTGAAGGTGGAAGACGGCGCATGAATCCGACGGACCGCTGGCAAGTAAAGGTGACGCTGAACGGGCGCGTGGTAATCGTCCTGAAGGGCGCGGACGTGCGCGACGACGAAAAGGTGGACGAGCGCGCCAAGGTGTTTATCACCGAGGCCAAGGTGAAGGAATGGCGCAAGGCGTCCGCCTCCACCGTGCTGAAGATGGAGCGGGCGCTCAGAGGCGCCGATGGCGACAAGCGTGTAGCCGAGGCGTTCCGCCGCGGCGAGCTGGTGGTGCTGGTGAGCATGGCCGGCGCGGGCCTGGGGAAGAGCGAATCCTCCGGAGGCGGCCAGGGCTCCGGAGGCAGCGGCGGATCGGGCCAGAATAAGCAGGGGCAACAGCAGCAGAAGAAGGCTCAAAAGGATCCCGAGCCTCCGCCCAAGGAAGAAAAGACCTGGATCCGCGTGATCCTGCTCGACGAAGACGGGATCCCGATGAAGAACGAGGCTTTCTCGCTCGGCCTGCCGGACGGCTCGAAACGCGCCGGCAAACTGGACGGCGACGGCGCTGTGTACATTCCGCCCAGCCTGCCCCCGGACAAGGAATGCACCATCACCTTCCCGGAGATCCATTTGAATCCTCGCAAGAAGAAACGCTAGCTTGGAAGGGTGAGGATTGCCTGGATCGCTCTGTTCGGGCTCGCCGGCTGCGGACCCCCCGCGCCGGAAGCCGCGCCCCCCGGGACTCCCCCCCGGCAGGCGAACCTCGCGCCCGAATACCTGCGTCCCGCGCCCATCGAAAGCGGCGCGGCGTTTGCCACGCGCGCGTATCTCAGCGAGAGCCAGAACGGCCGCAGTGCATACCCCGCGCCCGCGCAGGCGCTCGCGCTGCGGGTGAAAGCGCCGCTACCCTGGGGCTTGGCGCCGCGCGCCGTCCTCACCGCGAGCGGCCGCGTTGTCATGGAAGGGTCCGCGCGGTGGGCGTTGCTCGACACCAACGGCCGCCTGATCCGCAGTTCCGCGCCCGGCGCCTCGCGGCCGGTGCTCGACCCCGCCGCCAAGGCTTTCTACTTCCTCACCGACCGCTTCGGTCCCATCGAGGCGGCGTCGCTCGACAACGGCGCCCGCCTCTGGGACTTCCATCCGGACCTGCCGGACGGCGCGGCGCGCGTCGATCTGCGGCTCCGCGGGCGCACGCTGGTGGCGATCTCGGAGCGCCCCGGCGCGGCCAGCCCCGTCGAGGTCTTCGAGATCGGACCGAACCCGGCAGTCAGCGACGGCATCCTCACATCGGCGCGCAAGGCCGCCGCCCTAGGCTATCCGGGCCCTCTGCTCGTCGCGGCCTCGGGGTCCCGCCTGGCGCTCGCCATGAAGGGCCGCCTGGTGGTCACCGACTGGCAGCTCCGGTTGCGGGACGAGTTTGACCGACCTCTGGAGCCCGCGGCTCTCAGCCTGGACGAGGCCGGCCGGGTGTACGTGCTTTCCGGAACGGCTCCGGCCCGCCAGCTCGCGGCCTACAGTCCAAAAGGCGAACAGACCTTCCGCACCGACCTCGGCCACGACTTCTCGCGCACGGCGGTACCGCCGCTGGTCAGCTTCGACCACCGCGTTTTCGCCCTGCTGGGCGACCGGGTGGCCGCGCTGAGCGCCAACGGCGACAAGCTCTGGATCCAGCAGCTTCCGGGCCTCGCGGGAGCGGTCGTCACCGCGAACGATCAGTTACTGGTCACCGCCGGCGCACAGGTGCTCGCCTTGGACGCCAAGGGCAGCAAGCGGGTGCTGGCGACGCTCGACGAGCAGTTCGTCACCGCGCCGGTCCTGACCGAGAACGGCGAAGTGCTCGCGGCCACGGCGCGATCTTTCGTGACCTTCAGCCCGAAGACACGTTAGACTAATAGAGTGCGCCGTTTCGTGACATTCGGGTTGGTCGCCGCCTTAGTGGTGTTTCTGCACTGCGCGGCCACCTGTGTCGCCGCTCCGTTCGATCGCCCCGCCGCGGAGAAGCTCCCGCCCTGCCACAAGAGCAAACCGGTCGAAAAGTCCGCTGCGAGCTGCCACCATGGCAAGATTGACGCGGATCAGCAGCAGCGCACGGTGACGGCGCTCGACGCCGCGCCATGGGAACTGCTGCTGGCGGCGCCGGAGTCCCCGGCCGTTTGTTTCGCCTGGACCTCGGCCGCCCCGGCGTCCGAACCCGGCCGCAACGCTCGCGTCCCTTCGCTGCCCCTGCGGATCTGATCCTTCTCGCGTTCGCGCCTTTCGCACGAATGATCGAGGAGGAATTCCATGAAATTGCTGTACGCCACTCTGGGAGTGGTTCTGACCCTGTCCGCGCAGGGACCTTTGACGGCGCGCGCGGGCAAATATGAAGTATCTCTGCGGCTGCCCGAAGGGGGATTGTTCCCTCGCGAAGAGATGCAGCTCGAGTTCCGCGTCAGCGACGCCACCCGCGTCGATCCGGTGCTGGGCGCCGCGCCCGTGATCCGCGCCGTGGTCCGGGGATCCATCGACATGCCCTCGATGCCGGGCATGGCGAAGTTCGAGGACATCGCCCACCCGGAGGGCGTCGCCGGCGAGTACGGCCTGCATCCGTCCTTTGCCCACGGCGGTGAGTACCGGCTGCGGCTTTCGGTCGCGCCGCCGGACGACGCGCCGTTCGGCGTGGAGTTCGCGCTGCCCGTGGCCGACGCTGCCCCGGTCCGCAAGGGCCCGGTGGTGCGGCCGTTCCGCGTCGAGGTGGCCGCCAGCCCCCGCAATCCCAAGGCCGGCGAACCCGTGGACCTCACCGTCCGGATCCGGCGGGAGCTGACCAAGGAACTGGTAACGGCCTTCGAGCGCGTCCACGAGGAGTTCCTGCACCTGATCATCGTGCGCAGCGACCTCGGCGAGTTCTCGCATGAGCATCCGGCACAGCAGGCGGACGGTTCGTTTGTGGTCCGCTACACCTTCCCGACCGCGGGGGAATACCATCTGTTCGCCGACGCCGCGCCTCGCGGAGCCGGCGGCCAGGTGTTGCTGGCCAAGTTGAAGGTGGGCGGGAAAGCCCCGGCGCGGTTTGCCCTCACCCCCTCCGCGGCTCCCAGCTCCACGACGGACGGAATCGCCGTAGCCGTGGACGCCACCAAGTTGCCCGCGCGCAAGACCGTCACGGTTCGCGCCGCGGCGACCTCCGCGGGAAGCCCCGTCACCGATCTGGAACCCTACCTCGGCGCGCTGGGTCATTTCATCCTCATCCACCAGGACGGCGAGACCTTCGTCCACTCGCATCCGGACGAACGCACGCCCGGCACCGGCAAGGACGGCGTGGTTCCGTTTCTGGTACGTTTCCCCAAAGAGGGCCTGTACCGCGGCTGGATCCAATTGAAGCGCGGCGGTAAGGTCAGCACGTTCCCCTACGTTTTGGAGGCGAGCGAATGAAGCGGTTCTGGTCATCGTTCGTAATTGCCGCGGTGGCGTGGGCGCACGACCCCTCCGGCCCCAAGAAACCTTCCAAGGCGGATGCGGACCTCAAGACCGCTCGCGTGAAGATGGACGCCGTGAAGGCCAAACTCACCCAGAAGGGCCGCTACGCCTGCTGCATTAAGAAAGGCTGCGACCTTTGCGCGAGGCGCAACGGATCCTGCGCGTGCGCCCTGAACATCGCCAAAGGCAAGGGCGCCTGCGGCGAATGTTACGCCGGCTGGAAGCGCGGCGACGGATCCCTGAAGGGCGTGAAGCCGGAGCAGGTGGCGTTGCTCGCGTCCAGCCAGCAGGCGCTGCCCGGAAAGGCCGATCCGCCCAGCGAGTTCCAGGAATACGTCGCCGCCATGACCGCCGCCAAGCGCACGCTGGTCGCCGAGAAGCGCTACTCGTGCTGCGTGAAGGGCGGCTGCGACGAATGCGCCCATGAAGCCAACTGCCCCTGCGGCGCGGATCTCGCTAAAACTCCCCAGCCCGGCGAGAAGCCCAAGGGCGTGTGCGGGCACTGCGTGGACGGCTGGCACGCGGGCGAAGGAATGCTGGCCGGAATCCAACTCGGCGAGATCCAGCTCAGCGACATGAGCGGCGACATGGACGCCATGATGGCGCCGTCCATGTCCACCGGCGTCGCACAGAGCGGCTGGTACGGATCCGGCACCGCGCAGATGCCGCGCAGCGCGCCGCTCTACATGATCCATAAACGCGCGAAGGGCTGGACCCTGATGGCCATGGGCCAGGGCATGCTCGTGAATACGCAGCAGTCAAGTCCGCGGGGCGGCGACGGCTGGTTCGGCGCCAACTACTTTATGCCGATGGCGACCCGCAAGGTCGGGCCCGGGTACCTGACGGTCCGCACCATGCTGAGCCTGGAGCCGCTGACCGTCCGCAACGGGTCCTATCCGCTACTCTTTCAATCGGGCGAAACCTATCAGGGCCTGCCGATCCTCGACGGGCAGCACCCGCACGACTTCGTCATGGAACTCAGCGCCAGCTATCAGTGGCGCTTGAGTGAGCGGGTATCGCTCAACTTCTACGGCGGGCCGCGCGGCGAACCGGCCCTCGGGCCCATCGCCTTCCCGCACCGGCTCTCGGCGTCCGAGAATCCGCTGGCGGTGCTCGCGCACCATTACCAGGACTCGACGCACATCGCGACCAACGTCGTCACTGCGGGGCTCACCGTGGGCAAGTTCACCGTGGAAGGCAGCGGCTTCCATGGGCGCGAACCCGACGAACGCCGCTGGAACCTCGAAACCGGTCGCCTCAACTCCTATGCCGGGCGCTTCAGCTATAACCCGACGCCGCGCTGGAGCGTGCAGTTCTCCGGCGGCAAGATCACCGGACGCGAGGAAAAGCACCCGGAGAAAGACTCGTTGCGGCTGACCGCGTCGGCCACCTACGTGCGCCCAACGTTGCGCGGCTACGTCGCCTCGACGATCCTGTGGGGCCGCAATCAGGACGTCGAACCCGAGTTCGTGGTGACGCCGCCGGTGCCGAAGCCGAAGTTCCTCCGGCGCCGGCACGGACCCGTAGAGGATCCGCTGCTCGGCGCCCCGGCCTCGACGATCTTCAATTCCTACCTCGGCGAGACCACGTGGCGAGACCGGCAGAACTGGTTCTGGGCGCGCGTGGAGTCGACGGACGTCCCCGCGCCGCTGGCGTTCGCGGGCTCCGGCGCGGCGGCGTTCGCCGAGGAGGTCGTGATCGGGCGCGTGAATGCCTTTACGCTCGGCTATGCGCGGGAACTGCCCCGCGCGACGCCGTGGCTCAGCACCTCCATCGGCGCGCAGGCGACGCTCTACCAGACGCCGAAGCTGCTGCGGATCGACTACGGCTCGTCGCCCCTGGGAGCGCAGTTCTTCGTGCGGGTCCGGCTGGCGGGGTCCCACACGCGGTAGCGCGGACGGCCAAACGGAGCCGCGCGCGTTAGCGAGCGGCAAGCCCATCACTGATCCTCCGCCGGCAATAGGATGGGTACATGCGGTTCACCAAAGTACAGATCCGCACCGCCGTGCCCGAAGACGCCCCCGCCATCGCCACAGTCCACGTGGAGAGCTGGCGGACGACGTACCAAGGCCTTCTGCCCGATTCCTTGCTGAGCGCCTTGTCCGTCGCGGAGCGCACGCGTTCCTGGGAGGACTTACTCGCCAAGCCGGCTGACGGGGCCGTCGTGCTGGTGGCGTGTGACCCGGCCGGCCAAGTGGTCGGCTTTGCATGCGGCGGCAAGGAGAGGACCGGCCGGCTGGGCTGTGAGGGGGAACTTTACGCGATGTACCTGCTCCGCTCCGTGCAACGGCGCGGCCTGGGAACGGAACTGGTGCGGCGATTGGCGAGGGAACTCGCGGCGGCCGGGCTCTGTTCCCTTGCGGTCTGGGTGTTGGCCCGGAACCCGGCGGCGCGCTTCTACGAAAGGCTGGGGGGCATTCCGATTGCCTCGCAGGAGATCGAGCGCGGGGGCGAACCGTTCGTCGAAGTCGCTTACGGATGGAGCGACCTGGCGAGTCTGTGTCTGCCCTGACTACTGCGGCCGCCGCTTACCGGCGGCGAACTCGATCCAGTTGCCGTCCGGGTCCGCAACGAACATGATGCGAGCCACGTTGCCGAAATCCGCCGGCGCCGCGCCGATCTTCGCGCCGCGCTTCACGAATTCAGCGTGGGTCGCGTCGACGTCGCGCACCAGGTACGTGAAGTAGCGCAGCCCCGCGGCGGCGAACGCCTCGCCCGTGCGCACCGGAGTGCCGGGCTTCGCCGCCCAGAACTTGATCACCGTCTTCCCCGACTGGAAGCGATACTGAGTGCCGGCGCCGGCGGCCATCTGGCGGGATTCGAGCTCCTTCAGTCCCATCACGTCGCGATAGAACGCGCGCGTTTTCTCGGTATCGCCCACGGTGAAGCCGAGCTGCAGTTCGCCGTTGCGCGCCGTGTCGGCCAGTTGCACCAGCTCGATCGCGTTGCCGTCGGGATCCGCCACGATGGCGTACTTGAGCTGGTCGTTGCCCGTGAACTTCGGCTCCGGCATTCCCTTCGCCTTCATGCGTTCGACGATGGGCGCGACGTCGTTCATGATAAAGGCCACCAGGCGGAAGCCGATGGCGTCGCGCGTGGGTCCGGCGTACTTCGGGGCTCCGGCGGGCGCGGGCAGTACCTTGATGGTGCTGCCGCCGAACTGGAAGCGCAGCATCTCGCCGCCGGTGGGCAGCGGGATGGGGGGCGTGACTTTCAAACCGAGGATGTCGCCGTAGAACTCCTTGGCTTTGGCCTGGTCGGTGACGAGGATGCCGACGTCAAGCGCGGGCTTGATGCCTTCGATAGCAGCGGGCGGGTCGGCGGCGAACAGCGCAAGGCCGAGGAATGCAGGGGCGAATCGCATGGGCGGATTATACCGGGTTTCGACTGGCCACAGAGCCTTGCGCCTTTCGGTTGTAGGGGCCGCGTGGCTATGGACGCTGATCCGAACTTGACGGCATATCTGCGTTCGCCCGTCCTCCGACTACCATGAAGTGCAAACCCGAGTCGCTCTCTGGGCCAGGCCGCCGGCGAGGGCAATCAGATAATCGGTGCCAGCCCGTGTGGCCAGACACCAGAGTTATCGTTTCGACGGAAAGCTTAGAGCTTCTCAGCGATGGCCTGTTCGGCGTGCCGAAGCAACTCCGCGAACGCTGACACCTCGCTACGCCCGGGCTCGCCCTGCTTCCAAGGATCAAAGAAGTGCCGCTTCATCTGCTCAGATGTTATTTCGCGAGCGACGTCCCTTTCGGCCTTACCGCGATGCAGATCTCCCAGCCATATGGCGGCAATAGCCAGATCGTGGTGATACAGTGGCCGGTCGGCGGGATACGTAGATGCGCGAAGGCAGGCTGCGGCGTGAACCACGAATTCTAGGATGTGGTCCGCCAGTGTCCTGCTCACTTCTACAGTCTATCCTCGCGAATCGCCGAGGGCCTTGGCTCTTGGCTGGTCGGAGACAGTTGACTTCGTGAACTGTTCAAGGCTAGAAGGGTGAGTAACAAAGGCAGAGACGCGCTCCGGAAACACCAGCCGGCGGCGCGGACCTCCCGCTCAGACCGGCAGGAAACGGGAGCCAAGGATTGACCGAACAGCGTACCTCTCCAGTGATGTTGACGCCGCACGTGACTCTTGGCGCCCAAACGAGTGGCGAGGACGATCGGACGATCAACCACGTACTGGAGCTTCGCGGACTCCTCGCGGAACACTGCGTTGGGCCATACTGCCCGAGCATCGATGAGTTCGCGTTGATTCTGCGAATCGGCGGTGTCATGCAAGAGTTCGACTTTGTCGGTTGTGAACGCCTTCGCCGGAACCGCAAAGAGCGCTACATCACCGTCGACCTGGGATTCCCTTCGGCGCAGTGGAAGGGGAGAAGCGACCAGCACATACGCGAGTTCCTCTTGCGCGCTGTGCAAGAGGGTCTACTCGCATGCGTGCGTAGACTTGAAGCGGACAATGAGCCGGTTCGCTCCAAGGCGCTGGAGAGCGACTTGCTGAAAGTCCGGGAGCAGTTTATCTCGGACCGACTCGGCGGGACGAGTGATGAGATCCAGTCAGGAGATGGTTGACAAAGTCAACAATTGATCGTTGACTTTGTCAACTAATCAGGAGCGACGCACCCGTTCACGGCTTCGGAGCAAAATCGAAAGTCAGCCCGTCGCGCGCGATCACGATCTTCCCCGAAAAGACCTCGGGCAGGCCGCGTGTGAACGCCGCCTCCAGCGGCCCGTTGGGCGGCGGCACGCAATGGAACAGGATCAGCGTCTCCACCTTCGCCTCCGCGGCCGTGCGCGCGACCTCCGCGGGCGAGGCATGGTAGGTCAGCGTGTCCCGGATCATCTTCGCCTGGCGCGTCCGGCCCTGGCGCTCCAGGTTGGCGCCCGCCATGCCGATCAGGTTCTTCTCCAGCGTGTCGTGTAACAGCAGATCGGCGCCGGCGGCGTGCTTCGCGATCGCGGCGTCATAGGCCGTATCGCCCGAATACACCAGCACGCGGCCCGCGAACTCGACTTTGTAGCCGACGGCCGGGGTCGCCGGATCGTGCGCGACGCGGAAGGCCGAGACCTTGAGTCCGTTGCGCTCGAAGACCACCGCGAGCTTGCCGGGCTCCGGCGCCGCAAAACCCTTCGGAGCCGCGGGCGCCGCGGCCGCGGGCATCAACTCCGGCGTGTGGTGCGCGGTGCGGTAGGTGGCGTCCTGGGCGTAAGCCGCATTGAAGCCATTCACGACCTTATCCACTGCTCCGGGACCGTACACCGCCAAGGGCTGCGCGCGCCCGGCGATCCAGCTTTGGGTGATCGCCTCGCCCAACCCGCCGATGTGGTCGGAATGGTAGTGCGAAAGGAACACCGCAGCCAGGGATCCCGTGGGCCAGTTGGCCACCTGCAGCGCCCGCCAGGAGCCGGGGCCCGCATCGAGCAGGATCACCTGGCCCGCGGCGGCGACGGCAATGCACGCGCCCGCGCGATTGGCGTCCGGCATCGGGGATCCGGTGCCGCACAGCAGGACGTGCAGCGCGCCATCGGTGAGCAAGGAATCCTTCGGCGGAGCCTGGGCCAGCGCCGTAAGGGCAGCGAGAAAAAAGGAAGTAAAACGAGGCATCTGGACCAGTATGATCCGTGTGGGCCCCGGTCTGCGCGTAACGATATGTAGCAGTCTTCTTGCGGCCGTTTCCACGGATCGGTTATGTTGTTGAGGCGCAAGAAAGAGGGAGCCACCCGAGCGTGCCCGACGACCAGATCACCCGGCGTGACAACAAGAACACCTGGAATCGCAAGACCGGCGAAACCCACACGTTCCACCTGAACCCGTTTCAGGGCTACCGCCTCGAGATCGACGACATCCACTTCAACCTGGATAGCGCCGTTTTCCTGCCGGCGCTGGGCGACACCTCGAACCCGTCCGAGGATCCGAGCGTCGGCCTGGGCGCGGTCTCCGAAGCGCTGCTGCAGATCAAGAAGAACCCCACCCGCAAGGTGCTGGTGTGCGGCCACGCCGACACCTCGGGAAACGCGGGCTACAACGTCGGGCTTTCGGTGAAGCGCAAGGATTGCGTGAAGGCCGTGATCCTTGGCGACAAGGAGCTGTTCAAGAAGGTCTGCGGGGGCCAGCACAAGAGCATCGACGTCGACCACATCCTGAACTGGGTGGCGAAGCTCTACGGCTGGGATTGCGCGGTGGCGGGCCAGACGCAGTCGCAGGCGATCAAGAAATTCCAGCAGCGCTACAACATCGAGTGGGAAGAGAAGATCGGCGAGGATGGCGCGCTAGGCCCCCAGACGTGGGGAGCGTTCTTCGACGTCTACGAGGACATGATCCTCAACCTCACGGAGTCGGATCCGGCGGGGTTGGCGGAGTTGCGGGCGAAATTCACCGGCGCGGGCGTGGCGCCGCCGTTCGTGGGCTGCGGCGAGAATTTTCCCCTGCCCAAGAACGATCCCGTGTTCGGCTTCGAACTGAGCAAGCCGCCAGACAACTACCGCTCCCAGGCGGATCGCCGCGCCGAGATTCTTTACTACGACCCGGGCCAGGTCCCCAAGATGGACTGCCATCCCGGCGGCGATAAGTGCACCGCCGAGCTGTGCGAGGTCTACAACACGAAGATGTACCGGTACAAGGTGATCGACGTGCCGGACTCGAAGCCGAAGGGCACGCAGGTCTTCCTCAAGATGCAGTACCTGGATCCCGAGGGCAAGGACAAGCTGTTCCCCAAAGACTTTCCCGTCAAGGTGGTTTACAGCAAGGACAACTCGGAAGAAGAGGTGAAGGTCGGCGACGAGGGCATGCTGCGCTTTGCGGCGAAGCGCAAGGACAGCTTCATTCTGAAGTTCGAGTTCGCCGAGACGACGTGGATCGCGGTGTCGGCCGACGATAAGACCAACAAGACCGCCAAGAAGGCGGACCTGGCGCAACTGCACAAGGACAAGTTCCGGTTCTTCAGTGTCCCGAAAGCCAAGTGGACGCTGGTGGAATCGAAGTGGGAAGTCAGCAAAAACAAGTTCTACAAGGACGACCCGGACTTCAAGTTCTTCATCCCTGGGCGTTACGGGCTGACGATCGGCACCAGCGGGGAGCCGGTGCAGATGAAGCTGGACCCGCACTGGAGCTTCCTGCGCTTCGAGTTTTTCGACCGGCACTTCGGCCACTCCGACCACAACCACAAGCGCGTGAACACGCCGGCGATGCTGATCGAAGGGTGGCGCAATTCTCCGGCGGCGGGCGAGTTCGATACCTCGAGCCACTGGACCATCAACGATGCCGACGTCGAGAAGGCCGTCCACGCGGTTCCGTGGATCCTGCAGCGCAAGGCCGACAAGTCGGACGATCCGCGGCCGGACAAGAACGTACAGTTCGGTTTCAAGACGGACTGGCTGCACGCGTCGGATCCGCTGTGGGTGATCTCGAAGTCGGGCGCGGAGCGGGTGATCGAGTCGCGCGCGGCGGGCCACGCGGACTTGAAGCCGTCCGAAAAGCGGCTGGACTTCTATGACCTGCCCCAGGAATGGAAGTCGGACAAGTATTACACCCGGTTTGTCGACGGCACGGGCGAGTTCTTCGACAAGGCGTCCACGTTCGAGCAGAAGATCAAGGACAGCCTGAAGGCGCCGGACAAGTTCCTGGCGTTTTCACTCGACGATATGGTGCTGGTGGATCAGACCTTCGCCACCATCACGCTGGCGGCGAATGAGGATCCCGCGGTGTTCTACCATCAGTTCAAGGACCCGGGCGTGCAGTTCAACGGCAAGTCCATTTCGAGTGCCGGTGTGTATAGCCCCGGCGCGGACCTGACCAAGCCCTATTACCCGTACAGCAACATCACGTTCCCGGTGCGTCATTACGTATTCGATTACCCCAACTGGACGCGGGTGATCGCGGCGCAGGGCTGCCTGTTCGACGTGTTTGACCGGCGGACGCGGCCGGCGGATCCGATCGTCGGCGCGCGCGCCGCCGTGCGCTGGGTGAATACGGCCAACGCTACGCTGGGGATCCCGGCCAACGGCCAGTTCAGCCCGCGCCCCGCGCGCACGGACCAGCCGGCGGCGAATCCGTCCTTTGCGATCCAGCCGTTTTTCGAGTTGATCACCGACACCACGCGCGCGGCAGCGCGGCCGGCGGGCGCCGTGCAGGAGTGGTCCTCGCCCGCGCCCCATGGCGGCTGGACCGTCGGCCGCTTCGACATCGTGATGCTGCGCGACTGCGACCTCGACGCCGGCAACGAGATTGTCGTCAACATGCACTTCTTCCGGTTCCGGCTGAACTTCGCGGGAGTGCCGCCGGCGCCGGGGACGCTCAACCAGGGGAACTACCGCCGCGACGTGACCACGAACATCCCCACCCGGTGGAACGGCCCGGATGGCGCGTTCAACCCGAACCCGCCGAAGATCCTGCCGGACGGCAACCCGGCGAAGCTGCAGGGCAAGATCCACTGGTTCGTCCAGGACGTTCCCCTCGGCCGCCAGCACTACGACATCACGGTGAAGCCTTCGACGGCGCCAGGCGCCTCGCGCGCCCACATGAGCGCGTTCGACGGCACGGGCGGGTTCAACGAAACCACCTCCACGGCGTCGGGCGGCGGGCAGTTCGTGGCCGCGCACGAGTGCGGGCACGGCGACGCCCTCTACGACGAGTACAACGAGATGTGGGGGTTGGGGTCCTACTACCAGGTCTCCTACGGAACCTGGATGCCCGGCGACCCGTTCCAGCGCGATTCGTTCGCCATGATGAACGGCAACCGGGACGTCAAGCCCCGGCACTACTGGCACGCCGCCGAATGGCTGCGCGTGGCGACCAGCATCCCGATGAAGCTGGACATCAACGGCGCGATCTACCAGTTACCGCGGCACCCGAACACCAACCCGCTGCGCACCTATATCCTGTGGCCCATCTGGTCCGAGAATCAGGTGCAAGGGGCGGTGGCCGGCAACTCGCGCCGGAACTTCGACATGTTCCTGTATCCGCTGGGCAACGAGGATTATTCGCGGGCTCTGGTCGCCGGCAAGGACTGCCGCGGGCTGCTGCTGGTGGAGGTGAAGATCGAGGTCACCTTCGACGACCCGAACGTGCGGTTCTCGCAGATCCAGGCGGGGATGCGGGATCTGTTTGCCAGCGCCGATACGTTGTTCAATAATACTCTCAGCGTCGCGGTGAACAGCGCCACGATCCCAGGGCTGGCCGGCGTGAACATGAGTCCGTGCGCGGTGAAGTTCATGCCACGCTTCCTGGTGCCGACCTTCCCGACGAACCTCGGCAACAATGCCGAACGTGCGAACCTGCGGAGTTATTTCAATGGGATCAACCAGGTGGTAACGCCGGGCCAGGCGTGCCCGCTCAACGATCCCGCCCGAGCGACGTTTCTGACGAACACCGCCCCCGGGCTCTACACGACGCGGATCAACGCCGAGCGGACGAACCACAGCAACGGCCACTTCCGGCTGCGCATTCGCAGTACCTACGCCAATGCGTGGCAGGGCGGAGGAAGCAACAACCAGTTGCGGCTGACGGACGCGAATCTGGCGAACGATTTCGCGCCGTTTTTCGGTGATATGTTGGGGCTGGATATGACCACGGCGCCACTCGCCAACAACGTGGTCCGGACCCGCATCCTAGACCGCATCATAAAGAGGGTGTTGCCGAGTGCGACGCTGGCCTAACTGGTGGACAACGCTGGCGATCGTGCTGCTGATCGCCTGCAGAGCGCCGGGAGAGAAAGAACCGGGAGAGAAACCGATGACCGAGGTTCCGAACGCTGACCCCCAGACCCCCGCGACCAGCGAGGCGCCGGCCCGGCCGCTGAAAGCCAATCCCGCCGCGGCGGTGCCGCCGCGCGGCACGCCGCCGCCCGAGGACTGGGAGTCGCCGCGGCCGTACGTCACCGAAGAACTGAACTCCCGCCTCTGCCGCCCCGCCCCCGCCGGACGCTGGGCTATCCGTTGGGAGGCGCCGCTTTCCCAGGACAATTACCCGCAGTTCGTGCTGGCCGCCGGCGACCGCATCGTCGTCCAGGGCAACCGCCAGTGGCAACTGCTGGACGGCGCGGGCAAGTCGCTGGCGCTCGGCCCGATCGCGCTCAGCGACATCGTGCTCGACTCCGCGCAGCAGGCATTCTTCCTGGGCGACAAGTACGGCTACCTCGCCGCGCATTCTTCCCGCGAAGGCCGCGTGCTCTATCGCGCCTCCGTGCATGGCGTGCAGACGCAGTTCCGGCAGTTCTTCGCACGCCGCGGACCCCGCTTCCTCATCGCCTCCTGGGAACAGGATCTGAATCCGCATGGCCGCGTCGTCCCCAGCAACGGCACCCTGGAAGTCCGCGAGTTCGGCGACCCGGTGCAGGTGAAGGGCGAGTTCGCGGACGGGACCAAGCAACTGGCCGTGGAGGATTTCACCGCCCCGCGCCTGTTCGCCGCCGCCAACGGCGCCCGCGTCGCCGTGGCCCTGCGCGACGAGGTCCTGTTCACCGACGTGCGCCTGAGCGAGAAATCCCGCTATGCGGGCGCCTTCGAACCCCTCGCGCTCAGCCTGGACGAAACCGGACGCGTCTACCTGCTGGTGAAGACGGGCGGCCAGACCGCCCTGTGGAGCCTGACGACGGCCGGCGAGAAGAAGTACGAGACCGCGTTTCCCGCTGACGCCGCGATCGCGGAGCGGCCTCCGGCGGTTGCCCTGGACCACCGGGCCTTCGTGCACAGCGCGACCACCGTGTACTGCATCCAGCCCGACGGCAAGATCGCCTGGCAGCAGCAACCCGGCGGCGCCATCGCCGGCCTGGCGATTACCGCCGACGACCAACTGCTGGTGGCGGCGGGACAGAACCTGCTGCTCTACGACGCCAAGGGCACGCGCCGCATTCTGCGCGAGTTCGCGCCGGACACGCTGGTGACGCCGCCCGCGATGCTGCGGGACGGCAACATCGTGGTCGCGTCCCGCACCAAGCTGTATCGCATCCTGCCGATGCGTTAGCGCGCCGTGGTCTTACCCGCCGGCTCGATGCCGTACAGCACCGCCTGCGCGTCCTCCGCCGTGAACTCCTGCGTCTTCGCCGAGTGGTTCATGGAGCAGAACTTCGGGCCGCACATCGAGCAGAACGCCGCGTCCTTGAAGCCTTCCTCGGGCAGCGTCTCGTCGTGATACGCCTGCGCCGTCTCGGGGTCGAGCGACAGCTCGAACTGCTGCTTCCAGTCGAACGTAAAGCGCGCGCGCGACAGCGCGTCGTCGCGGTCCCGCGCGCCCGGACGCTTGCGCGCCACGTCCGCGGCGTGCGCGGCGATCTTGTAGGCGATGATCCCCTGCTTCACGTCGTCGCGGTTCGGCAGGCCGAGGTGCTCCTTCGGCGTCACGTAGCAGAGCATCGCCGTGCCGTACCAGCCGATCATCGCCGCGCCGA
>CAYYID010000021.1:0-80740 GCA_964471915.1 uncultured Solibacteraceae bacterium | reverse complement strand
AACAGGTCGACGACCTGCTGCTCCGCCGCAGGCAACGCGCCGCGCGGGCTGACACTGCGGGCACCGGCGACCTCGCGCGCCGGCGATTCCGGCAGTGCAAGCAGGCCGGCTGCGAGCAGCAGCAGGAAAAGCGCGCGGCGCGGTACGGCGTGACCAGGGATGTCCATCCCCAAATTGTAGGGGGGTCAGGGTCGCCGCGCCAGCGCCATGGCCGGCTCGCCGACAGGCCCCTGCTAGAGTATCGCGCTGCCCGCCTTCTCGCCGCGCTCGTACACCACATGCGCGCGACCTACCAGCAAGGGATCGAGCGTGCCGATCTGCCCGATGTCCTTGTTCGTATAAGGCAGCTTGTGCAGGATGTAGCGCATGGCGTTCAGGCGCGCGCGCTTCTTGCAGTCGGACTTGATCACCGTCCAGGGGGCGTCGGCGGTATCGGTTTCGAAGAACATCGCCTCCTTCGCCTTGGTGTATTCCTCCCACTTGTCCAGCGAAGCCATGTCGATGGGCGAAAGCTTCCACTGCTTGAGTGGGTGCGCCTTGCGTTCCTTGAAACGGCGGCGCTGCTCCTCGCGGCTGACAGAAAACCAGAACTTGATGACATGGACGCCGCTGCGCACCAGGTGGCGCTCGAAGTCCGGCGCCTGGCGCATGAACTCCTCGTATTCCTGCGGCGTGCAAAAGCCCATCACCCGCTCGACGCCGGCGCGGTTGTACCAGGAGCGGTCGAACATGACGATCTCGCCGGCGGTCGGCAGGTGGCTCACATAGCGCTGGAAATACCACTGGCCGCGCTCGGTCTCGGTGGGCTTCTCGAGCGCCACCACGCGCGCGCCGCGCGGATTCAAGTGCTCCATGAAGCGCTTGATGGCGCCACCCTTGCCCGCCGCGTCGCGCCCCTCGAACAGAATTACCAGCTTCTGCCCCTTGGCCTTCACCCACGCCTGCAGCTTCAGCAGTTCGACCTGCAGGCGGTACTTCTGGCGTTCGTACGCCTTCCGCGTCATCAGGTTCTTGTAGGGATAGACGCCCTCGCGCCAGTTGTCCACCAACTCGAGATCTGCCGGCACCGGCGAGGGATCGATCAGGCGGCGGTGCTCCTTGAGACGCCTCCGGATGCGCTCCAGGTCGTCCGGGGACGTGCCCCGCAGCAGCGCGTCGATCTGCCGCAGCAAGGGCTCGGTTGCGGCGTCCACGGGCTCCCCCGGGGTCAGCACGTCGTGGATGGCGTTCACGCGAGCTTCCAGCGCGCCGGCGCCGGATTCCCCGGCCGCGTAGCGCTCGATCGTCAGCGGCGTCCGGGCGGGCGCAATGTCGCCGAGCCGCGTCTTGCGGACGGCGATTTCTCCATTGGTTTTCGAGGTGCGGGCCATGGGTCAGAGCTTCCTGTCAACAGTCTACGTCGGCGTGAGAACGAGACATGGTTCGCCGCTGAACCACGTGAAAAATTCATCGCCGAGAATCTGCCTCACGGCCTAGCCTAAGTGTGTAGCCGGAAGATCCGCGCTAACGAAAGGAGCCCGCGATGATAAGACGCTTTCGCGTACCGATCTTACCCATGATTCTTCTTCTTGGGATCACCGCTTTCGGACAGCCAACTCAGCCGCTTCAGACAGAGAGTGAGCGTCATTTCTTCCGTTCCCTGTTCATGCGACTCAGTGATCCGAGCAGACTGAACGTTGACGCAATCAAGCGCACGGACGCACTCCTGATCGAGGAGCTCT
Source organism: uncultured Solibacteraceae bacterium (assembly GCA_964471915.1). Taxonomy (GTDB): domain Bacteria; phylum Acidobacteriota; class Terriglobia; order Bryobacterales; family Bryobacteraceae; genus JAIEPW01. Next base: position 79,019 of record CAYYID010000021.1, on the reverse strand, counting down.
CGCTTGACACAAACGAGTTGGCGCTCCTGAAGAGCGTGGCCTCCGAGTTCGGCCAGAAACTCCAGGAACTCCGGGGAATCGAACTCCGTGCGCTCCAAACCCAGAACGGAAGATCGCGCGCCGATACCTTCGCTGCTGTTAACGCTCAACTGGATCAGGCGGTTGGCTCAGCGGCGAGCCGTATCTTGGCGTCAGTTCGGCCGACGACCGCCGCACGTCTTCGAACGCCGGGAAGAATAGTCGGCGAAGCGATCGCAAAATCGAACGGGAGGTGGTGAGATGAAAACGCTACTGAATGTCATTCTGCTCAGCTGCTTGACTGCAGCGAACTCGGTGTACGGACTATCGTTGCAGCAGTTTCGTGACTGCGTCTCCGCGGCGGGAGCGGGCTACGGATCGACGTGCACCCTCGATCCCGGAAGTTTCGGCCTCACGGATACGATCGTCGTCGGGAGGAGCAACATCACGATCGAGGGGTCGGGTCTCGGGACGACAACCGTCTATCGGGCAGCGGCAACGCTCCAGAAAATGATCATGCCCGCGCCGTACGTCACAAACGTAACGATGCGCTACTTGACTCTCGACGGACGCAGATGGGACTTCGGTTCTGCCCTCAATTGCCTTCCCGCCAACCGGGAGTGGGCCGAACTGGATTGGCGAGCCTTGGGCTCGGACGGCCTTTACCACGCGGGATCGCCGACAGGAACGTTGACCGCCCACGACATCGTCGTGATCAACGCTCCTGCGGACGGCGTTCAGCTTGGAGGGCAAGCGTCGACGCTGTCCTACGTTTTCATCGGAACCGATCAGTACACGAGCCACATTCCCTCCCGAGCCACCAGGAGCTCTGGGGTTCTCCTTCGGGGGTATCAAGCCGGCGTTTACTATTCACACATTTACTACTCCGGAACGGCGGCAGTTGCCGTTCACGGATGCGGAACTGGCGGCTCCGTTCCTGAACCCTACTGTTCTCACCAGTTCGTTTACGGCAACGACATTTTCAGCAACCGTTACGAACAGTCAGACCCCGCCGGCGGAGGAGGGCAGGTCTACCTGGAGGGACCGGACGTTGCACAGAGCTACTCCAATGGTGTATCAGTCGCGGCAAACACCATCGACGGAAACAACTGGCGGGCGAGTTCTTGGGTAAACGGATGCTTTGTGCAACAACCTAACCCTGCCGGTGGAATGGAGGTTAATGGATATAATCACGGACTTTACAACAACTCGATTTTCAGAAACTCATCTGGGGGAATGGGTATCGGCGGTGGTAACGTTGCAAAGAACATAACTGTCACCACTGACAATCCGTGGGTCCCCGGGGAGTCTCCACGTTCGATTCGGGACAACGGGTACCACGGCATCACTGTGCTTGGAACCGCGCATGGGCATCCGTACAACGTCGAAGGCATCAAACTGACGCGCCTGTACATGAGCAACAACGTGAACCACGCCGTCTGGTTCGATTACAATACCGTCGGCGTTAACGGGCCAGGTTCCTTTGCTGTCGGGTTCGATCCGACCGGCACGCACCACATCTGCGGAACTTCCGGCTGGGAGGGGCCGACCTCTCCTCCGCCTCCCTGGATTCTTTATCCAGGGACTTACAACGGTGGCCCCTTCAACAATGTGTGCCCGTAGTGGCTTTACCGTTGGACCGATCGGTCGGAGGGGGTCGGGCAGGTAGTGCCCGGCCCCTTTTGCGTTATGATCATAAAACGTGAAAGTCCTTCGGATTTCGGCGCTCTCTCCCGAGCTAGGTTTCGTCGCCGTCGTCCTTGCGATAGTCGCCCTGCGGGCTGCGACTCAGTCAATAACGATCGATGAAGCGGACACCTTCCTCTTCTTCGTTGATCGGCCACTCCCCGGGCACTGGCATGCGGCATCGAACAACCACATGCTCAATTCAATGCTCATGCGGGTGAGCATCATCGTTTTTGGCCTCACCGAGTTTGGCATCCGCGCCCCAGCTTTCGTCGGTGCCTTGACGTACGCAGCGGCGGGGTTCGCGGTTTGCCGCCGATTCGTGAGACGTCGATCAACGCGCGCGCTGTGCATGTTCTGCCTCCTCCTGAACCCCTTCGTGCTAGATTATCTGGTCGCGGCGCGAGGTTACAGTCTCGCTCTTGGTTTCTGGATGCTAACGCTCGGCTATTGTCTGAGCGCTTTCCGCATCGCCCGATGCCGCTTCCAGGAAGGCGCAAAACTTCGAATGATGGCCGGTGCGTCGGCGGCCGGGGCTCTAGCCCTCTGGGCGAACTTCGCCTTTGGGCTAGCGCTCGTCAGCACCTTGGCCGTAACGGCCGGAGGGATGTTACGATTCGTGATTCGCCGGCGAGAGTGGGTTAGGCTGCCGTCGTATCTTGCCGCGATCGTGCTTCCTGGTTTTGGAATCAGCGCTTTTTCATTCCTACCCTCGATTCTACAGTGGCCGAGAGGTCATCTGGAGTTCGGTGCCTCCTCCGTCGGAGAAATGATCACTTCGCTGGCACGAAACTCAGTCTTCGAGGTGAACCCATACATCATTCACCCGATTTGGATGGGCCTTGCCACTCGCCTAGGCAAGCATCTCCCGTTCGCGCTCGTTCTGTCGGTGACAGTACTTCTCGTAGCCCGCAGACGAGTTCCGAGGCGCTTCGGCCAACGCCGGCCGATGGCCGCCGTTGGCTTTCTGGCAACTTCGATCGCGTTGTCTCTGTTCGCACATGTCGCTGCGTGGAAGTTCTTCGGCCTCCCCCTCCCAATGGATCGGACAGCGCTTTTTTTCGTGCCCCTGATCACACTTCTGATCTTTCTCGTTCTCGACCTACCGGCGCTTTCCCGTTCTCAGAGATTCCTGAGAAGTGCGGCTCAAACGCTCGCCATAGCGCTTTGTGTACAGTTCTTCTTGTGCTTGCGCCTGACCTACTTTCAAGAGTGGAAGTATGACGCCGAAACACGACAGGCGTACCTTGCGGTGCAGGAGCTACATGGCGCGGGCGCGAGGATCTTGGCCGCGGATTGGAAATACGTCTCCTGCCTGAGTTTCTATCGCCGCGCTTTGGGACCGAAATCTATGCCAGACTTTCGCAGTCGTTCAGAAGTCGGGCACGCCGACGTCTATGTTCTCCACGCAAGGGCAGACGCGAACCTCATCGACGAACTCGGGCTCTCGATCTATTTCCGTGGATCGATCAGCGATGTGGTCGTTGCCGTGCCATCTCGGAGAAGATAAGAGCCCTAGAGACGGTTGATAGCGCCTGAATCGTTCTGAGGTGGATACCGGCATGGGCGCGCAACTCGCCGATGATATCGACATCATTCATGCGGTAACTTGTGGCAAGGCGAGTGGCGAGGTTCACGGCACGTATTCTTGTACCGAGTCGAGTCAATATTGAACACTCGTACACGCCATCGCGCCGCTGCAGGATAGACGGAGGCTTGGAGATCTCGCCCGGGGGGTAGCCGCCGCGTCGCGCTGAGTCCTCAAGATAGAAGAACGAGTCTCTGGGACATCCCAGGACTACCGTGCCGGGCAGGAACACCACGGGCCGTTCAAGTCTACTGGGGCCTATGATCCGCCGCAAGGACTCCGGACAAAGTGAGAATAGAACGTCCCAGTGCGGAAACATTCCGATTCGAGTCGCAACGAAACACGATGAGAAGAGGACCTGATACCGCCGGTTCGGCGGCGTGGTGAGTTGGACGCTACCGAGGGATTCACAGTCTTGGGCCTTGTCGGGCGACGACGTAATTGGGTCGCGCACGTCGACATCCCACAGCAGGCCGACGCACTCAGATATCGGCAGCCGCAACACGCGCGCAATCGCAATGCACTCATCGATGGTTGGATCGAGCTGGCCTTTGATCATCCTTGCGACTTTCGGATGCTTTAAGTTGCTGAGCCGCTCTACCTGGCGGATCGAAATCCCCAGTTGCCTGATCCGCCGATGGACGAGGCACTCCCATTTCTGGCGCCGCTCGGACCTATGCAGCGCCTCAACAGCCAACGGATCAGTTGTTACCTTAGGTTGATTACCGAAATCGTAAACCATAATTATCGGTACTCCTGATAGTACTAGGCACTCTTTGGGTTTGTCAACGTCTGTAAATGGCCTGGAATCAGCGCTCCGCCGAAAAACGAAACCGCCGGACCCGAAGGTCCGGCGGTTTCTCCCATCGGTATCGGGCGGCTTAGTCGCCGAAGCTGCCGACTTCTTCCTGCTTCTCGACCTTGGTCTCGGCCGGCTTCGGAGCCACCGGCAGCGGCTTCTCGGACGCCAGCGGCGCGCCGAGGCCGATCTTCACCAGTTCCGGAGCGTTCGACGGAGCTTCCTTCAGCACGTGCTGGCGGTACAGCTTCGCCATGCGCTCGTTTTCCTTCTGCTGCCGCAGCTTCTCGTCGCGCGCCCGGATCTTTTCGTCGCGCGCCGTCTTGGCGATGCCCAGCTTGTCGAGGTCGTCCTGCTTCTTAGCCTGCACATGCTCGTCGATCAGCACCAGCGAGTGGTCCTTATCGTGCATGTTCACGCTCTTGTTACCGGCGAAGATCTCGTGGCGGCCGTGCTCGTCGTACCACTTGGTGAGCGTCGCGGTCATGTGCATCTTCTCGATGATGTTCCGCCAGCCCACGCCGGTGTTGTAGGCGCAGAAGCTGATTTCGCCTTCCTGGGTCGCGTAGGGGATGATGCACTGCTCGGTGCGGCGGAAGTCGTAGTTGAACAGATCCTGGAACCACATGCCCGCGATGAACAGGAAGTTCCAGCGGTCGTTGCGGCGCTTCTCGATGTCCTGCGCGGTGCGGTCGCCGGAGACTTTGCCGTAGTCCTTGCCGGTGGCGCCGAAGGTCTTGTCGAACTTCTTCATCAGGTCGACCATCTTGAAGTGGGTGGGCGACTGGAACGGATCGTAGTTGCGGAGCAGCGCCAGGCCCATGCCGGCCACCGACAGCCACTTGCCGCGCGCCGCGTCGTTGACGCGGGCGATGTCCTTGGCGAGCTGGTCGGCGTTGAGGAACGCCGTCACGGGGACGCGCTCCTTGGTTTCCTTGTCCACCATGACGGCCATGCCGATACCGCAGTTCGGGTGGCAGCCGCAGGAGAGCTGGCCCCAGTCCGCCTGCGGACCGTGCACCAGGTCGGCCCAGTCGGAGAAGGTCGAAATGAACGAGATCGGGAACCAGTCGCGCACCGGCTCGCCGACGCCCACCTGGTTCTTGACGTCGTGCGCCAGGTGGCTGAGCGTGTAGCGCTGCGCGTGGCGGCGCTCATCGGTAACCGCTTCGTCGCGGCCCGTGAACGACACCGGCTGGAAGCTGAGGAAGCTGATCTTCTTCGGGTTGTCGAGGGCGAACTGGATGATGCGGCCCACCTGCTCGTTGTTGACGCCGTTGATGATGGTCGTCACGGGCACGATGTCGACGCCGGCGTTCCACAGGTTCTCGATCGCCTTCAGCTTCACGTCAAACAGGTTGCCGACGGCGCGGTGCGAGTTGGCTTCGTTGCCGATGCCGTCGAACTGCAGGTACGCGTAGCGCAGGCCCGCTTCGGCGGCCTGGCGCGAGAACTCCACCGACTTGGCGAACTCAATGCCGTTGGTCGCGGCCTGCACCGAGTTGTAGCCGACCTTGCGCGAGTAGCGGCAGGCGTCCAGGAAGTACGGCGACAGCGTCGGCTCGCCGCCCGAAAACTGCACCGACATCTGGCGGCGCGGCTTGATCGAGATGGCGTTGTCCAGCAGCGTCTTGATGTCTTCCCACGTCAGCTCATGCACGAAGCCGACCTGGTTGGCATCCATGAAGCACGGGTCGCACATCATGTTGCAGCGGTTCGTCAGGTCGACCGTGAGAACACTGCCGCGGCCGTGCGTGACCGTCGAGGAGCCGTGGTTGTGGAGCTTCTTGTCGTTGTGCGCGCGGATGTCGCGGCCCGGGAAGCTCTCTTCCAGGTGCTTGAAGAACTTGGCGTCGATCGCCATCAGGTCTTCGAAGTGGCCGTGCGTCGGGCAGTCCTTCACCATGAGGATCTTGCCGTCGCGCTCGATCACCTGCGCCTTGATCTCGCCGACCTTTTCGTTCTTGAGGATATCGACCGGCAGTTTGCCGTCGACGATTTGCTGCCGGATCTCCGGCACGCACTTGGGACACAGGGAGTCGGTCGTCCGGGGCCAGCCGAGCGGCGGCTTGGTCTTCTGCCAGGACTTCAGCAGCGGCTTCTCGGACCACTTAGGCGTGAAGGACGGGTTTTGCTTGATCTGGTTCAGGCGGTCGAAAACCTGCCAGGCAGCGTTGGCGGCCACGGTTGCCGCTTTCTCCACGTATTTGATCGGCTTGTGCATAAGCGCTCGGTTGGACTCTCCTAGGGACCTATGGAACTACACAACTCGGATAGTACTAAGGCGTCAGTATACCGATGCCCGGAAGTACCGGCCAGAGGGAAAGATTAAAGGGTCGCCATTCCGCATTGGACGGGGATTCCGGGCATTGAACGGCGCCCTCGAAAAAGCTCCCAACCCTATCATCCGGAAAGAGTTGGTCTCCGTCGACCGGTCCCGGGACCCGATTTCCCACTGTAGCACGCGCGCCACACCCCGGCCCGCGCTAAGCTGTAGATTCCATGAAGAACCGGAAACCCCTGGTCCTCACCATCCTCGACGGCTGGGGCTATTCCCCCACCGTGGACGGCAATGCCATCGCGCTGGCCCGCAAGCCGCACTATGACCGGCTGCTGGCCGAGTACCCGCACACCCTGGTTCACACCTCCGGACCCCATGTCGGCCTACCCGAAGGCCAGATGGGCAACAGCGAGGTGGGGCACCTGAACATCGGCGCCGGGCGGATCCTGTACATGGACGTGACGCGGATCGACCGGATGATCGCCACCCGGGAGTTCTTCTCCCAACCGCTTTTGAAGGACCTGATGCGGCATGCCGCCACGCGGAGGCTGCACATCATGGGGCTGTGCTCGGACGGCGGCGTCCACTCGCTGCTCACCCACGCCTATGCCGCGCTCGAGATGGCAAAGGCCGAAGGCGTCTCCGATGTGTGCGTGCATGCGTTTCTGGACGGACGCGACACCCCGCCCGAGTCCGGCGCGGGTTACCTCGCCGAGCTCGAGCAGAAACTCCGTGAGATCGGCGTGGGGCGGATCGCGTCGCTCTCGGGGCGCTACTACGCCATGGATCGCGACAAGCGGTGGGAACGGATCGAGCGGGCGTTAGGCGCCATGGTCCTCGGCAACGGCGAGAAGTCCACGAACGCCGCGGACGCCGTCCGGCGCAGCTACGAAAAAGGAGTAACCGACGAGTTCCTGGAGCCGGTGACCATCGTCGACGCGCGCAACCAGCCCGTGGGCCTGATCCGCGACGAGGACGCCTGCCTGTTCTTCAACTACCGCGCCGACCGGGGCCGCGAGATGACCGAGGCGCTGACGTCACGGACCCTCGAACGACCCGCGCGCGCGCTGTGCCCGAAGAATCTGAAGTTCGTCACCATGACCCAGTACGACAAGACGCTGGACGTCCCCTTCGTGCTGCCGCGCGAGCACCCGGACAACATCCTGGCCAACGTCATGGCTGCGCACGGCTGGAAGAACCTGCGCGTCGCTGAGACCGAGAAGTACGCGCACGTGACCTACTTCTTCAACGGCGGCAACGAGAAGCCGTATCCCGGCGAGGAGCGGGAGATGGTCGCATCGCCGAAGGTGGCGACTTACGATCTGCAGCCCGAGATGTCAGCCGCGGGCGTCACCGATACCGTGATCCGCGGGATCGAGCAGGGCGGTTTCGACGTCATCGTCATGAACTTCGCCAACGCGGATATGGTCGGCCACTCGGGCAAGCTCACGCCGACGATCAAAGCCGTCGAGACCGTGGACGCGTGCCTCGGGCGGATCCACGACGCGCTGCGGCGGCACGGCGGATCGTGGATCATCACCGCCGACCACGGGAATGCCGAGGCCATGATCGATCCCGTCACCGGCGGGCCGCACACGTACCACACCACCAACCCGGTGCCGTTTGTTTACGTGAATGAGCAGGACATCCAGCTCCGGGCCGGCGGCTCGCTGGAAGACATTTCGCCGACGATCCTCGGAATTCTGGGCGTCGAGCAGCCGAAGGAGATGACGGGCCGCGATCTGCGCCTGAGAAAAGCATGAGCACCCAGAAGACCTACGACGTGGCGGTGATCGGCACGGGAGTATTCGGCGCGTGGACCGCCCATGCACTGACGGCGGCGGGCCTGAAGGTCGTCCTGGTGGACGCTTACGGCGCGGCGCACAACCGCTCGAGTTCCGGCGGCGAATCGCGCATCATCCGGATGTCGTACGCCGATGACGAGATCTACACGCGCTGGTCGCTGCGGTCCCTCAGCGCATGGAAGGCGCTGGCGGCGCGGTGCGGACAGCCGCTGTTCCATGAGACCGGCGTCCTGTGGATGGCGTCCGGCGACACGGCGCGGCTCGACAAATCGGCCGCGACGATGACGCGGGTAGGCATTCCCTTCGAGACGCTGGACGCCGCGGAACTCGCGGGCCGCTATCCGCAGATGGCGAGCGGCGACATCCGCAAGGCGATTCTCGAACCAGGCAGCGGGTCCCTGATGGCGCGCCGCGCCGTGTTCGAAGTAGTCCGCGAGGCGGGCTCCCGTGGTCTGGACTTCGCGGTTGCGGAGGTCCGCGAGCCGGAGGCGACCGGCCGGGTTACCGGAGTGAAGACCGCCCGCGGCGAGACCATCGCGGCCGGCCAGTTCATCTATACGTGCGGTCCGTGGCTGGGCAAGGTGTTTCCGGCGCTGCTGGGCGACCGGATTTTCGTCACGCGACAGGAGATCGTGTTCGTGGGCGTGCCGCCAGGCGACGCGCGGTTTGCGCCACCGGCCATGCCCACCTGGATCGACGCCGATTCCTTCTACGGCATGCCGGACCTCGAAAGCCGCGGGTTCAAGATCGCCAACGACGTCCACGGGCCGCGCTTCGATCCGGATCGCGGCGACCGGCAACTGACGCCGGGCGCCCTCGGTCCGGTGCGGGAGTTCCTGCGGCGCCGCTTCCCGGATCTGGCGGATGCGCCCGTCGTCGAGACGCGGGTGTGCCAGTACGAGAACACCTCGAGCGGAGACTTCTTGTTGGATCTGCACCCCGAGTGTCCGAACGTGTGGCTCGCCGGGGGCGGTTCCGGGCACGGATTCAAGCATGGTCCGGCGGTCGGCGAGTACCTGGCCGGGCAGATCACGGGATCCTTGCCGGCGGAGCCGCGGTTCGCGCTGGCGTCGAAGGCGGCGGTGCAGCAGCGCGCCGTGTTTTAGCGGCCATTGCCATGATTCAATACGACCCGCACCGGTGGTTTGACCACTTCTTCGATATCCGCGGTTCGATGGTCCGCGAGATCATCGGGCGCGTTGCCGCCTGCGTGCTGTGGGCGGCGGCGGTGGTGGCGTTTCACCGGTACGTCCAGCCGGTGGCGATCCCGCTGAGCGTGCACACGCTCACCGGGTTTGCGCTCGGCCTGCTGCTGGTCTTTCGCACGAACGCGAGCTATGAGCGCTTCTGGGAAGGCCGCAAGCTGTGGGGCGGCATCGTGAACGAGACGCGCAACCTGGCGCGGCTGGCGGTGACGCACCTGGGCGCGGCGGCCGGGCCCGTGGTCCACTGGACGATCGCCCTGCCGTATGCGGCGATGCTCCACCTGCGCGGCAGCGCGGGCATCGGCCCGATGGCCGGCCGGCTGGGCGCTGCGGACGCGGCCGGGCTGGAGGCAGCACCGCACCGTCCGCTATACGCCGCGCGGCAGCTTACCGGACAACTGGCCGCGGCAGCGCGGGAGGGGCGCATCAGCGATTACGTTCTCGGCATGCTCGATCACAACGTGCAGCTCCTGATCGACTACGTGGGCGCCTGCGAACGGATCCGGACGACGCCGCTGCCGTTTGCGTATGTGGTCCACTTGCGGCGCGCCCTGATCCTGTACTGCTACTCGCTGCCGTTCGCGCTCGTGGACCAGTTTGGCTGGGGCGCCGTGCTCGACGTCTTCGTGATCACCTACGTGTTTTTCGGCATCGAGGAGATCGGCGTCGAGATCGAGGGTCCGTTCGGCGACGACGAAAACGACCTGCCGCTCGAGGAGATCTGCGCCAAGATCGACCAGGACCTGACGGCGCTGCTCGCGGACCGCGGCGCATAGCGGCTCCGGACGCTCCCGTTCGCGGCTGAGAAATAATGAGAGCGGGCGTTCGTGACCGGAACACGAAATCCTGATCCTGGTGTGCAGCATGTGCATAGAGAAGATTATCGATGCTCCTATTTTCGATGTTCCTACATGAGCGGCGATCCTGCCCATCCTGTCCCGACTTTCTGCGATTCGATTGATTCGAATGCGGTGCGTTTATTTCGCATGGATGGTATCTTTGGGTTGGAGGAATGGACATGCCGCACCAACCCGTCGTTCTGCCGGAGTCGGACGAAGGCCAGATTCGAGAGCTGCATCGAATGCTTCAACTCGGTTCGCCCGCCTTGGTCGGGGCCGATGGGGAGCGGCTTGAGCTACCGAATGCGGTCTACCGCCTGCTTAAGGACATTGCGCGGAATATGCGGTTGGGCCGGGCGATTGTCCTGATCCCGGAGAATCAGCAATTGACGACTCAGCGCGCCGCTGACCTTCTGGGCGTTTCCCGGCCACATCTGATCAAGTTGCTGGAGGCCGGCGACTTGCCGTATCACAAGGCAGGCAGTCACCGACGCATTTACTTGAAGGATCTGATTGCCCACCAAAAGCGCCGCGATGTTGAGCGGAAGGAAGCACTCGACCGAATCGCGCGCGAGGCATTCGAGTCCGGCCTTTATGATCGAACGGGCATTCCCGAGGGTGGCGAAGACGAGTGAGGGCCGACTACCGCGTCGTATTGGACGCGTGCGTTCTCATTCCGATGCCATTGGCGGATACGCTGCTGCGCATGGCGGAGGCACCTCGCCTCTATCTTCCAAAGTGGTCCCAAACAATCATGGACGAGGTGACCCGGAACCTCATCTCAAAGTGGGAGATGCCGCCCGAAAAGGCGCTTCGCCGCGCGGATGAACTGCGGCGGCACTTCCCGGAGGCGCAGGTGGAGGGGTTTGAGACACTCATCGATGTCCTGACGAACGATCCCAAGGACCGGCATGTACTCGCTACCGCAGTTCGCTCCCATTCCGAACTGATTGTCACCTACAATCGGCGGCACTTCCCGGCGGCCAGCTTACAGCCTTGGGGGATCAATGTTGAGGCGCCTTCCACATTCCTCCGAGGCTTGTATGACCTCGACGCCGGCCTGTTCGTGACCAAGCTCCATGAACAAGCCGCGAACATTCAAGTTTCGATACCGCACCTTCTGCGCGCCCTCGCGAAGAACGTCCCGGGGTTCGTTGAGTACTTCTGCGAGGAACAAGGGATCAGTCTGGCTGACGAACAGGGCGGTGCATCGGGGTGAGTACTCGACTGGGTTTGTCGCGTTTTCATGGACGGGTTTTAGCGATACACAGAGCGTGTTTATGGGTATCGATCTCCTCTGTCAATCGAAAAGCGCATTGGCGTTTTCAGAACAAACTTCTCTGTTGACGACTGAAGCCGAACTCATCCCGGCCCCGCGGGCACGTGATTCAAGTTCCAGCCACTCCACCCCGTTGACCGCCACAATCTGCCTGCTCACATCAGCCACGGTATCCCGAGGTGCGGCTGGGAGTCTTGACGCAGTATGAGGGGTACAGGGTGGCTTGTCCTTTCCATACAGCTTGACATGGAAAGGATTTCTAAAAGGCGGGTACGACCGCGCGGGCGCGAGGCCAAGCCAGGATCCAGCGATGTGAGGGGAAGTGGTGGGCTCGAGAAGACTCGAACTTCCGACCTCCTGCGTGTCAAGCAGGCGCTCTAACCAACTGAGCTACGAGCCCGGGAACCCTTAGAATAACACACCTGAATCCGTACACCAGTGTCCGGAACCGGACGCTCGCAGCCTCGTAACTGCCTCAAAACCAAAGCCCGAACCCGGCATTCCGCGTGCTCCTCTCCCGCCATGCTCGCCGACCTCCGCATCGCGCTCCGCGGCTTCGCCCGCAACCCCGGCTTCGCCGCCGTCGCCATGGTGATCCTGGCGCTCGGCATCGGCGCCAACACCGCGCTGTTCTCCGTGGTCAACGAGGCGCTGCTCAAGGGCCTGCCCGCCGCCGCGCCGGACCAACTGGTCGTCGTCGGCTCCCACTCGGCGGACGGCTTCAACGCGAGCTTCAGCTACCCCATGTTCCGCGACCTCCGGGACCGCAACGAAGTCCTCTCCGGCCTCACCGGCTGGGCGAATGTGCCGCTGCACCTGGCGGGCTCCGGCGAACCCCGCCGCATCCATGGCGCGCTGGTCAGCGGCGGGTTCTTCGCAATGCTGGGTCTGCAGCCGGCCGCCGGCCGCTTCTTCACCCCTGAAGACGACCGCGACCCCGGCGCGCATCCCGTCGCCGTGATCTCCCATTCCCTCTGGCAAACCCAGTTCGGCGCCGACCCCGAAATTCCCGGGCGCAAGATCATCCTCAACGGCCAGCCCATTACGATCCTGGGCGTCGCGCCGGCGGGCTTCTACGGCCTGGAACAGAGCCGGGAGCCGGCCCTGTACATGCCCATGATGATGACGGCTACGTTCCTGGAGCCGGCCACGCGCCTCCAGAACCGCCGCCAGCAGTGGCTGACCATCCTCGGGCGGCTGAAGCCCGGCGTCAGCCAGACCACCGCCGCGGCGTCACTAAAGGTGCTGTATCAGCAACTGCTCGGCGAGGAATTGGCGATGGTCCCCGCGGAGCGCCGCGCGCGCGCCGCCGCCCAGCGCGACAAAATGACGCTCGAACTGCGGCCCGGCTTTCGGGGTTTTGGCCGCCTGCAGCGGACCATGGCGCTGCCCCTGTACATCCTCTCCGCGGTCACCGGCTTCGTCCTGCTGATCGCCTGCGCGAACCTCGCCAACCTCATGCTGGCGCGCGCCACGGCGCGCGAACGCGAGGTCTCCATCCGCGCCGCGCTTGGCGCAGGACGCTGGCAACTGCTGCGGCAGTTCCTGGCGGAAAGCCTGCTACTGGCGGCCGCGGGCGGCGCGCTGGGCATCCTCACCGCGACGTGGATCGGCGAGGCGGTGCTCCGCTTCCTGCCTGACGGCGTCGCCTTGAGCCGCCACGTGACGCTCGACTACCGGGTGTTCGCCTTCGTGACCGCGGTGGCGCTGCTGTGCGCGATCCTGTTCGGCCTGGCGCCGGCGCGGTTCGCGCGGCGCATCACCCTGGCGCCATCCCTGCAACGGGACTCCCAGGGCGGCGACCTCCGGCTCTTCAGCCTCCGCGGCTCGCTGGTGGTCGCGCAAGTCGCACTGTCACTGATGCTGCTGGCCGGCGCCGCGCTGTTCCTGCGCACGCTGGCGAACCTCCGCTCCGTGGACCTCGGCTTCGACCGGCAGAACCTGCTCACCGCCACCGTCACCCCCGCGCTCAACAAGTACACCGGCGCCCAGATGAACCGCTTCTTCGAAACCCTGCTGGAGCAGATCCGCGCGCTGCCCGGCGTGCGCGCGGCTTCGGCTGGCAATATCGGCCTGCTTACTGGAGAATTCGACATCAACGGCATGGTGGCCGAAGGCTACACGCCCAAGCCGAACGAGCGCCATAGCCCGCACACCGACGTGGTGACGCCGCGCTACTTCGAAACCGTCGGCATGGCCCTCGCCGCCGGACGCGATTTCACGGCGCAGGACCGCGAGGGCGCGCCGGGCGTCGCCATTATCAACGAGACCATGGCCCGTTACTTCTGGCCGGGACAGAGCGCCGTCGGCAAGCGGATCGGGTTCGACGGCAAGCTGGATACCGAGGTCGTCGGCGTGGTGAAGGATGCTCGCTATACCGACGTGCGCGACGCCCCGCCCCGCTTCTGCTACCTGCCCGCCGCTCAGGTGGCAGACTCCATGGGTTCCGGCGGGCTCACTCTGTACGTGCGCACGAGCGGCGACCCTATGCAGACCGCCGCCCTGCTCCGCCCGCTGGTCCGCGCCCTCGATCCCAATCTGCCGCTCGCCGACGTCCGCAGCGTGGAAGCGATCCTCGATCAGGCGCTGGTCACTGAGCGGCTGCTCGCGCAACTCACCGCGGGCTTTGCGCTGGTGGCCACGGCGCTCGCCGCCGTCGGCCTGTATGGCGTTCTCGCCTTCTCGGTCGCGCGCCGCACCCGGGAGATCGGCATCCGCATGGCGCTGGGCGCGGAGACCGCTAACGTCGCCGCGCTGGTGCTGCGCCAGACCGGACTGCTGGTCGCCATCGGCGTGGGGCTCGGGCTGGCGGGCGCGGCCGCGCTCTCGCGCTACGTGGCGAGCGTCCTGTTCGGTGTGCAGCCCCTGGATCCGCTGGCGCTCACGGCCGCGGCGGGATTGCTCGCGCTCAGCGCCCTGGCCGCGAGTTACCTGCCGGTGCGCCGCGCCACGCGCGTGGATCCGCTGGAAGCGCTGCGCGTCGACTGACTCAGTTCCCCGCGCCTCCGGTGAGCGCCCGGCACGTTGCTTCCACCAGGTGCACCAGGAAGTCCCGGTGCACGCTCTGGACAAAGCCGTTGACGATCCAGCCGAGCCCCGGCGGCGCGTCCCGCGACAACGAAATCGATTCCACCTGGATGTACACGCCGCCGTCGGCTTCCCAGAACCGCCAGTGCGACCGGATGTCCCAGAGGAACCCCCGGTCGGACCGGCCGGCTTCCGCCGCCTTCGTGGTCCGCGTGAAGCTGTAGCCGCGCCGGGCGTCGAGTTCCGTGTACCGGATCTCGTGCTCGGTGTCGAGCGTCGCCGTGAGGATCCTCTTCTTGACGATCTGCAGAAACACGCGCGCGTCGTGCCCCTCGCGCGCCAGCACCCGCGCGGCCTGAATGTCGGGCCGGAACACGCGCGGGTAGTTCGCGTAATCCTCTACCAGCGCGAGCGCCTGCAGGTAGCTCGCCCGCGGCGCGTACGCTCGCGCGCGCCGGTGGTGGATGAGGCCGTTCGGCACCGCCGGCGGGCTCACGTTCTCCACCAGCGTCTCGCCGCGCCGCAGCCGCTCCCGGCCGTCCGCGGGAAAGAATGCGCCGCCGCCCAACTCGGCCCGCATCCGGATTTCCTCCGCCGCGGCGTAAGCCTCATACGTCCGCTGCACGGGTTCCGGCGCGGCGGCGATCCACGCGGCCAGCGTCAGCGTTGCGATCATGTCCTTAGTTTCGCTCCTCGGAGGGCCGGGTCACGCCGGATACTTGGCGCACAGCTTCGCGATCGTGCTCGCGCCGCGCATCGTCAGCGGGACCTGCAGCACCCGCTCGAAATCGACTTTGAACAGCGCGGACTCGCTCTGCTTCACCTGCGACAGCCAGTACAGCTCCCGCCCCCGGACCTCCAGCTTGTCGAGCGGCGTCTGCAGCTTCAGGAACGCCTGCACCGCCGCGGCGGCGGGCTCCGCGGCCAGCAACCCGACGTTCTTCGCGGTGCTCTCCGGCAGGCTGCGCGCCACGGCGTCGATCGCGCGGACTTCCTCGAACGAGCGCAGCATGGTCTTTACCGGATAGCCCAGCCCGGCTTCCAGCGTGTGCGCGATCCGCGTCTCCAGCTTCGCCGGGGCGGCCCTGGTTTCGAAGATGACGTTCCCGCTGGCGATGAAGGTCCCCAGATTCCCGAGTTGCAGCGGCGCCAGCACCGAGCGCAGCGTCTCCATGGTGACGTTGCGTCCGCCCACGTTGATCGCGCGCAGGAACGCGACGTAGCGTGGCATTCCGGCTCCGCTAGGGCAATACGAACCGTTTCACGAACGCCCACGCTTCCTCGCTGGAATCGAAGTCGTTGCTCGACTTTCCGCCCAGCCGCTCGGCGGCCTCGCTCTTCACCCGGGAGCGTCCCGGCAGGCCGTGGCCCGCGCCGTTCATCTTGTAGAAGACCACCTCGGAGCCGCCCTTGCACGGCGCCCACGTGAAGACGTCGGTCCGCATGCTGTCCTCCGGGTCGCGATCCGGCACCTGCGACTCCTTGGCCTTCTCGGGACAGCCGTTCGCCTTGCGCCAGAACGCCACGGTGTCCAGCACCGGAATGGTTCGCCCGTTGTCCTCGCGCAACGCCACCACGCCGCCGTCGAACCGCACCAGGGGGTCCGCCGTGCCGTTCATCATCAGCACCGGCAGCGGCCGCGAGGGGCGGCACGCGGGCGCCAGCGGCTCTGGCAGGCTCGCCACCATGATCGTCACCGCGGCCAGTTGTCCGGTGATGTCGCACGCCAGCCGGTGCGTCATCATGCCGCCGTTGGAACCGCCGACAACGTAGAGCCGCTTCGCGTCGGCTTCGCCCGAGCTGGTGAGCGCCGCGAACATGGCGCGGAAGAACCCGATGTCGTCGGCGTTCTCGTGCCGGGCTTTCAGGAAGTCCGTGTTGCGGCCGTCGTTCCAGCCGTAGTTCACGCCCTGGGGATAGACGGCCAGGAACTTGTCCCGGTCCGCGATCGCGTTGAACCCAGTCTGCTGCGCCCGGCGCGGGGCGGTCCCGTTGCCGCCGTGGAGGGCGAAAAGCGCCGGCGCGGGAGTCTTGAGTCCGGCGGGCTTGTGGATGTAGAAGACGCGCTCGCGCCCGTCCACCGTCACCGTGCGCCGTTCCAGCCCGGCCATCAGGCGTGGGTTCTTCTCATCATCGGCGAGCGAGGGCGTGGGCACGCCCTGCTGCGCCCGGGCGACGGCCACCGCCGTAAGAACCAAGAAGTAGGTACTGAAACGCATGGAAGTATTCTCTAACAACCGCGCGGGCCGGGGAACGGGAGATCGCGGTTCTGCATCGCAACCGCGGATTGCCCAATCGGACCGCCGTCATCAGCTGGCGGCAGGCACCCGCGGGGCAGGACGGGGCAGAACGCGCGCAGAACGGGGCAGAACGAGGCAGAACGGGGGCATCCCCCACCATCCCCCGAACTGCGGAGCCAATCCCGCCAACCGGATGCTAGCGAAGCACTTAACCTATCTGCGAAGACACCTCGAATTCGCCTCAGACCGCTACTGACGGACTTTTCCATCTCGCCGGAGGGGCCCGAAGACCTGCAGGTCCAGGCGCCTCGGCTCCATCGTAAATTCGGGCGCTCCCGCGAAACACCCAATGAATTCAAACCTTCCCTGAAGCAGGGCGCTGGGGTTACCGGCAACGGCGGCTCGGACGGGAACCAGGTTCGAACCGTCCAAGAAGCAACTGCGCGGCGGCGAACCGGCTGTCGATTCAGATAGACGAAATCTGGCTCGGAACGGTTGTGAGGCGTTTTCGCGATCCGGAGAACTGGGCGAAAGTACCTGGAGCAGCACGACTTGCAAGTTTGGTCGTTGCAGTTCGGGGGATGGTGGGGGATGCCCCCGTTCTTGCCCGTTCTTGGTTCCGTTTTCGTTCCACCCGGTCCGTTGCTTCCCGACCCGTCTGGACCGCTAGCCCGCCGTTACTGAGGCATCGGGATCCCCGGGTCGGCGCGCGACCGGAACTCGAGTTCCCTGCGGCAACCGGGCAGCGTCTGCGTCCGGACCTCCTCCATTCGGAAGCTCTCCGCGGCGAGTTGCCGCACGATGTAGTAGCGCCAATAGCTGACTCGATCCTTCATGGCGTCCCTTTGTTCGAACCTCGCACCGACTTGGAACAAGTCCGGTTGCGTGCAGCCATGCAGGCTTGCAATCCGCCGGTAGAAACGCTCTTCGTGGCGCTCGCGGTGGGCCCGTGCGAGTTCCTCCAAGTCGGTGACACGGGACCAGCGGGCCGCTTCCGGCCATGGCGTTTGGGTCCACTCGGCGACGAAGTCCTCGACGTAGTGGGCAATCGGCTCCACGCGTTCGAAGTACCCCTGGTAAAAGCGGAGGTGCAGCGGAATCCTGGGGTGTCGGTCGCCCTCGGTATCGTAGTACTCAGCGAGCAGGCCGCGGTTGTCGACCTTCAGTTTTGAGATTCGCCCCCAGCTCGAAAAGGTCAGAAACGCAACCTCCTCCGCGCGAACCTCGCTCAGTTGGAACGCCAGCACGGTGTACCTGCTGAAGTTCGAGGTGCACCACGGATGGAAGCTGTCGGCCGCGAACAGCCTTCGCCCGCTCTCGTCCGTCGGCGAGAGCAACAGGTGCTGATAGTACCGCGGCAGGTAAGGCCGCCCCGGGGACTCCGTGGCCTCGATCGCCAGCACCCTGCTCCAGCGATCCGCCTTCCGATAGACAAAGACGGACTCGTCGTAGCCGCACACGATGCCCACGCCGATGACCACTACCGCATGATCGGGGCTTACCCGAAACCGGCTGGCGCGCACCGGGGATACGGTACCGACGTTGGCTTGGAAAAGGTTCTTATCGGGATCGCTGGAACGCGGCGCGGTGATCCTCGGAATCTGCCGGTTCAGCCGGGTGGCCGCTGCAACGGGATCCCCGGTGCGCGCGAGTTCCGCTTCAAACCACGCGAGCGCCTCTCTCTTGAGCCTCTCGAGTTCCGGCGTATCGATCTGGCGCAAACCGTTCGGATAGGCCCGCTCGAACCGGCGCGCCGCCGCCCGCACGGACTGGAAGTCCGCCGCACTCGCTACTACTGCGAGCAGCCCCACTAACCGCACCACCGCTACCTCCCCGTGAACCGCGCCTTCCGCCGCTCCCGGAAACTCGCCACGCCCTCCGCCATGTCCGCGCTTGCCATGATCTCCGGCAGATCCTCGCGCATCCGCCGGATCGCCTCTGCCTCACCCTCGTACAGGCCCGACCGCGCGGACTTGAGCGTCGCCTTCACGCCCAGCGGCGCCTGTTCCGCGATCCGCTCCGCGAGCGCGACCGCCCGCTCCAGTTGCTTCGCCGGCTCCGTGATCTCCTGGATCAGCCCGATGCGCAGCGCCTCCGCCGCGCCGAACTCCTCGCCCGTCAGCAGCCAGCGCATCGCGTTGCCCCAGCCGGCTTCGCGCGCCAGCCGGAACGGCGCGCCGCCCAGCGGATACAGCCCGCGGCAGATTTCGAGCTGCGCGAACCGCACGTCCGCCGCCGCGATCCGGATGTCGGCCGCCAGCATCATCTCGATCGCGATGGTGTACGCGATTCCGTGCGCGGCAATCACCAGCGGCTTGGTGAGATGGGACCGCATCCCGAACGGATCGATCTCGCCCTCCCCCATCGGAAAAGCATCGCTCGGCTGCGCGAAACGCTCGGAATACTGCGCCAGGTCGATCCCGCCCGAAAAGTGATCCCCGTGCGCGAACACCACCGCGCACCACAGCTCCGGGTCGCGCTCGTATTCGCCATAGGCCGCGGCCAGCGCGTGGAACATCGGCGGATCGAAGGCGTTGCGCTTCTCCACGCGGTTCAGGCCCATCAGAAAGACATGCCCGCGGCGCTCCGTCGTGATCATTTCTTCTCCCGCGCCTTCAGAAACTCATCGCCCGCCACCCACGTGGGCATCCGCGGATCGTTCGCCACGTTCATCCCGATGAGCAGCCCGAACTGCGCCATCTGCTCCATGCCGGCGAAGTTCCAGTCGTCCTTGTACTCGTCCGACGGTTGATGGTAGCTCCTCGCGTTGTACGCCTCGTGGATCTTCGCGCCCTCGCCCGCCGCCATACCCGCGAACTCCGTGCCCGCATTGATCGAAAACGCCGGGATCCCGACGCGCGCCATCGAGAAATGATCGCTGCGGTAATAATGCCCGGCCTCCGGGCGCGCGTCCGGGCGAATGGCCAGTTGCATCCGCCGCGCCGCCTCCTGCACCGCCGGCCACACCGTGGTGCGCTCCGCGCCCGTCACCTGCACGTCGCGCGTCTTGCCGAACGGGAAGAACGAATCGAAGTTCAGGTTCAGCGCCGTCTTCGCCGCCGGGATCGCCGGGTGCTGCCCGTAGTATTCGCTGCCGCGCAGCCCGCCCTCTTCGGCGGTCACCGCCAGGAAGATCGCCGAACGGCGCGGCTTCACGCCCAGCGCCGCCCACGCGCGCGCCATTTCCAGCAGCATGCCGCAGCCCGTCGCGTTGTCCACCGCACCATTACGGATCGTGTCGCCGTTCACCGCCTCGCCGACTCCGAGATGATCCCAGTGCGCGCTGAAAACGACCGCTTCGTCTTTCAGCTTCGGATCGCTGCCCGGAATCATGCCCGCGATGTTGTAGGTCTCGATCTCGCGCAGCGCGCTGCGCGCCGACCCGCGTACCCGCACGTTCAACGAGAAGGGCTTGAAGCCGCGCGCATCCGCCAGTTGCAGCAGCCCGGAGGCGTCGCGCCCCGTCAGCTTCTCGCTCGCGGCCGCAGTCACCCAGCCCGCGAACGCCAGGTCCGCCTCGCCCGGCGCGTTCTTCACTTGCGGATCTTCCCGGCCCCAACTGCTGCGCACCACCTCCCAGCCGTAGCTGGCCGTGGGCGTGGTGTGAATGATGATCGCGGCGCGCGCGCCCTGGCGCGCGGCTTCTTCGTACTTATAGGTCCAGCGGCCGTAGTAGGTCAGCGCGCGTCCCTGGAAGAACTTCGGGTCGTCGGACGGCGGCTCGCCGGTGAACAGCACGACGACCTTGCCCTTCACATCAACGCCCTTGTAGTCTTCCCAACCGTACTCCGGCGCGGTGATCCCGTGGCCTACGAACACCGCGTCGGCGTCGAAGTCGCTGACTTCTTTCTGCTCGCGCGAGATGCCGACGAAATCGTCGAGCCAGGTGAACCGCGCGGGCGCTCCGGCCCGCACCACGGCGAGTTGCGAGGCCGGTTGGGGCGTCACGCCCACCAGCGGCACGCGCTGCAGATAGGTCCCGTGGTCGCCCGCGGGCTTCAGGCCCAGGAGCGCGAACTGCGCCGCCAGGTACTGCTCCGCGAGCTTGCCGCCGCGGTCGCCCGGACTGCGCCCTTCCAACAGATCGCTCGCCAAGAACTTCACGTGGGCGCGGATCTTCTCACCCGAAATCTGTGCGATCTGGCCGCAGCAGGAAGCCGCGGCCGCCAGGAAAAGCAGGGTCTTCATCACACATAAATGTAGCAGCGCCGCAGTTCGGGGGCATCCCCCGCCATCCCCTGAACTCCGGAACCTCAGCATCTAACCCGAAACTATCCAACCACTTGCAGACATTCTCCAAACCCGCAAACTTGCCTCAGTCCCGCGCTGCGCCAGATTTTCCCTCCCACGCTGCGCCGCTCTCACCAAACCCCCGTAAATCGGCCCTCCCGCAACGCAGGGTCATCCCGGGGCATCCCCCGTATTTCCCGGCGCTCCCGCGCAACTGCCCTGCAATCAATCACTTCTTGCTATCGAAGCGGACCCCGAACTGCCTCGGCGAACGCCCGCCGGCAGGCGCGGCAATGGGGATATCCCTTTCCGGCGCGTTGCGGTCAGGCGGCTTCCAGAGCCGCGCGCCCGACGGCGGCAAGCGCTTCCCCGCGCGCTTCGCTATCCTGACTGATCATGCGCCTGATCTTCCTTTTCCTCGCGTGCCTCAGCCTGGCGGCCGAAAACTGGCCGAACTGGCGC
Organism: uncultured Solibacteraceae bacterium; assembly: GCA_964471915.1. GTDB lineage: Bacteria > Acidobacteriota > Terriglobia > Bryobacterales > Bryobacteraceae > JAIEPW01. The sequence continues at coordinate 57,560 of CAYYID010000021.1, read as the reverse complement.
GGACCACGCAACGATGGCCGCTCGGGCGAAACGAATCTTCCCGTCAAGTGGAGCCCCACGGAGAACATCGCCTGGAAGCTGCCGCTTCCGGCGTGGTCCGGCTCGACGCCCGTGATCTGGGGCGACCGGATTTTCCTCAACGTCGCCGAGAACGGCAACCTCGAGTTGTGGTGCATCGACCGCACCGGCCCCAAGGTCCTTTGGAAGAAGCTACTCGGCGCCGGCGACGTGAAGATGCGCAAGCAGAACATGTCGTCGCCGACGCCCGTCACCGACGGCAAGGCCGTCTGGACCGTCACGGGCACGGGTATCGTCAAAGCCTTCGACTATGCGGGCAAGGAGCTGTGGGCGCGCGAGATCCAGAAGGATCATGGGGCATTCGGCCTGAATTGGGGCTACGCGTCGTCGCCGTTGCTCGCGGGCGATGCGCTGTACATCGAAGTCCTGCACGGGATGAAGACCGACGACCCGTCGTACGTGCTGCGTCTCGACGCCAAGACCGGCAAGACCGTGTGGCGCGTCGAGCGGCCGACTGAGGCGATCGCGGAGTCGCCGGACGCCTACACGACGCCGCTACTGGCCAACGGCGAACTGGTGATCAGCGGCGGCGACGTGCTCACCGGACACGACCTCGCGACCGGCAAGGAACTGTGGCGCGCCAAGGGCTTCAACCCGCGGAACAATCCCATGAATCGCGTGGTGGCGTCGCCGATCTTCGTCGACGGGATCATCTACGCGCCGACGCGGGTGCGGCCGCTGCAGGCGTACCGGCCGGGCGGGCGCGGCGACGTCACCGAGTCCCACCGCGTGTTCCAGTTCAATAACGGACCCGACGTCCCCACGCCGGTTTCCGACGGCAAGTATTTCTACTCGGCCGACGACCGCGGCATCGTCTACTGCCTGGACGCGAAGACCGGCCAGCAGATCTACGGCGGCGAGCGCATCAAGCCCGGGACGTATTCGGCCTCGCCGGTGCTCGCGGACGGCAAGATCTACCTCACGAACGAAGAGGGTCTGACAACGGTGCTGGCCGCGGGTCCCAAGTTCGAGATCCTGGCCGAGAACAGTATCCCCGAGTTTGTGTTGAGCAGCATCGCCGTCTCGGAAGGGCAACTGTTCCTGCGCACGGATAAGGCGCTCTACGCGATCGGATCCCGCAAGAAATGAGAACCTGGCTTGCCTTGCTGGCCGTTGCAGCCGCGGCGGCGGAACCGCGCGCGGAGATCCTGTGGGACCGCTGGGGCGTCCCGCACATCTACGCCAAGGACCACGCTTCGCTGTTCTACGCCTACGGCCGCGCGCAAATGCACAACCACGCGAACCTGCTGCTGCGGCAGTATGGCGAAGCGCGGGGCCGCGGCGCCGAGTACTGGGGCCGGGACTTCCTGGCCGGGGATCAGTGGCTGTGGACCCTGGGCGCGCCCGAGCGCGGCGCGGATTGGTACCGCCGCCAGCCGGCGGACTTCCGGAAGCTCATCGACGCCTTCGTGCAGGGCCTGAACGACTACGCGCGCGAGCATCCGGACGAGATCGCCCCCTCGGTGCGGCAGGTGCTGCCCGTGGACGGCGCCGACGTGATGCGCCACGCGCAGCGCGTGGTGCACCTGGGCATTGTCGGTCCTTCGTCGCTGCGCAATCGCGTGGAGCGCGAATGGGAGAACGGCTCGAACGGCTGGGCGGTGGCGCCCGCGAAGTCCGCGAACGGCAAGGCGATGCTGCTGATCAATCCGCACCTGGAATGGGGCGGCTCGACGACCTATATGGAGGCGCACCTGGTGGCGCCCGGCGTCGACATCTCGGGCGCGGCGCAGGTGGGGATCCCGGTGATCCGGCTCGGGTTCAATGACCACCTCGGCTGGATGACCACGGTGAATCCGATCGACAACACGGACCTCTACGAGCTGGAACTGACCGGCGCGGGATACCGCTGGGGCAGTGGTTCGCGCAAGCTGGACGAAAGAACCGTTCCCTTGAAGGTCCGGCAGCCGGACGGATCGCTCAAAGACGAGCCGCTGCGTGTGCGGCGCTCGGTCCACGGGCCCGTGATGGTGGAACGCAAGGGCAAGGCGGTCGCCATGCGGATGGCGAGCCTCGACCAGCCGTGGATGCTGCACCAGTATTGGATGATGGCGCAGGCCGGGAACCTGGCGCAGTTCGAGAAGCAACTGGCGCGGCTGCAGATCCCGGCGTACAACGTCATCTACGCGGACCGTGACGGCCACATTCTGCACTTGTTCAACGGCCGCGTGCCCAAGCGTCCGGCGGGCGACTACCGCTGGGACTGGATCGTCCCCGGGACCTCGAAGCAGACCCTCTGGACGCGCACGCACGAGTATCGCGATTTGCCGAAGCTGGTGGATCCGCCGGCCGGCTGGCTGCAGAACGCCAACGATCCGCCGTGGGTGGACACGCTGCCGCCGTCGCTTGATCCGGCGCGGTATCCCGCGTACGTCGCGCCGCGCTTCTTTCAGTTTCGGGCGCAAAGCTCCGTGCGGCTGCTCAGCGAGCCGGCGAAGCTGACGTTCGAGGACTTCATGGCGCGCAAGCATTCGACGGCGGTCGAGATGGCGGGGCGTGTCCTGCCGGACCTGATCGCCGCCGCGAAGCCGTCGCAGCCCGAAGCCGCGGCGGTGCTCGAGAAATGGGACCGCACCGTGAACGCGGCCAGCCGCGGAGCAGTGCTGTTCGAGGCGTTCACGCGGCACTGGTCGCGGAATGGCGACGCGATGCGCTTCGACCCCGGCGCGACGAAACATTACCGTGTGGCCTGGAACCCGAAAGAACCGCTCGCGGGTCCTTCCGGACTGGCGAACCCGGGAGAGGCCGTGAAGGCGCTGGCGGCGGCGACGCAGGAGGTCCGCACGAACTTCGGGCGGCTCGATCCGGCGTGGGGTGAAGCGTTCCGGCTGCGGGCCGGAAATGCCGACTTGCCGGCATCGGGCGGTCCCGGACCGCTGGGTATTTTTCGGACCTTCGGGTTCCGCGCGCTCGGCAATGGGCGGTACGCGGCGCGGCACGGCGACAGCTACGTCGCCACCGTCGAGTTCGGCAACCCGATCCGGGCGTTCGCGCTGCTGAGCTACGGCAACGCGTCGCAGAGCGGTTCGAAGCACATCTCCGACCAGGTGGAGCTGTTGTCGCGCAACCAGCTCCGTCCGGCGTTGCGCAACCGGGCTGAGATCGAAAAGCAGGCCGAGAAGACCGAACGGATCCCGTAGGCAGCGCCGCTAACCGGCTTGAATCCAATCCGCCGCCCGCCCGGCGATCATGGCGACCACGGCGTTCGGATGTCCCCGCGGGACCGCCGGCATCACCGATGCGTCCGCGATCCAGAGTCCGTCCAGGCCACGCACCCGCAGTTGGGGATCGACAATCGAGCCCGCATCCGAGCCCATCCGGCAGGTGCTGGTGGGATGGTACACGGTCTGGATCTCCGTGCACATCCGCGCGAGCAACTCGCGGTCATCGTCGCAACCCGCGCCGGGAAAAACTTCCCCGTCTCCGAATTGGGCCAGCGGGGCGGTGCCCAGCACCTTGCGGATCAGACGCAGCCCCGCCAGCATCACCGCGGCGTCGGCGCCCTCGGGGTCGCTCAGCAACCCGAGGTCAATCGCCGGCGCCGCCAGGGGGTCGGCGGTCTTGAGCCAAACCCGCCCGCGGGAGCGCGGCGTCAGGAGGATCGCCGCGCACGAGACGGCGTCGATCCGCGGCGGCTCCAGTCCCTGATTGCGCCATTCGAGGGGCGCGAAGAGCATCTCGAAGTTCGGCGCGCCCCCCGCCTCCGGAAGCCGGGTGAAGGCCATCGCCTCCACCGCGTTGGAGGCGAGCATGCCGCTGCGGAACAACAGGTAGCGGAGCAGAGTCAGCGGGGATTCCGCGCTCTTCAACGTGTTCGTGCCGCGGGTCCGGTGGACGACCGGCACCAGCGGATGCTCCTGCAGATTCGCGCCGACTTCGGCGGCGTCCCGGACGGGCGTGATCCCCATGCGCTGTAAGTCAGCCGCCGGGCCGATACCCGAGAGCAGCAGCAGTTGCGGGGTTCCGTACGCTCCGGCGCACAGGACGATCCCGCGCCCAGCGCGATGCGTCTCCTCGACGCCGCCGCGGCGGACGGTGACGCTGGCGGCCCGCCCGTTTTCAATCCCGATGCGCACGGCGTGCGCGCCCGTGCGTACCTCCAGGTTCGGGCGCCGCATCGCCGGTTCCAGGTACGCGTGGTAGGCACTGTAGCGCCGGCCGTCCTGCTGCGCGATCTGGCACATCCAGGCGCCTTCGTAAGCTGCGCCGTTATAGTCCTGCGGACCGGTGAGCCCCGCTGCGCGGGCAGCCGCCACAAAATGGTGCGAGAGCGGATGCGCGTGCCGGTTGGGCGAGATCGTCATGGGACCCTCGCGTCCCCGCACGCCGCCACCGTCTTCGCCGAGCCAGCGCTCCTGTGCCCGGAAGACTGGCGCCACTTCCTGCCAGCTCCAGCCCGTGGCGCCGGCGTCCACCCAGCCGTCGAAATCCGCCGGGTGGCACCACTGGTGGATCATCGCGTTCATGTTGGAACTGCCGCCCAGCATCTTGCCGCGCGGCGTGAAGACGCGCCGGCCCCCCGCGCCGGTCAGCGGTTCGCTTTCGTAGGCCCAATCCAGTTTGGAGCGGAACAGCCGCGCGAACCCGGCCGGGATCCGCACGAACTGGCTCGCAGGCTGGCCGCCGGCTTCCAGCAGGAGCACCCGCAGCTGTCCGGATGCCGTCAGCCGCTCCGCCAGCACGCTCCCGGCTGTCCCGGCGCCGACGATCACGATGTCGTGCATGCACCCTCCCTTGCCCTCGGTCCGACAGATTATACATACCCTGATACTTGATAACCTGCCGGAGTCGCCGAGCTAGGGAATGCCACCCAAACCCATGGCGGGAGGCCGTCCATGTCCGCGCCTCGGCGCGGCTACGCTGTGCGGCCGGCGCGTGGCGCGCTACTTCAAGCCGTAGAGCTTCGCGGCGTTCTCGCGGAGGACCAGTTTGCCGATCTCAATGGCCCGCTCCCGGGTGACCGAGCCGTCGCGCACCATGCCCGTGAGGGCGACGCCGAGCGCCTGGCGGCCTGAGTTCGCGAGCACGTACGCCATCTCCTCCCAACCGAGGTTCGCCTGCGGGGCGAAGGGATAGGCGTCGGTGCCGAAGAGCACCTTTTCCGGCACGGCTTCGAGCCAGCCGCGCAGGTTGGCGGCGAAGTCCGGGCCAGAGACCATCAGGCCGTGGACCGAGAAATCCACATAGGCGTTCGGCTTGGTGAGCAGCGCGGCGATCTCGGCCGGGTACGGCCAGCCGCCGTGGAGCATGACGAAGTTCGTCTTGCGCAGCGCGGGGTCATTAAAGAGAGGTTCGAGCAGACCGGGGCGGGAGCCGGCGACATCGAAATAGCCGCCGCCCCCCGCGCCGGTGTGGATGTGGACGGCCAGGCCGAGACGTCCGCACTCGAGAGCGATGTAGCGGAACAGAAAGTCCTGGAGGGTGCGGTAGTCGGCGGGCGTCGCGGCACCGGCGTTCCAGGCCTTTTCGGCGTCGGCCTTGGAAGGATTGCCGATGGCGAGCGGCCGCAGGTAGGCCATCTCGAATTTTTCGGCTACGGCGCCGCCCTGCTTGTGGCGGGTGAGGGTGGCGGTGACGACTTTCTCGAGGTACTCGTCGAGCGTGGCCGGGCGGTCCGTCACGCCGGACTCCTTGTAGTACTGCGCGAGGAGCTTGGCTTCGAGGGCGTAGAAGGCCTTGCGGTCGGAATTGACCTGGAGGATCTCGGTGGCGAACGGGTACATCAGGGCGTCGACGTAGCCGGCCCAGAGGAAGCGGGAGGGAGGGAGGCCGGGGCCCATGGCGACGCGGTTCGCGACCATTTTGTCGATGCCGGCCTTGTCGAGGACCGTGGCGGCGTAGTTGGCGCCCCACGCTTGGGCGGCAGCGGCGCGGTCGCCGCCGAAGATGGCTTTGGTGGCGGCGGGGAACTCGGGGCGGCCGGGGCGCATGCGCACCATGTCGGAGGCGGGTTCGAGGTTCTCGACCGGCAGCGCGTCGTAGCCCTGGTCCGGCGCCTCGCCGGCGGCGACGGGGCGCACGGGGTGGCCGTGGTTGTCGATGGCGGCGACAGCGGCGAGAGCCTGAGCGATGGCGGGGTCGACGGGAGCGTCCGGGGCGCGATTGCAGGCAGCGAGGGCAAGGAGGAGCAGCAATGGGGTCCGGCGGGTCATAGGCAAGATGATACTCGCATCGGCCCCGCCGGAACCGCAGATCGTCTTTGCAGAGGCCCGGGCCGAGGCCCGGGTCCTGGTTAGAAGGTAAAGCGCGCCTGGAACGAGATCACGCGGTTGGTGCCCGCGAGCGTCGACTGGATGCGTCCGAACAGCGGACTGTTGATGTCCGTGACGGGGAGCCCGAAGAAGGGCGTGTTCATCAGGTTCAGGGCGTCGGCGCGGATGATGAGATCCCGCTGCTCGCCGATCTTGAAGCGCTTGATCAGGTTCAGGTCCAGGCGCAGGATGGGCGGGCCCGTGAAGGAGTTGGGCGCCATGGTGCCGAGCTGTCCGGGCACGGGGTTCTGCATGATGATGTTGCCGTTCTGATCCACGATGGCGCGCAGGGCGCTGAGCGGCTGGATGATCGCCGGCATGCGGGCCACCGACGGATCCGTGACCTGGCGGAGCCCATTGAAGTACACGACGCCGTTGCCGACGCGGCTCACCTGGCCGAGGCCGGGCGAAAGGGGCGCCACCGAAACCGGCGTGAAGTCGCCCGCTTCGGGGAAATTCACGCCCGCCTGCGTGATCTGGTTGAAGGACTGCACGGCGCCCGAGACCGTGATGCTGAAGGGCTGCCCGGATTGGAGCGTGCTCAGACCGCCGACCTGCCAGCCGCCGAGCACCTGCCCGAGGACGCCTTTGCTATTGCGGCCGAACATGCGGCCCGGTCCGAAGGGGAGCTCCCAGATGCCGTTGAGGCGCGCGATGTGCGAGCGATGGAAGCTGAGCAGGCGCCGGTCGAGCTGCCGGTCGCGCAGCGTGCGGGAGCTGCCGCGGTAGGCGACTTCGTCGCCCTCGGCGTCGCCCATCGCCTTGCTGAAGGTATAGTTGCCCTGGAAGGTGTAGCCGGAGGAGAAGCGCTTGGTCACCTCGACCTGCAGCGCGTCATAGGCGGAGTTGCCGAAGTTCGCGACGTAATAGGCGCTGGTGAACTGCGGGTTGGCGGTGACGAAGTTCACGGGCAGACCCGCGCGGCTGATGAGACAGCCCGGAATGCCGCACTGGCTGGGGTTGATGTTGATGAAGTTGGCAAGTCCCGCCGGGGCGTTGCTGGCGAGGAAGCCGCGCGTCGCGGTGGACTGGCGGACGAACTCGGATCCGGTAAGGTTCACGCCGTCGACCGTGCGGCCGCCCAGGGTAAAGCCGCGGAACATCGCGTCGAACAGGGCCGCGTTGCCGCCCGCGAGCGTGGTGTTGTAAGCGGCCAGGATCCCGTTCTCGAAGATGTTCGTCTCGTTGAGATTCAGCGAACGGGGCAGCCCGTTGCCCTTGTTGCGGACATAGCGCGCGTTGAGCACCCAGTCCTTGCCGATCACGCGGTCGATCGAGAAGTTGAAGTTCTGGTAGTAGGGGCTGTACAGGTTCGGATCGAAGCCGTAGGCCGGCGAGGACCGCTCGGTGAGCGGGATGGTGCCAAGGGGCGGCGCCACCGGCGCGAGCGGCCGGATGTCGCTCAGGTACGTGGGCGTCGGCGTATTGATCAGCCGCGATTGGGCGTAGCCGGACGCGCCGAAGGTCTGCGAGTTCACCAGGAAGATCGCGTTGCGGCCGTAGCTCAACTGGTAGCCGGCGCGGATCACGGTTTTATCCTTGCCGAACCAGGGCAGCGACCAACTGATGCCGACCGCCGGGCCGAAGTTGTTGTTGTCGTTCGCCCAGAGTTTCTGGTCCGGGTTCGGCGTATTCGGTCCGATCGGGAGGAACTCCGAGAGGGCGCCGTTGAGCTGCCCGGGGCGGAAGAGATCGCCGAAGCCATTGCCGGAGACGCCGAAGAGCCGGTTGCCGCCGCCCTTCCAGTCGACGCCGAGCCCCTGGGTTTCGTAGGGCGCATTGAACCAGTCGTAGCGGACGCCGAGGTTCAGCGTCAGGTTCTGCGTGATCTTCCAGTCGTCCTTGAGGAACCAGCTAAATTCGTTCTGCGACCAGCGGCGGTAGCGCGAGAGGCCGGGAAGAAACGTCGGGTTGGGGCCGCCAGGGGAGTTGAGGCTCATCCAGGTCTGCGCCACGGCGCCCGAAAGCTCGCTCGCGAGCTGCGCGGAGGCGCCGGCGTTGATGCCGATACCCGGCAGGTTGAAGAAGTTCGCGCTGGCGGGCCACGCGGCCGCCGTGAAGATCTCGGCGCGTTGCATGGCGGCGTAGGTGTCGAACCCGTAGCTCGAAACGCTGCGGTAGTCGAAGCCGCCGCGCACGCTGTGCTTGCCCTTGAGCCACGTCATGGTGTCGCCGAACTGGTACACCGGGGTCATGCGGCCGAACGGTTCCGCACCGTAGTTGACGGTGTTGAAGACCTGGGTAACAGCGCCGAAATACAGGCCCACGATCAGGTTGTTGTTATTGACGTTGCCGAGCACGCCGGGATCGGTTTCCCAGGGCGCGACCACCGCGGTGCGGGGACGCAGCGCCCCGGCGCGGAATTCGTTGATCAGGTTCGAACGCAGCACCGAGGTGAAGCCGGCCGAGTAGGTGTGCGTCTTGATGGGGCCGCGGCCCGGGGCCACGCCGGGGAACGGCTGCACCCCTACCGTATTGACGTTGTCGTTCTCCTGGTTGTTGTAGGAGAAGTTCAGCCGGTGGTTGACCGAGAAGTTATGGTCCACGCGGAAGCCCCAGAGGTTGTAATCCTGGGCGATGACGCGCTGCCATTGGTAGCCGCCGGAGTTGAGGCCGTCGCCGACGATGAAGTTGTTCGGCAGCGGCATGAGGCCCATCAGCCGCGAGATGGTCCCGGTGGGGTCCAGCCGGTTGCGCAGCGGATCCTGGGTCATCACGTTGACGGATTGGAGGGCGCCGGTGGCGCCGCGCGGCTGGATCGGGTTGCCGGCCAGGTCCACAGTCGGATTCGCGGCCAGCGCATTCGCGTTCTGGACGCCGGGCCAGTAGCGGAAGATCCCCTGGCGCGCCGTCTCGCGGTAGGTGATGGCGTTGAAGAGGTTGTGCTGGCGCTGGCGCTGGCCTTCGTAATAGGCGTTGAAGAAGGTCTTGTTCTTGAACACCGGACCGCCCACGCGGGCGCCGAACTGGTTCCGCAGCAGGAAATTCCGCGGCTGGCGGTTGAAGTTGTTGAACCAGGTATTGGCCGTGAAGATGGTGTTCCGGTGCTCCCAGAAGGCGCTGCCGCGGTATTGGTTCCCGCCGGCGCGGCTCACCATGATGATCTGGCCGCTGCCGCGGCCCAGCTCGGCGTCCGCCGGGGAGGTGACGATGCGGAACTCCGCGATGCGGTCGACGTTCACCACCGAGATCGCCTGCGTCGCGCCCACGCCGTCGAAGAGATTGTCCTGGATGTTCGCGCCGTCCAGCGTGACGTTCAGCGCGCCGCTGCGCGCGCCGTTGAAGTTCTGGTTGTTGGTGCCGCTGACGCCCGCCGTGGTGCCGATCAGGTCATAGGCGCTGCGGCCCACGAGGGGAAGCTCCTCCAGTTTCTTGCCCGTGATCACGTTGCCGATGGAGCTGGTCACCGCTTGCAGATCCGCGACGCTGCCCTGCACTTCGACGGTCTCGGCGGTCTGGCCGATCTGCAGCGTGATGCTGAGGCTCTGCTGCGCGCCGACGTCGAGCGTCAGCGATTCCAGCACCCAGGTCTTGAAGCCGGTCTGCTCGGCGGTCACCTTGTAGGGACCGGGCGGCAGGCCGGCCGCCAGGAAGGTCCCCGCGTCGTTGGCTATCGCCACGCGGCTGCCCCCGGTGGTCTTGTTGGTGATCGTCACCTTCGCGCCCGCAATCACGGCGCCGGCCGGATCCACGACGCTTCCCGTCAGCGAAGCATCGGTGGTCTGAGTGAAAGCCGGCGTCGCGAGCCACGCCGCCAGCGTGAACATCCCAAGGCGAACGGACGGCAGAGATCTCATGACATCCTCCCAAGACTGGACTTGCTTGCGTGGACTCTATTGCAAAACGTCCGGACAAGTCAATCGCCCAACTGTGCATCGCCAGTTCACAGTCGTCAACGGCCCGGTACCGCGAACGCCAGGACGGCGTTCCCCGGCAGCCCGCCCCAACTGCCGTAGCCGGAGGGCGCAAACACCATCCCGCCCGCGATCACCGGACCCGGCGCATCCAGGGACCCGCCGCGCGCCGGAACCTTGTTCACTGTCTGGTAATCGCGGACGGTGTTGTAGTCCCAGACGATCTTGCCGCTGGCGGTGTCATAGGCGCGGAGATGTCCATCGACCGAGGCCGAGAACACCGCGCCGGGCATGGCGCTGGCGGCCGCGCTCTGCGCGGGGCTGCAGTTCTTCCGACCGTCGCACGAGGGCGCGGGCGTCACCCAGAGCTTTTCGCCGTCGCGGATCCGCAGCGCGAACATCCCGCCGCCGAGGTTCGGATTCAGGATCCGCTCGCCCACCCACGCGATGTCAGAGAGCGGGACGTAGACTTTGTCGGCATCGGCCGCCGAACCCCATTGGATGCCGCCGAGCAAGCCGCCCTTGCCCACGCGGGTCTGCCAGAGGATCCTTCCCCGGTCGTCGGGATCGAGCGCCGTCATCACGCCGGACTTCTGCCCGGCGAGCAGCGCGCGCCGCCCGTTCGGGAGCTTCACCAGGATCGGCGACGACCCGAAGTCGTGGTCGGGGCCCGCGTCCTCCGGGCAGTTCGTCGTGTCCGGACGCACACAGGCGACGTTGTACGCGTCGTTCGGCGTGATCTGCTTCTTCCACAGCCACTCGCCCGTGTCCATGCGGAGGGCGAGCACGGCGTCGCTGGTGTCAGTGGTGGGCTGCGAGTGGTTATTGCCGGTGGCGACGTACACCGCGTTGCGTTCGGGGTCGAGCGTGGGCGCCGACCAGATGCTGGCGCCCGAGGGTCCCCACAACTGCGTACCGATGCGGTTCTTGCCCCGCTTCACCGGCTCCTGTTCGATGGTGTAGCGGCGCCAGAGGAGCTGGCCGGTGTTGGCGTCGAGCGCCACCAGGCTGGGGCGCGAGCGGCAGCACTCGTACTTCGGGTCGATCGCCAGGCCTTCCTCGATGATGGAGACCGGCACGAACAGGCGGTCCCCGTGGAGCTGCGGCGTCCCGGTGACGCGAGAGCTCGGAAACGTCTCCACCTTGGTTTTCCAGAGCAGCGTGCCCTTCTCGGCGTCGAGCGCGTAGACGTAGGCCAGGCCGTCGCCGAAGAACAATGCCGGGCGGGCGATCTTCGAGGCGCGGCCCGTGGTCACCGCGGCACGGATGTTGGCGCTGGCGCGGTAGGTCCAGTGGATGCATCCGGTGCGCGCGTCGAGCGAGTACAGCAGATTCACCGACGTGCCGAAGAACACGCGGCCGAGCGCCACGGAGATCGCACCGTAGGCGATGTTGGCATTCGGGATCCCGAAGGCCCACTTGAGTTCGAGCTTGGGAACGTCCGCGGGCGCAATCCCCGGCGCCGGCTGGTAGCGCGTGTTGGCGTGATCCGGGCTCCAGCCATTCCACCCGGATTCCTTGCCCGAGGCCGCGCGCGGTCCGGGAGCCTCCGCGCAGAAACCTTCGCGCGAGTTCAGGTCCAGCGCTTTGCCGAATTCCTTGGCGGTGACGAACAGCGCGATGGCCCGCCGGTCCGCGGCGGATAGTCCCGCCGCCATCGGCTGCATGCTGCCGGCCGAGAGCGACTCGACCACGGTCTCCGGATACATCCGGCGCAGCAGGTTGAGCCCCGGCGCGTGGCTCGCGGCCGATTCGTGACAGCCGGAGCAACGGTCGCGATACAGCTTCTCGCCGTCCTGGGCCAGCGCGGCGGACGCGAGCAGAAACAAGAAACCCCGCATGGCGCCTCCGCTACTTCGCGTTCTTGACATGCTGGTCGAACCACTGGATGGCCAGATCCCGCGCCCGCGTCCGGGCCTCGAGCACGTAATAGATGCCGTAGTGGTCGATGTCGGGAAGCGTCACCAGGTTCTTCGGTCCCGTGGCCCGCTCGTACGCCGCCTGACCATTGGTCTTGTTGTCGACCAGTTCCTCCTTGCCGGCCAGGACGATCTGCACCGCCGTGTTCTTCAGCCGGTGGATGTCTTCGACTGGCGTCCAGGAGGCGAACTGGTAGCGGATCGGTGCGCCAATCAGCTTCGCCACCGTATTCGCACCGGGTACGGGATAGCCGAGTTCGCCGCGCGCCCGCTGCGTGGATTCGGTCCAGGTGGCTTCCTTGTCCTTGGCGGCCGCCATGGTCCAGCGGCCGTCGAAGGCCGGCACCTGGCTGTGCACCGCCTTCACCCGGGGGTCCCGCACCGCGGCGGAGACCACCAGCCCGCCGGAGAGACTGGTGCCCCACAGGCCGATCCGCGCGGGATCGCACTGCGCTTCGCCCGCCACGAAGTGGATCGCGTTCTGCCAGTCGAGAATGAAATCGTAGGGACTCACGACCTCGCGGATCGCCTGCACTTCCGCCGTGTAACGCTGGTTCTGCTTTTCGGCGGGCTCTTTCTTGGCGGTGAGGATCACCTTGGAGTCGCTGGCGCCCCAGCCCCGGTAATCGAAGGTCAGCACCAGGTAACCCGCTTCGGCGAACACGGCGGCTTCCCGGCGCAGGCTGGCCGCCACGCCGCCCCAGCCCTGGGCCATCACGATGGCGGGCAGCTTCTGTCCGGCGTTGGCTTTGAGCGAGTAGAGCGTTCCCGCCATGCGGGTGCCCTCGCTGTAGATGTCGACGCCGCGCACGGCGACTGTGTCGGGCATCTGGTACGGCGGCAGCGGCTTGTAGTTCATGTTCTGGGCCAGCGCGGCGCCGGCCAGCAGGGCGAGCAGCATGAGGCGTAAAGACATTCCTGGGTTCTCCGTGGCGTGGTTATACTACAGCCAGACTGGGGCGTTGGTCCTCAACTGTCGAGCGCGACTATTTAGAACGCGGGCGGGCGAACAGCACGGAGTGCGGGTCCACCTGGATGATCTCGCGGCGCAGCGGCTCCGCTTTGGGGGAGCCGGCGCGCTGTACAGCAGAAACAGCGCATACGCGGCCAGCGCGCGCCCCATCACCCGGCCGGTCCGGCTCAGCGTACTGAGGCCTTTGTCGGGGATCGCGGCGGCGCCTGCCGCAACAGGAGCTTCATGCCCAGGAGGCCGTCGCCCACGGAGGACATCGAAGGTGCTACTACTTGAAGTCAGTTTGTCCCGGACGGTCAAGAGAAACGTCCGTCAGCGCGCGACTTTCAGGAACTCGCGCGCAGAAACTCGCCGCGCTGCAACTCCGCGAACGCCTGGCGGAGTTCCTCCTGCGTATTCATGACGATCGGGCCGCGCCACGCCACTGGCTCCTCCAACGGCTGGCCAGAGACCAGCAGAAAGCGGATCCCTTCCTCGCCGGCCTGCACCACCACCTCGTCGCCGCTGTCGAACAGCACCAGCGACCGGTTCTCCGCCTGCGGGAGCGACGCCCCCAGGCTCTCCGTACGCACCGCCTGGGGCGGCGACGCATTCCCGAACTGTCCGCTGCCGGCGAACACGTACGCGAAGGCGTGCCGCGTGGTCTCCACCGGCAGGCTGCGGCGCTTGCCCGGCGGCACCGACACGTCGAGATAGACCGGCTCCGCCGCGATGCCGTCCACCGGACCCGCCTTCCCCCAAAAGTCCCCGCACACCACCCGGACGCGCGTCCCGTCGTCCTCGGTCACGACGGGGATGTCTGCGGCCTTCACTTCCTGATAGCGAGGCGCCGTCATCTTCAGCGCCGCGGGCAGGTTCGCCCACAACTGGAAGCCGTGCATCCGCCCGGCCGGATCGCCCTGCGGCATCTCCTGGTGGATGATCCCGCGGCCGGCGGTCATCCACTGCACGTCGCCCGCGCCAATCGATCCGCGGTTCCCGAGGCTGTCGGCATGGTCGACCGTTCCGGCCAATACATAGGTGATGGTCTCGATGCCGCGGTGCGGATGCCACGGAAATCCCGCGGCGTAGTCCTCCGGGATGTCGTTGCGGAAGTCGTCGAGCAGCAGGAACGGATCGAACTCCGAAGTACTGCCGAAGCCGAACGCGCGGCGCAGATGCACGCCGGCGCCTTCGATCGCGGGTTTCGCGGGAATCAGCCGCTTCACGGGACGGATGGACATGACGTTCGGCTCCCAGGTTGGATGTACCGCCAGGATACGCATTCCCGGACGCGCTTGGGAAGCCGGATGCATGCCGCAAGAACGGCCGAGCCGGAGCAGTCGCGGGAATTCTCGGGGACGGGTGAGCTGTCACGCGACGTTTCTGCGCGGATGATGTCAGAGTAATGGTGTCGACCGAGGAGTAACCCGTGAAGTCCATTTCGCCCCGGCTGCTGCCGGTTGCGCTCTTGTTCGCGGCGTTGCCGTTGGACGCGCAGCGCGTGATGACCACGTTCGCGGGACGCGACTGGTTCTTCGACTACCAGGGCAAGCGGGCCCTCGACACGCCGCTAAGCAACTTCGTTCGCCGCATCGTGACGGATCGCGCCGGGAACCTGTACCTGGCCGATCCGGACAATCATCAGGTGTTCCGGATCGACACCGCCGGCATCACCACGGTTGTCGCGGGCAACGGCATTCCTGGCTTTTCGGGCGATGGCGGCCCGGCGCGGGATGCCTCTCTCGAAGTGCCTTACTCCCTGGCGCTCGATCGCGCCGGCAACCTTTACATCTTCGACGGCTATAACCACCGCATCCGGCGGGTGACGCCCGAAGGCATCATCACGACCTTCGCGGGCTCCGGGGATCTGACCTACAGCGGCGACGGCGGACCGGCGTTGCGCGCCGGCCTCGGCTGGTTCGAGGACATGGTCTTCGATGCCGCCGGCAACCTGTACTGCGCGGACGTCGACGCCAACCGCGTGCGGGTGATTCGCACCGACGGGACCATCCAGCTCTTCGCCGGCACCGGCGACTACGGCCGCGCCGGCAACGGCGGACCCGCGCGCCAGGCCCAGTTCAACGGCGTGCAGGGTCTTGCTATCGACGCGGACGGGCGGGTGTACGTCTCCGAGTATTACAACTCGTGGATCCGGCGCATCGACACCAACGGGACCATCGCCGTGTTCGCCGGCACGGGCGAAGCCGGCGAGGCCGGCGACGGCGGCCCCGCGCTCCAGGCGCAATTCAACCGGCCCTACGGCCTGCTGTTCGATGCACAGGGCGGGCTGCTGGTCAGCGACCTCGACAACCACACCGTGCGGCGCATCGCGCCCTCCGGCACGGTGGCGCGGTTCGCCGGGAGCGGTCAATTTGCCTTCACTGGGGACGGCGGCCCGGCCCTCGCGGCGGCTCTCCGTTACCCGACCGGCATGGCCCTTGCCCCGGGCGGCGACGTGCTGGTGATGGACAGCGGCAACGGACGCGTCCGCCGGATCGCACCCGGACAGACCATCCGGACCGTGGCGGGCAACGGACTGTTTCGCTCCAGTCCTGACGGCACCCTGGCCCGCGACCTGTTTCTGTTCGAGCCCACCGGCATCGCCATCGCGCCCAACGGCGACATCTACATCGCCGACACCAACAACAACGTCATCCGCCGGGTGCGTGCCGACGGCCGCACCGACCGCATCGCGGGAGTCAACGTCCGCGCCTTTGGACCGGACCCCAACCCCGACGCCCGGCAATCGGCGCTCGCGCTGCCTTCCGGTTTGACGTTCGCGCCGAACGGCGACCTGATCATCGCCGACACCGACAACGACCGCATCCGGCGCGTCGACGCCTCCGGCGCCATCCGCACCATCGCCGGGAGCGGGATCCGGCTCTACGGCGGCGACGGCGGTCCCGCCAGCGCGGCAGACCTCAACCAACCCACTGCGACGGCCTACGACTCGCAGGGCAATCTCTATATCGCCGACGCCGGCAACCTTCGCGTCCGGCGCGTCGAGCCGAGCGGAGTCATCCGGACCTTCGCCGGCAACGGCGAAGAAGGCGCTTCCGGCGATGGTGGACCCGCAAGCGCGGCGGCCATCGGCTACCCGCTCGCCGTCGTGGTCGATCGCGCCAATAACCTCTACATTGCCGCTTACGGAACCTGCCGCGTGCGGCGCGTCTCACCGGACGGGGTGATCCGGAACTTCGCCGGAACGGGCCAGTGCGGCGCTTCGGCGGGTGACGGCGGACCGGCCGCAGCCGCCCGGATGGGCGAAGTCCAGGGCTTGAGCCTCGACGCCGCGGGCGCGCTCTACATCTCCGACGACACCAACAACCAGATCCGGCGCGTCGGGCCCGACGGCACTATCTCGACTGCGGCCGGCAGCGGCCTCTCGGGCTACGGCGGCGACGGCGGACCTCCGGAACTGGCCGAGATCGGCAGCGCCAACCAGACCGCGGTTTCGCCCAACGGAACGCTCTACATCACGGACCGCTACAACCACCGCATTCGCGCCGTCATCAGCGCCGCCACCCGCTTTGCCGTGGCGCCCCCGGCGCTGGCCTTCACGATCGCGAGCGGCGGCGGGCTGGCGCCCGCCCAAACTGTATCGCTGACCGGGACCGTCGACGGCATTGCCCTCCCCGGCATCCCCTTCGCCGCCTCCGCCAGCCAGACCTGGATCCGCCTCTCGGCGGACTCCGGCGTCCTGCCGGCCACGGTCGCCGTCGCCGTGGATCCTGGTTCGCTCGCCCCGGGTAGCTACACAGGAACGGTGCGCATCTCGGTGCCGGGAGCGTCGCCGCCGGCCATCGACGTCGCCGTCTCCTTGACCGTCACCCCGGCCCAGCCGCCGCGGCTGAGCGGGAGCAGTCCGGCCCTTGCGTTCGCCGTTACGCAAGGTTCGGCGCCCGCGCAGCGGCCTTTCTCCCTCGCCAACACCGGATCCGGCGTGCTCGACCTGCGCGTCGCGGCTTCCACCGCAACCGGCGGCAACTGGCTCGCCATCTCGCGCGATTCCGGCTCCGCCGGGCCCGGCGCGCCCCTCACGCTCACCGTCACCGCCAATCCCTCCGGCCTGGCGCCTGGCACCTATGCCGGCACGCTCGCGGTCACTTCCAACGGCGGCGACCTCGCCGTCCCCGTTACCCTCACCGTCGCGGCGCCGCAGACCGCCGTGCTGGTCCTCTCCCAGAGCGGACTGGCCTATCGCGCCGCGGCAAACGGCGGCCGTCCCCTGGGACAACCCGTCGCCATCCTTAATACCGGCGCCGGAGCCCTCGACTGGACCGCCCGCGCCGTCACGCTCTCCGGTGGATCCAACTGGCTGCGGTTGTCGTCCCCCTCCGGCAGCGCGCCGCGGCCGTATCTCGACATCTCGACGCTCGAAATCGCGGCCGACCCCTCCGGCCTTGCGCCCGGTGAGTACTATGGCCGCGTCGAAGTCGCTTCGCCGTCCGCCCAGAACTCCCCGCAAACGGTCGCGGTCGTTCTCACCGTGCTGCCGCCGGGATCGAACCCCGGGCCGGAAGTGCAGCCTACGGCGCTCGTGTTCGTCGGACCCGAGCGGGCCGGTTCGCAAGCCGTGTTGCTCGGCAACTCGACCCCCGCCGCGATCTCCTTTGGCTCCAGCCGGACCTTCCTCGACACCGCCGCCAACGCCTTCACGCACGCGCCGGCCAGCGGGTCCGTTCCGCCCGGCGAGCCGGTGCGCCTCGTCGTGCAACCAAGCTTCGCGGGCCTCTCCGCCGGGGTTAGCCGGAGCTTCCTGAGCCTGGGCTTCTCGGACGGGAGTTCGCGCACCGTGAACATCCTCACCGTGATCCCGCCCGCGGCTTCCGGTGACGCGCGGTACGCGGCAGCCTGTCGCGGCAACGGCCTGCGGGTGGAGATCACCTCGCTCCAGCGCCCGGTGTTCCAGGCCGTGCTGGGCCAGCCCGCCCGCATCGAAGCCAAGATCGTCGACGAATGCGGCGCGCCCCTGCTGCCCGCCGACGGCCAGCCGGTGGTGCAGGCCGGCTTCTCGAACCGCGACCGCCGCGTCGACCTCGTCCACACCGGCAACGGCGTGTGGAGCGGCACCTGGACCCCGGTGAACGGCCCCGCGGGTCCGGTGACGGTGGACGTCACCGCGCTGCTCGGACTTGCGGCGCGCACGCAACTCGGCCAGGGGTCCCTCGGCGGCCAGTTGCTTCCCGCGCCGCAGACGGCGCCGGTGCTTGCGCCCGGCGGGGTGCTCAACGCCGCGTCGTATCAGGGCGGCGTGGTATCGCCCGGCAGCTACGTCTCCATCTTTGGCCTGAAACTCGCGGCCGAGGCGGGCGGCGCGCAGTCCGTCCCGCTGCCCACCACCATCGCGGGGACCCGAGTCTCGCTCGGCGGGCGCGACCTCCCGCTGAATTACGTCAGTGACGGCCAGGTGAACGCCCTGGTCCCGTACGACCTCACCAGCAACACGCAACACCAGTTGCTGGTGCAGCGCGGGTCTTCTCTCACCGTACCCGAGACCGTCGTCGTCGCCCCCGCGCAGCCGGCCATTTACACCCAGAACCAGTCCGGCAGCGGGCCCGGCGTGATCGTCAACGGCGTAACCAACGCTCTGCTCACGCCCCAGAACCCCGCGCGCGCCGGCGACGTTCTGGTGATCTACGCGAACGGTCTCGGCGCCGTCGATCCGCCGGTGGCGCTGGGCGCGGCCGCGCCGCTGAGCGGCCCCCTTTCCCGCACCACCAACGCCGTCCGCGTGCGCATCGGCGGAGTCGCCGCCGTCCCGCAGTTCTCGGGCCTCGCGCCCGGCTTCCCGGGCCTGTACCAGATCAACGTCGCCGTGCCCCCGGGCGTCCCCCCGGGCGATGCCGTAGAGGTACTGCTCGAGGTGGCGGGACAGTTCAGCAGGCCCGTGACCGTTCCGGTGCGGTGAAGCACGATACGCTCGGATATGCCTCGAGAACTCGAGTCCCTCTACCGCGTCCGGCTCGCCCGCGCGGAGCGCGCGCTGTCCAACGTCACCGAAACCGCCGCCGCCGAGCCCTATCCCGGCGGCACCTGGACCCGCAAGCAGGTGCTCGGCCATCTGCTCGATTCCGCCACGAACAACCACTTTCGCTTCGGCCACGCCGCGCAAGCCGGCTCCCTGGCGGTGCCCGGCTACGCCCAGCGCGAGTGGGTCGACTGGCATGATTACGCGGCGTTGCCCTGGGCGGACCTGCTCGCGCACTGGCGCTCGCGCAACGAACTGCTCACCCGGCTGGTGGCGGGGTTACCCGAGCCGGTGCTCAGCGCGCCCTGCCGGATCGGGGAGGACCCCGAAGTGACGCTGGAATTCCTGATTCGGGATTATCTGGATCACCTGGACCACCATGCGCGGCAGATTACCGGCTCAATCCAGTAAAGTGGAAAGCACCATGAACCGCCTCTGGATCTGCGCCTTCCTGGCCACCGCCCTGCTCGCCCAGCGGACCTCCATGTTCCCGCCCGTGCGCGGCACCCGCGAGATGATCGGCGCCGCCAATAACCAGGAAGTCGAAGCCGGCTACCGCATGCTCACCGCGGGCGGCAACGCCGTCGACGCCGGGGTCGCGGCCACGCTGGCCGCCGGCGTCACCGAACAGAGCCGCTTCGGCCTCGGCGGCGAGATGCCCATCCTCATCAAGATGGCCGGCAAGCCCGTCATCGCCATCTCCGGCATCGGCGTGGCGCCCGCCAAAGCCACCCCCGAGTTCTACAAGACGCGCCCCAGCGAGTTCTGGGAGGATCCCAACGGCAAGGCGCCGATCCCCGCGCAAGGGATCCGCGCGGCGATCACCCCGGGCGTCCTGGACGGCGTGCTGCTCGCGCTTGAAAAGTACGGCACCATGACCTTCGCGCAGGTGGTCGCCCCCGCCATCGAGTGCGCCGACGGCTTCCCCATCGCCGAAGAGTTCGCCGGCATGCTGCAAAGCCCGGGCTTCCGCCGCACCATGATGTCGTGGAAAGATTCGTCTAAGTTCTTCTATCCCACCGGCGGCGTGCCGCACCGCGGCGAAATCGTCCGGATGCCCACCCTCGCCGCGACGCTCCGCCAGCTCGCCGACATCGAGAAGAAGGCCCGGGGCAACCGCGTCCGCAAGATCCAGGCCGTGCGCAAGGCGCTCGCCGAGGGCGACATCGCCAAGCGCCTGGCCAAGTTCTCCGAGGAGAACGGCGGGCTGATCGCCTATGACGACCTGAAGAAGTTCCGCGCCGAAGAGGACGCGCCGCGCTCCGGCAAATACCGGGGCTACGAAATCTACAAGCCCGGCTTCTGGACCCAAGGTCCCGTGATGATCCAGGCCCTGAACATCCTCGAAGGCTACGACCTCAAGGCGATGGGGCACAACTCGCCGCAGTACCTGCACACGCTGATCGAAGCCGTGAAGCTCGCCTTCGCCGATCGCGACGCCTACTACGGCGACCCCAAGTTCTCGAAGATCCCCGAGGAGACGTTGCTCTCGGCCGATTACGCCGCCGCGCGCCGCAAGCTGATCGATCCGGCGAAGGCGTCCCTGGAATCGCGTCCCGGCGACGTCGGCAAGCCGGTGCTGCTGCCCACCACGACGGCCGGCCAGAGCCAGGCGCAGGATACGACGTGCGTCTCGGTCATCGACCGCTGGGGCAACATGTTCTCCGGCACGCCGAGCGGCGCCTGGCTGCCCAGCGTCATCGCCGGCGACACCGGCCTGCCGCTCTCCACGCGTCTGCAGAGCTTCGTGATGACCCCGGGCCACGCCAACGAACTCGCGCCCGGCAAGCGCCCGCGCGTAACACTTTCGCCCACGCTGGTTACGAAGGACGGCAAGCCGTTCCTCGTGATGGCGACCCCCGGCGGCGACAACCAGGATCAGGCCATGCTGCAGGTGCTGCTGAACATCATCGAGTTCAACATGAGCCCGCAGGAAGCCGCGGAAGCGCCGCGCTTCCAGACCGAGCATTTCTACAGCTCGTTCAGCCACCACGAGTTCACGCCCGGCAAAGTGAACTTCGAGAACCGCATCCCGAAATCGACGCTGGACGCGCTGGCCGCACTGGGCCATCAGGTCCGCGCCGCGGGCGACTGGTCGAACGGCTCGTCGCCGACGGTGATCGTGGCGGGGCCGGACGGAGTCCTGCACGGGGCGGCGGATCCGCGCCGGGCGCGGTTTATCTTCGGGCGGTAGGCCAACGGGAAGGGCCCCGTTCCGCGGCCTCGCGCCAGCCTCAATAAGGACTTGTCTTGAGCTGATCGGCCTGCAGTGTCATCGATGATGCCGTGGCCCACCAGCGGTCCCGGCTCTTCAGCAGCGAAACGCTCGAAAGATACCTTCCCTCGTACCGGTCCGCGGTCGGAAACGACACTACCCATTCCAACGTCCCGCGGAATCCTGCCAGTTCCGGCCAGGTCTCCCGCACATCGACGATTATCTGCGAAGTGGCATCGAACTGCAGGCGGTCGCTGTGCACCTCCACTCCGTCGAGGTTGCGGAACCGGAGATCCAGAGTCGTCGAGCTCGTCGGCGAGACCCATACCAGTTCCAGCGCAGTCTCCGGGTCGCTCAGGTTCACCGGGACCACCGAACGGCTCTCGTGCCCGGCCGTACGGGATACCGTGAGGCTTTGCACGATGACGCCATCGCGCCGCTGCACCAGCCGGGCGGTCGCTCCGATCGCCCGATCTTCATACTCGACGACTTCGGCGTACCCCCGGGTCAGTTGCGGCGCCAGCCCGCTCGTCTCCACCACGAGGCTCGCCCCGGGTTCCAGCGGGGCTTCCACGGCTGCCTCCGAGATCCTTCCCTTCGAAGCCTTCAGGCCGAGCTTCCAGGTCTCCAGAAGTCCCTTCTCGGTCAGGAACGTCGCCATGACAAACGCTGGCTTCCCCGACAGGTTGACGATCGTGACCTCCGTCGACCAGCCGCCGCCATCATGAACCAGCGGCAGGAACCGGTCGTTGTCGCCCACGCCCGCGGAGGCGGGAACAGCCAAGGCGATCATGCAGGCGAAGAAGCCCAGTTGCGTCAGCATGCTCCGATCGTGTCACAGCAATGCTTCTGTTCTGTGAGTACCCGGTTTCAATCCCTTCACGATCGCTTTGAGGGGATGCTGGCCGCGTTATCCCGCTGCGAGGACCTACGGTTTCTTACCCGTTGGCTCTTCCCGCGTGGCGATCACCAGATCCGTCGCCGGACCCCGATACACCACCGTCAGCCGCTCGCCGGCGATGAGCTTTCCGTATTGCCCCTCCCGCACCACGTAAATCGGCCGCCGGGGAGGGTTCTCGTGCAGATCGTCGCGGAACTCCTCCAGCTCGTGGGCACCCTCGAATTTGCGGTAGAAGTTCAGAATCGACGTGTAGGAGGCATCCGCGCCCGCCGTCCGGACCCCCAGGCGCCGGCAATGGTCGCGCAGGATCGGAAACGCGGCTCGCACGTCGGCTTGTTGCTTCCACTCGAGGAAATAACCATCCCGGAGACATCCCAGGAAGTGCGCGCTACCGATCAGGAGCACGGCCACGCCCAAGCCGCGGCACAGGCGTTCGCCGGTGTTCGAGGGTGCGACGGAGAGCAACACGCCGAGCATGGCCGTCGCGAGCGGTAGAAAGAAAATCGAGGTCCGCTCCAGCGGCAACAGGACGCCGAACCATTTGAATTGCAGGTAGTGCGCCAGAAACGTTACGCCAATAATCAAGCACAGCGAGATCGCCAGCCCCAGCCGGTGCTTGCGGTCTTCGTCCAGCCGCCGCCAGTTCCACAGAAGCAGCGCAGAGTATCCCAGGGCTGCGATAGCCGCTCCGCGCAGCAGATAGCCGCTGGCGGCGTCCAGCAGGCGGGCCAGGAACGCAGGAACGAGTTGCGGATGGTAGCCCGGAAACAAAGGCGTCCGGAGTTCGCGCCACATCTCCTCCAGCGACCGGGTGCCCCAAAACAGTTCTTCCTTCGGAAAGTTCGCGAGGACGGAGCCCACCAGCAGAAGCGTGACGATCATTCCGGGAGCAGCCGCCGCCAGTACCAGCTTCGCCCGAAGACCCCAGCCTGCGGGCGACTGAAGCCGCCACGCCCAACCGAGGAACGCCGCAAGCAAGAAGGCGTTGGCCCACGCAAAGGAAAAGTTGGCTGAGAAGGACAGCCCCGCAAAAGCCGAAGCGAGAGCCGTTTGCCGGAGCAAGTCCGGCGGACGATCGTTCGCCCGGCCAATTACCAGGCGCGTGAGCAAGTAGATATCGACGGCCATGAAATCCCAGCGCCAGGGAATACCCCCGGGCAGCGACCAAATAATCCATGACAAACGGGTTATAGAGCAAGCAGACCAATACCGTCCAGGCGAGTACGCGCTGGGGTATCAGCCAACAAAAACCGGCGACCGCGAACGCGTAAGCCACTGCGCCCAGCAGCGCGGCGCTGCGTACGCTCAGATGCCCAAGTCCGAACGTACTGACCGCCGCCCGCATGAGCAGGGAATTCGGAACGTGGTTGTTCGCATTGGGCGTCCAGGATTCCGCGGCGGGAGGATCGACCCAGCGCAGGAAGGTATTCGCCTCATCGACGGTGATGGACTGCACCTGTGCCCGGTGGACAAGCCACGCCAACGCAAACACGACGGAAATAATGATGGGCCAGTTCCGCCGCCAAGTCCGGAGGTGAATCGACAATGTCCGCGTGTTTGCGGACTTGCCGCGAGACCCTGACTGGTAATTCGGAGAAGTAGTGCCGGCTGGATCCTGTTCCTGCACAGCACAATGCTACTCTTTTTCGAATTGTTCCGGCGTGCGCGCGGCCTCCGCACCCCCAGCATAAGCGAACGAGAACGGATTGGTGACGAGCGTTGTCCTTTGCACGGCACCGCTCGCCACACACTCCGCGAAAAAGCGAAACCTCATTGTGACGGGGCCGGAAGGCGGACGATCCTTGGCGATCGCGAACAAGCCTCCCAGGCTTGAGAAGCGGAATTCGCGGCCGGGTTTCACTCGATCACAGGTTGGCATCCGGTCCAGGTCCTGCGGGCGCTGGACCGTCGTGATGGTGCCGCCGTCTCCCATCCTCCGGAGGCTGACCTCACCTCGATCTGCGTTAGGTTCGCAATGTCGGCAACGAAGACGGTGTCGCGAGTCCGGTTCCGCAAGGCCGCTGGAAACGACAGGCTGAAGACGTGTTCCCGGGCCCCCGCTTCATCGGGCAACAGGATGCTGGCCACCTCGCGCGGCGTCACCGAAAGGGTGAGATCAGCCGCCGCGGCGGCCATCGGAAGCAAAGCCGCGAACCAAGCAAGATTCCTGCGCGACGACCGCAGCATGCGAGTCCAGGCTAGCACCCCGCTCCCAAACGAGCTACTTCGGCGCGATCTTCGCGGCGAACGTCTGCGCCACGATCTGGCCGCCGCGGATCACAAAGGTGTCCGTGGCCATCTCGTACACGTTGTCCGGCGTCTCGGCCGTCCACACCACGTACGCGTACTCACCCTCGATGGTTTCGGCGAGCATCTGGAACTGCAGGCCCGGCTTCGCGAACTCGGCAAAGATCCCGGCGAACACGGGCTCCAGTTCGGCATGCCCGCGGCTGATCCCGTCCGGCAAGATCAGGATCGCGTCCGCGGCGTAGTCGGCCAGCGTGCCGGCGACATCGCCCCGGCCGAAACAAAGCGCGTGGTGCTGGTAGACTTCGCGGGTAGAACGCATGGCTTCGATTCTACCCGCGACGAAAGTTACCGCAGGTCGAAGCGATCCAGGTTCATCACCTTCGCCCAGGCCTTCGCGAAGTCCTGGACGAACTTCTCCTGCCCGTCGGCCGCGGCGTACACTTCCGCCACCGCGCGCAGTTCCGAGTTCGAGCCGAAGATCAGGTCCACCGGGGTCGCGGTCCACTTCACCTGCCCGGACTTGCGGTCCCGGCCTTCATACACGCCCTCCGCCGCCGCCTTGCTCCACTTCGTGGACATGTCGAGCAGGTTCACGAAGAAGTCATTGCTCAGCGTTCCGGCGCGATTCGTCAACACCCCGTGCGCCGCCCCGCCGGCATTGGCGTTCAGCGCCCGCATGCCGCCCACCAGCACCGTCATCTCCGGCACGCTCAGGGTGAGCAGATTCGCCCGCTCCACCAGCATCTCCGCCGGCGGCACGCTCTGCCCGCTCCGGAAGTAGTTACGGAAACCATCCGCGGCCGGCTCCAGCACCGCGAACGAGGCCACGTCGGTCTGCGCCTGCGAAGCATCGGCCCGGCCCGGCGTGAAAGGCACCGCGACATTGAAGCCGCCCTTCTTCGCCGCCTGCTCGATGGCCGCCCCACCGGCCAGCACGATCACATCGGCCAGCGAGATCCTCTTCTTGCCGGACCGCGCGCGGTTGAACTCCTGCTGGATCGCTTCCAGGCGCGGCAGAACCTTGGCCAGTTCCGCCGGATTATTGACCGGCCAGTCCTTTTGCGGGGCCAGCCGCAGGCGAGCGCCGTTCGCGCCGCCCCGCAGGTCCGTGCCCCGGAACGACGACGCCGCCGCCCAGGCCGTCCGGACCAGTTCCGGCACGCTCAGGCCTGACGCGAGGATCTTGGCCTTTAGGTCCGCGATGTCTTTCGCGTCGACGAGCGCGTGGTCCACCTTGGGCAGCGGATCCTGCCACAGCAGTTCCTCGCCGGGGACCTCCGCACCGAGATAGCGCGACCGCGGCCCCATGTCGCGATGGGTCAGCTTGAACCACGCCTTCGCGAACGCGAGCCGGAACTCCTCCGGGTTCTCGCGGAAGCGCATCGCGATCTTCCGGTAGGCCGGATCGAACTTCAGCGCCAAATCGGTGGTGAACATGATCGGCGCGTGCCGCTTCGCCGGGTCGTGCGCATCCGGCACCAGGTTCGCCGCCTGGTTGTTCGCGGGCACCCACTGCGTTGCGCCGCCCGGACTCTTGGTCTTCACCCACTCGTAGGCGAACAGGTTGTCGAGGTACTGCGTGCTCCACTTCGCGGGCGTCGCGGTCCAGGCGCCTTCCAGGCCGCTGGTGACGGTGTCTCCGGCCTTGCCGCTGCCGCACTTGTTCTCCCAGCCGAAGCCCTGCTGCTCCACGCTCGCGCCCGCGGGCTCGGCGCCCACGCACTTCGCCGCTTCATACGCGCCATGCGCCTTGCCGAACGAATGCCCGCCCGCGATCAAGGCGAGCGTCTCTTCGTCGTTCATCGCCATGCGGCCGAACGTGTCGCGAATGTCCTGCGCCGCGGCCAGCGGATCGGGGTTCCCGTTGGGACCCTCGGGGTTCACGTAAATCAGCCCCATCTGCACCGCCGCCAGCGGCTGTTGCAACTTCCGGTTGCCGCTGTAGCGTTCGTCGGCGAGGAACTTCTTCTCCGGGCCCCAGTAGACGAGATCCGGTTCCCAATCGTCGGCGCGTCCGCCCGCGAACCCGAACGTCTGGAAGCCCATGGACTCCAGCGCGACGTTGCCGGCCAGCACCATCAGATCGCCCCAGGAGATCTTCTGCCCGTACTTCTGCTTCACCGGCCACAGCAGGCGGCGCGCCTTGTCAAGGTTGGCGTTGTCCGGCCAGCTATTCAGGGGATCGAAGCGCTGCTGGCCGCCGTCGCCGCCGCCGCGCCCGTCGTTCACGCGGTAGGTGCCGGCGCTGTGCCAGGCCATCCGGATGAAGAACGGGCCGTAATTCCCGTAGTCGGCGGGCCACCAATCCTGCGACGTGGTGAGGACCTTCCGGATGTCCTGCTTGACGGCCTTGAGATCCAGGGTCTGAAACGCCTTGGCGTATTGGAACTGCTTGCCGAGCGGGTTCGACTCCGCCGCATGTTGCCGCAAACGCGACAGGTCCAATTGCTCCGGCCACCAGAATTGATTCGGCTGCGGTTGCTGCGCCCGCAGACCTTCCGTAAGAATGAACGGCACTGCCAGCGCCCAGGCGCTACGCAGAAATGGGACGTTCCATTTCATCAGGCGACTCCTCGAACAGAAAGAAAGATGTTTGCTTCAAGATCGATCCGGAATACTGCTCCGTTGGCGCCGCTGGAGACAAGCCCGCGTCTGGAACCATCTCCTCGCGAAGTCTTCTCCGCTGAGAGTCATGGCCGCGCTCGAGATCCCCGGTCTTCCCCGCCAACAGCGTTTGGATGCATCTGGAGAGCACCCCGATCCAAGAACCACAGCCGCCCCATGGCCATCGTGGCGCCTGGCCCACAAGTAATTCTTTGTCAATCACATCTGCATCGGGCCCAGGGACGTGCGCAAATCCTCCAGCACCTCGCGAATCACCGCGTTGAACCGCGAGGCATCGAGTCGCGACTCCGCCACCTGACGCGCCGCCTCCGCCATTCTGGCCCTTCGCGATTCATCCTGACCGAGCCCGCGAATTGCGGCCGCCCATTCCGTAACGGAAGCATCTGGGGAGAGCACCACGCCGCTCACCCCGTCATCGACCATATCGCGAATTCCGCCCACGCCCGCGCTAACGCAGGGAAGTCCGGCGGCAGCCGCCTCGCCGAGAACCAGCCCGAACTGTTCGATGCGCGACGGGAACACGAACAAGTCATGCTCGAGGTACAACGGGGCAACCTCGGCCGCCGTCCGGAGGCCGGCGCGAACGGTCGCGCCGGCGGGCAGCGGCGCAGCGGCCAGGGCAGGGTCGTTGGAGACGATCGTCAACCGGAAATCGCTACCCAGGAGTTCCATAACTTTGAGAAGCAGCGACCCGCCCTTACGGCGGAAATCATTGCCGACAAAAAGCAGCCGGAGCGGTCCGGCCGCGCGGCGCGCCACCGTGGCCGGAAGTTGCACCGGCGCCAGCGTGACGCGGCAGCGCTCCGGTGCCGCTCCGTAGTCTTCGACCAGGGAGTTGCGGCACCACGAGGACCAAGGCAGCAGCGTGCGGATTCGAGGCGCGGCGCGGCGCAGGTCGCGATCCTGCAGGGCTCCACTGGCGCGCAACAGCAGGCGCCGTGCCGCGGATCCGGTGGTCGCCAGATTCTGGCCGCGGATGAGGCGGGGGGTGGTGTCCGTGGCCAGGGCCAGCGGGATTCCCGGCCGGAGCCGCAGCAACTCGAGGCCAAGACCCAGCCCATTGCAAAGGATCATGTCGTGCGGCGGCAGAGGCTCCGAGCGCAACTTGCGCAGGAAGACGTCGCGCGCCTCCCACCACGAGCCGAACCGGGCCACACCCGAGGCTGGGTATCGGGCGTAGTCGTCCGCACCGAAGGTGACCGTTTCAGACGCGAACCCAGGTGCAGCCGCCACCGCCGACAGGAGCGCATCCCCGTAAGTGCGGTTGCCGAGCACTTGGGTGATCACGCAAAGAACGCGGTGCATCTCTCGTATCGGAACCTCCGCGGGCGCGGCGGAACAGCCTCAGGGTAACACACCACCCGATGAGCCTCTCCGGGAAGCTGGTAGTGTCCTATTCAGGACACTACCAGGAAGCTCCAGCGCCGGCGAGTCGAAATTCCGATGTGTTATTGTTCATCCCAGCGCGGCCCTTCCGCGGCAAGGAGCAGCCATGCCCACCGAGTACTTCGATGTCCTCATCGCCGGCGCCGGACTTTCCGGCATCGACGCCGCGCACCACCTCCAGACCCTGTGCCCCAACAAGACCTACGTCATCCTCGAACAGCGCGAGCGCATCGGCGGCACGTGGGACCTCTTCCGCTATCCCGGCATCCGCTCCGACTCCGACATGCTCACCATGGGCTTCTCCTTCCGCCCCTGGACCAACCCCAAAGCCATCTCTCCCGGCGAAGACATCCGCACCTATCTCGAAGACACCGCCCGCGACGAAACCATCGACCGGCACATCCGCTTCCGCCATCGCATCCTCCGCGCGGAGTGGTCGTCGGAAGCCGCCGAATGGACCGTCGACGCCGTGCGCACCACCGCCGGAGGCAGCGAGGAGACGGTGCAGATCCGCTGCAATTTCCTGTTCTCCTGCGCCGGCTATTACCGGTACTCCGCCGGCTACACTCCGGAATTCGCAGGCACGGACAAGTTCGCCGGCCGCATCGTACACCCGCAACACTGGCCCGAAGACCTCGATTACGCCGGTAAGCGCATCGTCATCATCGGCAGCGGCGCTACTGCAGTCACGCTTGTGCCCGCGATGGCGAAGACCGCGGGCCAAGTGACGATGCTGCAGCGCTCGCCGACCTACATCGTCTCGGCGCCGGAGCAGGATCGCGTCGCCAACTTCCTGCGCAAGATCCTGCCCGCCAAGCTCGCCTACCGCCTCAGCCGATGGAAGAACGTCGGCTGGATGCTGTACTTCTATCAGCTCTCGCAGCGGTTCCCAGACTACACCCGCAAGGAACTGCTGAAGCTCGTCCAGAAGAATCTCGGCGACGATTACGACATCGCGACGCACTTCACGCCGCGCTACAAGCCGTGGGAGCAGCGCCTGTGCCTGGTGCCGGACGCCGACATGTTCCAGGCCATCAAGAGCGGCCGCGCCGGCGTCGTCACCGGCGAAATCGACACCTTCACCGAACGCGGCATTCGCCTGAAGTCCGGCCAGGAACTGGAGGCCGACATCGTCGTCACCGCCACCGGACTCGCCATGCAGGCCTTCGGCGGCATGGAGCTTGCGGTCGACGGGCGCCGCGTCGAACTCGGCGAGACCTTGACTTACAAAGGGATCCTGCTCTCCGACGTTCCGAACCTCGCGTCGGTCTTCGGCTACATCAACGCTTCCTGGACGCTGAAGGCGGACCTGATCTGCAGCTATGTCTGCCGCCTGCTCAACCACATGCAGGCAAAGGGCGCGCGCCAGGTGACGCCGCGCCGCCGCGGCGAAGCCGCCGCCGCACCGTTCATCGAGCGGTTCTCCGCGGGCTACATGCAGCGCGCGCTCGCGAACTGGCCGAAGCAGGGCGCGCAGCCGCCATGGCGGGTGCACCAGAACTACCTGCGCGACGCGGTGAACCTGAAGTGGGCAAGCCTGGACGACGGGGTCCTCGAGTATTCGAGTCCGCGCGCGGCGTCAAAGGACCGGCAAGCGCGGGAGCTCGCCGGCGCGGCAAAGTAGGGGGTGCCGGTTTTTTCTCCGGCCCGGGTAGCAGCTCACAGCGCGTAAGCGATTGAAACCAAGTCGGTTTCGCGGATCTTAGAAAACGCGGGGCCTGCCCCGAATTGACCCCGTTCGCCGACCCCGTTCGCCGGTTCGAACGACGGTTCACCCTTGAGCGGACTTCGCGCGTCGGCGCTCCTCGATCATCTCTCGGAGTTCTTCGAACACAATCTCGGGATCGAGCAACTCTCCCCGCTCGGCTTGCGCGGCGCCCATCTCCAGGCTGGCCTTCAGTCGCTGGAACGCCGCGACGCGTTCGCGGTCCTGATTGTGCCGTAGCCGGACTACTTCGCTTGGGGATCTATCCACCGGCGGACTCCGTCTCCTCCACCAGCCGCTCCACGTTCATCAGGTACAGCGCCGCCTTCCCGTGCCGCGTGCTCTCGAACACGATCCGCTGGCTATTCGGCGTGAACCGGACCCCGGTCAGCTCCGCGTCCACCGTCTTGTGCTCGCAGATGGCCAGTTCGCGTCTTACGCTCCGCACCATCAGCAGCACGAACGGCTGCGCCTTGCTGCCGCTTGCGGCCACCCATACGCTGCCGTCCGTGTTCCGCGCAAACTGAACATACCCGCTGGTGCGCGCCAGCGCCTTATCCTCGCCGGACGCCGGATTCACCTCCCGCACCTCACTCCGGCCCCCGTCCAGCGCCAGGTACGTGATCGCGGCGCCGTCCGCCGTCCAGTGCGGCGACCGGACCTCGCGGCTCGCCAGCGCAAGCGTCCGCACCCGCCCGTTCTCGGCCACGCGGATTTCCGCCGCTCCGCGCCGGTA
Source organism: uncultured Solibacteraceae bacterium (assembly GCA_964471915.1). Taxonomy (GTDB): domain Bacteria; phylum Acidobacteriota; class Terriglobia; order Bryobacterales; family Bryobacteraceae; genus JAIEPW01. The sequence continues at coordinate 26,714 of CAYYID010000021.1, read as the reverse complement.
CAGCAATACCGGACTCCCGGGCCGGAACCACGGATGCGACAGCGGCTGGTCCCCTTCCTCCACCACGCGCGCGCCGCCATTGGAAAGCGTCACGTTCGTCAGCCGGTGCGCCGTGCCGTCGGTCTCGCCCACCACCGCCGCGATGCCGTCGTCGCTCACCGTCAGCCAGCCCGACGGATTGCGCCCCGGGCTGATCTTCCACACATCGCGAACCTTGCCGCCGCCGAGCGGCGCCAGTTTCAGCACGTCGCCGTCCAGATACAGAAAACCCCGCTCGTCCGGCAGCAGCGTAATCGCCCGCGGATGCAGCTTCTGCGCTGCCGTCAGCATGCGGGATTGCAGACTCTTCAGCTCCAGGCGCCACACCTGCAAGCTGCCGCTGCGGTCCGACGCATGCAATAGAAAACCCGACCGCCGGCTGATCGCTCGCGCACTCAGCGACGGCAGGTGGCAGGTGATCTCCGGGTTCGTCAGCCGCAGCACGGGAAACTCGGTGGAGGGATCCGCGTAGCGCCGCGCTTCCGGCAGGTAGACGCCCGGCGCGCGCGTCTGCGCGGCGAGTCCCGCGGGCAGGAGGCTGAGAATTGAGCGGCGGCTCCAGCCGCGGTCCATAGCTTCAGGCTATCACGCGCCCGCCGCCGCTTATCGCTGGAACAGCTTCAGGAACCGCTCCATGCGCTCCAGGGGGATCACCGTCGTCAGCCGCACCTGCTGCTGATCCTGCACCACCACGATGCCGTCCCATAGCTTCAGCAGTTCCGGCTGATCCTGCGGCGTCGACAGCCGCCCGATCCCCACCAGCGCCTTCAGCGCATCGTGCACCTGCTTCGCGTTGGCGTCCGTGTCGCAGGTCCCGGCGATTTTCAGGTCCAGCCCGCTCGACACGTTGGCCGCGAAGGTCCCCGTCTGCACGGAGCGCACCAGCTTGTCCGCATTGCCCAGGAACCCGCGCTCCGGCAGGCCCAGGTTCACCGCGCCGCCGCCATACACCGCCCAGAACTGCGTATCGTACGGGATCGTCGCCACCACCGTCTGCAGCGCCTGCGGGATCCCCAGCCGCCCCGTGTTCTGCTCGTCGATCAGCCGCTTCACCGCCGCCGTCGGCCCCACGATCCACGTGCTCATATTCAGCGATGTCGCCACCGCCTCGTCATTGCCGTACAGGTTCCGGCCCTTGTAGGTGAAGCGCGTCGCGCCCTCGGCCTGCAGCCGCGGCTCCAGTTCGCCCTCCGAGAAACGCCCGCGCGCCAGGATCACGCCATCCTTGCCGTTCGAGGCCAGCAGGATCTCCCAGAGGTCCTTCCGGGCGTCCAGCCCGGTGCGTTTCTGGAACTCGTCGAGCGGCGCGAACTTCGCATCGCGAAAGTACTTCTTGTAGATCTCGGTGTCGCGCAGCTTGTCCAGCTTCGCGCCCACCAGGATGGTGGTGTCGGGCGGAACGATCGTTGCCAGCGCGGGGTCGATCCGCAGGCTGGTCGGTTTCATGTGGCACGCCGCGAGCGCGAGCGCCGCGGCGGCGAGCAGAAGCTTGTTCATGGGTCGCAAGTACCAGGATACCGGGCTTGCTGGAGAGACGGCGCTATCGCCGTTTTCTTACGGCCCGCCCCGGCCATTGCGGGACGCTGCTGCGCATCGAACGCTCAGAGGCGGTCTGCCATCCGACGCGGACGGCACCGTCCCAAAAACGGACAGTGCGCCGGTTCTAAGCTGTTTCTTTTCTGCTGCTTGAGGCGGAGAGAGAAGTGCACCAGGAAACTCCTGACATGCTAAAGGATTTCCGGTTCGCGCTCCGCAGCCTTAGCAAAAGCCCTCTGTTCACCGCCATTGCGATGCTCTCCATCGCGCTCGGCATCGGCGCCAACACGGCCATCTTCACGCTGTTTGACCACACCCTGCTGCGGCTGCTGCCGGTGAAGGACCCTGGCGAACTGGTCTACCTCAAGGCCGGCGGCCCGTACTCGGGACGTCTGGCGAATTCCAACGCCTTCTCCTATCCGCAGTACCGCGAGATCCGGGGTCGGAACCAGGTGTTCTCGGGCGTGCTCGGGTTCTTCGCTGTCGCCGCCAGTCTCCGCCACGGCGACCAGACCGACCGGGCGTACGGGGTCCTCGCCACGGGGAACTATTTCGAAGTCCTGGGGGTCCGCGCGCACGCCGGACGCTTGCTGACACCCGAGGACGATGTTACGCCGGGAGGCCACCCCGTGGTGGTGCTTTCCCACGGTTACTGGCAGCGGCGCTTCGGCGGCAACAAGAACATCGTGAATGACACCATTCGCCTGAACGGGCTGCCGTTCACCGTGCTGGGCGTAGTCGAGGAACGGTTCCGCGGTTTGGACCCGACCTTCGCTCCCGAAGTTTACATCCCGATGGCGATGAAGCCGCAGATCACACCGACGGTCCCCAAAGATCTCGAAGAGCGCCGCTCCTGGTGGCTGAACATCGTGGCGCGCGTGAAGCCGGGGCTCACCCGCGAACAGGCGCAGACCGGCCTGGCGCCCACCGTTCGCGCCATCTTCACCGACGAAGTGAAGACCTTCGGGATCGACCGTCCGAACTTCATCAAGCGGTATTCCGAGAAGGCGGTGACGCTGGCGCCGGGCGGCCAGGGCCGCACCGAAGCGCGGGACGAAGCCGCGCGTCCGCTGATCCTGTTGACCGCGATGGTCGGCATCGTGCTGCTGATCGCGTGCGCCAACGTGGCGAACCTGCTGCTGGCGCGGGCCACGTCGCGCCAGAAGGAGATCGCGGTCCGGCTCGCGCTGGGGGCTTCGCGGAGCGATCTGGTCCGCCAACTCATGACCGAGAGCCTGCTGCTGTCGCTGGGCAGCGGCGTGGCGGGCATCCTGATCGCCCAATGGGCTCTCGACGCAATCCTGAGGAATATCCCGCCCGGAACGTTCCTGGCAGACCTCTCCGCGGTCCCCGATTACCGCATTCTCGGGTTTGCCTTCGTGCTCAGCCTGTTGAGCGCAATCTTTTTTGGGCTGGTGCCGGCTTTGCAGGCGACCCGCCCCAGCCTGGCGCCGACGCTGAAGGACGCGGCGCAGAGTGCCGGCACGGGCGGCGGGCAGGTGCGGCTGCGCAAGACGCTGGTGACCGCGCAGGTGGCGCTCAGCCTGCTGCTGCTGATCGCCGCGGGACTGTTCGCCCGCAGTCTGTTCGCGCTGAAGAACGTCAATCCCGGGTTCCGCACCGAGAGCCTCATCACCTTCGCCATCGATCCGCTGCTGAACGGTTACCAGCAGCCGGCGATGGTGAGGCTCTACGAACAGCTTCAGGAGCGGTTCCGGTCCTTGCCGGGCGTCACTGGCGTGGGCCTGGCGCAGTCCACGCCGCTCGCGGGCGACAGCAGCATCGCTACCGTGAACGTCGAGGGCTACCAGGTTAAGGAAGGCGAAGACCGCAATCCCCATTTCAACAGCGTGTCGCCGGGCTTTTACCAGGCGCTGGGAGTACCGCTGCTCGCGGGGCGGGACTTCACCGCCAAAGACGCGCTGGGCGCGCCGCGCGTCGCCATCGTGAACCAGAAGTTCGCCGAGTACTTCTTTAAGAACGAGAACCCGCTCGGCAGGAAGTTCGGCTACGGGGACGGCAAACCGGATATCGAGATCGTGGGCGTGGTCGGCAATACCAAGTATTCGGGGATGGCCCAGGAGCCGCCCCGTCAGACCTACATCCCGTACATGCAGGACAAGGACCTCGGCGAGCTGACGTTCCTCGTGCGCACGGCCGGGGATCCGGCGAAGCTGGGCGGCTTGTTGCGCGAAGAAGTCCGCCGGGCCGATGCGAACCTGCCGGTGTTCCGGCTGCGAACGATGCAGCGGACCATCGAAGACACGCTGTTTGTGGAGCGGATCATCGCGACGCTCGCGGCGTCGGCCGGGTTCCTGGCCACGGTGCTGGCAGCCATCGGACTCTACGGGGTGATGGCGTACAGCGTGGCGCGACGGACGCGCGAGATCGGGGTCCGGATGGCGCTGGGGGCGTCGCGGGGCGTGGTGCTCGGGATGGTGCTGAAGGAGGTCGCGCTGCTGACGGCGCTCGGCGTCGCGATCGCGTTGCCGGCGGCGCTGTTCCTGACCCGCTATGTGAAGAGCCTTCTGTACCGGATCTCGGAGAACGACGCGTGGTCGCTGGCGGGCGCGACGCTGTTGCTTTCGGTGATCGCACTCGCCGCCGGGTATTTCCCGGCTCGCCGGGCCACGAAGATCGATCCGATGATCGCGCTGCGCTACGAGTAGAAACCCGGGACAGTTCCGGGTTTTCCAGTTCCTGTCTCTGGGCGACTCGCCGTATACCTTTGAAAACAAGATGGTTCTTCCGGAAAGTTCCCGCTAAGTGCTTCTCGCGCGTCGATTTGTAAAAACCAGGGACAGTTCCGGATTTCCGGACTTCCTCTCCGGCTGGCCGGCCCGGGAGAATCACCGCAAAATATTGAAAAAGAAAGCCGAACCTCATCAACGCATCGGCTCGGTCCGGGCGAAATCGGAAAACCCGGAACTGTCCCTGGTTTCGGCGGAGGCGGCGACCTACCGGAGCGGGCTCTTCCCTTGCGATTGCGCGGGCGGGGAGATCCCGGCCAGGTCACTCACCAGCGGCGCAACATCCAGGCTACGAAGCCTCGGCCACCGGGTCCCCGGCCGAATCCGCGGTCCGGCGGCCAGCAGCACCGCCAGCATGTCCTCCCGGTCGGGCGGGTAACCGTGATTTCCTCCGGGACGGCGGAGGGTTGGGAACAGTTCACCCCGGTCGTCCCGAACGTAGTAGCCGGGAGCCAAGTCGAAGTACAGATCGCTCGCGGCCGGGCCGCCAATCCCGTAGCGCGCCCCATGCTCCTCCGGCGTGAAGAACGCCGTGAACACTGGCGCCGGGTCGCGCACCGCCTCGAGAGCGGCCTGCACCCGGGCTCGCATGGCCTGCCGGTCGTTGACCGTTCCGCCCTTCCAGTCGGTCGTATTGATCAGCACCGAGTTGTAGACGTGGACGGCGTGGTCGCCCAGGCCGGCGCGCCGCAACGCTTCGTTGACGTTCACCAGCCGGTAGGTTGGCGCCATGCCGTGGTCCGCCGTGAACACGAAGTGATCCCTCCGTCCACCGAGCGCCAGCATTTGCTCCACCCACCAGTTCACGGTGGCGGCAGTCCATTCCAGCACCAGGCGCGCCTGGGCATCGCCGCGCTCGTAGAGGCCGAGGTAATCGTGCTCCGCACTGTCCAGAAACGGGATGTAGCCGATCAGGAGATGCGGGCGGTGCTGCCGGTGGAGCCAGGCCACCTGCGCGGCGTTTTGCCGCGCGGCGAGTTCCACCGTCTCCATCGCTTGCGCGGCGCTCAGCAGGGGTCCGCTATAGCCGTTGTTGCTCAATACGCCGCCGGCGGTGAGCAACGCGGCGGCGTCCGCGCCGCGGACCGCCGTCTCATGAATCGGAGAAACGTACAGCAGCAGATCCTGGCTGGAGTACTCAAACAAGCGAAAGTAGATGACCGCGGGCACCGGTTGCTCCAGATACAGGCCCGCGCTGAAGCGGCGCGCCAACGCGCGTTTTCCTGGCGGACCGTCCTCGGCGGGCCCCACGCGAACGCGTACCCCTTCGATGCTCAGGCCGTTTCGCTCGCGCCGGCCCCGCAACGTGACCTCGCCGTGTTTCAGCGTGAATGACCCATTCGGGTTCCAGGCCAGGTCCTTGCTGCGCACCACGGTGTGCGGCGCGAGCTGCCGCGACTGGTAGCCGTTGAGGGTCACGGCGTTCGGGTGCGTGTTGCGGTTGTGGAACGGCAGCATCTGCGTCGCCTGGTAGGCGACCGCCTTCCTGCCTTGCCGGCCGGCGGTTACCCACAGGGGCTCGGCGGCCAGTTGTTCAGCGCCGAAGCCGTTAGCGCGATCGAGGAAGGTGTGCTCCTCACGCGGCAGCGCGGGCATCCGGTTGGCGGTAATGTGCGAGACATCGCCGTGCACACCGGTCCACAAGGCGGCGTGGGAGTTCGCGGTCGTCGAGGGGAAGGCAGGAATGATGCCGTCGGCCTGAGCGCCGCGGGCGGCCAGTTGGCGGAGCGCCGTCAACCGCCGGGCAAACGGAGCCTGCTCGAAGATCCGGTGGCCCAATCCGTCGAGGGAGAAGAGAAAAACGGTGTCCGCCGGCAGACTCGAGGCCCATGTGAGAAGAAGAAAGAGCGAGCGCACCGGAGCATTATTCCACGCTCCCATGCGCCGCTTTCGCCGGCACAAAACCCGGGACAGTTCCAGGTGCCCGGATTTCGTGGGCGCCTATCTTGCTGAGAAGAAGGCCTTAAGCCGACCGCAGGATGTGAGTCGCGCCCAATTGTAAAAACCCGGGACAGTTCCGGATTACCCGCCTCGATCGACGGTCCGCGGGCCGGCCCGATCGCCGTATGACACTGAAAAGAATAGTGGATCACCCCGGGACTGCGGCTCAACGGAGGCGGAAACCGGAAAACTCGGAACTGTCCCGGGTTTTCGAGGGAATGCCTTGACAAGCTAGGCATCTGGGCGCATGCTATGTCTAGAATGCCTAGGCAAGAATCCGCCGAGGCCGCCCTCCTCCAGGGCACCCTCGACCTCCTGATCCTCAAGACCCTCGCCCTCGGGCCGCTCCACGGCTACGGGATCGTCCAGCGGCTCCGTCAGCTCTCGCGCGAGATGCTCGATGTGCGGCAGGGATCGTTGTACCCCGCGCTGTACCGCCTGGAGAAGAAGGGCTGGCTCAAGGCCGCCTGGAAGCAGGCTGACACCGGACACGACGCCAAGTTCTACAGTCTGACCGCCGACGGACGCCGCCAGCTGACGGCAGAAACCGAGAGCTGGCAGCGGCTGTGCACGGCCATCAACTTCGTGCTGGAGGCGGGGGAGTAAGCCATGAACTGGCTTCGGAAGCGGCAATGGGAGCGGTCGCTCGACCGCGAGATGCGGTTTCACCTCGAACAACTGGAGCGCGAGTTCGCCGCCCAGGGGCTGTCCCCGGCGGAAGCCCGGGCTCGCGCCCGCGTGGAGTTTGGCCCGGTGGAACTGGCGAAGGATCGGGTACGCGATGTGGATCCCTTTGCCTGGCTCCGGGACGCCGCGAAAGACGTCCGCTTCGCGTTCCGGACGCTGCGCCAGACCCCGGCTTTCGCGCTGACGGCCATCGCGGTGCTGGCTGTGGCGCTGGCCGCCAACACCACGCTCTTCACCTTCTTCAGCACCTGGGTACTCCGGCCGCTGCCGGTGCGGGCCGCGGGCCGGAATACCGACATCGAAGGACAACTGGCCGGCACGCAGTCGCGATTCCGGTGGTCGCTGGAAGAATACCGCACACTGCGCCGGCTGCAGCCGGCCTTCGAGGATCTGTACGCTTACTCCGGCGAGCAGTTCTCGCTCGAAGGACCCCAGCGCAAGATCGCCAGCGGATACTACGTTTCGGAGAACTTCTTCCTTGCGCTGGGCGTGGCCCTGCGCGAGGGTCGCGGTTTCGGCGCGGCGGGCGGCCGCCCGGACGCCGAGCCGGTGGCGGTGTTGAGCTACTGGGGCTGGCAGCGTTTGTTCGACGGTGCTCCCGGGATCCTCGGCCGCGTGATCGAGATCAGCGGCCGCAAGCACACGGTCATCGGCGTCACCGCACGCGAGTTCACGGGGCTGGAGCCGCTGTTGCCGGACCTGTTCGTTCCGGCGGCGCTGCGCGTGAGCGAGCCGGACGCGCGGCCGTGGCGCGTTGCGGGGATCCGCCGTGCTTCCCTGTCCGAAGCCGAAGCCGCTGCCGCGATGCAATCCCTGGTCGCGCCGCTCAGCGACGGGGCGCCCGCCGCCGAGCGCCTGGTCCGCCTGCGGCTGAAACCCCGCTCGACCATGGAGGAGTTCAGTCCGGAGCTGGCGGCAGGCGCCGCGCCGGTGTTCGGCGCCTTCCTGCTGGTGCTGCTGATCGCGTGCGCCAACCTGGCGAACCTGCTGCTGGCGCGGGCCGCGGCGCGGCGGCAGGAAATCACGGTACGCGTGGCGCTCGGCGCCTCGCGCTGGCGGCTGATCCGCCAGTTGCTCACCGAATGCCTGGTGTTGACCACCGCCGCGGCGCTGGCCGGCCTGCTGCTGACGCGGTGGCTGTTGCCGCCGCTGCAACGGTACGTGATGTCGGGCCTCGCCCAGCTCGGGTTTCAGACCACGCCGGTCACTCTGGACTGGCGGGTCTTCGTCTACGGTGTTCTCCTGGCGCTGGGCACGGCCGTCGCGTTCGGCCTCGCTCCCGCACTCGTCACCACGCGGACAGAGCTCGCGGGCGGCATGCGGGAAGGGCGCAAGGGCGGCGGGTCGTCCGGCCGGATGCGCGATGCGCTGTTGGTGGCGCAACTGGCCGCGAGCCTGTCGTTGCTGGTGCTCGCCGGCCTGCTGGCGCGCAGCGCGGAGAAACTGAGCGGCGCCCCAATCGGGTATCCGGTGTTGGAACTCGCGGAGATGCGGATCTCGCGCCCGGCGGCGCCCTTGCTGCCGCGCCTCCATGAGGCCCCGTTCCTTGCCGGCGTGAGCCTGGCATACCGCGCGCCGTTATTCGGCAGCATGTCGCGGCTGCGCGTCGCGTCCGGCGGCGTAATCGAGAATCTGCGGTTCAACGTCGTGGACGCCGAGTACTTCCGGACGCTTTCCCTGCCGCTGGAGCGCGGCCGCGCCTTCACGGCGGCCGAGGCCACCAGCGGCGCCCCCGTGGCGGTGATCAGTGCGCGGACGGCGCGCAAGCTGTTTCCCGGCGGCGACGCCCTCGGGCGCTGGCTCGATGTCCAGCCCGACGCGCCGGAGGAGCCGGTGCGTCCCGGACGCTACGAGGTGGTCGGCATCGCCAAGGATGTCGTGTCGGGCCTGGTGCTCCAGGGCGCCGACGACAGCCTGGTGTACTATCCCGCGCGCCCGGCGGACGCCGCGCGGATGACGGTGCTGGTGCGCGCGCCGGGCGGCGCCCACGCCGCCGTGCCGCGCCTGCATGAAGTATGCCGCGCCGCGGTGCTCGAGGTGCCATGCCAGCCCTTGCCGCTCGAGGACATGCGAAACGTGCAGAACTTCCCGTTCGAAGCCGCGGCGTCCGTCGCCGCCGCGCTGGGCGCGCTCGCGCTGCTGCTGGCGGCGACCGGGCTGTACGGCGTGGTGGCCTATGTCGCGGCGCAGCGGACCCAGGAAATTGGGGTCCGGCTGGCGTTGGGCGCCGCGCCTGGCGGCATCGTCCGGCTGTTCCTCGGACGGGCGGCGCGGCAGATGGCGTGGGGTCTGGGGATCGGACTCGTGGTCTCGCTGGCGCTCTCGAAGGCCGCGGGATCGTTCTTCTTCATGCTGGAGATGTTCGACCCGGCGACGTACCTGGCGACTCCGGTAATGCTGGCGGGGGTGTTCCTGCTAGCGAGCTGGCTGCCGGCGCGCCGCGCCTCGCGCGTGGATCCCGTGGCGGCGTTGCGGCACGAATAACCGGGCTCCGCCCGGTTTGGGCGATGTTGCTCCCGCTCGCCGGGCCGTGGCCGCGCCTGCATCTTCTTGCGATGGGCGCGAGCAGAGTTCTGAGGAATATCCGCAAGTAGTTGCAGGGTCAAGTGGAGACGGTGGTCCCGGAGTTCGTCGGCAGTGGAGGTCCAGTCGTCTGCCCCAGTTCGTTCCCGTTTGTTACTTCATCGAAACGTCGCGCGTGTATGCTTGCCGCATGCGAATCGCGGCCATGGTCACGAGTTTCGGAATCCTCCTGGGGCAGGAAACGCCGCGGGCGATTCCCGGCGGTTACGAACTGCCTAACGGATGGCGGATCACTCCGGCGGGGAAATCCATCGCGACGGAGGACATGATCCTCAACATCACTACGGCCCCGGACGGCAAGGCGCTGGTCGCATTGCACTCGGGCTACAATCCGCACGGCACCGTGGTAATCGACGCGAAGACGGAAGAGCCGGCGCAGCGGATCGCGCTCAAGTCCGCCTACCTCGGCATGGCCTGGAGTCCGGACGGCCGCAAGCTCTTCGTCTCGGGCGGTAACGCCACGGGACGCCAGCAAACGAAGGCGCCGGTGTACGTCTTCTCTTACGCGGACGGCCGTCTGAGCGATCAGCCGGAGGCCTCGCTCGACGAGACGCTGCCGGGGAACGAAACGTTCTGGACCGGTCTGGTGCATCATCCCAAGAAGAACCTGCTGTACGCGCTGAACCGCGGGACGGCGCGCTACTCGGGGCAGGTGGTGGTGTTCGACACCGCCGGGGGCAGGATCGCCGCGCGTATCAAGGTGGACGCGATCCCGTATGCGGCGGTGATCAGCGAGGACGGCGCGCGGCTGTATGTCTCGAACTGGGGCAGCGACACCGTGAGCGTAATCGACACCGCGGCGAACAAAGTGCTGTCGTCGATTTCGGTGGGCGACAACCCGAACGACCTGCTGCTGACCGCCGACGGCCGCCTGTTCGTCGCCTGCGCGCAGGACAACACGGTATGGGTGATCGACACGGCGACGCGGATGGCGCGGGAGCGAATCTCGACGGCGCTGACGCCGCGGTCGCCCGAAGGCTCCACGCCGAACGCCCTGGCGTACGACGCGGCGGCGAAGTCGCTCTACGTCGCGAACGCCGACAACAACTCCGTGGCGGTGATCCGCGCCGCCGAGAAGGGCGAAAGCGAAGTGCTGGGCTTCATTCCGGCGGGCTGGTATCCCTCGGCGCTCGCGCTGACCCCCGACAAGAAGAAGCTCTACATCGGCAACAGCAAGGGCTTGGGCGGGTACGCGAACGTCACCGGACCGAACAGCCCGCTGCGCAAGCCAGGAATGCCGCAGGACAGTGTGAAGAGTCTGCAGAAGGGCAGCGTGGGGATCGTCGACACGTCGAATCTCAAGATCGAGCTGAAAAACTACACCCGGCAGGTGTTCGGGAACACGCCGTATCGCGACGAGCTGCTGACCGCGGCGAAGGCGCCGGCCGCGCCGACGATCGTGCCGCGCGAAGTGGGCGCCGGCTCGCCGATCCAGCACGTGATCTACATCATCAAGGAGAACCGGACCTACGACCAGGTGTTCGGCGACCTGCCGCAGGGCAACGGCGATCCGCGTATCACGATCTTCGGACGCAAGGTGACGCCGAACCATCATGCACTGGCCGAGCAATGGGTGCTGTTCGACAACCTGTACTGCGACGGGGAGGTGAGCGAGGACGGCCATTTCTGGTCGACGGCCGCTTTCGCCACCGATGCCAACGAGAAGCAGTGGCCGGCCGGCTACGGCGGCCATTCGCGCGCGCAGTACACGGAGGCGTACATTCCCCGCGGGGGCTACCTGTGGGACGCGGCGCGCCGGAAAGGGCTAACCTACCGGAGCTACGGCGAGTTCGCCGCCCGGGTCAGCGAAACGGCAATCGACGCGTCGGTGAACGCGCCCGGGCTCGCGGGTCACGTGGCGCAGAACTTCAAGCGAGCCGGCATGCGCGACCCGGACAACGTGCGCGCGTTCCTGGAGGAGTTCGACGAGTACGAGCGGAACCATGACGCGCAGGATCCCGAGAAGCGGCTGCCGAACTTCATCGTGATGAGCCTCGGCGAGGATCACACCTCCGGCACGCGGCCGGGCACGCCGACGCCGCGCGCCGCGGTCGCTTCGAACGATCTGGCCCTCGGCCAGCTCGTGGAGCGGGTCACGAAGAGCAAGTACTGGCCGCACACGGCGATCTTCGTGATCGAAGACGACGCGCAGGACGGTCCGGACCACGTGGACGCGCGCCGCACCGTGGGCCTGGTGATCAGCCCGTACACCAAGCGCGGGTTCGTGGACAAAACGCTCTACACGACGTCTTCGATGATTCGCACCATGGAGCTGCTGCTCGGCCTGCCGCCGATGACCCAGTACGACGCCGCCGCGCCGCCAATGTACAACGCCTTCCTGACCACGCCGGACCTGACGCCGTATCAGGCTCGGGCCGCCGAGTGGGATCTCAACGAGAAGAACACGCAGCGGGCCTGGGGCGCGCGGCGGTCTCTCGAGATGAACCTCGACGAGTACGACCGCGCGCCGATGTTCGAACTGAACGAGATCGTCTGGAAGAGCGTGCGGGGCGCGAACTCGCCCATGCCGCTGCCGGTGCACCGGTATTGGTTCGCGGGCCGGTAGTCCGCGCTCGAAGGCCGGCGCGCGGCCTTACGGGGCCACCTTCGGGGTGGCCAGGTAGCCGACGATGCGGTCCTTGTGGACCTCGTTGACCACCACTTCGTAGGGCTGCTTGCCGCGCGCCATGTAGAACTGCACCGGCTCGTTCAGACCGCGGTTCTTCTTTTCGATCTTCCGGTCGTCGGCGACCACATCTACGGTGAAGCGGCCGGCGTTCGGATCGGTCTTCTTTAACAGCAACGCGATGTTCTGCACGTTGAGCGTCTTCTTGTTCTTGTACAGCGTGAACTCGTAGTAGTTCCGCTCCCCGAGCTGCCGCAGCGCCTGGATCTCCTTGCCGTTGGTGGCGATCAGGCCGCTCATCACGCCCATGTCACCGACCACTTTCTTCAACTCGGTGCCGGTCTTGTCCAGATCGGTGCGGGTGGCGGCGAGTTCCGTCTTCACGGTGGAGACGTCGTTCGACACGCCGGTGATCTTGGTGTCGGCCTCCTGCTTCAGGGTGCTGAGCTGCGAGGCGACTTCGGTCTGCTGCTTTTCGGTGATGGCCTTCTGGTCGGCCGCGATCCGCTCCGCCAGGGCCTGGGTGGTCTTGGCGACTTCGCTGCGCGCCCGCCCAATGGCCTGGCTGGCAGTCTTCTTGGCCTCGTCGACCGAGGCCGAGAGGGTGGCGATCGACTTCTGATTCTCCGACGTCAGGTTCTCGCGGAACTTCGCCATTTCCGTGTTCAGCAGGTGCCGGGACTGCGCGTTCTCGGCTTGCACGCTGGCCACGGACCCGCGAAGGGATTCGATTTGGTTCATCATCATCACCTGGGAGATGATGAGGGCGATAATGCCAACGCCCAGGACGGCGGCGAGGATCCCCAGCTTCTTCGGATCGTTCATCGGTACAGTTTCCTCCAGTTAGCGGACCGGCCTTCCGGGCCGGGACTATCGTACTAGACGATTCATTGTACCGGAAAACGGTTACATGTTTAACGGGAGGCTAGTACTTTTGGAACAGAAACGTAGCCAACCACCCGATCCTTGCCGATCTCGTTGACGACGATCTCGAGGGGCTGGCGGTTGGTGGCGGTGTAGAACTGCACCGGTTCGTTGCGGTTCTTGTCGCGCTTCTCGATCCGGCGGTCGTCCACAAGTACTTCTAAAGTATAGCGGTTACGGCTCGGGTCCGCTTTCTTCAGCTGCATCGCGATCCCTCCCACCGAGGTGGGTAGTGAGCCGCGGGTGAGCGAGAACTCCAGGTAGTCGCGCTCGCCGAGCAGGCGCAAAGCATTGATTTGCTTTGAGTTCGTCGCGATCAGGCCGCTCATCACGCCCATGTCGCCCATCACCTTGCGGAGTTCCGAGATGGTCTGGTTCAGTTCGGCCTTGGCGGCCGCAACCTCGTTCTTGACGCCCGAGACCTCGCCCGAAACCTCGTTCAGTTTCGCCCCGGCCTGGCTGGTAACCGATTTCAGATCTGTCAGTTGCCCATTGAGCGCGGCGGCGCGTTCGCGTTGCGCCTGATCCAGCCGGGTCTCCACTTCGCGCGCCGACTTCACGGCCGCCAGTTGCGCCTGCCCCGCGATCTGCGTGGCTTGCTCCTTCGCCTCTGTGACCTCGGCCCGCAGGGTTTCGAGGTGCTTCAGACTCCGCGCCGTCTCCCCTTGCAGGGTGCTCCGCGCCTTCGTCATCTCTGCGGCAGTCCATTCCTTGGACTTGGCCTGATCAGCCGACACGGCGGCCAGTTGCGATTCCAGACGCCAGATCTTGTTCATGGCGATCACCTGAATCGCCAACAAGGCTACAAGTCCGACCAGGAGTGCACCGGTCCAGTTGCGCTCAAACATAGTTCATTCCTCCGGGGGAACGCGGGATGATGACTCAATTGTAGGAGCGGCGGCATACGGCGGATAATTCGGGGGCTTACTGCATTGGCGCGAGGATTTCGCTTAGGCGGCTCGCTATGGGCCGTCTTTGCTTGCAAGCAGATAGCGGCCGGTACTAAGGCCCGCGGATCAGCCCGGCAGAGCGCTGTTCGACCGTGGGCGGACGCCGTTAGCTTCCTAAATCGCTCATTCCGCTGGGAACTGCGGGCGCGGCGCGTGCGGCATGGGATAATGAAAGCTTCATACCCGAGCGATGTCCGAACATGCCAAGCCGACGACACCGGCGCCCGCGCCGGTCGAGTACCCCGCCTGGGAGGGACCGCTGCCTGAGGCGCTGCGCGGGCGGTTCGGCGGGGCCATCCTGGCGACGCGGACCTATCTCGGCCAGGACATCGTGGAGGCGCAAGCCGCGATCCTCGCGGAACTGCTCGAGCACCTCCGCGACGCCGAGGGCTTCGACACGCTGCTGGACCTGACGGCAGTGGACGATCCCCGGAAAGCCGAACGCTTCGAGATCCTGTACTTCCTGCACCGCTTCCGGGACAACGCCCGGGTGCGGGTGAAGATCAGGGTGGCGGAGGGCGCCGCGGCGCCCACGGCGTGCGGGGTGTTTGCGGCGGCGAACTGGCTGGAGCGCGAGGTCTTCGATCTCTTCGGCGTCCGCTTCGCCGGACACCCGGACCTGAAGCGGATTCTGCTGCCGGACGAGTGGACCGGCCATCCGCTGCGCAAGGACGCTTCGATCCTGGGCATGGACCAGAGCTGGGTGCGGGAGCGCCTGGGGATCGAGAGCGGACAGTGAGCGGCGGACCGCAGACGTTCCTCGATGCGAGCGAACTGGTCCTGAACATGGGACCGCAGCACCCGTCGACTCACGGCGTGCTGCGGGTGATCCTGAAGCTGGACGGCGAAAAAGTCCTGGGCACGGAGTGCGTGATCGGATATCTCCACCGGGGCGTGGAGAAGATCGCGGAGCACCGGACCTACGCGATGTTCGCGCCGTACGTGGACCGCATGGACTACGTGTCGGCGGTTTCAAACGGGCTGGGCTACTGCCTGGCGGTGGAGAAACTGCTCAGCGTGGAAGCGCCGCCGCGCGCGCAGGCGGTGCGGGTGATCCTGACGGAGCTGAACCGCATCGCGAGCCACCTGCTGTGGCTGGGGACGCACGCCATCGACCTGGGCGCCTCGACGCCGCTGTTTTACTGTTTCCGCGAGCGCGAGGAAGTGCTCAAGATCTTCGAAAACTACTGCGGGGCGCGGCTGACCACGCACGCGTTCCGGATCGGGGGGCTGCAGTACGAGCTCTACGACGGCTTCGAGCAACAGGTGCGCGAGTTCTGCGCCGCGTTTCCGCGCCACGTGGACGAGTACGAGCAGATGCTGACGGGCAACCGGATCTGGGTGGACCGGCTGCAAGGCGTGGGGATCCTGGACGCGGCGCAATGCAAGCAGTTTGGCGTGACGGGTCCGGTACTGCGGGCGGCGGGCGTGGCTTGGGACGTGCGGCGCGCGCTGCCGTACTCGGGTTACGAACAGTACGACTTCGTGGTGCCCACGGGCGCCCGCGGCGACAGCTTCGACCGGTACCTGGTGCGGGTGCGGGAGATGCGCGAAAGCGTGCGGATCATTGAGCAGGCGGTGGGGAAGGTCCCGGCGGGGCCGATCGTGGCGCGCGGTTTGAAGGTGATCAAGCCGCCGGCCGGAGAGTCGTACGCCTCGGTGGAGGCGCCCAAAGGCGAACTCGGCTACTTCATCGTCAGCGACGGGACCATCCATCCCTATCGTGTACGCGTGCGTCCTCCGTCGTTCCTGAACCTGCAGGCGCTGGACGTGATGGCGCGCGGCTGTTCCGTGGCGGACGTCGTCGCCATTATCGGAACCATCGACATCGTGCTGGGCGAGGTGGACCGGTGAGGAAGTTCCTGCGCGAGATGTTCTTCCTCGACATTCTGCCGGGCCTGGTGAAGGGCCTGTGGGTGACGTTCCGCTATCAGAAGCCGGCGCTGATGATGACCGAGCAGTACCCGACGGAGCGCCCGGCGGTGGCCGAGCGCTTCCGCGGCGCGCCGCGCCTGAACATCAATCCGGAAAACGGCGAGACGCTCTGCATCGCGTGCGACTTGTGCCAGATCGCGTGTCCCGAGAACCTCATCGTGGTGGGCAGCGTCCGGAATCCGGAGACGCGGCGTAAGGAGCTGACGACCTTCACCTACGATCTCTCGCGCTGCCTGTTCTGCGGGCTCTGCGAGGACGCCTGTCCGGTGGACGCGCTGGAACTGACGCAGGACTTCGAGATGGCGAGCTTCACGCGCGACGGCCTGATCTGGGACCGGCAGCTGCTCGAGGAAGGGCCGCGCCCGCGGCGATACCAATGATCGAGACGCTGCTGTTCTACGGCTTTGCCGGCCTGACCGTGCTGGGCGCGGTGCTGGCGATCGCGCGCGCCAGCGCCGTGCACTGCGCCATCTGGCTGATCCTCAGCCTGCTGGGCACCGCGGGACTGTTCCTGCTCAACGGCGCGGAGTTTCTGTTTGTGTCGCAGATCATCGTCTACGTCGGCGGCATCATGGTGCTGTTCCTTTTCGTGATCATGCTGGTGAATCTGGAGGCCGCGGCGAAAGAGACGCAGTTCCGCAAACGCTGGCCCGTGGCGCTGGCGCTCGCGCTGGCGCTGGGGGCGGGCGTCGTGCGGGCGATCGGCGGGGGCATCCGAATGCCGAACGCGCCGCAGGTGGAGACCGCCGCCGGCAACACCGAGCGCGTGGCGGAGGTCCTGTTCGGGCCCTACCTGCTGCCGTTCGAGCTGGCCAGCCTGCTGCTGCTCGCCGCGATCGTGGGGGCGGTGCTCATGGCGCAGCTCGGAAAGAAGGCCGCCTGATGCCGCTTCCCGCGATGCTGCATCCGGTGACTCCCGCGCACTACGTGCTGCTGAGCGCGATCCTGCTGGTGATCGGCATCGTCGGCGTGCTGACGCGGCGGAACCTAATCGTGATCCTGATGTCGATCGAGATCATTCTCAACGCCGTGAACATCAACCTGGTGACCTTCTCCCGGCATTACGGGCACGTCAACGGGCAGGTGTTCGCGATCTTCATCATCGCCGTGGCGGTGGCGGAGGCCGCGGTGGGCCTGGGGCTGCTGATCGCGCTGTTCCGCAACCAGGAGACGATCCAGGCCGACGAGGTGAACCTGCTGAAATGGTGAACTTCGCCGAAGCCATTTATCTGATTCCGCTGTTCCCGCTCGCCGGGGCGGTGTTGAATCTCGCGCTGGGCCGCCAACTCGGCCCGCGGCTGGTGTGCGGGCTGGCGTGCGCGGCGGTGCTGGCGTCACTAGTGTTTTCGGCGGGCGCTATGGTCGAGCTGGCGCAGCATCCGGAGCGGCCCATCGAAGTGGTGAAGTACCCCTGGACCCCGGGCCTCACGCTCCAGACGCTCGACGGCGGCACGGCGCGGCTGCAGGCGGATTTCGGCTTTCTGCTGGACCCGCTCAGCGCGGTGCTGGCCCTGGTGATCACCGGCATCGGCCTGCTGATCCATATCTACTCGGCCGGGTACATGCAGGGCGACCCCGGCTACTACCGTTACTTCGGGTATCTGAACCTCTTCGTGTTCTTCATGCTGCTGCTGGTGCTGGCGAACAACGCGCTGCTGATGTTCGCGGGGTGGGAGGGCGTGGGGCTGGCGAGTTATCTGCTCATCGGGTTCTGGTTCGACCGCAAGTCCGCGGGCGACGCCGCGAACAAGGCGTTCATCACGAACCGGATCGCCGACGCGGCACTGATCCTGGGGATCATTCTGCTGTTCGCGGCCAACGGCAGCGTCCGGTGGCTGGACCTGAAGACCACCGCCTATGCGATGCCCCTGGCGGCGCTGCTGCTGATCGGGGCGATGGGCAAGAGCGCGCAGTTCCCGCTGCACGTCTGGCTGCCGGACGCGATGGAAGGTCCCACGCCGGTGTCGGCGCTGATCCACGCGGCGACGATGGTGACGGCGGGGGTGTACCTGATGGCGCGGACGCACGTGATCTTCGACGCGGCTCCGGAAGTGATGCGCGTGGCGGCCGTGGTGGGCGCGGTGTCGGCGATGTTCGCGGCGTCGGTGGCGCTGGTGCAGAACGACATTAAGCGGGTACTGGCGTACTCGACGATTTCGCAGCTCGGGTTCATGTTCCTTGCGGCGGGCGTCGGCGCCTACTGGGTGGCGATCTTCCACCTGTTCACGCATGCTTTCTTCAAGGCGCTGCTGTTCCTGGCGGCGGGCAGCGTGATCCACGCGCTGGCGGGCGAACAGGACCTGCGGCGCATGGGCGGGCTGCGCCGGGCGCTGCCGGTGACGCACTGGACCATGGTGGTGGGCGCGCTGGCGCTGTCGGGCGCGCCGGGCATGGCCGGATTCTTCTCGAAGGATGAAATCCTCGCGCAGGTCTACGGCAAGGGATCGCCCGCGCTGGTGTGGGCGGGCATCGTCACGTCGCTGATGACCGCTTTCTACATGTGGCGGCTGATGCGGCTGACGTTCTACGGCGAGCCGCGGCACGCGGGCGTGCCGCACGAATCGCCGCTGGTGATGACCGGTCCGCTGGTGGTGCTGGCCGCCGGATCGGTAGTGGTGGGCTGGCTGGGGTTGCCGGCCTCGTGGGCCGCGGGACCGCTGTTCCAGACCTTCCAGCACTGGCTGGAGCCGGCGCTGGGGCCGCACGCCGAGGCGGGCGCGCCGTGGCTCGCCTGGGTGACGGTGGCCGTCGCGCTGGCAGGCATGGCGCTGGCCTGGAAGGTGGCGGACCGCGAATGGAAGGGTCCGCTGGCGGACCTGCTGCATAACCACTGGTACGTCGAGCGGATCTACAATCGCGTGATCCTCTACGGCGTCGCGCAGGGCGGCGGGCGGTGGCTGGGCCGCTTCGACCGGATGGTGGTGGACGGCATCGTGAACGGCGCGGCGGTGCTGACGCGGTGGACCTCGAGCGCGTCGATCCTGTGGGATCGCTGGGTGGTGGACGGCGCCGTGCGCGCCGCCGGGATGACCTTGAAGATGGCTTCGTTTCCGATTCGCTTCGCCCAGACGGGCATGGTGCAGTCCTATGCGCTGGTGCTGATCGCGGGCCTGCTCGCGATGCTGCTGTTCTACGGTTGGGGGGCGCGGTGAGCCATCTGCTGAGCTGGGTGGTGTTCTGGCCGCTGGGCGCGGCGGCGCTGCTGGCGCTGATCCCCAAGCGGATGACGCTCGCCGTGCGGCTGTGGGCGAACGCCGCGGCGCTGATCGGGCTGCTGCTGGCCGCGCCGCTGTGGACGGGGCTGCAGCGCGGCGACGGCGGCTTCCAGTTCGTGGAGCGCGCCCCGTGGATCCCGTCAATCGGCGCCAGCTACGCTATCGGCATCGACGGCATCAGCCTGCTGCTGGTGCTCTTGACGGCGCTGATCGGGTTCCTCGCCGTCCTGTGCTCCTGGAACGCCGTCCGGGAGCGCGAGAAAGAGTTCTACGGCCTGCTGCTGGTGCTGCAAACCGGCATGCTCGGCGTGTTCGTGGCGCTGGACTTCTTCCTCTTCTATGTCTTCTGGGAAGTGGTGCTGGTCCCGATGTACTTCCTGATCGGAATGTTCGGCGGGGAACGCCGCCAGTACGCCGCGATCAAGTTCTTTCTGTATACGCTGGCCGGCAGCGTGCTGATGCTGCTGGGGCTGCTGACGCTCTACTTCCAGCACTTCCGCAGCGCCGGGTTCTACACGTTCGACATCGAGAAGCTCATGGCCGCGCCGCTGGCGCCGGGCGTCGAGACCTGGGTGTTCTGGGCGCTGTTCGTCGGCTTCGCCATCAAGGTGCCGATGGTGCCGTTCCACACCTGGCTGCCGGATGCGCACGTCGAAGCGCCGACGGCGGGCAGCGTGATCCTGGCGGGCGTGATGCTGAAGATGGGCGCTTACGGGTTCCTGCGCTTCTCCCTGCCGATGCTGCCGCGCGCCTCGAGCGATCCGTTCACGGTGAACCTGCTGGTGGCGCTGTCGCTGATCGCGATCCTCTACGGCGCCCTGGTGTGCCTGATGCAGCAGGACTGGAAGAAGCTGGTGGCGTATTCGTCGGTGAGTCACCTCGGCTTTGCCACTCTGGGCATTTTCACCTTCACCCCGAACGGCATCGCGGGCAGCATGGTGCAGCAGGTGAACCACGGGCTGGCGACCGGATTGCTCTTTCTGCTGGTGGGGATGCTCTACGAGCGGCGGCACACGCGCGCGATCAGCGAGTACGGCGGCGTGGCCACGGTGATGCCGCACTACGCGGTGGCGTTCGCGCTGGCGATGCTCTCGAGCGCGGGACTGCCGCTGCTGGGCGGGTTTATCGGCGAGTTCACGGTAATCGCCGGCGCGTTCGAGCGCAGCCGCCTGTGGGCGGCGCTGGCGGCCATCGGCATCGTGCTGGGCGCGGCGTACCTGCTGTGGCTCTACCAGCGGACGATGTTCGGCCCGCTGACCCGGGACGAGAACCGCGCGCTGCGGGACCTTTCCGTGCGCGAGATCGTCGTACTGGCGCCGCTGCTCGCGCTGACGGTGTGGATCGGCGTATACCCGAAGCCGTTCTTCGAGATCCTCGAGAAGCCGGTGCAGAAGATCGTGGAGCGCGTGAAGCCGGATTACTACCGCGCGGAGAGCCGCCCGTGAGCTGGTCCGTCTTCTACACGGCGCGCGATCACTTCGCGGTCCAGCCGTCTTTGGTGGTGGCGCTGTTCGGCTGCGCGGTGCTGCTGTTCGAGTTCCTGCTGCCGAAGCGCGGCGGGCGGAACTGGCTGCTGGGGCTTTCCTTCACTGGGCTCGGGTTCGCGGCCTGGGGCGTGCTCCGTCAGGGCTTCGCGCTGCGCGGCGAGCCCCGGCTCGAGGCCTTCCGGGGCGCGCTGACCATCGACGGCTTCAGCCTGTTCTTCCACTGGTTGTTCCTGGCCATCGCGGCGCTGGTGCTGCTGCTCTCGTACCGCTACCTCGAGGCCGAGGACCCGGCCGAAGAGTCCCACGCCGATTTCTTCGGGCTGGTGCTGCTGGCCACGAGCGGGATGTTCTTTCTGGCCGCGGCGACGGACCTGGTGACCATCTTCATCGCCCTCGAACTGATGGCGACCTGCTTCTACATCCTCACCGGATACTTCCGGCACCACCGGCACTCGAACGAAGCGGCGTTGAAGTACTTTCTGCTGGGGTCCTTCTCGAGCGGCCTGCTGGCGTACGGGTTCTCGATCCTGTACGGCCTGACCGGCCACACCGGACTCAGTGAGATTACCGGGAAGATCCTGGCGCGCGGCGACATGGATCCGGTGCTGTACCTGGGAATCGCCACCACCGCGGCGGGGCTGCTGTTCAAGGTGTCGGCGGCGCCGTTTCACATGTGGACGCCGGACGCGTACGCGGGCGCGCCGACGGCGGTGACCGCGTTTCTCTCCGTGGGCTCCAAGGCGGCGGCGTTCGCGCTGCTGTGGCGGATCCTGCTCGGTCCGCTGGCGGTGACGCGCAGCGCGTGGGAACCGATCCTGGTGGGCGCGGCGGCGCTGACCTTGACGGTCGGCAATCTGGGCGCGCTCACCCAGGAGAACCTGAAGCGGCTGGTGGCGTACAGCTCCATCGGCCATGCCGGCTACCTGCTGCTCGGGTTGATCGCGGGCAACACGACCGCGCTCACCGGAATGGCCGTGTACCTGGCGGTGTATGCGCTGGCGAACCTCGGGGTACTGCTGCTGGTCGCGATGCTGCGCCGCCCGGAACGCGCGGGCCTGGACCCGGGCATCGAGGAACTGAATGGCCTCGCCGCGCGCCATCCGTGGCAGGCGGCGCTGCTGGTGGTGTTTCTGTTGTCGCTGGCGGGGGTGCCGCCGGCGGCGGGATTCCTCGGCAAGTACTACATCTTCCTGGCGCTCCTCGAGACCGGACACACCGCGCTCGCGATCGCCGGCGCGCTGTATGCGGCCGTCAGCGCCTACTATTACTTCAAGATCATCCGCGCCATGTACACCACCGCGCCCGGTGGCGAGCCGCTGCTCCAGAGCGCCGGCACGCGCGTCGCGCTGGCCGCCACGGGACTCGGGACGCTGGTGCTTGGCATCTACCCTGAGCCGTTCCTACGCTTTGCGCAACTGGTGGTGGCCGCGAAGTGAACGCGATCCTCGAGTCGCCGCTGTTTCTCCCGCTGCTGCTGACGGCGCTGCTGGTGCTGGGCTTTCCGCTGGTGGTCGGCTACCTGGTGTACGTCGAGCGCAAGGTGCTGGCGGACTTCCAGGCGCGGCTGGGTCCGATGCGTGTCGGCCCGCACGGGCTGCTGCAGGCGATCGCGGACGCGGTGAAGCTGCTATTGAAGGAAGACATCGTCCCCGCGCAGGCCGACGGCGCCATCTTCCGGCTGGCGCCCTTGGTTTCAACCTTCACCGGCTTATCGTCGCTCGCGGTGCTGCCGTTCAGCGCCAAGCTGTTCGTGGTGGATGTGAACGTCGGACTGCTGCTGATCGCGTCGTTCGGATCGCTGAACGTGCTCGGCATGACGCTCGGCGGCTGGGCGTCGAACAGCCATTACTCGCTGCTCGGGTCCTTGCGCGGGGCCGCGCAGATGGTGAGCTACGAGGTCGCGCTGACGCTGGCCCTGCTGGTCCCGGTGATGGGCGCAGGCAGCCTCTCGATGACCGCGATCGTCCAGGCGCAGCAGGACCAGGGTGTCTGGTTCGCTTTCGGAAACTTCGGGGCGATGTTCCTGGCCTTCTTCGTCTTCTTCATGGCCTCCACAGCCGAAGCGAACCGCATCCCGTTCGACCTTCCGGAAGCGGAGGGCGAACTGGTGGGAGGGTTCCACACCGAGTACTCCGGGTTCCGGTGGGCGCTGTTCATGCTAGGCGAGTACGCGAACACCTTCGTGGTCTGCGCGGTGGCGGTGGTGCTGTTTTTCGGGGGGTGGCTGCGGCCGTTCCCGAGCGCCGCGTGGCTCGAGATTCCGCTCGACCGCGGGATCCCGCTGGCGGTACTGGCGGGCGGAGGACTCGCTACACTGCGGCTGGTGCGAAGGGTCCCGGGGCGGGTGCAGCGCCTGAGTCTCGCCGGGGTGGGCGCCGCGCTCATCGCGATCGCGATCCTGTTCCAGTTACCGCCGGTCCACGAATGGCTGATCGGACCGTTCTGGTTCTTCCTGAAGCTCGGCGTGTTCCTATATGTCCTGTTCTGGTTCCGCGCGACCTTCCCGCGCTTCCGCTACGACCAGTTGATGGACATCGGGTGGCGGCGGCTGATCCCGCTGGCGCTGCTGACGCTGGCTGTTAACGCGGTCCTAGGGATGCTTCTCTAGACAAGGGGCGAAAATTTTTCGAAGGTTGGAACAAACCTCGGCCGGATCCGTCCGTACTATTAACCAAAGCAGCTAGGGCTCCGTGCGGAACCCTTTCCCCAACAAACCCCCGCACGGAGCCCGATCCTTAGTTCCAGTCTCAAAATAGTATCTCCATCCGGTTACGAGCGCAAGATCTTTCTGTTCGCTTGCGGGACCCCGTGCCAATTGCGGACACCCTACGTGCCGGGCTTCACCTTGCAGGCCCATGAGGTTGCTTGCAGCGCGTAGTCGCGCGCCATGATTTGCTTCGGTGTCGCCGCCGCCGGAGTCCGGTCCTTCCAATCCTGCGATTGCCGGGCCGCCCGGCACGCCTCGTCATTCCTGCCCAGCTTCACGAGCGCCTCCGCCAGCGAGACGTACGTGTCCCCGGGCGACCAGTTGGCCCAACTCCGCGGCGCGATCCCCTTCCCCCATTCGAGGCTGCGCCGGTGGTGCGCCGCCGCCTCGGCGTAGCGCCCGGCCTGAAAGAGGCGGCTGGCGGTTTGCGCGAGCAGCCAGGAGAGCCTTTCCCGGACGCGCATATCCTGCGGATCCGAGGTGGCCAGTTGCTCCCGCAACGCGATCGCCTTGGCGAAGTACCCGAGCCCTAGGCTCTGCTGCCCGGCCCCGAAATACATCCCCCCGAGGTTCGAGTAGTCGAAGGAGAGGTCGAGCTGGACATTCCGGCTCTGCGGCGCTTTCGCGAGGCGTGCCTCGTCGAGTTCGCGGGCGCGCTCGCAGTCCTGGAGTGCGCCGGGCAGATCCTGGGTCGACTCCCGGACGCCGGACCGGTACTTGTAGACGAGCGCCAGGTTGCGCTGCTCCTCCTGGGAATCCGGGCGCTCGGCCAGCAGGCGCGAATAGTGGACCTCCAGTTCGTCCCAGCGAATCAGGCCTTCGCGACCACGCATCTGTGCGGCGCGGCTGAACAATACCCGCCCCAGGGTACGGCGAACATTCAGGTCCTTCGGATGGCTCGCCGCCAGCTTGCGGGCGATCGACTCCGTCCGGTTGTGTAAGTCTATGGCCTCTTGAGTTCGATTGCCGGCGATGACGAAGCTGAGATCGGTGAGCGCGGAGATAAACTCAATCGCCAGAGCGGAGTCGCCGGACTGGGTGGCAATGAGGCGCTCGAGAATGGCAACCCTCCGGCGCTGGGCTTTCTCGGCCGCCTCCCGATTGCCAAGGTGCGGTTCATTGTTGCTCCAGTGGGAGTGCCCCACGCGCCCGTAAGCCACCGCGATGTCGCGCTGCAAGCCCGGGTCGCCGCCGCTGTCGCGCGCGAGTTCCTCGAGATAGGCGGAGGCCTTTTCCGCCATCAGCTTGCGGGCCTCCAGGGTGCCGGGGACGTTGGCCAGCGATTTCGGAACCTCGAAGATCAAAGCCCGCGCCATCTTGCGCGCGGCCTCGAAGCGCTGCTCGGCGCGCGCGCGCTCGCGGCGCGCTACCTGGAATTGCCCCACCAGCCCCGCGATCGCCACCAGCGCCACCAGCAGTCCGGCCGCGCCCACGGCCACCGTGGCGCGGTTGCGCGCCACGAACTTGCGCGCAACGTAGCGCAGCGTCGGGTTCTCGGCTTGCACCGGAAAGCCGCTGCGGTACCGGCTCAGGTCGTCCGAGAACTCCTGGGCGGAGGCGTAGCGGCGCGCCGGATCTTTCTCCACAGCTTTGCGGACAACCGCCGCGAGGTCGCGGTCCACCCCGGCGACCTGCGGCGGATCCTGTTCACAGATGATCCGCAGGGCCTCGTCCAGTGGCTTGCCCGCGACGGGCTGCGCCGGGCTTCCGGATAGCAACTCGTGGAGCAACAGGCCGAGCGCATAAATGTCGGTCGGGATGCCCGACGCCAGGCCGCGCGCTTGCTCCGGGCTCGCGTAACCCAGGGTCATGGCGCGGAGCACCGTCTTGGTGACATCCGCCGCGGCGGCGTCGAGCAGCTTCGCGATGCCGAAGTCCAGCACCTTGGCCTCGCCCGAGGCGGTCACCAGGATGTTGCCGGGCTTCAGGTCCCGGTGGACGATCAGGCCCTGGTGCGCGTGGTGGATCGCCCCGCACACCTGCTGGAACAGGTCCAGCTTCTCCGCAAGCGGCCGGTTCCGGCAGTAGTCCGTGATCGGGACGCCGTCCACCCACTCCATCGCGTAGTAGCGGCGGCCGCCGCTGATCCCGCCGTCGATCAGCTTCACGATGTGCGGATGCGAAAGCTGGGCCAGAATCTGCCGCTCGCGCTGGAACATCCGCTCGGCGTCGCCGGACACGACGGAGCCGGTCAGCATCTTCACCGCGACGTCCTGCGTGAACTCGGGCGTGTTGCGGCGGGCGCGCCACACCTCCCCCATGCCGCCGCGGCCCACACGCTCGAGCAGGACGAAGTCCCCGAGGTGCGTCTGAGGAGCGGGGGAGGGGTCCCGCTCTTCGATGAAGCCGCCCGCGTTCTCGTGAGCAGCGAGCAGGCTCTCCACTTCGCGGCGCACCTCGGGCGGGCAGGCGGCGAGGGACGCCGCGCGGTCCGCGGGCGGTTGCTCGACCACGCGGTCAAAAAGGTCGCAGATGATTGCCCACTGCGCGGTGTCCATGAAACTGGCCTATCGTAGCGTGGCGCAAGAACCGGCCGCGGCGGCTCACGCGGGCGGCGGAGCTTCCTCACCGGAGATCCGGCGGAACAGCCACGCCCGGGCGACCGTCCAGTGGCGCTTCACCGTGGCGGGCGAGCTGTCCAGGATGGCGGCAGCCTCCTCCACCGAAAGGCCGCCGAAGTAGCGCAGCTCCACGATCCGGGCGCGCTCGGGGTCGAAGGCCGCCAGCTCGTCGAGCGCCCGGTCCAGCGCCAGGACGTCCAGGTCCGGCTCCACTGCGATGGTGACGTGATCGAGGTCGACGCGGACGGCGCCGTCGCCGCGCTTCTGGGCGTTACGGGCGCGGGCATGGTCCACCAGGACGCGCCGCATCGCCCGCGCGGCCGCCCCGAAGAAGTGCGCCCGCCCGTTCCAGCCGATGCGCGTCTGGTCCACCAGCCGGAGGTAGGCCTCATGCACCAGAGCCGTCGATTGCAGGGTGTGGCCGGAGCGTTCGTTCTTCAGCAGGTGCTGGGCGAGCCGCTTCAGTTCGGTGTAGACGAGCGGCACCATCTCCTCGAAGGCCTGGGAATCGCCGCTGCTCCAGCGGTCGAGGAGAAGTGTGATCCGCCCAGTTGGATCCGCGACTTCTGTCATTCGAATCTACTGAGTATACGCCGCGCGCCCCCGGCAGGGGTTCGGCCCCGGTCCGAGCGGCAAGCACGGCCGGGCAAATGGCGGAGCGTACGGACACACTGCGACCATAGTGTTCGCGAGGGCGCCGGATCGATTGCCGCGAGCAATCGATCCGGCGGGTGCAGTTTCTTGTCGCGAGTTTTGGCTTACTAGCGCGGCGT
>CAYYID010000020.1:0-81233 GCA_964471915.1 uncultured Solibacteraceae bacterium | reverse complement strand
GACCCTGACCGGCGGCAAGTCGATCATGGAAGAAACGGGCATCAAGCTGGAAGGCGTTCGTCTCGAAGACCTCGGCCGCGCCAAGCGCGTCACGGTGGACAAGGACAACACCACCATCGTGGACGGCAACGGCAAGCAGAAGGAAATCGAAGCCCGCATCAAGCAGATCCGCGCGCAGATCGAGGAGACCACCTCGGACTACGATCGCGAGAAGCTGCAGGAGCGGCTGGCGAAGCTGGCCGGCGGCGTCGCGGTGATCAAGGTCGGCGCGGCCACCGAGACCGAGATGAAGGAAAAGAAGGCCCGCGTGGAAGACGCGCTGCACGCCACCCGTGCGGCGGTCGAAGAGGGCATCGTTCCGGGCGGCGGCGTGGCCCTGCTGCGCGCGGCGAAGGAGCTCGATGGGATCAAGGCCGAGCACGACGAGAAGATCGGCTACGACATCATCAAGCGGTGCTGCGAAGAGCCGGTGCGCCAGATCGTGGGCAACGCCGGGCTCGAGGGCGCGATCATCATCGAGAAGATCCGCGAGAACAAGGACTCGAACTTCGGCTTCAACGCCGCGAGCGAGACCTACGAGGACCTGGTGAAGTCGGGCGTCATCGATCCGACCAAGGTGACCCGCTCGGCGCTGCAGAACGCGTCGTCGATCGCGGCGCTGATGCTCACCACGGAAGCCATGATCGCCGAGATCCCGGAGAAGAAGCCGGCTCCGGCTCCGGGCGGGCATGGTCCGGAAATGGACTACTAAGAAGAGGTCCAGTGCACGACGAGAAAGCCCGGTCCCCGCGAGGGGGCCGGGCTTTTTCTATTCCGCGAAGGGGTTCACGACCCGCAGCTTCCCGAACCTCATGCCGGCCTGAAAGTCTTCACTGTAAAGGACCTCACAGTCCGCCTCGATGGCCGCCGCCACGATCAATGCGTCATACCAGGCAAGCCCGTACCTCTCGCGGAGCCACAGCGCCTCGAGAACCAGGGCCGGCGAGCTTCCGATGGCTAGCAGCGGGCGCAGGATCCGCTCGAAATACTCGCGGGCCTCATCGCTTTGCAACACCACCGTTCCGCGGCTGACTAAGACGTTCAGCGCCTCTTGAACAACTTGATAGCTGATCACACCGCTTCGCGCGTCGATAGCGCGCTCCACCAGCTCATCAGCTACCGCCGCCTTCGCCCGGTCCGGCGAAAACGCATACAGCAGGACATTGGTGTCGAGGAAGAACTTGTCGGCCAAGCTAACGCCTCGCGTTCATCTCTTCCCGGGTGAACTTCCGGTCGACCTGCACGTGGCGCAGCCGGTCCATCAATTCGCGGTATCCGCCATGCCGTTCATGACGCGAAACGTACTGCTGAAGCCAGTCCCTAAACAACTGATTCAGAGTCGTTTTATTGTCCCGCGCCAAGGAGCGCGCGCGCTCAATGACTTGCTCCTCAGCACTCAAGGTGACATTCTTCATCGGCTCTAGTGTACACGATCTTCGTGCACACTACTACTGAACATTCAGCGTCACCGCGTTCGACGTCACCCCGTCGACGGTCAGCGCCAGGCTCACCGTACCCCGGCCCCGGAGGCTCGCCGGCACCTGGACATTCACCTGGTCGAGCCCCGGGAACTCGCCTTGGGCTCCGGCAAACAGCACCGGGGCGTCGGCGCCGCCGATGGTGCACCGGACCGCGGAGAGTGCCGTCCGGCGGCGGATACCGGTGCCGTAGAGCGTGAGGTACACGTCGCCGGACCCCAGGTCGATGGACGCGGGAACGCAACTGCCGGCGGTGGCGCCGCACTGGAAGACGGCTACGGGCACTTGGGCGCCGGCGGGGGTCACCCGGATCGCCGTGGCCGCGGGAGCGCCCGCGCCGTCGCCATTGGCCGAGAAGATCCCGGGAGCCACCGGGTCGATGCGGAGCGAACCGGTAGCCGTGGCGCCGGTCGCCGTGGCGACGTCGACGGTGGCCGTGCCGGGCGCGGCGCCGGCGGGCACCACGAAGTTGATCTGCCCCGGGGCGGTGAAGAAGAGCTGCCCGAGGCGCAGCACCCCGGCCGCGTCCCGAATCGAGAGGCTGGTGCCGCCCAGCGCGAAGGGCGGGGTGGCCGCGGTGTTCGGGGTCACCTGCGTAGCCAGCCCGGCGCCGAAGCCGGCCGCGATGCTTTCGGGCGCGGTGGGCGGCGTGTAGCTGGCCGCGGAGAAGCTCTGGATCGCCTGCGGCGCGTCAGAAGCGATCGGCTCCGTGGCCGCGTCGATCGAAAGCAGGAACTGGATCACCTGGCGGCGCTCGGCGGCGCTGGCGGCCCGGTCCACGCCGCCCGTGCCGGCGGAGCGGTGGGCGACGTTCGCCAGCACGTCCTCCAGCGTGTTCGCCGATCCGTTGTGGAAGAACGTCTCCGGGAACGCGAACAGCGACAGCAGCGTCGGCGGATTGAAACCCGCGGCGCCGAGGGGCGGCGCGGCGTTCGCCCGGACTTCGTTGGCCACGCGGGCGTCAAACGACCCTACGTTCTTGAGTTCGGCGAGCAGTTGTCCGGCGTTCAGCAGGCTCGCGTCGGGCGGCGCGGTATGGCGCACCTTGCTGGTGCTCCAGAGCGGGCCGCCGTGGCAGTTCTGGCACTTCCATTCGGCGAACAGGCGGCGGCCAGCGACGACATCCGGCGCCGTCTTCGAGACCGGCGAAATGGGCGAACGAATGCCCGAAACGATGTAGGCCTTGATGGCATCCCAGGCGTTGACGCCCCGGACTTTCAGTTGCCGGCGGCCGCCATTGGCGGGCGCGAATGCGCCGAGTGTGGGGTCAGGAGTGACGCCATCGGCCTGCACGATCAAGCCGAGGCCGCCCGAGACGTTACGAATATTGGCTTCGAAGTCCTCCTGCTCGTCGAAGATGCTTGACCAGTTCAGAGCGCGCATGCTCCGGGCGTCGCCACGGATAAAGTCCGCGTGCTGGGGGATGGTCCGCCGCGGACCGGCCGCGAACAACCACACGACGTTATCCGTGAGGCCGAACGGATGGCAGGATCCGCAGGATCCCCAACCGTTGTCCGACAGCCGGCCGGTGATGGCCGCGCCACCGGGCGCCGGCGGATCGAACTCCCCGATGGAGCTGTGGTACAACTCTTTGCCGATGTGGATTGCGTCCTCGGGCGAGCCCGGCGCGGGCGGCGGCGCCGACACCATGGTCTGCGTCACCCGCTCCGTGGCCAGATCGACAATCGACACGCTGCGGGAGACATAGTTCATCACATAGCCGCGGGTGTCGGAGGCGTTGAGGACGATACCGCGCGGATTCTTGCCCGTCGCGATCTGCAGCACGCGGCCGGCGTTGGCGGGGTCGCTCAACACGGTGGGCGCTCCGGTAGCCGGGTCGATGCGGACCTTCACCAGGATGTCGCTGGCGGCGCTGACGACATAGCCCTCGTCGGCGTTGCGCTTAAAGGCCACCGCCCAGGGCTGGGTGATGAAACGGCGCGGGGTGGCGGTCTGACGCGCCACCGCGACGTGCATGTTGACGGTGCGTCCCGCGTCCGCCGCCGCCGTCCGGTCGATCACGCTCAGCAGGCTCTGCGTATTGACGTTGAAGCGTACCGGGCCGTTCGGCGAAGCCCCGGTGCTGGGCACGAACGCGAAG
Organism: uncultured Solibacteraceae bacterium; assembly: GCA_964471915.1. GTDB lineage: Bacteria > Acidobacteriota > Terriglobia > Bryobacterales > Bryobacteraceae > JAIEPW01. Next base: position 77,615 of record CAYYID010000020.1, on the reverse strand, counting down.
CGGCCCTTGATGGCGATGCCGTTGATCTGGTTCGGATAGGCCCCCGTCGTGAAGCGGAAGTCATCCGCGGTGGGCGTGGCGGGGGGCGCGACGCGCGCCAGGGCGTCGCCGGCAGCCCGGAAGCCGGTATCGGCAAGCGGATTCAACGTGATCTCGCCTGTCACGGCATCCGTCCCGGCCGAAATCACGGTGATTTTGCCGACCTTGGCGTCGTCGGCGCCATCCAGCTTTCCCGCCACTGGGCGAGCCAGGAACTGGGTGACATACACCGTCTCCTGCGCGTCGTCCCCGCCCGAGTTCGTGATGGCGATGCCCCGCGGCTCGGGTCCGACGGCGATCGTGCGGATCACCTGGTTGGTGGCAGTGTCGATCACTGAAACCGTGTTGGAGCGCGCGTTGGCGACGTAAAGCTTGCGGCCGGAGGCGGTGAGGCACAGCGCGTAGGGCTCTGTGCCGACGTTGATGGTCGCCGTGATCACCGCGTTGTAATTGGCCCGGTCCACCGCGATCACGGAGACGGTGCCGCTGCCCGTATTGGCGGCGTAGATCCGCAGGCCGTCCGGCGACACCGCGACGCCCCAGGGCTCGACGCCGACCCGCACGGACGACGCGGGGATGTTGAAGCCCGGCCGGATGTCGAACAACGTCACGGTGTTATTGTCCGGGTTCGCGGCGGCCAGCACCCATTCGTCGGCGCTGAGCGCCAGGGGCTGAGAATTCATCGGTCCGGAGAAGCGAAGCGCCTGGCCGGACAGCGTGACTGCTCCAAGGAGGAACGCGGCCGTCAGCGTGCGGGTGCCTGGAATGAGCATCGGGATTGAACCTTTCTGTGCATCATGCGGAAAATCCCTCCCTTGCGGCTCAACTATTTTCTGCTACCGTGGATTCCCATGCCCTCGACGATCTTTCTGACCGGAGCCTCCACTGGGATCGGACGCGCCGCCGCCATCTACTTTCGCGACCGGGGCTGGAACGTCGCGGCGACCATGCGGGATCCCGCGGCCCACGCGGACCTCGCCGGCGGGAGCGTCAAGCTGTTCGCGCTCGATGTCCTGGATCTGGAGAGCGTCCGGGCCGCGAAGGCCGGGGCCTTGGACGCCTTCGGCACCATCGACGTGCTGGTGAACAACGCGGGCTACGGCGCGTTCGGGCCGCTCGAAGCCGCGACCGACGAGCAGATCGACCGTCAGTTCGCGACCAACGTCACCGGGCTGGTCAAGCTGACCCGGGAGTTCGTGCCGCACTTCCGGGAGCGGCGCGGGGGCGTGATCATCAACATCTCCTCGGTCGGGGGCCGCGCGACCTTCCCCTTGTATTCGCTGTACCACGGCACCAAGTGGGCCGTGGAGGGCTTCTCGGAGTCCCTGCAGTTCGAGCTGGAGCCGTTCGGGATCCGTGTCAAAGTCGTGGAACCAGGCGCTATCGCGACCGACTTCGGCACTCGCTCGCTCGACCGGATGCAGAAAGCGGGCCTCACCGCGTACGACGAGTTCGTGCAGCGCATCGTGGCCGGGTGGACCGCCGTGCGGCGCGCCTCGCCCGCGGACCTGGTGGCCGAGGTGATCTGGCAGGCCGCCACCGACGGGACGCCGCAACTCCGCTACGTCGCGGGCGAGGACGCCAAGATGATCCTCGACGCGCGGTCGAAGATCAGCCAGGAAGAGTACTACGCAATGGTGAAGAAGCGGTTCGGAATGGAGAGCTGACCCCTCCCCACTAGCGCCTACAGCTTCGCTGGCTTCGCCGTGCCGTAGAAGATCCCGTTGAAGAACAGCTTGAACGTCCCGTGCGGCTGGGCCCGGAAGGTCACCTCCGGCCCGTAGAGGAACAGCTTGCCCTCGCCGACCGGCGCTTCTACTACGCCGGCGCCGCCCTCCAGATACTGCTGTCCCCACGCCCAGCCGCTGCGCAGCGGCGAGGCGGAGTCAAACCACGCCACCGGCTTCACGCCCTTGCGCGACGCTTCCGGCGTGAGCTTGAAGACCGGGCTCTGGTCGAACATGAAGTCCGCCTTGGCTGGCATGCCGTAGGCCAACGGGTGAGAGTTGTCGACGGCGAGTTCCAGCACGGATCCCGGGACATAGAACTTCTCGCGCCCCAGCGGGCGCTCCGTGCCGTTCGCGGCGCGCTCGGTCAGGTGGCTGGCCACCGGCAGTCCCAGGTGGCGGGCCAGCGCCGTCGAGGATCCGATGGTCAGCACCACGCCGCCAGCGTCCAGGAACTTCTTCAGCTCCGGCACCGTGCCTTTCACCGTCAACTCGCCGAGCATGGCGTGGTATTCCGCGGGGATGTTCTCGCGCGACGGCATCCGTTCGAACTCGCCGCGCTGCTCGCTATCCCGCTGCGGGATCGCGCCGCCGACGAAGATGATCACGTCGTACTTGCTCTTCAGGTTGCCCTGATTCAGCGTCTCGGGATAGACGACATCGAACGGAAACTCCATCTGCTCGAACAGCCACCGCACCCAGCCCGACGGCATGGAGCCGCCGAACCGGTCCCACAGGGCGATGCGCGGCGTCTTCAACTGGAAGGCGTCCCCCGAGGGTTTCGCCGTCAGCGCCGTGATGCTGACGCCCAGGTCCCGCGCTGCCTTGTCGAGCACCGCACGCGTCGACGCCTTCGCCGGCACCCAGATCGCGCCCGGGCCCTGTCCGGCCACCGGCTCCTTCAGCCAGAAGACTTCTTCGCCGGCTTTCAGCAGCCGCAGTGTCGCAGTGAACGAGTCGTTCTGCTGGTGGCTGATCAGGTAGCCGGCGGGCGAGGCCGGGCCGGAAATCGTCGCGGGCGGCGCCGTAATCAGGTCCGCCACCTTCTCGAACGGCCCGTCGAAGCCGTCCAGCACGCGGTCGAATTGCACGCCCATCTGGAAGGCGAGCGTCCAGCCCGCGTTGTCGTAGGGCGGCGTCGGCGGCATGCCGGGCGCCTTGATGTCGTTCGGGTGATCCTGCGGCTCGAACATGTCCAGCACGTGCGGCCGGTAGGCCTGGTTGGTCTTCACGACGTACGAACCGGCCGGGTAGTTCTTACCGTTGACGGTGAAGGCGCCGGTGGCCCGGTGTACGGCGACGCCGGTCTTGATCAGGGCGTTGATGAACTTCGTGGCGGTGGGAAAGTCCGGCTGCGACGCGGGCAGGATGTAACCCCGCGGGTCGCGCAGTTCCGGTTTGCGCAGCTCAGCGTAGTACTTCGGATCCACGCGCGAGGGATCGAAGAATGCGCGCCGCTCGTTTGCCGGAGTCTCCTGGGTGGAGCGGTCGCGGCGCATCGCGGCTTCCACGGCCTCGAGCCGCTTCGGCGTCATCGTCCACTGGTCCTGGCTGCCGCGCTCGATCGAGTTCTTCGCCATGCGGTAAACGTTGAACAGGTAATCCTCGCGGTATTTGGATGCCAGATCGAGAATCGCCCGGTTGTTGGTCATGGAGTACTCGATCGAAGTCCGGAAGTGCCACTTGCGCGGCGTGATGGGGTTCGGGTTGTCCTTGCTGGGCAGCATCCGGCGCGGCACGAACGGGATCTCCATCGGGGTCGGGTTCCCGATGGTTTCGGTGAGGATCCCGATGATGTTGTGGAAGTAGGCCGTGGTGCGCAGGCCGCCGTTGAACCAGATCGAATAACTGGCGCCCTCCCAGGCCACCGACCCCTGTTTCCCTTCCGCCGCCAGCCGCTGGTGCATGTTGTACCCGACCACATTCGTCCCCAGCGCCACCAGCGGATCGAAGTAGTAGTTGAAAGGATCCCGGAACGGCGGCGCGAACAGCACCGCGCCAGCCGGTCCCGTCTGGTGGTGGTTGTACATGATCTGCGGGAACCACTCGCGGTACATCACCCGGTTCATGTTGGTCGACTCGTTCTGCGACGAGAGGTAGAAGTCGCGGTTATTGTCGTGACCGATGTACTTCTGGTACAGGCGCGGCGCGTAGGTCCGGCGCTTCAGGGGATCGTTTTCCCGCATGTAGTGGCTGCTGACCATCTCCATGCCGTCCGGGTTCGCGTGTACGGCCAGCAGGATGACGTCCTTGAGGATGCGCAGCGTCTCGGGGTCGTTGCGGCTGACGAACTGGTACACCAGTTCCATCAACTGCGCCGCGCCCAGCACTTCCGTTGCGTGCAATCCGCCGTCGATCCACACCACGGCCTTGCCTTCCGCGGCCAGCTTCCGCGCATCGTCGTCGGTGAGCCCTTCCGCCATCGCCAGCTTGCGCGAGATCTCTTTGTACCGGGCCAGGTTCTTGTGGTTCTCTGGCGAAGTAAGGATCGCCATCCACTGCGGGCGGCCCTCGGCGGTTTTGCCGATCTCGACCAGCTTCATGCGGTCGGATTCCTTCTCGAGCTTCTTCCAGTAGTCGGCGAGCTGGGTGTAGGTGGCGAGGAAGTAGTCGTCGCCGATGTTGGCGCCGAGCTGCTCCTTCGGGGTGGTGATTTTCGGCTTCGCCGGCGCGGGCGCCTGGGCGGACAGCACGGCCGAGAGCAGCAGCGAGGCAAGAGAGTAGCGCAAGGTTCTCATGGCGGGTATGGAGAAGATGTTACAACACCCCGGCGGGTTACCCGGCGGAGGCGGGAACTTGGCCGCCGGCGTCTCTTGGGGCCCGGCGCTGTAAGATGGTTACCTTCTATGAGCGAGGGCATCCTCTCCGGGATCCGCGTGATCGACGCCGGCACGTATATTGCAGGACCTTCGTCGGCGACCGTATTGAGCGATTTCGGCGCCGACGTGATCAAGATCGAGCGACCGCCGGCCGGGGATCCGTACCGCGCCCTGCACAAGCTGCCGGGCATGCCCATCGCGGCCGAGGACTACTGCTGGCTGCTGGACGCGCGGAACAAGCGGAGCCTGGCGCTGGATCTGAACGTTCCGGATGGGCGCGAGATCCTGCTGGCGCTGGTGAAAAGCTCCGACGTGTTCGTCACGAACTACCAGCCGCAACTGCTCCGCAAGTTCCGGCTCGGCTACGACGTGCTGCGGGAGGTGAATCCGCGTCTGATCTACGCGGGCGTGACGGGCTACGGCGAAACCGGCGAAGAAGCGGAGAAAGCCGGCTTCGACGCCACGGCGTATTGGGCGCGGTCCGGGCTCATGGGGATTATCCACAACGCCGACGCGGAACCCGCGCGCAGCCCGGCCGGCATGGGGGATCATCCCACCGCCATGGCCCTGTTCGGCGCCATCATGCTGGCGCTCTACCGCCGGGAGCGGACGGGCGAGGGCGGCAAGGTAACCACTTCTCTGATGGCGAACGGCCTGTGGTCTAACGCCTGCACATTCCAGGCCGCGCTGGTCGGCGCGGAGTGGCCGGTGCGGACCTCGCGGAAGGATCCCCTGAGCCCGCTAGTGAACCATTACGTCACCAGTGACGGCAAGCGCTTTCTGCTGTGTCTGCTGGATCAACAGCGGGAATGGCCGCGGTTGTGCGCGGCGATCGGGCAGCCGGCGCTCGCCGGAGATGAGCGGTTCGCGAACCCGGACGCGCGCGCCCACCACCGCCGGGAGCTGGTGACCATTCTGGACGGCGTGATCCTGACCCGCACCATGGCGGACTGGAAGGAGCGCTTCGCCGAACAGGACATCCTGTGGGGCGCGGTTTCGGCCATGGACGACCTGCCGGACGATCCCCAACTGGAGGCCGCGGGCGTGATTGCGCGCTTCGGCGACGGGCAGCGGACCATCACCAATCCCATCCGGTTCGAGGGCGAAGCGCAGCGGACGCCGCGCCGTCCCCCGGCGGTGGGGGAGCATTCAAGCGAGATCCTGCGGTCGCTCGGCTTGTCCGCGGAACAAATCGCGGGCTTGGTGGCGCGTGGCGTTACGACCGGCTAACGCCAGGCGGCAGACCGGCGCCCCTCGCGTAGTAGCATGATTCTTCCGCCATGGACAAACTCCGCAGCTACACCATCACCCAGGGGCCGGGACGCGCGCCGGCGCGCGCCATGCTCAAGGCCATCGGCTTCACCGACGAGGACCTGCGCAAGCCGATCATCGGCATCGCCAACACCTGGATCGAGACCATGCCGTGCAACTTCAACCTGCGGGAGCTCGCGGCGCGGGTGAAGGAAGGGGTCCGCGCCGCAGGCGGCACCCCGATGGAGTTCAACACCGTCGCCATCTCCGACGGCGTCACCATGGGCACCGAGGGCATGAAGGCGTCGCTGGTCTCGCGCGACCTGATCGCCGATTCCATCGAACTCTGCGCCCGCGGATACATGTTCGACGGCCTCGTGTGCCTGGTCGCCTGCGATAAGACCATCCCCGGCGCGGCGATGGCGATGCTGCGGCTGGACATTCCCAGCGTGCTGCTCTACGGCGGCAGCATCCTGCCCGGCAAGTACGAGGGCCGGAATCTCACCGTACAGGACGTCTTCGAGGCCGTCGGCGCCCACGCCGCCGGACGGATCGGCGACGCCGAACTGCTCGCCATCGAGAACGCCGCCTGTCCGGGCGCCGGCGCCTGCGGCGGGCAGTTCACGGCGAACACCATGGCCACCGTCATGGAACTCATCGGCCTCTCGCCGCTGGGCACCGCGGCGGTGCCGCAGGTGGACGGCCGCAAGGACGAAGTCGCGCGGCTGTGCGGACGCGTCGCGATGGACGCCGTGCGGAGCAACCGCAAGCCGCGCGAGATCTGCACGCGCTCGGCCTTCGAGAACGCCATCGCCTCCGTCGCCGCGTCCGGCGGATCCACGAACGCCGTGCTGCACCTGCTCGCCATGGCCCGCGAAGCGCAGGTGCCGCTGGACATCGACGACTTCCAGGCCATCAGCGAGCGCACGCCGCTGCTGGTGGACCTGAAGCCCGCCGGCCGCTTCGTCGCGGTGGACGTCGACAAGGCCGGCGGCATCGGCGTGATCGCGCGGCGTCTGGTGGACGGCAAGTACGCCGACGGCGCGGCGCTTACGGTCACCGGCCGGACGCTCGCCGAAGAGGCCGCGGCCGCGGTCGAGACCCCCGGCCAGGAGGTGATCCGCCCGCTGGCGGATCCGCTGAAGAAGTCCGGCGGGCTGGTGATCCTCAAGGGCAACCTTGCGCCCGAAGGCTCCGTGCTGAAGGTGACCGGTATCGAACGGACTTCCCAGCGCGGCCCCGCGCGCGTCTTCGAATGCGAGGAGGACGCCATGCAGGCGGTGCTCGCCCGGCGCATCCTCGGGGGCGACATCGTGGTGATCCGTTACGAAGGTCCGCGCGGCGGGCCGGGGATGCGCGAGATGCTCGGCGTCACCGGCGCCATCGTCGGCGCGGGACTTTCGGAAAGCGTCGCGCTGCTGACGGACGGCCGGTTCTCGGGTGCGACGCGCGGTTTCATGGTGGGCCACGTGGCGCCGGAGGCGTTCTCCGGGGGTCCCATTGCAGCGGTGCGCGAGGGTGACACGATCGACATCGACATCGCGGCGCGGACGATCACGTTGGAAGTCCCGGCCGCGGAGATCGCCGCCCGCCTGCAGGCGTTCACGCCCCCGGCGGCGAAATACACGAGCGGCGTGTTCGCGAAGTACGTCCGGCTGGTGGGGTCCGCCAGCGAGGGCGCGGTAACGGGATAGCGCGGGAGCGGCTTACGCGACCACTTCGAGCGGCACGGGCGCCAGCCGACAGCGATTCAGTCCGTCACGATCTGAACGAGGACCTGTTCCGAGGCGCTCTCGCCGAGCCAGACGGAACAATAGTAGGTGCCCGGCTCCATCCCCGACGGCAGTAGCGCGTTGACCTGCACCACGCCGCGTTGGTCCGGCATGGATACGAACGACGCCGGAAAGGAACAAGCGTTCATTCGGATTGAGGCAGAATGACGCTCTGGAATCGTGGAGAATTCCGCAATCCAGACGGAAACACAACTGCCCATCCCGGCGCGAATCCGATTCGATTCGTAAGTCCGGCCGTCCGTAACCCCGAGGATCGGGAATTGCCCGGGATCGGACTGGCGCCAGTCGCGGGGAACGTCTATCGGAATATGCACGGCATTGCTCCAACCGCCCCCGCCGCTGACGGACACGAGTGAGAACCCGGCGCGCAAGCCGAGTGGCAGCTTGGCGATCGCGCGCCACCCGTTCGTCGCGTTGGCTTCCACGTGAACGGGCCGTACGCCGAACTCGCCGGCTTGAACTCGCACCTGGTCCGGGGTAAGCGCCTCCGCCTCCGCTTCAAACCACAGCGATAGATAGTCGTCCCGGTGAGTGCTGAAGTCCTGATTGAGGTATTCAGCGTTCTCTACACACAGGAGATGCGGCTTCGGCCCGACGTCCCCGAAGAGCGCGGGCCATAGCCGCTGACATTGCACATGGGCGCGCTGTTCGATCACGCTGCGCAAATGCACGCCGGCAAAGCCCACCGCCCGGCACATCGCCAGGAGGCAGGGAACGTTGGGCCCGAACCAGTTGTCGAATTGGCCGCGGAGTTCCCTGGTCTCGTAGAACTCCATCGCTGGCTTGGCTGGCTCCACATCGCTGACGAAGCTCTCCACGCACACCACATCGCGACTCAGCGCACAGGCCCGCTCGAGAGCCAGCAGCGGGTGCTTGGAATGGTAAAGCACGCCGAAAAACAGCACGATGTCGAAGGTGCCCAGGTTGTCCGGGCTGGCGTCCAGCAGGTCGAGGACCCGGTGGTCCACGTTCGAACCCAGTTCCCGCTTCGCAACCAGGAATCGTGTATTCGCCGCGCGGTCGATCGCGACAACTTCAGCCCCCCGGCGCTCCATTTCGAAGCTGAACCAGCCGTCCCAGGCGCCAATATCGAGCACCCGTTTACCGGAGAGGTTCGCGGGAAGGTCGAACTGGGCGATTCGCGCGCGGAGTTGATCCACGGATTGAAGGCCCTTCGCGATCCGCCCGTCGGGAAACTCGATGGTGTGATACCACCCGAGCGTTTCGAGATCCTGAATCTGGGCGGCCATTGCGGCCCCGGCTTGGCTGTTCGGTGAATTACTCAAGGGCTCCTCCCTGGGTCACTGGCTATCTTGAAACCGGCAGACTTGGCCGATGAAAGCGTGAGTGGGTGCGGATTCGGAAGGCCAACTTGGTCAGCCGGCCAATCAAGTCAACCTCGCTGCGAGATACCGTCTTGGCCCGGAGACCGGACGCCGGGTTCGGTAGCAAGGTAATCGCATCGCTCCGAAATTCGCACCACGAACAGAACAGACCATCACGCAACATCACAAGAAAAATGGGCTGATCGACTGCTACCTCGACTTTGGGATTCGAGAGGCTCGGCCGTGAAAGCGGCTCAAGGCACACCACGGACCCGCGGCTAAGCGTCGGTGGAAGAGCCACTTGGTCCCCAATAAAGGCGTAGGGTGCTGGAAACTCCACGCGCCAATTGCCAGCTAGCTCCCGGGGGACAGCGTCAAAGAGGCTCTCCAACTTGGAGACGATGCAGTTATGCGAGAGATCGAAAGACGAACGAATCGATCCGGACAACGGGGACCGGCCACCTGGCAGGAACGCTTGCGCGGATGGCGCCACTGCAGGCCTGGCGCTAGGCGCTGGGCTGTAAAGATCTAGAAGCTCGTCGCGAGAGACCTCGTAGATCACAGCCAGCGCCGTGGCGGCGAACGTAGTCGGAACGATCGATCTGCGCTCAAGACGGCAAATCCAAGAATGAGAGAGCCGGTATCGACTATCGCCACGCTCCTCACTCAGACTCGCCGAGAGGGTGGCCACCTGCCTCACCGACAGGCCCCGCCGCATCCGGAAATCCCGTAACACCGAACCGGGCTCCACGGTTGTCCTTGCCTCATTCTGGCGATGTAGAACTAACGGCCCAAAGGTACCAGCGCAGGCTAATTGCTGTCAAGCCCAGATTCGATTTGCGGCTTGTTTCGGCTCTCGCGGCGCGCCGTTTTCTCTAGGGTTCTCAGATACATACGGTTCGGCTTCGGCAATGACGGGTGAGAGCTGAGGCGTTTCCGCTCGGAAACAATAGCCAACATCCGGAGTGCGACCGACGTCGTCGCTGAGACTTGCATTGACTTTGACGGCGCGAGCCATTCAAACGGCAGTCCTCAAGAAAGTGGGTGACCGCGATGCGCTTACAAGGAACGTTGGTCGCAACGACTATGTTGCTCGGATTTGGGCAGGAAGCTCCGGCCCAGACCTGGGTTGAGATCATGAACACAAACACACCGGGGCAGTTCACGGGCGAATGGTACAAGTTTTTCGCTGGTTCTCAGGTTGCAAAGAACCAAAAACTGGCTGATCGTTCGCCGTTTCTGTATCAGTTTGGAGCCCAAGGCGGGAATACCCACATTGACCAGGGCGGCGACGGCTGCACGCTTCCGTTTGGGAACCCGAACGGAAGCGGTGATCCGCCTTGGTGGCATGATGATAACGGTGCGGATACGACGGGGCAGTACAAGTATCGAGACCCCGCTGTAGGGATGCGAAGTCCGCGGCTGACGAAGGTGAATGGCATCCTCTTCAAAGGGCGAATGGCAGGCTCCGCCACGGTAGCGCCCAACCTAGCAAGGCCTTTCTTGTACGAGGCTGTTTTCTTTCATCAGTCGGACTGCTACGCAGCACAATCAGAATATGGCTTCCACAGAAACTTCTCGAAACCTGGGCAGATCAGCTTCTACTGGCACGCAAACGCGAATTGCAGCGAGGTCCCCTACTGCCGCACGACCAACACGGGAGGGATGCCGGTCTACGAGAATTCGACTGTTCCGGGATCGGTGCCACCGCTAACGAGACTACGATCGACAGATTTTGGAAACCTCCAGACCGATCACGAATTCGAACTGGCCGCGTGGGTGTTCCTCGATCATGATGAGCGCCACAAGTTCTGGGTCTACGTCAAAGACGTTACGACGGGAATAGTCGAATTCAGCAATAAGATTGACCCGAATCTCGACAAAGACGGCGTGTACGTCGACTGGTATCCGATACAGGATCTAGTCGCGGCATCCGGGTACGTGTCCGTGGGCACCACTTGGCGGGATTGCGGGGCCGGCTGCATTACGGCATCGAACGTCGCGCTCACCGCAAATAGCGTTTCCGTGCACCGAGAAACGTGCGCCCCCTACAGCCTTAACCCGTCTAACAGGCGCCTCACCTCTGGAGGTGGTTCCGCACCCGTTTTCGTTCAGGCGGACGGCTGCAGTTGGACCGTTACATCCGACTCGCCGAGCTGGCTTACCGTTCAACCATCCAGCGGGGCTGGTAACGGCTCGTTCAATGTCTCAGCTCCCCCTAACACCGGTGGCGCGCGGCTGGCCAAGGTCGCTGCCGCTGAGTCGTCCTTCAAGGTGATGCAGGATGGCTCGCCGGGTGTTCAACCCTTCACGGACGTCTTGCCCAGTTCGCCCTTCTTCGACTACGTTTCGCTGATGCAGAGCCACGGACTGACGGCCGGCTGCTGGGTGAATCCACCGCTCTACTGTCCCGACTCGACGCTCACGCGGGGTCAGATGGCGGTGTTCATTGTGGCAGCGATGGACATCGCTCTTGGAACGACGGGGACCTGGCAGCCGAACCCCATTCCTTATTTCTCCGACGTTCCCCCTAGCCATAGTCTGTTTCGCTTCATTCAGCGACTCAAGGAACTAGGCTCAGTTACTGGGTGCCATGAACCACCCGCGCCCCCGCGGTTCTGTCCGGATTCAACGATCACCCATCGTGAGGTAGCCGTTCTCATGGTCTCGTCCTGGCGCAGCGCCAACAACATCTCGCGACTGGAGTATGCGCTGACTCCGTACTTCACCGATGTTCCCTCGAACGATTGGGGCTTCAAGTTCATACAGAAGATGAAGGAGATGGGCTTCTGGACCGGTTGCTCGGCCACCACGTACTGTCCTGACAACCCGGTCACACGCCGGGAGATGTCTGCCTTGATCATGCGCAGCATCCTCGGGGCCCCATGAATCTAGGTGGCCGAACTACATGAACGCGCCGTGCAGATCGTGCTCCGATGGTCGAGCGGCGCGCCAAGGATCCGCGCGGCGTGGGCCGATCAGGCCCGCACGCGCGGTTCTGCAGAATGATCGACCCCCCGGCCCATAGTAGACAGCCAGGGCTAGGCTGAATGCGAGGCGACCTCGATCGGCACCGGAGCCAGGCGCCGCCGGCCGATCCGCATTTCGATCGCGTGACGTCCTGGCGCCAGCGTTTCCGGCAGCTTCATGTTGACTTCGAACCGCCGGGTCCTCGGATCCGTGCAGAAGAACTCGACATCCTCGACTGGCAATCCGCCGACGGAGGCCGCGAATTCGTCCGGGCGGTCCAGTTCTTCGATGACCGCTTTGATGCAACGCGTCTCGATGCGCGTCTTCGCCACGAGGTTCACGCCGTCGGTGATGCAGAGCACGAGTGGCACGGAAGGTCCGGGAGGGATCACTCGCACGGTGGCGGCGTTGGAGACCGGGCGCCCCAGCCAAAACAACTCCACCGGCAGAAGGCCGGTGGTTTCAAGCGCCGGCAGGAGCACGTTCACCTGTCGCAGACCGATCGAGTCCGCCGGTCCGATGTAGGTGATCACGCCATTCGCGCCACCGATGCGGGCTTCAAGGGCGTGCAGCGTCACGTCATCCGGCAGCCCCCCCACCAAGGCCGAGATGGCCGCGTGCCGGCCGCGGCTAGGAGCCACCGGCTCTGAGTTGTCGGCGTTCGTCACGGCCCGGATCCGCGCGGCGAAGTCCCGCTCGCCGAGCGCTGAGGACCACCTGGCGGGGCGCTTGATCCACGTGGACCACATGTACTGCGTCTCGCGGCCCTCCATGGTGAGCACCTGAAAATCGTGCTGCCGGGCGAACTCGAGCAACTCGCCCGCGGTGAAACGCACGCCGCTCCAGGTGTTGTAGCCCTCCGTCTGCGGCAAGCCATTGAACTGCGCGCGGAGCACGGCGCCTGGTTTCATCACCCGGTGCGCCTCGCGCAGGTAATCGAGCACCACCTCGCGGCTCGGGATGTGCTGGAAGACCGCGTAGGAGTACACGAAGTCGAAGCTCTCGCTGGCGAACATCGCGAGGCTCGATCCGGATCCCGTGTGCGCATGGGCGTGCGGCACGGCGGCGAGGTTCGCCCGCGCCCGGGCCACCATTTCGTCCGCCACGTCGACGCCGTGGATCTCACCGAAGTGGCGGCTCAGGGGGCGGAGCAGGCGTCCGGGGCCGCAGCCGATTTCGAGCGCGCGCCGCGTGCGGGGATCGGCCGCGGGCGCCAGGCGCCGCATCTCCCATTCGAGGCCCTTCACCACTTCGGCGGCGGTGGCGAAGAACTCCTCGGGGTCCTGGTTGCGCGCGCCGAAAGCGACGTAGTATCCGGCGTCCTCGCGGGCGCGCGCGTTCCAGTCCGCGCGCATCTGCTCGTGGACTTCGCTCACTTGCGTCCTGAGTATTTGGTCAGCGCGTCGAGCAGCGGCTTCGCGGCGGCGGGCGTCTTCTGCTTGCCGGTCACGATATCCCGGTTCGCGATGTCCTTGGAACCGTAGAGTTCGCGGATCGACTCGTCGTCCGGGCGGAGCGTCGCGCCAGTGAGCGCGATGCCGGCGAAAACGCCGCGCGACCGCGACCAGGTGAGGATCTCGGCGCGCATCGCGGCGTCGGTTTGCGCGGTGGAGGAGCGGCCCACCGGCCCCGCGGCGACGGTCCCCTCGCCGCCCAGCGTGAACTTGCTCGACAGCAGCTTGTCCGCGCCGGTGCGGTTCATGATGAGCATGATGACGTCCACTTCGGCGCCGCCGATCTGGAAGCCGAAACTGCCGCCCTCCACCCGGACCGGCGCGGGCGCGCTCCAGCCGACGCCATTGGCGTTCCGGCAGTTGAGGAAGCCGCGGCCGTACTTGGCGCCGAAGATGAACGCACCTTTCTTGAGGCCGGGGACCACCACGGCGCACTGCGCCATGTCGAGCAGGTCCTGCGGAATCTGTTTGTCGGACGCAGCCATGATTTCGTTGAGGGTATCGGCCGCCGCCTGGAGCCGTTTATCCGACTCCGTGGCGGCCAGCAGGAACGTAGTACAGGCGAGAGCCAAAAGGACCGGCTTCATGATGTCCATGATGCCATGCGGACGGTTCGCGTTTCCATGAGCCGGGCTTTGACACGCACGCCGCGCCCTGATAGGTTATCTGCACCACCTCGAACTGGGAAGGATCATCGCCATGAAAGCTCTCTTGGCCGCTCTCGGACTCGCGGGCGCGCTGCTCGCCAACGACGCCGGCAAGTCCGCGGACCCCGCCGCCACCGTCTTCGACGCCAGATCGGCGTTCGAGTACCTGAAGTCGCTCGCCGGGGACTGGCAGAAGCTGGGCAACGAGAAGGACCACGACGGATCCGCCGTCAGCTTCCGCGTCACCGCCGCCGGCAGCACCGTGATCCAGACCTACGGCCCCGGCCAGCCGCACGAGATGATCTCCGTGTACCACCTGGACGGCGACCAGCTCCTGATGACGCACTATTGCTCGCTGAAGAACGCGCCGAAAATGAAGTTCGAGAAGACCGGACGTCCGGGCGAGATCAAGTGGGCGTTCAACGGCGGCACGAACTTCGACCCGCAGGTGGACGCGCACGCGCACGAGGGGTCGATCCGCGCGAAGGGTCCGGACGCTTATGAAGCGACGGCCATCGGCTGGGCGGGCGGAAAGCCCGGCACGCCGCGCGTCTCGATGATGAAGCGGAAGAAGTAAGGGTGCGCGCGGCCCCGCACCGGGGCCGCGCGCTGTTTCCTACAGGACTTGCTTGCCGGCCTCGATCAGCCGCCCGGCGATCTTCCGCCGCAGCCCGATCACGTCCGCCGTCTCGTACTTCAGGAACCGCTTCAGCGCGGCGAGGTTCATCTTCCGCGCGTCGCCCTCCGAGCACGCCGCGATCGCCTGCTTCGCCGAGCTTTCGATGGTCTCGAAGGCGCCCGCGCAGAACACCTGGGCCATCTCGAGCATCACGTCCGAGCCCTTCTTCCGGGCGCGCAGCACGGCCGACTCGAGCGCAAACGCGTTCATCGTGATCTCGGTGATCGCCGCCATCACTTCCTGCTGCTTTTCGAGTTCGGCGCCGAACTTCTGGTACGCGATCCCGAGGCACAGCAGGCCGATCTTCTTGGCGTTCTCCACCGCCTGCATCTCCGCCGCGTACTTTTCGCCCGAAGGCGCGGCCAGCGCCGGCGGCGCCAGCAGCTCGGCCTGCAGCTTCTTCACGGCTTCCACCAGCGGCAACACGCCCTTTTGGGCCCGCTTCAGGAACATCCCGGTGGCCAGCAGGCGGTTGATTTCGTTGGTGCCCTCGAAGATCCGGTTGATGCGCGAATCGCGGTAGGCGTGCTCCACGGCGTAATCCTGGTGGAAGCCGTAACCGCCGTGGATCTGGACGCCCTCGTCCACCACGTAGTCGAGCATTTCCGAGGCGAACACTTTGATGTAGCTGCACTCAGCCGCGAACTCCTCGGCGGCCTTCAGCATGCGGCCGGCGGCGTCGGGCAGCTCCCAGGAGAAGCCCTCCAACTCGGCCTGGATCATGCCGATGACGCGGAACGCCGCGCTCTCGGAGACGAAGATGCGCGTCGCCATCTCAGCCAGCTTGGCCTGGATCATCCCGAAGTCGGAGATCGAGTGGCCGAACGCCTTGCGCTCCTTGGCGTACTTGATCGACGTGTTCAGCACGTCGCGCGCGCCGCCGTTGGCGAACGGGCCGATCTTCAGGCGGCCCAGGTTCAGGATGTTGAAGGCGATGATGTGGCCCTTGCCGATCTCGCCGAGCACGTTCTCCACCGGCACCTTCACGTTGTCGAAAAACACCGCCGTGGTGGACGAGCCCTTGATGCCCATCTTCTTCTCTTCCTGGCCGGTCGAGACGCCGGGCCAGTTGCGCTCCACCAGGAACGCCGTGAACTTCTCGCCGCCGATCTTCGCGAACACCGTGTAGAGGTCCGCGTAGCCGCCGTTGGTGATCCACATCTTCTGGCCGTTCAGCACGTAGTGCTTGCCGTCCGGCGTCAGATCCGCGCGCGTGCGCGCGGCCAGCGCGTCGGATCCCGCCTGCGGCTCGCTGAGGCAGTACGCGCCGATCATCTCCGCCTTGGCGAGCTTCGGCAGGTACTTCGCCTTCTGCTCCTCGTTGCCGAAGAACAGCAGCGGCAGCGCGCCGATGCCGGTGTGCGCGCCGTGCCACGCCGAATACGACCCTTCGCGCGACACGCCTTCCGCGACCACCATCATCGAGACGAGGTCCATCTCCATGCCGCCGAACTTCTCCGGGATCACCACCGCGGTGAGGCCCAGTTCGGCGGACTTCTTGAGGATCTTCACGGCCACCGGGTGATCCTGGTGCCGGATCGCGTCCACGTGCGGCAGGATTTCCTTCTGCCAGAACTCATCGGTGGTCTTCTTGATCGCCAGGTGCTCGGGAGTCAGGTCCTCGGGCGTGAACACCGCCTCCGGGGTCACCTGCTCCAGTAGAAATGCGCCGCCCTTGGTGCGCGGAAAAACTGCGGTCGTCGTTGCCATTGCTCTACCTCTAGTTGAGATTCTCGAAAATTCCCGCGGCGCCCTGCCCGCCGCCGATGCACATGGTCACCATGCCGTACTTGGCGTTACGGCGCTTCATTTCGCGGAGGATGGTCGCCGTCAGCTTCGCGCCGGTGCAGCCCAGCGGATGTCCCAGCGCGACGGCGCCGCCATTGACATTCAGCGTCTCGAGATTGAGACCCGCCTCGCGCGCCACGGCCAGAGCCTGGCAGGCGAACGCCTCGTTCAGCTCCACGACACCGATGTCGCCGAGGTTCACGCCGGCCCGTTGCAGCGCCTTCGGAATCGCTACCACCGGACCGATGCCCATGATCTCGGGCGGCACTCCCCCCACGGCGAAGCTCGCAAACCGCAGTTGCGGCTTGAGGCCCAGTTCCTGGGCCTTCTTCGCGCTCATCACGATCGCCGCCGCCGCGCCGTCCGAGGTCTGCGACGAGTTGCCCGCCGTCACTTCGCCTTTGACGTGGAACACCGGCTTGAGTTTCGCGAGCGCCTCCCGCGACGTATCCGCCCGGGGACCTTCGTCCTTGGCGAAGACCGTCTTCACCGTCACCGCCTTGCCGTTCTTGTACTCGGTGGACTCCACCTCGAGCGGCACGATTTCTTCGTCGAACTTGCCCGCCGCCTGCGCCGCCAGCGCCTTCTGGTGGCTCTGGTAGGAGAATTCGTCGGAATCCGCGCGGCTGACGTTGTACTTGGAGCGCACGGCCTCGGCCGTGAGGCCCATCGACGTGAAGATCTGCGGGTAGTGCTCCGCCATCCACGGGTTCGGGGCGAACTTGTGTCCCGACATCGGCAGCAGACTCATGGATTCGGTGCCGCCGGCGATCACGACGTCGGCAAACCCGGCCCGGATCTTCTCCGCCGCCATCGCGATCGACTGCAGCCCCGAGGAGCAGAAGCGGTTGATGGTGACGCCGGGCACCGAGTCCGGCAGCCCTGCTCGCAACGCCGCGATGCGCGCCACGTTCATCCCGCTTTCGGCCTCCGGCGTCGCGCACCCCAGGATCACGTCGTCGATCTGGCTCGCGTCCACCTGCGGATACTTCTTCATCAGGGCCTGAATCACCATGGCCGCCATGTCATCTGGCCGGTAGTTGCGCAGCGTCCCGCGGCCGCTCTTGCCCACCGCCGTGCGCAAACAATCGATAATCACTGCTTCCTGCATCGTCTGCTCCTAGTTCCTCACCGGCTTGCCCGTCTGCAACATGCCCGCCATGCGCTCCTGCGTCTTCGCGTTGCCGCACAGGCTCAGGAAAGCTTCCCGCTCCAGGTCCAGCAGATACTGCTCGCTGACCTTCGCGGGACCGCTCAACTTCCCGCCGCACAACACGTGCGCGAGCTTGCCGCCGACTACGGCGTCGTGCTCCGTGATGTAGCCGCCCTGCCGCATCATGTACAGGCCCACCTGCAGCGCCGCCAGCCCCGGCTCGCCCTGCACGTCGATATCCGTGCGCGGTACACCGGGCGTGTAGTCCTTCACGAGCGACAGCGCCAGTTCCTTCGCGTCCGCGATCAGCCGCTCCTGGTTCATCGTGATGCGGTCGAACCGCGTCAGGAGTCCAAACTTTCGCGCCTCCTCGGCCGAGCCGGAGACCTTCGCCTGCCCCACCAGCTCGAACACGCGCCGGGGATCCTTCAGGCGCGCGATCAGCTCCTTGCAGCCGCCGCCCGCCGGGATCACACCGACCCCCACCTCCACCAGGCCCATGTACAACTCGGCCGACGCCTGCGCCCGCACGCCGTGCATCGCGATCTCGGCGCCGCCGCCCAGCGTCTGCGCGAACGGCGCGGTCACCACCGGCTTGCGCGCGTACTTCATGTCCATCATGGCCTGCTGCAACTGGTGGATCGACTGGTTCAGCTCGTCCCATTCGCCGTTCTGCGCGGCCAGCAGCACCATCAGCAGGTTCGCGCCCACCGAGAAGTTCGCGCCCTGATTAGCGACCACCAGCGCCTCGTAGTTCTTCTCCGTCTCGGCGAGCCCCGCGTGCAGGATGGCGATCGTGTCCCCGCCGATCGAGTTCATCTTCGAGTGGAACTCGACGCACAGGACGCCGTCGCCCAGATCCACCAGCGAGCCCCCGGCATTCGTCTGCACCACGCCCCGCGCGCGCTTCACGTCCGCCAGCACCGTGAACTGCGGCGCCGGGTCCATCAGCCGGTAGCTGTTGCTCGCGAAGTCGAAGTACTCGCGCCCGGGCTGCCCGGCGCGATCCGCATGCCGGTACAGCGACTGCGCGCCGCTCGCGGCCATCTTCTCGATCGCCGCCGGCAGCTTCCGGCCCTCGGCCTTCATCCGCTCCCGCACGTACTCGAAGCCGATCGCGTCCCACATCTCGAACGGCCCGTAGCTGTGCGCGTAACCCCAGCGCATCGCCCGGTCGATCTCGTAGATCGTGTCCGAGATCTCCGGGATCCGCTCCGCCGAGTATTGGAACAGGTCGCTATACAGCTTCCACAGGAAGTCGCCGACGCGGTCCGTCCCCTCCACCAGCTTGCGCATCCGCTTGCCGAGATCTCCGATGCCCTTCGCCGCCTCGGCGGACTCGAACTTCACCTTCTGCGCCGGCCGGTACTCCAGCGTCTTCAGGTCGAGCGCGTGGATCTCCTTCGCCGGACCCACCCGCTTGTAGAAGCCCTGGCCCGACTTCTCGCCCAGCCAGCCCTTGCCGACCAGTTGGCGCTGGATCTCGGGCGTCACGAAACGCTCCCGCCACGGATCGTCCGGCACGGCCTTGTAGAGGTTCGAATTGACGTAGTCCCAGACGTCGATGCCGACGATGTCGAGCAGCCGGAAGCTCGCGGAATTGGGCAGCCCGATCAGGGACCCGGTGATCGCGTCTACTTCCTCTACCGTGTAGCCGCCCTCGCTGGTGATTTTGCCTACGGTCGCGCCGAAGAAGCTCCCGATGCGGTTCGCGATGAAGTTCGGCGTGTCCTTGCAGACCACGATGCCCTTGCCCAGGCGCCGGTCGCCGAAGTCCTTCACAAACTCGAGGACCGCCGCGTCCGTGTCGGCGTCCGGGATCACTTCGAGCAGGTGCAGGTAGCGCGGCGGATTGAAGAAGTGCGTACCCAGGAAGTGCGCGCGGAACTCCTTGGAGAAGCCTTCCGAGATCTGCCGCAGCGGGATGCCGCTGGTGTTGGTGGAAACGATTGCGTCCGGCTTGCGGAGCGTCTCGACTTTGCGCCAGAGGACCCTCTTGATTTCGAGGTTCTCAGTGACGGCTTCGATGATCCAGTCGCAGCCGGCGACCTTGCCGAGGTCGTCGTCGAAGTTGCCGGTCTCGACCAGCCGGATGGCGTCCTCGGTGAAGAACCCGACCGGGCGCTGCTTGATGGCCGATTCGAGCCCCTTCTTTGCCGCCGCGTTGCGGTCCGGCTGGTTGGGGATCACGATGTCGAGCAGGAGAGCGGGAATTCCGGCGTTGGCGAAGTGGGCCGCAATGCGGCTCCCCATGGTGCCCGCGCCCAGCACGGCGACTTTCTGGATGACTCGCATAAAACGTCGATTTTATCGGACTTTATGGTGCAGCAGGGCGGTTGTATGGCTCAGGTTGACAGTGTTAAGTTGGGCGGTTTCGTTGGGACCCATAAATATGGGAGACTTGAAGAATGAAGACGACCATGGAGATCTCGGACGCGATCTTCCGCCGCGCCAAGGCGGCTGCCGCCGAGAAGGGCATCCCTTTGCGGGAGCTGGTGGAAGAGGCGCTCGTGGCCAGACTCCGCCCGCCTGCGTCTTCCGAAAAGCCCTGGATGAAGCACGTTGGCGGCTTGCGACACCTGCGCAAGGAGACCGCCCGCATCAACCGGATCATCGAAGAGGAGTTCGAGCAGATCGAGCCTGAGGACTGGCGGTGATCCTCGACACGAACGCCGTGTCCGCCATGGCGGAGAATGATCCCGGCATCGATGGCGTGCTGCTCGCAGCGGTGCAGCTTGCGGTCCCGGCCATCGTCCTCGGCGAGTATTTGCACGGAATCGGCCAATCGCGCCATCGCCGCAAGTACGAGGAATGGCTGGAGGGCATGCTTCGAGACGTCAGACTGCTCCCGGTTGGAGCGCAGACTGCTCGCGAGTACGCAGCGATCCGGTCGGAACTCAAGCGATCCGGGCGGCCGATCCCGGCAAATGACTTGTGGATCGCCGCCCTGGCCCGCGAGCACGCCATGCCGGTGATCAGCCGCGACAAGCACTTCGATTTCGTCCCCAGGCTCGAGCGAGTCGGCTGGTAGCGCACAGCCGCCGGGGCGGTGCGCGACAATGGCTCCCGGAGGTGAAGCCCCATGAAGATCGCCGTAGTCGCACTGTTGGTGGTGGCGTCAATCGTTGCCGTGTTGTGGCTCCTGCGGCGCTCGTTCACTCCGGCCGACGTCATGACCGCCTACGCCAAGGACGCCGTCGACGCCGCCAAGAAGCGCGGCGTCGAGCTGGACTACTCGGAGCATAGCATCGGCCTGGTCGAGCAAATCGCGGCACGCCAGCACGAGGAGATCGGAAGTGCCCCGTCCGACAAGACTATCGAGACCTTCGCGAAGATATGGGGGGGCGTATGTCGGCGAAGTCATGCGCCGCCATCACGGGGGGACCTGGAGCACGCCCGACTCGGGTCCGTTTCAGGGCCAGTATGTCCTGACCATCGGATCCGCTCAGACCTCACCGGTCGCCAAGGCGTACAACCGGTTGACGAACGGCGACGAAGACAACCTGGATATCTACTACAAGGTGATCACGACCCGGCCGCGTGAATAGCACCCTACCGCCGCCGCGCCCGGATCTTCACATCCAGCTCATCGTTCCGCGGGTTCGTGAACCGCAACTCCACCCGACCCTCCGCGTCCAGCCCGAGGATCGCCGGCGTCGACACGCTCACCAGCCGCCACCCCGCGGGCAGCGTCACCCGGTTCCACGGACGCCCCAACGTCCGCTCCCACACCAGCTCCCCGTTCTCCAGCCGGTAGTTCTTCGGATCCGTGTACGTTTCCTCCACCCGGATCCGCACGCTCTCCCCCGCCCCAATCGCCTTCCCGAGATCGCCCTGCACGGCCAGCGCCTCCGGCTTCTGCTTCTCCGGGTAGTAGCCGAGCTGGTTCACCTGCGCGCCGGTCACCTCGTAGGTCTTCAGCGCCTCGCCGGTATCGAGATTCCACATCGCCGCGCCCGACACCTTGGACCCCGCCCGCACGAAATTATGCACGTGCTTCTGCCCGGCCTTCGCCACCGTGAAGTCGTGCGAGATCTTGAACGACGCCGTCGCCGGGTCGTTCAGCCAGTACCGGATCTCGCGGTCCTGCTCCGCGCGGTGGAACTGCGCCGCCAGCGGCAACGCCAGCAGCCATAACCATTTCTTCATGGCAGCCTCCGCGCAGTGATCTTCACGGGCAACTGGTCGTCGCGGTCGTTCTGGAACGACAGCCTCACCCGCCCGTCCGCATCCGTGGAAACGATCGCCGGTGACGCCGACCCGGTCACCTCCCAGCCCCGCGGCAGGATCACCACGTTGCGCTTGATCCCGAGCGGCCGGTCGAAGACCAGCACTCCGTCCTTGACGTAGTACGACTTCGCGTCCTCGTAGGTCTTAAAGATCCGGATCCGCGTCTCGGCGTTCTTCGGCACCGGGCGCGGCAGTTCCACGCGGATGTAGTCCTGGTCGTCGGACGCATTGCGCGGACCTTCGCCCGATTCGCGCGCCGCCTTGCCGTTCACCACCGTGAACTTCAGCTCCTTGCCGGTGGAGCGCTCGATCACCCGCTCCTCGGTCGCCACCGCCCCGCGGCGGATCGGATTGAAGAAGTACCGGGCGCCCTCGCGCGGCTGCGAAACGTCGTAGACGATCGCGAACTTGTGCGAATCCGGCGCCAGCAGTTCATACCAGGTGATCTCGTCCGCAAACCCCGCGGCCGCGCAGGCCCAGAAAAGCATCGCTCGTCGCATTGCACCGGGCAGTGTACCATCGGCATCAGACAGAGGGCACGAGCATGGTAATCGAGCTCCTGGTCTTCTTCGCGTTCTTTCTGGCTTTCTACGCGTTTGCCATGTCGCGGATCGCGCGCAACTGGCTGCGTTACCGGCGGCGCGGCCGCTGGCTGGACCAGACCATCTCCGCCCTCGAGGGCCGTCCGGTCGAGGTCGCGGCGGAGAGGCTCGGGCTCCCTACCGAAGTAATCGACGGTTCAACGGGACTGACCCTGTGGGTGTGGAAGGCGCCGCCCGCTCCGCCCGCGCCGGGCCTGGTGATCCTGTCGCTCGACGTGAACGCAAGTGGCATCGTCACCGGAGGAGCGTGGCGCTCCCGGTGATCTTCTCCGGGTGCTTGCTCCCCTCGAAGTCCCGGCAAGCTCGAATGTCATCGGCCCCGAGGTCCGGGTACTCAGCGAGGATGGCATCTGCGCTTTGGCCCCCGGCTAGCATCCGAAGCACCGTTGCGACGGGAATCCGCAGGCCGCGGACGCAGGGCATGCCACCCATTTGGGCGGGGTTCGTTGTGATGCGGTCTAGCAGGCTCATAGACACTGCCTCATTCTCGCATTCGTGACAATCCCGCGCGGGCGGCAGTCTCCCCGGGGGATTTGCGCACCGGCGCCGGCGGTTGTTGTCGTCCGAAAGGGTGGCCCCCAGGGAAAAAGGCCGGGGGCCACGGTCACCAGAGTACCCGCGAGGGGGAGTCAGGCCGCTTCGCGCGTGGCGTCCCAGCGCGAGGGGCCGTGATAGTACTCGCCAAGCGGGTACAGCGGATAGGGCTCGAGTTCCCGGAAAACCTTCCCCAGCTTCTGCTGGATGCGGTAGATAGCGTGGAAGAAGGCCCCGCGGTCCAGGTTCAGCCGGCGGCAGCACAGCCGCCAGTCGGCGCCCAGCAGAAAGTGAAAGCGAAACAACCGGTATTCCGCTTCCGTGAGGCTACGCCGGGAAACGAGGCAGAAATCCGCGAGAAATTCCTCGTCTTTCCGGCTCCAGGAGTAACGCCGCGCGTTGGTCTGCGCCGACTCCAGAGAAACCCGGCTGAGGTGCCGCTCCTGAGTGGCGCACCGCCGGAACCGGGCGTAACACACGCGGAAGATGCCGCGGAGCACGCAATTGCAAGGATACGGCGACCCATCGCGGCCGGTCCGCAGGCCGGCCCCCAGGCACTGCGTGCACGACGGCAACGCGAGCGCGAGAGTCTCCGAACGATTCCATTCCATGGTTGACTTGCCCTCCAAGCGCGGGACCCTGCTTGCCGGTCCGCCGCGCACTGCGATGTCCTCATCGTAATGGAATGCGTGAAAATGTCAATTTATTTATGGTAAATGACCACTGCAAATTCTTACTTTAATTAGAATTCGCGAAGCCGCCTCAGCCGCGGCGGACCGCGGCTGCGTAAGCGGAGAGCACCTCGCGGGCGTTCTCCTCCCAACTGAACCGCGCCAATTGCTCCCGGCCTTTTTGGATCAGGCGGGCGCGCAATTCCGGGTTGGTGAGGACGTCCCGCATGCCGCGGGCGATGTCGAAGACGTTTTCGGGATTCACCATTACGGCGGCGTCGCCCACCACCTCGGGCAGCGAGCTGACGTTCGAGGTCACCACCGGCGTCCCGCACGCCATCGCCTCGAGCGGGGGCAGGCCGAAGCCCTCGTACAGTGACGGGAAGGCGAACAGCTCCGCCGCGCGATAGAAGGCGCGCAGCACGTCGATCGGCACGAAGCCGAGGAAGCGGACCGCGGCGGCGACACGGCTCTGGTTCATCGCCCGCCGCACTTCCGGATGGCGCGAGATCTCGTCGCCGATCACTACCAGCCGCAGTTGCGCGAAGCGCGGGTCGCCCTCGAGCTCGCCGCGCAGCACCGCAAAGGCCTCCACCAGGCGTGGAATGTTCTTCTGGGGCCGGATGGTTCCGGCGTAGAGGATGAACGGATAGTGGATCGAATAACGCTCCAGCGTGCTTTGCACCTGGCTGTCGGTGACGCCCTCGGCGCCGGCCCGGAACGCGGGATCGAGCGCGTTGTGGATCATGCGGACCCGCTGCTCCGGGATCCCCAGCACCTGGCCGACGTCGCGGCGGGTGGCGGCCGATACCGCGATCACCTGCGCGGCCCGCTCCAGCCCGCGCCGGTAGCGGATCTCGTGCAGCGCGCCCCGCAGGTCGCTGCGCTCGGGAAACAACAGGCTGCTCAGGTCGTGCACGGTCACCACGTAGGGCCGGGGCATCAGCACCGGCACGGTGTTGAGGGGCATGTGCACCAGGTCGGGCTTGAGGCGCCGCAGCAGCAGCGGAAAGCTCAGATCGTTGACCAGTTCCCGATCGGTGAGCGCGCAGGGAGCCACCGAGAAATTCGGCGGCAGCCCCGCGAGTTCGTTGGCGTCGTCCGGACGCGCGATCAGCAGGAACTGGTTCGGCGAATCCGCGGCGGCCAGGGACCGCACCAGGTTCCGGATGTAGGTGCCGATCCCGAAGTCCCGCAGGTGGCGGGCATCAATGACGATTCGCATGCGCCGCCCGCCAGCCGTAGAGCGGGAACTTCGCGGTGAGCGCTTCGACGCGGCGCCGGACGCCGGCGAGCACGGCCTCGTCGGCGGGGGCCCGCAGCACTTCGGCGATCAACGCGCCCACTTCCGCCATTTCGGCCTCGCCCAGCCCGCGCGTCGTCACCGCCGGGGAGCCGAGGCGAATCCCGCTGGGGTTCAAGGGCGGATTGGCGTCGAACGGAATCGCGTTCTTGTTGACGGTGATGTGCGCCCGGTCCAGGGACTTCTCCGCCTCCTTGCCGCGCACGCCCTTGGCGAACACGTCCAGCAGGAACACGTGCGAGTCCGTACCGCCGGAGACCACGCGGAAGCCCTCCCGCTCCAGCGAGGCCGCCAGGGCCTGCGCGTTGCGGACCACCTGCTGCTGATAGACGGCGAAATCCGGCGCGGCGGCCTCCAGGAAGCACACCGCCTTGGCCGCCACCACGTGCACCAGCGGCCCGCCCTGCACGCCCGGAAAGACGTTCTTGTCGATCGCCGCCGCGTACTTCTCGCGGCTCAGGATCAGCCCGGACCGCGGTCCGCGCAGGGACTTATGGGTGGTCGAGGTGACGATATCGGCCCATTCGCACGGGTTCGGATACACGCCGGCCGCAATCAGCCCCGAATAATGGGCCATGTCGACCAGCAGCACCGCACCCACGGAGTCGGCGATTTCGCGCATGCGCCGGAAGTCGATCACCCGCGAGTACGCGCTGGCGCCGCCGATGATCATCTTCGGCCGGTGTTCTTCCGCCACGCGCGCCATCTGCTCGTAGTCGATCCGTTCGTCCTCGCGCCGCACACCGTAGGCCACCACTTTGTAGAGCTTGCCCGAGAAATTCAGCGGATGGCCGTGCGTGAGGTGCCCGCCGTGCGCCAGGTCCATGCCGAGGATGGTGTCGCCGGGTTCGAGCACCGCGGCGTAGGCGGCCTGGTTGGCTTGAGAACCGGAGTGCGGCTGGACGTTGGCGTGTTCGGCGCGGAACAGACGCTTCGCCCGGTCCCGGGCCAGGTTTTCGACAACGTCGGCGTGCTCGCAGCCGCCGTAGTAGCGCTTCCCGGGGTAGCCCTCTGCGTATTTATTTGTAAAGATGCTGCCGGTAGCTTCGAGCACCGCCTCCGAGGTGAAGTTCTCGCTGGCGATCAACTCCAGACCGGCGTTCTGCCGGTCCGTCTCGTGCCGGATGGCCTCAAAAACCTCCGGATCCACTTCGGCCAGCGTCCGGGCCATGCGTTGCGCGTCGAGAGTAGGCATCTTTTTGATTCTATCAGGCCGCTTTCTCCGGCTATACTAATGCGTGCGGCAACGCGTTAACCGAGATTCGTTTGCCCGCGTCAAAATCAATGGAGGGATGCAACAGGTGATTCTGAAATCGATTGGTGGCTTGATGTTGGTGAGCGGACTGGCGCTGGCGGCCGGCGATGCCGCGGCGGGCAAGGCGATCTATGAGAAGCGCTGCAAAACCTGCCACACCGCTAAGAAGGTGGACCCGACGGGCGCCGCCGCGAAGTCCGATGCCGACCTGACGAAGATGATCGTCGAAGGCGAAAAGAAGCACCCGAAGAACAAGCTGAGCGACGCGGATCTGGCCAACGTGCTGGCGTTCGTCCACTCGCTGAAGAAGTAAGATCGGGCGAGAAGGAAGAAGGGCTCCGGCGCCGCCGGAGCCTTCTTCTATTTCCAGGGCCTAGCCCTTGGCGAAGTACAAGGCCGTCGCGCGCTCCAGTTCCGACTTGGACACCAGGGGCGGCCGGCTCTCGTAGCGGCCGATGGCGGCCAGGATGTTGCAGATGTCGCTCGGATAGCAGGCGCGCAGTTCCGTGCGGCCTTCGCGGAGGCACAGCTTCCGCAGATACTCGGCCGCGTCCGGTTCACCGGTGAGGTTCCGCGCGGAAAGCACCCGCTGGAAGATGATGTCGAAGCTGCGGGCGTCGACGGCCTCGACGAAGATCTTGTTGTGGATGCGGCGCAGGAACGCTTCGTCGGCCAGATCCGACGGCTCCAGGTTAGTCGAGAAGACCACCATCAGCTCGAACGGGATCTGGAATTTCACGCCGTAGCGCAGCGTCAGGTAATCGACGCGCCGGTCGAGCGGCACGATCCAGCGGTTCAGCAGGTCGCGCGGCGACATCAACTGGCGGCCAAAGTCGTCGATGAGCAGGATGCCGTTGTTGGCCTTCATCTGCAGGGGCGCCGCATAAATTCCCGAGGCTTCATCGAGCCGCAATTCCAGCATCGAGGGGATCAATTCGCCGCCCACCACGATGCACGGCCGGCGGCACAGCACCCAGCGGGCGTCGACGTCCACATCCTCGTTCGAGATGGCGTGGTGGACCACCGGGTCGTACAAACTGATGATCTGGTTGTCCACTTCGACGGCGTAGGGGATCAGAATCGCGTCCTCGTACACGCGCAGCATCCGCTCGGCGAGCGAAGTCTTTCCGTTTCCCGTGGGCCCGTAGACGAAGATGGAACTCTGCGAAATGATGGCCGGACCCAACTGGTCCAGCAGCCGGTCGGAAACCACCAGGTCGCTGAAGGCGCTGCGCAGGGAGTTGCGGTCCACCCGGACCTTGGCGGCCTGGGCCTTGGTGGCGGCGTGGTAGTCCTTCAGGGAGACCGGCGCGGCGCCGGCATACTGCGAGATCTGAAACCGTTCGCCCGCCAGTTGCTTGCCCGCCGCTGACAGGGTGAACTGGTAGTCGTTGCCGATCATTCCCTTCACTTCCACCAGTTGCTGCTTGCGCATGTGCTGGAAGATCTGCTCAACGATCGGAACCGACACCCGCAGCGACCGCCCCAGCCCCTGCAGCGTGGAGTTGCCCTCGATCAGCATGCGCCGGAGCACGAGGTCCAGCACCAGTCCTTGAGGGATCCCAAGCTGTTCAAAAGTCTGGGGAATTGCGGGAGCGTAGGCAGACCGAACGGGGGCGTAGGTGGTCATAGGCGTCCTGAGTCCCTATCGACAGATCCGGGCGGCGAGTTTACTGCACGGCGCGAGCCCCGCCAGCGTCAGGAATCCAGGTGAAGTTCCGGCTCGAGATCCTGCTCGTGGTGTCGCTGGCGGCGTGGGCTGCGGACAGTGGCGCGGCCCGCGCTGGCCGCCTGGCAGAGCAAGCCCGCCAGGCCGCGAAAGCGGGACAGCCGGTGCGCGCCTATTTTCTTTATTCTCAAGCGCTTGAATCGGACGGCCGGAACAGCGCCTGGCTCCGGGAGCGGGCGGCCGTGCTCCAGCAGATCCCGGCCGGACTGGCCATTTCGCCCGACGCTCCGTCACGCGACCCGAAGTTCGCGGCCGTCACGGGGACGCTGTCGCCGGCCGAGATCGCCGAGGCGCGCTCCGTCGCGCCGCCGCCGTCGCTCGAGTTCCTGGGTCCGCGGGCGCTGGATTTCGACGGTGAGCCCAAGGAAGTCTGGCGCCAGGTGGCCGCGGCCTACGGGCTGGACGCGATCTTCGACCCCGAGTTTCAGGATCCGCCGCGGTTCCGGCTACGGCTTCCCTCGCTTCCGGGACCGGAGGCGCTGCGCACCCTCGAAGAGCTGTCGGATTGCTTCGTCATCCCCATCGCCCCGCGCCGGATCCTGATCGCCCGGGACCTGCCGCAGAAGCGCCAGCAACTGTCCCCCGTCTCGGTCCGCCTGGTGCCGATTCCGGACCGGATCTCGATCCAGGAGGCGCAGGAACTGGTAACCGGGATCCAGCAGATGCTGGAGCTGCGGAGGATCACCCTCGATCCCCAGAAGCGGCTGGTGCTGCTGCGCGACTCGAACACGAAGGTCCTGGCCGCCACCCAATTGCTGCTGGACCTGTCGCGTCCGCGCGGGCAGGTCCACCTGGAGATCAGCCTGCTGTCGGCTTCACGGTCGTCCTCGCTGGCGTACGGATTCCAGTACCAGACCTCGTTCCCGGTCTCCTACCTGGGCGGCGTGCTGAACTCGCCGTCCGGCGCCCCCGCGAACGCGGTGCTCGCCACCATCGGCGGAGGCAAGAGCCTGGTCGGGGTCGGCATCACCAGCATCGCCGCGCTGGCCAGCGCGTCCCGCACGGCTAGCAACTCCGCGACGGTCACCGAGATCGTGGGCGTCGACGGGATGCCGGCGTCCATCTCGATCGGCGACCGGTACCCGATCGTCACCAGCATCTTCGTCGGCGCCCCCGAAGGAGTGGTGGCGCCTCCGACCATCAACTTCGAGAATCTCGGCGTGGAACTCAAAGTCACCCCGGTCATCCATTCCGCGGACGAAGTGTCGCTGGAACTGGACGCCGACTACCGGGCGCTCGGTCAGTTCAACCGGAACGGGATTCCCGCCATCGCCAGCCGCAAGTTCCAGTCCCGGGTGCGGTTACGGACCGACGAAGCGGCCATCGTAAGCGGACTGCTGGGGGAGCAGATCACGCCGGTGCAGACGGGCTGGCCGCTGGTGGGCCGCATCCCCTGGCTGGGCGCGCTGTTCCGACAGACCGACAATCGCGTGGACCGCCAGGAACTGCTGCTGGTGATCCGGCCGCGAGTGACGGTGCTGCCGCCGGGCGAAACCGCCACCCGGCCGCTGTGGCTGGGAGCCGAGAACGGTCCCCGTTCCCTCTACTAACCCAACGGCTTACGGGCGGACGGGGGGCGACACCGGGCCTCCGTTCGCATATAATGTCGGCTGGGTAGGTCGGCTCGCGCGCCACCCGTGTGGCCATGCTCCATCGCATCGGCAAGTACGAGATCACCGGCCTGATCGGCCAGGGCGGGTTCGGCAAGGTCTACAAGGCCTTCGACCCGACCGTGGGCCGTGTAGTCGCCATCAAGGTGATGACCGGCGAAACCGACGAAACCGCGGTCACGCGCTTCCGTAACGAAGCCGCCGCGTGCGGCAACCTGCACCACAAGAACATCGTCACGGTCTACGACTTCGGCGAAGAGCAGGGCATGCAGTACCTGGTGATGGAGTTCCTGGACGGCCAGGACCTGCAGCAGGCGGCCGCGGCCGGCCGGCGCTTCTCGCTGCTGGAGAAGGTCGACATCATGTACCAGGCGGCGGACGGCCTGCTGTGCGCGCACCGCGCCGGCATTGTCCACCGCGACATCAAGCCCGCGAACATCATGCTGCTGACCGGCGGCGGCGTGAAGCTGATGGACTTCGGCATCGCGCGGCGGGCGGGCAACATGGCGACGCGGCTCACGCAACAGGGGCTGCTGATCGGCACCGTCCTGTACATGGCGCCGGAGCAACTGCGCGGCCACGGCACCAACGAACTCAGCGACATCTGGTCCTACGGCGTCGTGTACTACGAGCTGCTGGCGGGCGTGAATCCGTTCGACGCGCCGGAGCCGACTTCGGTGATGTTCAAGATCGCCGCGGACAGCCCCAAGCCACTGCGCGCTCTGGTGCCCGAGGTGCCCGAGGACCTCGAAGCGATCATCAACCGGATGCTCGCCAAGGACCCCGAGCATCGCTACCAGAGCCTGGAAGACGTGCTGCTGGATACCGGCCCCGTGCTGACGGAGCTGAAGCGCCGTCACGCCACCGAACTGGTGGCGGAAGCCCGCGGGCTGCTGGATCAGGGCAACATCGACGCCGCGGTGGGCATGGTCCGCCGGATCCTGGACCTGGATCCGACCAACGCCGAAGCCCGCAAGCTGCGCGAGATGGTGCAGCGCGAGGAAAAGACCCGCACCGCGGTGGGCGCGGTGCAGTCGCTGATCCAGCGCGCGGAGGCCGAGGTTTCGCGCAAGAACTACACGCAGGCCGTGGAGTTGTTCGCCAACGCGCTGAAGCTGGAGCCGCAGAACCAGAAGATCCTGACGCGGCTGAACGCCGCCAAGGTGGAGGCCGAAAAGAACACTCAGGTGGCTTCGCTGCTCAGCGAGGCGCGCAAGCACCTGATGAAGGCCAACCTCACCGAGGCCGTGCAGCAGGCGCACGAAGCGCTGAAGGTGGATCCGCAGAACGCCGAGGCCGGCCAGCTGGTGGAAAAGCTGGGCCAGGAACTCGGCGCGCGGAAAATGCAGATCGAGCTGCAGCAGCGCCTGGGCGAGGCCCGGCAATACCTGGTGCGGCGCGACTACACGGACGCGATCGAGATCCTCGCGCAACTGCGCGACAAGTTCCCGGACGCGCGCGAAGTCGAAGAAGTGCTGAACCAGGCCAAGGCCGGCCAGCGGGAGCGGGAGCAGCAGCGCTTCGAGGAAATCGCGAAGGTCCGCAAGCTGGTGGCCGAGCAGCGCTTCAGCGAGGCCGTGCCGTGGCTGGAGCGGCTGACGGTCGATTATCCACAGGACGCGGACATCCACGCGCTGTTGGAGAGCTCGCGGGAGCAGTTGACCATCCGCCAGCGCAACGAGGCCATTGAGCGGCTGGGGCGCGAGGCGTGGGGGCTTTACAAGAACGAGCGCTTCGACGAAGCGCTCCGCCGGCTGGATGAAGGCCTGCGTAAGTTCCCGCAGGAGACCAGCCTGCTCCGCCTGAAGGAAGCGGTGGAGCGGAGCAAGGTGCAGCACGAGGCGGAAGCGCGGGTGCGCAGCCGCGTAGAGGAGTGCCAGCGCCTGCGCCAAAACCGCCGGTTCGGCGATGCCCTGAAACTGGTGCGGGAACTGATCGCGGAACGTCCGGGAGACGCATCGCTCACCGACCTCGAGCAGGAGATCCAGCGCGACCAGGAAGCCGTCCAACGTTCCGGTGCGGTGGCGGAGGCGCTGGCCGAAGCCAACCGCATGCTGGCTGGCGGTCAGGCGGGCGCCGCTTGCGGAGTGCTGGAGAAGGCCGCGGCGAAGTACCCGGACGACGCCGAGATCGCGAAACTCCTGAAACTGGCCCGCGAGGCGGCACTGCAGCAGAAGGACCGCTCGTTCGTGCAGGAAGCGCTCGACAAGGCGATGGAGTTCGAGCTCAAGTACGAGTGGGCGGCGGCGCTGCAGGAAATCGAGAAAGGGCTGGCCAAGTACCCGCACGCGGACGGCTTGAAGAGCGCGGCGGAGCGGATCCGCCGGAACCTGCGCAACGCGGAGCGCCAGCAGCAGATCGGCGGGGCGGCGCAGGCCATCGAGGACGCGCTGACCCGGCGCGACTACCAGGCCGCCCGGCTGCATCTGGACGTCGCCTTGCAGGAGCGGCCGGACGAAGAGGTCTTCCGCAAGCTCGAGGAGCGGCTGAACCGCGAACAGTCGCGCCACGACCTGGACGCCAAGCTCTCGGAAGCCAAGCAGCGGTTGATGGCGGAGGACTTCGACGGCGCGGCGCGGCTGATCGAGGAGGGCCGCCGGCAGTTCCCCAAGGAACCGCGCTGGACCGCGCTGGCCGAGGAGTGCGTCCGCAAGCAGAAGCGGCGCGAAGCACTGACCTCGTCGCAGGAATTCTTCGAGAAATCGCAGTTCGCCGACGCGGAACGCGCCATGACCGGACTCGCCGCCGACGACGCCGAAGTGCAGGCGCTGCGCGGCGCCATCGCCCGCGAGCGCGCGGCCC
The DNA here is from genome assembly GCA_964471915.1 of uncultured Solibacteraceae bacterium. GTDB lineage: Bacteria > Acidobacteriota > Terriglobia > Bryobacterales > Bryobacteraceae > JAIEPW01. The sequence goes on along the minus strand of CAYYID010000020.1, from coordinate 45,234 downwards.
ACGAGCAGCGGGAACGCTACACGGCGGGCAAGGCCCAGGCCGAACAGCTGCTGCGCTCCAACCAGTTCGACGCGGCGATCGCGGCGTACCAGCAACTGCTGAAGGCGTATCCCAAGGACACCGCGATCGAGCGCGACCTGCAGCTTGCCATCAGCGGCAAGAAGGAGTTTGAAACCAAGGCGTCGCTGGACGCGCAGGTAGCGCAGCTCGAACAGTTACGGCAGAAGGGCGACGCCGCCGGCGTCGTGGCCGGCGCCAAGGCCCTGCTCGCCAAGGAAGAGGACCCGCGCGCCCGCCAGTTGCTCCGCTGGGCCGAGTCCAAGATCGCCGAGGCGGAAGGCAAGAAGGGTCCGAACAAGCTGGTCTTCGCGGGCATCGGCGTCATCGTGCTGGGCGCGGTCGGCGGCTACCTGGCCACGCGGGGTGGCGACAAGCCCGCCAGCAGCATCAGTCTCACCCCGGTTTCGTTGTCCTTCATCGCGAAACCGGGCGCTGCCCCTGGCGCCCAAACCTTCAAGGTGGAGAGCGCCACACCCGGCGCAAAGTTCCGGATAGCGCCCGCGAACACGTGGATCAAGACCGAGCCCGCCGAAGGCACCGTGCCGGCCGAGGTGAAGGTCCGCGTGGAGCCGTCCTCGCTCGGGCCGGGGCAACATTCAGGCGTTATCTCGGTGCGTCCGGAAACCGGATCGGGCGAAACCCTGTCGGTCACCCTGGTGGTGGAGGCGCCGCCCAAGCCCGTCGAGCCGCCGAAGCCGGTCACCCAGACCAATCCCGATCCGCCGAAGGTAGTCACGCAGAACCCCACGCTGGTCGTCACACCCCCGCCGGTCGTGACCCAGAATCCGCCGCCGGTGACGCCGCCCAAGGATCCGAACGCGGAACTGCCGCCCGCACTCACCGGCCCGTACTACGGCGCGCCGCGCGGCGTGTGGCGCTGGAGCGGGGACCTCGCCGACGGGCAGCGCATCACGCTGATCCGCGGCCGCGACAACGACTTGGAAGGCAAGGGATCGCTCGCCGGACCTCCGGTCCCCGGCATCGGGGTGAGCCTGTCGGTGCCCGAGGGCGTCGAGATCCTGGAGGCGCCGTCGGCGGCCAACCGGTTCTCCCGGGTGGTTCTTCGTAACCGTAGCGGGCGGCCGATCGTCTCGATTGCCGTAAGCTGGCGAAAAGCGGAATAGTAAAATAGATCCAACATGTTGCGCGTAGCTTTGCTCGTTCTCGCCCTCAGTGGCGGACTGGCGGCCCAAGTGCCGGCCGGGGCCGCCGGCAAGCGCTTTGCGCTCGTAATCGCGAACTCGGCCTATAGCAAGGGGCTTACGCCCCTGCCGGCCGCCGCACAGGAGGCGCGGCTGATGGAAGGGGCTCTCAAGAAGGCCGGCTTCGACGTTACCGTCGTCGAGAACATCCACCTGCCCGAGTTCCCCGCCAAGCTCCTGCCCGCGTTCCTTGCGAGGCTGAAGCCCGGTGACGACTGCGTCATCCATTACTCGGGACACGCCGTGCAGGTGGGCGGCATCAACTACTTCCTGCCCGTGGACTTCGATCCGAAAGACCGCTCCGCCATTGAGTCGCGCGCCTACGCGTTCGACAACCTGCCCGAAGAGCTGAACAAGAAACGCGCCGGCCTGAAGTTGCTCATCCTGGAAGCCTCCCGGGCGCTGGAGGTCCCGGTGCCGGGCGTCTCCGGTGAGGGCCTGGCCAACTTCGAAATGGGCGAACTGCGCGAGGTGGTGTTCGCGTCGTCCACGCAGCCCAACGGCGTCATCAAAAAGCCCTTTGCCGACGGCGTCGGCCTGTTCACGAAAGCGCTGGCCGACGCGATCGGCAAGCGCGGGCCCGACCTGCTGGGCGTCTTTTCGGAGGCGCAACGCGCCGCGATGGTCGGCTCGCAAATGGCGCAGCAGCCGTTTTACCTGCCGAAGCTGACCCAACAGTTTTACTTCCTGGAGCCCGAGAAGGTCGCGCCGGTGGTGATCACAAAGATCGCCGGGCCCACGGTCGGAACGTTCCGGTCCAACCGCCGCGACCGCCAGGAGTACGTGTGGGTTCCGTCGGGAACGTTCAAGATGGGCTGCGTTCCCAACGACAAGAAGTGCGAGAACCACGAAAAGCCCCAGCACGACGTGACGATCTCCAAGCCATTTTGGATCGGGCGGACGGAGGTCACCGTGGACGCTTATCGCCGCTTCGTCGATGCCGACAAGAATCGCAAGCTGCCGCGCGGACCCATCGGCGACGGCAAGTGGGAAAAGCACACCGGACACCCGATCCACAGCGTGAAATGGAGCGAAGCCAACGAATACTGCGGCTGGGTCGGCGGGCGGCTGCCCACGGAGGCGGAATGGGAGTACGCCGCGCGGGCCGGGGTCCCGGACGAAGTGGTGCCCCTCAACGACGAGAACAGCCGGGACAAGGCGAACTTCGCCGGACAGAGCGGCAACGATCGCTATGACCAGGACACCGCGCCGGTCCGGAGCTTCGACGCCAACCCCTGGGGCCTCTACGACATGTTCGGCAACCTCTGGGAGTGGGTAAACGATTGGTACGGCGCGGGCTACTACGCCGCCTCCCAGAAAGCGGACCCTCAGGGTCCGGAGGCCGGCAAGGAGAAGGTGGCGCGCGGCGGCTCCTGGTACAGCGACGCCCGCCAGCACCTGCGGATCTCTTACCGCCAGGCTTACGGCAAGGAAGGCAACATCGTCGGCTTCCGCTGTGTCATGGACGACACCCCCGAGACGCGCAAGATCCTCGACCTCCAGCAGTAGCGTTTGACAGAGCCTCCGGGTTGTAGTGAAATGCCTGCAACCCGTATGACCTACCGTATCTGTGCCCTCGCTCTGTCGGCCGCGCTGCTCGCCTCCGGGCAGGAAAAGAAGCTCAAAACCGGACTCACGCCGCAGGATTGGAAATACAAGCTCGGCGACGGAGTTACGTCCAAGGAAATCACCTACTACAGCGACGGCGTCGCCTGCTACGGCAAGATCTTCTATCCGAAGGGCTTCACCGCCGCCAAGGCGAAGCTGCCCGGCATCGTGCTGGGCCAGGGCTGGGCCGGAACGCACTTCTCGATCGAAAAGTACGCCGCGCGCTTCGCCGAAATGGGCATGGTCGCCATGGCGATCGATTACCGCGGCTGGGGCGAGAGCGACGGCTTTGTCTCCACGGTGGAACGCATCCGCACCCCGGATGACAAGCGCTTCCATTACGCCGACGCCAAAGTCGTGGTGAAGCGCACCCGCCTGCTCCCCATGAAGCAGGTGGAGGATTACCGCAACGCGATCTCCTACCTGCAGGGCGAGCCGGGCGTGGACCCCGAGCGGATCGGCATCTGGGGCTCGAGCTTCGCCGGCGGGCACACCATGACCGTCGCCGCGCTCGACGCCCGCGTCAAGGTAGTCGCCTGCCAGATCCCGGGGATCGCCGGCAAGATGGCTCAGCCGGGGCCCTACCTGCTGAAAGGTCCCCTGCTGGAGGACGCCATCCAGCGCGCCCGCACCGGCCAGGGCGGCGAGTTCGAAACCGGCTACTCCACGCGCCGCATGGTGGACGTCGAAACCAACCAGGCGATCGCCGAGTACCGGCCGCTGCACTCCGTGCCGCTGATCGGTAACCGCCCCGTGATGTGGATCGCCGCGGAAAAAGACGAGCTGATCAACAACGACAACGCCGCGAAGGCCGCCTATGACCTGCACACGGGTCCGAAGGAGTACCACGTGATCCCCGCGATCACGCACTTCGAGGCCTACATCGGCGAAGCGTTCGAGACCACCTCGAAGCTGGCCGGCAACTGGTTCCGCAAGCACTTTGGCCTGGACGGCGCCGCCTCGGGAGGCGCGCGGTGAGACTCGCCTTCTTCCTGGCGGCCTGCCTCTCCGCGCAGACCCTGGTGTTGACGCGCGCCAACGTCGTCGACGGTGTCGCGAACGAGCCGGCCCGCAACGCCACCATCGTCATTCGCGACGGCAAGATCGCCAGTATCGAGCCGGGCGGCGCCGCGCCGGCCGGCGCCACCGTCTTCGACCTCGAAGGCAAGTGGGTGACGCCGGGCTTTGTCGACGCGCACGTCCACATCCGCAACCTCGAGGACGCGCGTCGCGCCCTCCGCTACGGCACCACCACCGCGCGTTCGCTGGGCGTCGGCCACTACATCGATACCGGCATGCGGGACCTCCACCGCGCCGGCATGAAAGACATCCCGGAGATCCTGGCGTCCGGCTACCACGTGCGCCCGCGCGTCGCCGAGCAGATGTTCCTCGACCATCCGTCGCTTATGGACCTCATGAACGGCGCCGTGGGCACGATGAACGTCCGGCGGCTGGTAAAGGCGAACCTCGAGCGCAAGATCGACGTCATCAAGATCAACGCCACGGAGCGCGCCGGGCTGCCGGAGACCGATCCACGCAAACGCCTCTTCTCGGACGACGAGCTGTCCGCGATCGTCGACGAGGCCAAGACCCGCGGCATCCCCGTCGCCGCGCACGCCCACGGCAACGAGGGCGCGTTCGCCGCGGTCAAGGCCGGGGTCCACTCGATCGAGCACGGAACGTATCTCAGCGCGGAGACGCTCGCGCTCATGAAGCAGAAGGGGACCTACTTCGTCCCCACCATCGCCACGGTCGAGGACCTGATCCAGCCGGGCGGCGATTACGACGACGCGGGGCTCCAGGTCCGCGGCCGGCACATGTACCCGCGGATCAAAGAGACTGCGGCCGCGGCGTGGAAGGCGGGCATCCGCATGGTCGCCGGCACCGATACCGGCTACGGGCCGCGCTCCAACCGCCGCATGCCGCACGAGGTGATGGAACTCGCCGCCGCCGGCATGCCGCCCGTCGAGGCCATCAAAGCCGCGACCTCGGTGGCCGCCGAGTGCCTCGGCATCGCCAGGCGCACGGGGTCACTCAGGCCGGGTATGGAAGCCGACCTGGTGGTCGTGGAGCGGAGTCCGCTGGCCGACGTGGGAAATCTGCAGGATGTGCTGTTCGTGGTGAACGACGGCAAAGTGGTCGTGAACCGGCTCAAGTGGTGATTGTGTGGGATAGTTCTACCTCTGCCATTTCGGGTCTCCCGGCAAGCGGCGCCCCGCGGTGATCGTCACCCGTAACCCCGCCCTTGGCTATTTGACTTCCGTCACCGTGGCTCCCATCCCTTCGACCATACGCGGCGTCCCGTCGGAGGTGGTCTTGGATGAGCAAGACGGCATGAAGAACGCATGCGCAGTGAATCTCCATCGCATCGCTACGGTAACGGCGGACAAGCTGGAAAGGCGGGTCGGGTCGCTCACGCCGGCCCTCCTCGAAGGGATCTGCCGCGCCATCCGCTTCTCCTTGGGTCGCGAAGCGTAGTCGTTCACCATTACGCCGCGACCGTCACGCCTCGCTCCGCTTCTTCAGGCCCTCGGCTTCCATCGCCATGTACTGCCGGGTCAGGGATCCGGTCATCCAGCCGATTAAGCCGCTCAGCACTCCCTCGATCCGCACGGTGAGGACAACGCGGCAGCCTTCGGGCAGGTCCTCGATCCAGTGCCCGGCCGTGATGCGCGAACCGGGGTTCCGCAGCACCCATTCGAACCCCCGGTCGCCCTCGCACGCCGTCACGGTCCACACGCCCGGCGGCAGGCGCGGCTGGACCACGTGGACCCGCGCGCCTGCTTCCAGTTCGGCCCCGCTCTGGAACCGCACCGCGCGAACGCTGGCGGTCCACTCGGGCCACCGCTCCACGTCGCGCAGCACCGCCCACACCGCAGTGCGCGGCGCGTCGAGGTCAATCGTGGTCCGGAACTCCCGCATGCTGCTCAGCATACGATCCGGCGGACTCCCGCACAACCGCGACCCTCACGAGCCGAAGACTTCGCTCTTCACCCGGCTCACGGACCAATCGCGCTTCGGATCCGAGTACGGCTCCACGACCACTCCTTCGGACTCCCACTTGGCGTGGATGACCCAGCCGCTGGCGACGGCGAAGCCGATGTGGTGCACACCATCCGTCACGATATCCCCATCCATAAGTTTGTGTTGGGGCAGCGGCCCGATCTTCTCGATCAGGTCGAAGGAACCGTACGCGTATCCCTTGATTCCGTAGTTTGCCCACTCCGGTCTCGGCGCCACCATGTTCAGTACCCAGAAGATAAAACCGATGCAATCGAAGTGGCGTTTTCCCCGGCAATCCTCCGCGAGCGCGATCGAGTCGCCGTCGTTCTTCGTCAGCCGGCGCGGCGACATTCCGGGCTTTTCGAAAGCCGGCCACGCCTCGATCGGCGCCGGCTCGTGCTTCGCGTGGTATTCCCGCAGCGCCTGCAGTTTGCTGCCGGTGGCGCTGAAGATGTAACCGCCCAGCCCCTTGGCGTCATAGCGGCCCCAACACCGCCCTTTGCTGTTGACCGCCGTATGGACGCACAGGTTCTTCCACCTCGGCTGCTGGTAAATCGTCACGCTGCGGCCCAGCACCGGGCCGCCGTCCGGGACTGCGCCTCGGGTCCCGGCGAGGTAGTGGGCGCCGATCTGGTACTTGGCGTAATTGACGATGAGTTCGCGTCCCGTCTTCTCGTTCACTGTCTGTCCTCCGGCAGGGCTTTGAGCCCTCACCGGAAGATGTGCAGACTGCTTCCGGAAGTGTTCACGTTACCGGCAAAGTGATCCTGGCCTCGCAACCCCGGACATCGGTGCGGTTGCGGAGTTCCAGCGTCCCGTCGTGTCCCTCCACGATCTGCCGGCACAGCACCAGCCCAATCCCGGAGCCTCCGGGCTTGGTTGTAAAGAAAGGCACGAACAGATTGTTCGTATTCGACAGGCCGGGACCGGTATCGCGGACCCAGATCGACACCTTGCCGGGCTCCCGCTCCCAGCCGACCGTGACGCCGCCCTGCGTCTCCCCCGCCGCCTCCACGCCGTTCTTGATCAGGTTGATCAGCACCTGCTCCAGTTGGTCGCGATCGCCCTGAATCGTCACCGGCTCGCCGCGCTGGAGCGCCGGCGTCATGCGCGTCTCCAGCCGCACCACGTTCTCGATCCATGGTCCAATCTCAAGCGGCGCCAGTTGCGGGCGCGGCAGCTTCGCCAGCCGGGCGTAGGAACTCATGAAGCGGCTCAGCGACTCCGCGCGCGAGGCGATGATCTTCAGGCCGCTCTTCATGTCGTCTTCCCAGTCTTCCGGGCGCGGCGTCCGCGTCACCAGCGACTCCAGCGATCCCGCGATCGACTTGATCGGCGCCAGCGAATTGTTCAGCTCGTGCCCCAGCACCCGCACGATCCGCTGCCAGGCCGCCAGCTCTTCATCGCGCAGTGCGCGCGTCAGGTCCGTGATTACCAGCAGCGTGTGCGGCAGCCCGCCCTCCCGGAACATCGTCCGGTTCACGCCCCAGCGGCCCTGGCCGGAGGGGAACGAGCGCTGGATGGTCTGCACCTCCTCGCCTTCGAGGCAATCGGCCAGACCCAGCGACTTCGCGTCCAGCTCCAGGATCCGCTCCGCCGGCTGCCCCACGAGCTTCTCGCCGGCGCGGTTCACCAGCCGGAGCTTCTGGTCGCCATCGAAGGCGAACACCGCGACGTCGATCTCCTCCATCACCTTGCGCAGCAGGGTGGTGGCCTCGAGCGCGCCCAGCCGCTGCGCGCGCAGCGTGGTGCCCATCGCGTTTACCTGCTGGATCACTTCGCCGAGCGCGTCCTCGTGGTCCGCGCCGCGCGCGCGGATCGAGTAGTCGCCCTCGCGCATCGCTTCGAGTAAGTTGGCGATGGTCCGCAGCGGCTGCGCGACCAGTTCCTTGGCGCCCGCGCCCAGGCCGAGCCACGCCCCGAGGATCACCACCGAGAGGGTCCACTGGACCTTGGGCGTGTAGTCGCCCGTCCACAGCATGATCATCGCGACCAGCACCGCCGGGAAGCCCGCTCCCAGCGCGGTGAACAGGACGCGTTGTTCGTGAACGAACCGGGGCAAATTAGGACCGACCGATCAGGATCTCACAACCCGTAACGCTGCAGCCGCCGGTAGAGCGCGCTCCGGCTCAATCCCAGTGCGTTCGCCGCGTGGCTCACGTTGCCCGCGTAGCGCGCGAGCGCCTTCTTGATCAGAAACGCCTCCACGTCCTCGAGGCTCATCTCCTCCAGCCGCGCCGAACTCTGCGACGGAGCCCGCGGCGCAATGTCCGCCGCCCGCACCAGGTCATCGCCCGCCAGCAGCACCGCCCGCTCCACCACGTGGTTCAATTCGCGGACGTTGCCCTGCCACGGATTCTCCAGCATCTGGTGCATCGCCGCTGCGTCGAACCCCTTCAGGTTCTTGCGGTACCGCCGCGCATGGACCCCGAGAAAATGATTCGCCAGCAGCGGAATGTCCTCGCGCCGCTCCCGCAGCGGCGGCAGATGGATCTCGATCGTGTTCAGCCGGAACACCAGATCCTGCCGGAACCGCCCGTTGGCCACTTCCTCCGCCAGATTCGCGTTCGTCGCCGAGATCACCCGCACATCCACCCGCTTGGTTTTCGACGAGCCGACCCGCTCCATCTCGCCGACTTCGAGTACTCGCAGCAGCTTCGCCTGCAGGTTCATCGGCACGTTCGCGATCTCGTCCAGGAAGAGCGTCCCGGTGTCCGCCAGCTCAAAGCGCCCCACGCGGTCCATCTTGGCGTCGGTGAACGCGCCCTTCACGTGGCCGAACAGCTCGCTCTCGAAGATCCCTTCGGCCAAGCCCCCCGCGTTCACCGTCACCATCGGCTTATTCGAGCGCAGCGAAATAGTGTGCAGCGTCTGCGCCACCACTTCCTTGCCCGTGCCCGGCTCGCCGGTGATCAGAACGTTCGCGTCCGACGGACCCACCTTGGTGATCAACTGCAGCACCGGCTGCATCGACGCCGCCTCGGCGATCAGCGCCGGCCGTCCGTCGGTCCGCAGCAGCCGGTTCTCGGCCTCCAGCCGCGCGCCCCGCCGCAGCGCCTGCGCCAGTTCCGCCTGCGTCGAGACGATCGCCAGCAGCCGCGCGTTGTCCCACGGCTTCTGGATAAAATCGCGCGCGCCGCGCCGCATCGCTTCCACCGCCAGGTCCACGCTGCCCCAGGCGGTCATCACCACCACCGGCAGCATCGGGTCGATGGCCTGGATGCGGGTCAGCAGGTCCAGCCCTTCCTGGCCGGACGTCGTGTCCCGCGTGTAGTTCAGGTCGATCAGGACGACATCGAAGTCCTTGGTCTCCACCGCGGAGATCGCGCTGCCCGGCGAGGTCGCCAGCTCGATCTGGTAGCCCTCGGCCTTCAACATCAGCCGTAACGCTTCCAGCACGTCCTGCTGGTCGTCGGCCACCAGGATGCGCGCCGGCCGGTTCGCGGTCTTCATGGAGTCTTTTGTAGCGATGCCGGAGATCATGCCCTTCCTATGCCTTACCGAATTTCGCTGCCGAAAGTTCCGTCCTGCAAGGCCGGAATCCAGGTATCCTGACCCCGCACTTGGACCACCAAGATAAGAGCCTTATCTCTCAATAACATAGCACGTTCCCAGTGTCCGCTTTTGGGACGGCTCGTCCCGGGGCGCGATCCCGCATTCGGGGTACCATAAGGCATGTTCGAACTGCGGGGGGACTCTCAAATCTCCATCCGTTCTTATGGCGAGGCTGACGCCCCCAGCTTGTTCGCCGCGGTCGAGGCCAATCGCGCGCACCTGGACGCCTGGCTCCCCTGGGTGGAGCATACCCGGTCCGTGGACGACGCCCGCGAGTTCATCCGCTCTACCGCCCGGCGATGGGCGGACAATCTTGGGTTTCAGGGCGGCATCTTTGCGAACGAGGAATTGACGGGCGGCATCGGCTGCCGCCCCATCGACTGGACGAACCGCAAGGTCGAGATCGGTTACTGGCTGGCCGCGTCCGCGCAAGGCCGCGGGATCGTAACCTCGGCGGCCCGGCTCCTGATCGGGCACTGCTTTCTCGAATGGAAGCTCAACCGCGTGGAGATCCGCTGCGCCGCCGGCAACGCCCGCAGTTGCGCGATCGCCGAACGGCTCGGCTTCACCTTCGAAGGGACGCAGCGCGAAGCGCAATGGCTCCACGGGAAGGGCATGGACCTGCGGCTCTACAGCCTGCTCGCCCGCGAGTGGGCCGCCGCGTGACTCGCAGCGTGAATCGATGACCGTCGCCACCTACCGCGCCCTGCTGGCCGGCAACCCGAACTTCCGCCGCCTGTGGTTCGCCCAGATCGTCAGCGAACTCGGCGACTGGTTCTACTCGGTGGCGATTTACTCGTTCCTGCTCGAGACCACCGGCAGCGCCCTCAGCGTCGCCACGGCGTTCGTCATGCAGGTGCTGCCGCAGACCCTTGCGTCGCCGCTCGCGGGCGTCTTGAACGACCGGCTCAGCCGCCGCAAGGTGATGCTCTTCGCGGACTTCGCCCGCGCGCTCATCGTCGCCGCCATGCTCCTGGTCCGGACCAAAGAAATGGCCTGGCTGCTCTTCGTGCTCCTGTTTCTCGAAACCGTCATGTGGGCGCTGTTCGAGCCCGGCCGGAGCGCTGTGATCGCCGTCATCACCAAGGACGAGGAAACGCTCGCGGCCAACGCGCTCTCCGCCACCACCTGGAGCGTGAACTTCGCGCTCGGCACCGCCATCGGCGGCGTCGCCACGGCCTTCCTCGGCCGTGACGCCGTCTTCGTACTGAATTCGCTGTCGTTCCTGTTCTCCGGCTGGCTGATCTGGCGCATGAAATTCGCCGAGCCCCACCTGGACCACGCCGCCCCCCTGCGCCCGCGCGACCTGATCGACTTCTCGCCCGTCGCCGAAGGACTCCGGTACGTCCGCCAGGACGCGCGGCTCAGCGCCACCATGATGGTGAAAGGCGGGCTCGGCCTGCTGGGCGCCAACTGGGTGATCCTGCCCTTATTTGGCGAGCGCGTGTTTCCCGTACGCCTGGACGGTCTCAGCGCCGCGCAGGCCGCCAGCCTCGGCATGAGCGTTCTGCTCGGCTCCCGCGGCCTGGGGTCGGTGATCGGGGCGTTCGGCAGCGCTTCGGTCTCGGGCAACGATCTGGCGCGCATGCGCCGCCTGATCTGGATCGGCTTCGGCCTCGCCGGCGCGGGTTACATCCTGCTCGGCTTCGCGCCGAACGTCTGGCTGGCCGCGCTGAGCCTGATGCTCGCCCACACCGGCGGCTCCGCGATCTGGACCCAGTCCTCCAGCATCCTGATGCGTATCACCGAGGATCGCTTCCGCGGACGCGTTTTTTCAGCCGAGTTCGCGCTCAGCATGTTCACCCTGTCCCTGGCGAGCTACGCGGCGGGGGTCGCGGCGGACGCCGGCATCGGCATCCGGGCCGTCGCGATCGCCAGCGGGATCGTGATGCTGTTCCCCGGGGTCGCGTGGCTGGCGGCGCAGAAGCTCTGGCGCGACGACATCAGGCGAGAGGGTTGATCCAGTTCACTCCCGTGAATCGGCCGAAATCCTGATCGGCCGGCGCCACCGAGGCTCCGTGTTCCAGCGCCAGGGCCGCCAGCACGGCGTCGGTCGCGCGCGGCCCCGTCGCCCCAAACTCGGTCATGATGTGCTCCAACAACTCGAGGTGGCGCCCACCTGGCTGCACCATTCTGACTCCGGGTTTTGCAAAAAGCTCTCGGATCACCGAGCAGGCCTCCGCCGGCGTCTTCGCCGTCGGCAGAACCTTCGCGTTCGTGGTCAGCCTGACGAATGCCCACACCGTGATCCACGGGAGCCCGATCTCTTCACCCTTCTCCCAAGCTGTATCCAGCCACTGCCGGGCCCGCGCATGATGGCGCGAAGCTTGCGTTGTGGGCATACAGCAGAATATTGACGTCCAGCAGGATCAACGGTGGTCGGGCCCCTCAGGGTACTCGAGTAGTTCGCCGGTGCAATCGTAGTTCACGTCCGGGAACTCCCCGAGGTTCGCCGTCGGGAGCCTCAGCGGTGCTCGCTTGGCCTTCGCTTCTGCCGCCGCCAATCCGCTCCGCACCAGTTCGTTCAGTGTTTCCCCGAACGATCGCCCGGAAGTCTTGCTCTGGCGGGTTACAGCCTCCACGACATCGTCGTCTAGCGTTATCGTCGTTCGCGCACCCAGGTGTGCTCCTGCTGCTTAGAAGATAGCACCCTGCGCTGTCACTCCTCCGGCACCCGGAACACCCGCGCCAGGTACTCCGGATGCTTCAGGCTCAGCTCCCCCGTGAACAACTCGTTCACGAACTGCAGCGCCCGCCGGACCCCGGCGTCCCAGTCGCCGTCCTTCACCGCGACCCGCAGGGTCAACCCGCCGCGCCGCTTCGACCACGTCACGCGCAGCTTCTTCGGATCCAGCCGCCGGTGCTCGCGCCGCTCCGCCGCGCCGCACTCCGCGAGGAACGCCCGCGCTGTCTTCTCCACCTCGGGATCCGGGTCCGCCAGCAGCGCCTCGAACACCAGCGCGCCGTCGCACGACACCGCGAACGGGGCGTTCCACAGCCAGTGAAAGCGGAACTCGCCCGCAGCGATCTCGCTGAAGGAGCGAAAGACCCCGCGCCGCGCGTACTCCTCGAATACGCCGCGGACCTGCGATCGTCCATCCCGCACTCGCCTCATGAGGATCCCACGGGGCCTCGGCCGTCAGGGAGCGGCCAGCGCCAACCGCGCCTCAATGGCTGTACGCCATGCACCCCGGCTCCACCTTGCCCAGGAACCCCGGCGCGAACTGCGACGTCCAGAACTCGCGCTTCGCCTGGCAGTTGATCACCGTCGACACGCGTTCCTTCGCCGCGAGCTGATAGCTGCGCCGCAGCGCCGGCAGGAACTCCTCGGGCTTCGTCACGTACTCGCCGCGCGCCCCCAGCGCCTCGCCGATCTTGTCGTACCGCAGGTTCTCCTGGAACAGGTACATGTGGATCGGCTTGCCCTGGCTCATGATGCCCCAGGCGTTGTTGTTGTACACGATCATCACCACCGGCATCTTGTATTTCGCCATGGTCTCGATCTCCATGCCCGAATACGCAAAGCCCGCGTCGCCCGTGATCCCGATCACCGGCGCGCCCTTGTACGGACCCTGCGGTCCCGCGCCCAGTTGCACCGCCGCCGCCGCGCCGAACGTGTACCCCAGGTCCGGGCCGATCGCGCCGTACTGATAGGCGCCGTTGCAGATCTGTCCCGGCCGGTACGCGCGCAGGTACCGCCGCATATAGCGCGCGATCCCGTACCCGCCTGCCACCACCGTCGTCAGTTCCTTGGCCAGCTCGCCGCGATACAGGAAATCACTCAACTGCTGCGCCATCACCGAGGGATGCACGGCGTCCGTGTAGCCGAGCCCGGTCTTGTAATACTCCGCGTTCTGGTCCTCGAACTTCTTGCGCTCCGCGGCCAGCTCGGCCACCCACGCCTCGTGCCTCATCTTCGGCAGCGCGTTCGCCAGCGCCTCCAGCGCGGCCTTCTCGCAGCTCACGATCCCGAGGTCGATCGGCCAGTTGCGCCCGATGTCCGCCGCGTCAGGATCGATGCGCACGTACTTCGCCTCCGGCGGGAACGCGCACTCGCCGACGTTCGGCATCGAATACTGCCCCACGAAGATCACCAGGTCCGCGCTGCCCAGCGCGCCCGGCGCCGTGGACGCCGACAGCGGGTGCCCGTCCGAAAAATGCCCGCGCGACGGCCCGCTCTCCGCCACCGCGATCTCGCCCTTTTCCGCCACCGCTTTGAGCGCGTCCCAGGCCCGGCTGTAGAACACCCCCGTCGACGCCACAATCATCGGCCGCTGCGCCTTCTGGATCATCGCCACCAGCGCCTGGATCCGTTTCGGATCCGGATGCGGCTTCGCGTCGGTCCGGTACTTCGCCTGCTCGTGGTAGTAGCGCAGCTCGCTCGCGTCCTTGAACCGCGCGTTCGACACCTCGCCCGGAAAGTCCAGGTGTACCGGCGACGGCACCCCGGTCTTCAGTTGCCGGAACGCATACGCGGCGTACTCGTACACGCGCTTCGGGTCGATCAAGCGCTTGCCGTATTTCCGCATGCCCTCCGTCGTCGGCTGCTGGTACGCGGTCTGGATGCCGACCTCGGCGTCGTCGTCGGCGATGCGCTTGTTCGACGCCAGCACCAACAGCGGCGTGCGCGCCGCGTTCGCCGCCGCGATGTTCATGATCATGTTCGTGAACCCGGGACCTTCGGTCCCCGAGCACGCCGCGATCTCGCCCGTCACCCGCGTGAAGCCGTCCGCCGCCGAGCACATCGATCCCTCGGTGCGCCCCCCGTACGCCGGTATGCCTTCCTCGACGATCGAGTTGATTACCTCGTAGTTGCCCGGGCAGCAGAACAACGCCGCGAGACCTTCGTCCTTGCACACCTTCGCGAACACCTGCGCGCCGCGCATCGGAAACGCCGCCGGCTTGCCGGGCGTCGCCAGCGCCGAGGGAATCGCGTCCGGCACCTTGATCGCCGAGGGCGCGGCCTGCGCCTTCTGCGCCGCCGCCAGACCCGCCGCCGCCGCGGCTGTCGCGTTCAGAAACGTCCGCCGGGATTTCGTGTCCTGCATTTGCGTCTCCTTCGAAGCTCTACAGCTTACCAATCCTCACCGCCAACGGGGCCGCGACCGTCAGGGAGCGGCAAGCCTTGATGCCGAACCCGCGGCTTTCGCCCATAATAAAGATTCCAATGCGCGGCGCCCTGCTCCTCGTCATCCTCCCGGCGTTCCTTTCCGCCGAACCCTTCCCGGACCGCCCGGGCAAGAAGACCATCGAAAAACTGTGCGGCGGCTGCCACGGCCTCCAGTACTTCGCCGCCATGCGCAAGAACCGCGCCGCCTGGAGCACCTCGGTCAACGACATGGCCAGCCGCGGCATGAACGCCGAGGACGCCGAACTCGAGGCCGCCATCGACTACCTCGCCCGGTACCTCACGCGCCTCAACGTCAACAAGGCCGCCGCCGCCCAGCTCGCCGACGTCCTCTCCCTCGCCCCGGCCGAAGCCGACGCCATCGTCGCCTACCGCACGAAAAACGGCGAGTTCCCGAATTTCGACGCCCTGGTGAAAGTACCCGGCGTCGACCCCAAGAAACTCGCCGCACAACGCGACCGCATCGGTTTCAGCGGCCAGTAGTTCCTATTCGATCTCGCGCCGCACCGGACGCTTCAGCTTGTCGATCTCTTCCCGCGACAGCTTCGTCATGTCGAGCTTGTCCACCGTGTACTCCATCCACGGAATGAACATCTCGTTCCAGCTCTGCTGACCCCACACCACATCCTCGTTCGGAGCCGGATTGCGCGGGTTGTTCTTCGAGTTGTCGTAGTGGGCGTAGACCGTGATCAGGCTGCCCGCCGGCAGCTTCACGGGATCCTGGAAGTCGTAGTTCAACTGCCATTCGTAGTTGTACTTCGGCACGTTCAGCAGCACTTCCTCGCGCCCGTCCGGAAACTTCGCGACGTACTTCATGTCCTTGCCCCGGAAGTGCATGTGCGGCGACAGCGACAGCACCGTGATGTCGTCCCGCACCTGCATGCGGCCCTCGATGGCCCAGTTGTCCGCGCCCGCGGGGATCTTCGGATACCCGCCGCGGCCCATTCGCTTGCCGTCGATGTACGTCTCCTGCGCCGCCGACGCCGTCACCACTTCGTGGTGCACCGGACCCCGCGCGAACCACAGCCCCAGCACCGACTTGTCGAGTTCTTCCTGCTTGCCCGTCGGCGTGTAGTGCATGTTGAACTCGAAGTACGTCCCCGGCACAATGCGCTTCGCCACGCCGTCGTGGTGCAGTTCGAAGCCCTTGCCCGGCGCCTGGCCGATCAGCTTCCAGCCCGTGCGCCCCAGCTTCTTGCCGGTGATCATGTCCTCCGGCTTCACCGTCTCCGGCAACGTCACGATGTTGACGATCGAGTGGTGCACCACCGCCCGGTTGCCCGGCCGCAGTTCCACCGCTTCCACCCACTTCTCCTCCGTGAAGGGGACCTTCACGTAGTAGTTCATCATGTCGAGCACGCCCTCGGCCGGCACCTTCGCCGTCAGCGGCATCTCGATCACGACGTCCGGCGGACGGCTGTTGGACCAGCCCTCGGCCAACCGCGGCGGCGCCGGCATGTCCTTCGCCTCGCCCTTCGGCGAGCCCGCGTTCACCCACGCCACGATCGTCTGCACTTGCGCCGGCGTCAGCCGCCGGTCGTTGCGGAACTTGCCGTGCGCCGGATCCGCGAACCACGGCGGCATCGTGCCCTGCAGCACCGCCTGCTTGATCGCCGCGCTCCACGGCCGCACCTGCTCGTAAGTCATGAACTGCATGGGCGCGATGTCGCCCTTGCGGTGGCACTCCACGCACCGGTTGTAGAGAATCGGCGCCACGTCCCGCGTGTACGTCGGCGTCGCCGTCTTGGTGTTCGCCGCGCTCAGCGCCAGCGCCGCCCCAACGGAAAGGAAGATCAGATTTCGCATGACTCCAGTCCTCCCTTACTGGCCGGCGCCCGTCACCGGAGCCTTCGCCTTGCGCAGGTCCTGCTTGTCGATCGTGTAATCGAAGTACCCGATCATCATCTCGTCCCACGTCTGGTCGCCCCACTTCACCACTTTCGTGGGGTCCGGATTGAACTTGTTGTTCGCCGAGTTGTCGTGGTGCGCGATCACTTCCAGCTTGCTCCCCTTCGGCGCCGCCACCGGCTCCTTGAACACGTACGTCTGCTGCCAGTTGAAGTCGAACCGCGGCACCGAAAGCAGCAGCTTCTCCTGCCCGTCCGGGTACACCAGCTTGAACGTCATGTCCTTGCCCCGCAGGTGCATGTGCGGGTGCAGGCTGTCGATGTGGCTGTCTTCCTTGAACGGGAACGTCGCCCGCGACTCGAAGTTCGGGTCGCCCGCCGGGATCACCAGGTTCCGCGCGAACGCGCCCGCCGTGATCACGCGCTTCTCCACCGGAGCCTTCGAGAAGATCAGCCCCACGCTCGACCGGTCCTTGCCCGGCTTGCCGTTCGTCGTGTAGTGGACCTGGAAAATCAGCACGCTGCCCTTCTTGATCAGCTTCGCCTGGCCTTCCTTCAGTTCCAGCGGCGCCTCGCCCGGCGCCCAGCCCACCAGCCGCCCGTCGGAGTCTTCCACGCTGCGCGCCGCGCGCGCCAGGCCTTCCCGCCGCGCCGCTACATCCAGTTCGCCCGCCGGCGGCAGCGGACTGCCGTCCGGATACCGCACGCTCACGATCAGATGGTGCATGTGGCTCCGGTCGCCCGCCCGGATCTCCGCGAACTGCACGTACTTGTCCTCATCGAAGTTCGTCGGGATCACGAAGTACTTGTACGGCACCGCGCCTTCCAGCGGCACCTCGAACTCCGTCGTCATGCTCAGCACCACGTCCGGCTTGCCGATGTTCCACCCTTCGACGAACTTCGGCGACGGCGGCATCGCCTTCGGGTCGCCTTCCTTCGCGCCCTGGTCCACCCACGCCGAAATGGTCTCGATCTCCTTCTCCGAGAGCCGCGCGTCGTTTTCGAAGTCGGTGTGCTTCGGGTCCGCGAACCACGGCGGCATCACCCGCGTCACTACCTTCTCTTTGATCGCCTTCGCCCAGGGACGCGTGTCCTTGAAATTCGTGAACGGCATCGGCGCCACTTCACCCGGGCGGTGGCAGCTCTGGCAGTTCTTTTGAATGATCGGAGCGACGTCCTTGGTGTACGTCACGTTCGGCGCGGCCATCCCCAGACCCGCAACCGCAAGAAGGCACAATCCCAGTGTGTGTTTCATCGGCACCTCGGCAGATATCGTTTCATTCTAGCGCCAACTTCGTTTCGCCAAGTCTAAGGTTCTGTAAATAATGAGGTTATCTACTCCCCCGCATAATATCCGCTCCGCGCCCGCACCACCGCCCGGGGGTAACGCTTCTCTACTTCCGGCGCCAGCGCCACCGTCACCTTCCGGAACTCCCCCGCCGGAGCCGCAGGTGCTTTGTATTGAAGGGTATAGCGCGTCCGCAGCCGCTCGATGATCTCCCCGAACGTCTCCGCCCGGCTGGAGGCGATCGCTTCCCCGCCCGTTTCCTCCGCGATCCGGAACACATTGGGATAGGAAAAATCCGAGTTCACTGGCGGCTTCCGCTCCTTCGGCCGCGACCCGCCCACCACGATCGCGTTCAGCACGACGTCCCCCGCGTGCAGCGCCCGGATCACCGCCTCGTCCGGCGACTGGTAGTTCAAGCCCTCGTTGTCCGTGATCACCAGGATCGCCCGCCGCCCCTTGTCCTCCTTCGCCACGAACGCCGCAGCCTCCAGAATCGATGGATTCAACACCGTCACCGATCCGGCCTGCTCCACGTTCCGCGCCGGACCGATCATGCTCGCGATGAAGTCCTTGTCCTCGCTCCAGTTGGCGTGGACGTGCGTGGTCCGGCCGAACACCATGATCGCCAGCCGGTCGCCCGGCTCCATCCTGCGCAGCGCCTGGTTGGCCACCAGCGACACCTGCGCCAGGTACTTCTTCATGCTTCCGGAAACGTCCAGCAGCAGCAGCAGCGAGACGGGTTCGCGGTCGCGTGCGAAGCTCACGATCGCCTGCGGCTGGCCCTGGTCGGTGAGCCGGAAATCTTCTTTCGCCAGCCCCGCGATCACCCGGTTGCCGTCCCGCACCTGGACATCCACCTTCACGTACGCGACGCCGCCGCGGAACACCGGAGTCTCTTCCTGGGCGTGCAGCCCGCAAGCTAGGATGAAGAGTCCGCCAGCCCAACGCATGCGTAACATTATCGCCGGGACCGCCGGACACATCGACCACGGCAAAACCACGCTGGTCCGCGCCCTCACCGGCATCGACACCGATCGCCTCGCCGAGGAGAAGCGCCGCGGCATTTCGATCGACCTTGGCTTCGCCCACCTCGCGCTCGGCGATCTCCGCATCGGCTTCGTCGACGTGCCCGGCCACGAGCGTTTCGTCAAGAACATGCTCGCCGGCGCCGCGGGCATCGACCTGGTGATCCTGGTGATCGCCGCCGACGAGTCCATCAAGCCGCAAACCCGGGAGCACTTCGACATTTGCCGCCTGCTCGGCATCCGGTGCGGCCTGGTCGCCCTCACCAAGGCCGACCTCGTGGACGCCGACTTGGTCGAGCTCGTGAAGCTCGAAGTGGAGGAGTTCGTCGCCGGGTCGTTCCTCGCGGGCGCCCCCGTCATTCCGGTCAGCGCCACCACCGGCGCGGGGCTGGACCAGCTCAAGGCCGAACTCGTCCGCCTCGGCGGGGCGGTGGCGGCGAAGGACGCCGCGCGGCCCTTCCGGCTCCCTATCGACCGCAGCTTCGCCATGAAGGGCTTCGGCGCGGTGGTCACCGGCACCCTGATCTCCGGCGCCGTGAAACTCGAGGACGAAGTGGAGGTGCATCCGCTGGGCCGCACCGCCCGCGTGCGGGGCATCCAGGTGCACGGCGCGGCCGCCCCGCGCGCCACCGCCGGGGAGCGCACCGCGCTGAACCTGGCCGGCATCGACCACGCGGACCTCGCTCGCGGCATGGTGCTCGCCGCGCCGGGACGCTTCACGCCCACCCGCACCGCCGACTGCGTGCTCCAGTTGCTGCCGGGCGCGCACCCCGTGAAGCACCGCGCCCCGGTCCATTTCCACGTGGGCACCGCCGAAATCGAAGCGCAGGTCCGCCTGCTCGGCTCGCTGGACCCCGTCGCCCCCGGCGGCCGCGGCTACGTCCGCCTGCTGCTGCGCGACCCCGCGCTGCTCGCGCCCGGCGACCGGTTCATCGTGCGGATGTTCTCGCCCGTCGTCACCATCGGCGGCGGCGTCGTGCTGGACACCGAGCCGCCGGCTCGCCTGCGCCGCAAGGAACTGGGCGAGCGGCTGCGCGTTCTCGAATCCGGCTCCCGCGCCGAGCAGTTGCAGCTCATCGTGCGCGAGTCCCGCTACGGCCTGGCGCCGGCAACCGCGGAGCGCCGCCTGAACTGGACCGCGGCCGAGGTGCAGGCCGCCGCCGCCGGGCTGACGCGTTTCACCGATCCGCCGTGGCTGCTCGATCCCGCGCGCGCCGCCGCGCTGCTCGAGGCTTTGCGCGCGGCGCTGAAGAAATTCCACTGCGAGCACCCGCTGCTCGCCGGCATGTCAAAGGAAGAACTGCGCGGGCGCGAGTTGCCGGACGCGCCGCCGGCGCTGCTCGACGCGCTGCTGGCCGCCGCGCGCGATCTCGCCCAGGACGGCGAAACCGTCCGGCTCGCCGCGCACAAAGTGACGCTGCAACAGGACGAATCCGCGGCGGCAGGCAAGATGGAGGCGCTGTTCCGCGACGCCGGCCTCGCCGTGCCCGCCGTGCCGGAAGTGCTGGCGAAGTCCGGCATCGAGCCGGCGCGCGCCCGCACGCTCCTCCAACTCTTGTTGAAAGACAAGCGCCTCATCAAGGCCGGCGACGACCTGGTGTTTCACGCCGAGGCGATCGCGCACCTGCGCGGCTTGCTGGCCGCGCGCAAAGGCACGCGGTTCTCGGTCCCCGAGTTCAAGGACTGGACCGGCATCTCGCGCAAGTACGCGATCCCGCTGCTGGAACTGCTCGACCGCGAGCGCGTCACGCGCCGCGACGGCGACCAGCGCATCGTGCTTTAGCGGTTGGTCATGTACTTGGCGGCCATGCCGAGGATGTCGTCGACCATGGAGCCGTCGCGGTCCTTGTCGATCATGGGCGCCAGCATGTCGAAGATCCCCCCGCCGCCGGACCCCGCGGCCTGCTGACCGCCGCCGCCGAGCATCCCGCCCAGCAAGTCGCCGAGCCCGCCACCCGAGGCGCTTGCCGCCATGCCCAGGTTCCCGGAACTCTGCCTGCTCAGGCCGCCCGCCAGCATAGTCGCCACCAGCGGCAGCATCTGCTTGAGGACATCGGCGCCGACGCCAGACTGCGCCGACGCGCGGTTGGCCAGTTCCCTGCTGACGTCCTTGTGCCCGAACAACTGGCCGAGCAGATCGTTGCCGCCCGCGACGGTATCGGGCGAGGCGAGAAGGCTCGGGTCGTCGAGGACTTGCGCGTGGCTGCCGCCGGTGAGCATGCCCAGCAGGCCCTCGAGTCCG
Source organism: uncultured Solibacteraceae bacterium (assembly GCA_964471915.1). Taxonomy (GTDB): domain Bacteria; phylum Acidobacteriota; class Terriglobia; order Bryobacterales; family Bryobacteraceae; genus JAIEPW01. The sequence goes on along the minus strand of CAYYID010000020.1, from coordinate 24,276 downwards.
CCGCCGGAGGCGTTGCGCTGCATGGCTCCCGCGATCGTGGGCAGCAGGGCGCCGACTGCGGACGTGGTCTGGTTCTGGTCGAGTCCGAACTGCCGCGAGAGCTGTTCTACCGCTCCGCCGCCGCCCATTTGCTGTAAGAGATCGTCGAGATTCATTGCCGGATGATAGCACCCTGGAAGCCGCCCGCCTGGGGCTATTCCGGCGAATCGTTGACAAAGTCAGGGATCGATCGGTGACTTTGTCAACTGATTCCGCTAGCGCGACGTATAGAGACCCATCGCCGCCTTGACTGTACGGACCGTCTCCTGCGCCCACGGCGTGACGCGCGCCGCGCCATCATCGAGGATCTTCGAAACATGGTGCGGATCCGCGGTGATCTCGCGATAGCGCTGCTGGATCGGCTCCAGGCCGGCAATCACCGCGTCGGCGACGGTCTTCTTCAGGTCGCCGTAGCGCATGCCCGGGAAGATCCGCTGCACTTCCCCATCCGGGCACTCGGTGAACGCCTGGTAGATCGAGATCAGGTTGCGGACCCCGGCGCCCATGGTCTCCAGGTCCACCGCGGGATTGGAGTCCGTAGTCGCGCGCATGATCTTCTTGCGCACCTGATCCACCGGCTCCAGGAGGCCGATGGCGTGGCCCGCGCCGGCGGTGGACTTCGACATCTTCTTTTCGGGGTCGTCGAGGCCCATGATCCGCGCACCTACGGAGGGCAGGCGCGTTTCGGGCATCACGAACACTTCCCCGTAGAGCGAGTTGAAGCGCTGCGCAATGTCGCGCGTCAGTTCCAGGTGCTGGGACTGGTCGTCGCCCACCGGCACCACCTTGGCGTTGTAGAGCAAAATGTCGGCGGCCATCAGCACCGGATACTGCAGGATGCCGTCGCCGATGGTTTCCTGCGCGGCGGACTTGGCCTTGTACTGCGTCATGCGTTCCAGCCAGCCGACCGGCGTGACGCAGGTGAACATCCAGGCAAGTTCGGCGTGCTCGGCGACCGCGGACTGCACCATGAGCGCCGAGTGCTTCGGGTCGATCCCGATGGCGAGCAGCACCCCGGCCAACTCTTCGATCTTCTGGCGAAGCCCGGCGGGCTCCTGATAAGCCGTCACCGCATGCAGGTCGACGATGCAGTAGATGCTCTCGTAGTCATACTGAATGCGCGCCCAGTTCTTGAGGGCGCCGAGGTAATTGCCGATGTGCGGCGAGCCGGTGGGCTGAATGCCGGAGAAAACGCGTGCTGGCATGAGGATCTTCTATGGTACGTCAGCGCAGGCGGAGGTACTCGCGCTCCAACAGGCGGATGGGCACGTTGCCGTTGCGCATCAGGTAGTCGTGGAAGTCCTTCAGGTCGAAGCGCGCGCCGAGCTGGCGGCGGGCGCGGGCGAGGAAGCCGAGGATCTGCACCTTGCCGATCTGGTACGAGATCGCCTGGCCGGGCGCGGAGGCGAAGAACGCCGCTTCGTCGTAGGCAGTTTCGCGGTCCATGGGAACCGTTTCCATGAGGTAGTTGCCCGCCTGCTCGATGGTGAACTGGCCGGTGGCGAGCTTCACGTCCACCTCGACGCGCAGGGCGCGGAGCCGCGCGAAGTTGTAAATGATCTCACGCGAGCGCGGACTGTCGTCGAACACGCCGGCCTGGAGCATCATCTCTTCGGTGTAGAACCCGATGCCCTCGTTGACGCCCGAGTCATAGTAATGGCGGCGGACGGGGTTCGGATGCGCGTAGCCGAGCGCGAGCTGATAGTAGTGGACGCCTTCGTGCGCGATCAGCGTGCGCGGGTCCTTGGCGGCGGCGAGCGAGAAGTAGCCGAGCTTGCCTTGCGGGTCCGGGATATAGCTGACGCCGTCCTGGTGGAGCCGGGCAGGCGAGGTGAGGTCGTCGGTGACGCCGAGCGAGCGCAGCGGCGCCAGGTAAGCGGGCAGCGGCAGGTTCTTGTAGCGCTTCAGGGACGGCGGGAACGACATCACGCCGCGCAGCTCCAGGTAATAGCGCAGCATGTCTTCGCCGCGGGCCTGCTTCGCGATCTGCGCGGCGGCGTCCGCGGGCAGCGTCAGCTCGGGCGCCGCCTGGTTGCGGATCTTCTCCAGCGTTTCGAAGGCCACGGCGCGCTCCCACTCCTGGCGTCCCATGGCGAGGACCTCCGCCGGCGTGAAGTCCATCAGGGCGACTTCTTTCAAGAAGAAACGGTAGGCCGGCTCGCCCACGGCGGTGGTGACCGGGAGGCCGGCGAGCTTGCCCGCGAGCCAGGCGCGGTAGGACTCGAGCGCGGCGGCGGCCTTGTCGGCTTCCGGGGCGATCTTGACTCCGAGGGGTTCCAATTCCCGGGCTACGGTGGCCAGGCGCGGCCGGATCTCCGCGAGTTCGTCGATGGCCAGTTTGGCGAACGGCCGCCGCATGTCCGTGAGGTTGGCGCGGGCGGCGTCGAGCGTGCGCGGCACGGCGGCCAGGCGGAGGGCGATTTCCTTCGTGCGCTCCGGCGAGAACGGCGCGGGCTCCAGCAGCAGCTCGAAGACGCTGCCGAGGGTCTGGTGGACGTAGAACAGCGGGTTGCGACGCCAGCCCTGGGTGTAGTCGAGTTCCCAGCGGACGCGCTGGAGCGCGGAGCCGAGGAGGGCGAGGTCGGTCTCCTCTTCGGGCTTCAGGCCGGTGCGCGGCAAGGCTTTCCAGCGTTGCTCGAACGCGGTGAGCCGGGTACGCATGTTCGCCACCGCGGCCGGCGACCAGTCGGGCGTCCAGCCGGCGGGACGGTCGAGACGGGGGATGTCGTCGCCGCTGGCGGGCTGCTGCGACGCGCGCCAGGTCCAGAAGCCGGCCGCGAATTGCGGGAGGGTTTCGCCGCACGCGGCGAGCCCGAGCAGGGCAAGAGCGAGAACTCGCATGCCCTTCATTATCGGGCGATCGGACTCAGGCGTCGAAGAGCTTGCCGGGCAGCAGTTTCATTCCAGACGTGGCGTGGCGGAAGGCGTAGGCGGCGATGGCCGCGGTGACGAGCAGCGCGACGAGGGTCGGGGTGGCGTACCAGGCGCCGAAAGCGAAGGTGGTCACATGATCGCCCAGCAGGGTGCTCAGGAAGATCGCGGTGGTGAGCTGCAGCAGTCCGAGGCGCAGCAGCAGGTACGTGCCCAGCGTGTACTGGAACAGGACAAACGGTCCATCGATCCACGGATGGCTGCTGCCGGCGACGCGCAGCGCCGTAAAGGCGAGGACGAAGATGGCGCCCGCGATCCATGCCTTGCGCACCACGGCGCGCAGCAGGAACACGATAAACAGAGTGCCCATGCCGACCACCAGTGAATTGACCACCTCCTGCAGGACAATGCCGAGCATGACGGGAAGGCCGTTGTGCGAGGCGAGGTTGTGGACGGGCACGACGCCGGCATAGCGCCACGCGAGGATGGTGCGGAGCTGGAACAGGACCGCCCAGAAGAAGGCGAGGGCCGCGCCCGCGAGGATATGGCCGGCGACCATGGGATCGCGGAGGCGGCCGCCGAGCAGGCGGGTCCAGGCGATGATCGTGTCCGGCCAGCGCTTGCGGACATAGGGTTCGAGCGCCAGATACAGGACGTAAAACACCAGGCCGGTGAAGAGCGCGTAGGCCACGGCGGCCGTGAAATGGTTGAGGGCGCTCTCGGTCAGGCGGTGCGCGCCCTGCAGCAGCAGGATGGAGACGGTCAGGGCGAAGGCAACGCCTGCCAGGCGCAGCGCGCCGCGCAGGTCGCCGCGGCCCTGCTGCCAGTTGCGCCACGCCATCCAGCAGGCGGCGGCCATGCACGCGAGCAAGGTGGCGATGGTGCTCCAGGCCGCCGCGCGCTGGCGGAACGACTCGGGCGGGCGCTCCATGCGGCGTGGCCGGTCCCAGGGTCCGAGGATGGTGAAGTAGGTGGCGCGCCCGCGCCAGGAGGCGGCTTCAACGCGCGCGGGGATCCGCGTGTTCGGGAACACGCCGGTCCAGGCGGCGCGCACGTCGGCGGCGACCAGCGGGATCCACTTCGGATCGGTGGGCTGGAACTGCGCGAGGTCCAGGCCGGCGGCGCGGAAGAGGACGCTCCAGTCCGGGGGCTTGCCGTCGGCAGGGCGCTCCTCCACCTGGGGCGGAACCGCCGTCAGCAGCGCCAGGCGGCCTTGGGAATCGAGCGAAACGTTGACCATCCCCGAGACCGTGACCGGCGGATCGGAGGGCACCACCGGGGAACCGGGTCGCACCGGGTCGAGCGGCCAGGGGCTTTGGCGATACCAGAACAAGGCGAGCGACGGATCGCCGCGCTCCAGGTAGCCGGAGCGTTCGCCTTGTGGGATGACGGTTTCGAGGTACGCCCGGAATTCGCCGTCGTAGCCCCAGCCGTAAGCAGTGTCGGCGGGCCGTTCGGAGAAGCCCGCGGATTCGAGGATCGCGCGCGCGCGGCCCGCCAGGGCGTCGGTGGACTGGTCGAACGGGATCTTCTCGGACAGGCCTTGCGCGGGGCCGAGGGCGAGGACCACGGCGAAGCCGGCGACGATCGCCGCGGCGCAGAGCAGCGCGGTGCGCCGGGAGATCGCGTTGTTCTCGCCCGCGGCGGCGACGAGTTCCGGCGACGGCGTTTCGCCGGCGGCGAGCGCGGCGGCCAGGGGATCGCCCCCGGGGAGCGCCGCGGCGACGGCGAGGGCGTTCGCCGGGCGCAGTTTCGGGTCGGGGTCCAGGCAACGCTGGATCACGCGCTCGATGACCGGATCCACGTCGGCTACTTGCGACGTGATGCTCAGGACGGAGGAGCGCTGGTGCAGTTCGCGCAGTTCCGCCATGGTGCCCGCGTCGTGCGCGCGCTTGCCGGTGAAGACCTCATAGAGCAGCAGGCCCAGCGCGTAGATGTCGCTGCGGACCGTCACCTCGGTGCCGTTCAACTGCTCCGGCGCCATGTACTGCGGGGTGCCGCTGCGCACATCGGCGCCTTCGATGGTTCCCGCAAGCCCGGCGAGGCCGAAGTCGGTGATCAGCACCTGGCCGCGGCCGTCGAGCATGACGTTGCCGGGCTTGAGGTCGCGGTGGAGGACGCCTTTGTCGTGCGCGGCGGCGAGGCCGGCGCAGAGCTTGCGCGCGATCTCGAGGGCCTTGTCGGGGGGCAGGCGGCCGATGCGGCGCAGCAGGTCCGCGAGATCCTCGCCGTCGATGTACTCCATCGACAGGAACGGCAGTCCTTCGATCTCGCCGATGTCGTAGACGCGGCAGACGTTGGGGTGCGAGACCTGGCGGGCGATGCGGACTTCGTTGTGGAACCGCTCCAGGAACCTGGGATTCGCGGCGTAATCGCCGAGCAGGAACTTGAGCGCGACGGGCTGGTTGAGCTTAAGATCCGTGGCGCGGTAGACCTCGCCCATGCCGCCGGCGCCGAGCAGCGAGACGATGCGGTAGCGTCCGGAGAGCACCATGCCGGGGGCGAACCGCCCCTCGTCGACGCCGGAACTGGTGGCCGAGGATCGCGCGACGCTCCCGCCGGGCGAACCGCTCCGGGGCGCTTGGGCGGCCACGAATTCGGTGGCGAGTCCGGAGGTAGGGGAAAGCGGCCGCGCGCAGTTGCCGCAGAAGCGGCTGGTCTCCGGATTGTCGTGGGCGCAGGAGGAGCAGCGAGGCATGCCGGGGAAAGCTCAGTCTAACAGACGTAGTTGCGGGGTCCCTATGTTCCGCCGGGATTCTCGCGGGACATCCGGCGAATCGACACACCACGGCGGTAGAGTTCGCGAGGGCGCCCGCAACGTCGTTTTCCGGAAGACGTCAAGGGATTGTGATTGGTTTGGGCGCGCGCGGCTCCGGCCCTGATGTTGCCGCCCGGAAGGGCCGATCCTAGGAGCGTGCGCTACGTTCTCTTTCTCGCGTTTGCCGGCCGCGTCTCCGCGCAGATCCTGGCGCAGGTGAACGGCGTCGCTCTCACGGCCGCCGACCTCGAACCGGATCCGCGGGAGGTGGCCGCGTATCGCGACAAGTGGACCCCGGAGCAGTTCGCGCAATGGCAGGCGCAGGCTCGCTCCGGCCGGCTGGCCGGCCGCATCTGGCAGGCCGTGAAAGCCGACTTCTGCCGCACGCGCGACTGCGAACCGAACGAAGCCGACCTGGACGCCTGGGTGAAAGCGTCGGCGGTGATGGAGCAGGAACGCCGGGTGCGCGATGCCGCCCGCATGGTGGACCTCGAGAAGCGGATCCCCGCGGTGGCCGCCGGATCCCCCGAACGGAAGAAGCTCGAAGACGAGCTACGCAACCTCCGCATGGCCGATGAGACCCTGCGCGCGGGACGTGGCAGTGCGGACCGGCGCATCGGGGTCGCCTGGGTAGGCGCGTGGAAGTTCAACCGCGAAATGTACCGCGCTTACGGGGGCAAGGTGATTTTCCAGCAGGCGGGTCCGGAACCGCTGGATGCGATGACGAAGCTGCTGCGCGAGCACGAGAAGAAGGGCACCTTCGTCATCCACGACGCCGGGCTGCATAAGGGTTTCTGGGCGTACTACACCACCATGGGGCACAACAACATGCCGGACGGCGGCAAGTTCCTCGAAACGCCGTGGTGGCTGCAGAAGAAGCCGGCACAACCGTAGCTTGGGAAGCTGACCGCGGTAACCTGGCCGCGGCGATGGGCGCCACAATGAGGCGGGAGACCCACCCCTGCGCGGTGGTGCGCTCTCTGAGTGGCGGACGGCCACACTCGCGTGCCGGCAAGCAGAGAATAGCCGCCCACTGTAACCTTGGACCCCTGGAGTGCGCCCTTGCACAAACCGTCTTGGCACGGTGTTCTTTACATCGAAAGGGGTCCGCATGGTTCGCACTTCTATTTGGCTGGCGTGGCTTTCGCTCGCGGCGGCCGGCCTGATGGCCCAAACCGGCGGCACCGGAGCCATCACGGGCCTGGTGACCGACCCCGCGGGCGCGGTGGTTCCGGCCGCGGAGGTGAAAGCCACAAACACCCGCACCGGCGAGACCCGCAACACGACTTCCGGGGCCGGTGGCGCGTACCTCCTCTCCCTGCTCCCTCCGGGCACGTATCGCGTGGAGGTCTCCAAGGCCGGCTTCAAGGGCCTGACTTTCCCGGCGGTGGAGGTGAACGTCACCGAGACCGAAAAGCTCAACGCGCGGCTGGACGTCGGCGCCGTGAACGAGCGGATCACCATCACTGCCGACGCTGAGCAATTGCAAACGACGTCCAGTTCGCTGGGCCGGGTGACCGGCGAGCGGATGGTGGTGGAGTTGCCGCTGGCGGCCCGCAACTTCACGCAGATCATCGCGCTGAACCCCGGGGTGTCGGCGGAGGTCAATAACGCGACGGACCTGGGCCGCGGCAACGGCGGCATGAGCAATTTTTCCACCGGCGGCGCGTCGGTGAAGGACAACAACTACCAGATGGACGGCGTGGGCACGAACGACATCCAGAACAGCGGGACGTTCAGCGGCGGCGTCGCGATCCCCAACCCGGACACGATCCAGGAGTTCCGGGTCCAGACGCAACACTACGACGCGAGCTACGGCCGCAACGCCGGGGCGAACATCAATGTCCTGACGAAGGGCGGCAGCAACACGCTGCACGCCTCGCTGTTCGAGTTCTTCCGCAATGAGAAGCTGAACGCGAACGACTTCTTCTTCAACCGCGGCGGCCAGCGGCGGCCGCTGCTGCGGCAGAATCAGTTCGGCGGCACGGTGGGCGGGCCGATCGTGAAGGACAAGCTGTTCGCCTTCGGCTCCTACCAGGGCACGCGGCAGCGGAACGGCGTGAGCACGTCCTGCTCGTCGAGTTTCGTGATGCCGGCGCTGACCGACAACCGGTCCCGGGCGGCCCTGGGCCAGCTCTTTGCCGGACAGCGCGGCAGCGCCGGCCCGGCGATCGCCGCCGACGGGTCGAACATCAGCGCGCAGGCGTTCGCGCTGCTGAACTACAAGCTGCCGAACGGCCAGTACGCGATTCCGTCGCCGCAGCGGGTGGATCCGTCGCAGCCGTTCGCGGTGCGGGGTTCGTCGATCTACAGCCTGCCGTGCTCGTTCGACGAGAACCAGTTCATGGCGAATGCGGACTATGTCCCGACGGCGCGGCATCGCCTGGCCTACCGCTTCTTCACCGCGCGCAGCGACCAGGCCACCACGCTGCCGCCGGCCAACCTCGGCGGACCCACGGCGCCGGGCTGGCCGGTGCTGAATCCGCAGCGGTTCTACAACACGAACATCACGCACACCTTCATCGCGACGCCGCGCCTGGTGAACGAACTCATCGTTGGCTTCCACCGCCAGAACGCGTTCACCAACCAGTCCAAGCCGATGAAGTACTCCGATATCGGAGTCAACGCGCCGCCCTACGACAACAACATCCCGCAGATCCTGATCAACGGCGCGCTCACGCTGGGCGGCAACGGGCAGTCCCTGCGCAACATCCAGAACCACTATATCTTTCAGGACACGGTGTCCTACACGCTGGGCAAGCACGTGCTGCGGATGGGCGGCGGCATCGAGCGGACCCACAACAACCAGCAGCAGTTCCACTACCTGGCGGGCCTGATCTTCCTGGGCTTCCCCGACATGCTGTTGGGCCAGGCCGGCAACATCTTCCAATCCATCGATCTGCCCGGGCAGTTCGACCGCGGCTTCCGGCTGTGGGGCAGCAGCCTCTTCATCCAGGACGATTTCAAGGTGACACGCCGCCTGACGCTGAATATCGGCTTCCGGTATGAGCGCTTCGGCAACCTCAGCGACACGCTGGGCCGGAACGGCAACTTCGACTACACTCTGGCCAACCCGAATCCGCCGGCGGCCGGTACGCGGGCCGGGTACACGGCGCCCTCGAACTTCCGGGGCACGCTGCCCGAGGGCGTCACCAAACTGGAGAGCGACACGGGGCTGCGGATCGGCGGGCAGAACACGTGGAGCCCGCGCTTCGGGTTCGCTTATCAGTTGCCGAAGCTCGACCGCATGGTGCTGCGCGGCGGCTACGGCGTGTACCGCCAGCGGACCACGGGGCAGCCGTTCATCCAATTGCTGACGGCGCCTCCCTTCGCGCAGTTGAACAACTTGGCGGGCGCGGCGGCGGCGTCCCTGACGTTCGCGAATCCGTTCCCGGCGGCGGTGGAACTGCCGGTGTTCCCGCTGTATTCGCCCACCACGGCGCGGTCGCTGACGATTATCGACATGCGCCTGCGTCCGCCGACGCTGCAACGCTACAGCCTGGGCCTGCAGACCCAGGTGGCGAAGGACCTGGTGCTCGACGTATCGTATGTCGGCTCCCGCAACACGCACCTGCTGCGGACGCGGTCGATCAACCAGGCGCTGATCGCGAGCCCCACGAACCCGATCCGCGGCGCCACCACGAACACGGTGGCGAACATCCCGCTGCGCGTCCCTTACCAGGGCTTCACGTCGAACGCCATGACGGTGATCGAACCCTCGGGCGCGGCCTGGTTCAATGCGCTGGAAGTCAGCCTGGAAAAGCGCTTCAGCCGGGGGCTGCAGTTCCTGGCGTCATACACGTTCTCGCGGCTGATGTCGACGGATTCGTTCGCCTCGAACGGCGGCAACGGCGGCAATGCCACAGGAGACCAGAACAATCCGAGCCAGCGCTACGGTCCGGACGCGTTCGTGCGGGACCAGCGGTTCGTACTGAGCGCGGTATACGCGCTGCCGGGTCCCACGAACAGCCGGTCCTTCGCGGGCCAGGTTCTGGGCGGCTGGCAGCTCGGGACGGTGACGACGGTTCAGGCCGGCCAGCGCCTGACCGTGACGCAGACCAACGCGACGAACGTCTACGGGATCACGACCGACCGGGCGCAGATCGCGCCGGGCTGCACGCACCCGCAGTTGACCACCTCGGGCGCGATCCGCAACAACCTGAACACGTACTTCAACCGGAGCTGCTTCCCGAACGCTTTCCCGATCGTCGGCGACGACGGCCGCGCCACGACGTTCGGCAACGCGGGCATCGGCATTGTGCGGGGTCCGGGCCAGGCGAACATCGACTTTTCGGTGAGCAAGCGGTTTCCGCTGTTCGCGGACCGCTACCGGCTAGAGTTCCGCGCCGAGGCGTTCAACGTGTTGAATCATGCCAACTTCGCCAATCCGAATCTGCAGGTGAACGCGGCATCGTTCGGGCGGATCCTGACCACGGTGGTGAACCCGCGGATCATGCAGTTCGCCTTGAAGCTGGCCTTCTAAGCGCTACGGGCCTGTTCCGCCGTGCTGTAATGCTGACCATGCCCGGCACGGACCGCAGACTTTCCGGCGTGGCGACCCGTTCCGCGCTGCACGCGGACCTGGTTCGCCTCGGCGTGCCGCGGGACGGCGTGTTGATGGTCCATGCGAGCGTCCGCGCCGTGGGCGCCGCACGCGGCGGGGTGAATACCATCGTCCAGGCGCTATGCGACGCGATCGGCCAGGGCGGGACGCTGGCCGCGTACGTGGACTTCGAGCCGTTCTACGAGGACGAAGACACCGACGAAGTGCCGGTGTTCGACAAGCGCATCGCGCCGGCGGCGCGGGACCACGGCGTGCTGCATGAGACGCTGCGGAACTGGCCGGGAGCGCTGCGCAGCGATCACCCGGACGCCGGGGTGGTGGCGATCGGGCCGCTGGCCGAGTGGATCACCCGGGACCATCCCTTCCAGTACGGCTACGGAGAGGGCTCGCCTTTCGAGAAGATCCTGGAGCGCGGCGGCCAGGTCCTGATGCTGGGCGCGCCGCTCGACACGATAACGCTGTTGCACTACGCCGAGCACAGGGCGGACATTCCGGACAAGCGGATCCACCGCTACCGCCGCCGGATGCCCGGACCGGAGGGTCCGGTGTGGGTGGCGTTCGAGGAGTTCGACACGGGGGATCCCGTGCATTCCGCGCTCCCGGAGAACTGCTTCGAACTGATTGCCGGGGATTACCTGGCGAGCGGGCAGGGAGCCCGCGGTCTGGTTGGCGCGGCCGACTCTGCGCTGTTCGATGGCCCGAGCCTGGTCCGCTTCGGGATCGCGTGGATCGAGGATCGCGTCCGGCGCGGCGGACTCAACGCATAGAGCTTCGCGGTTAGAAGGTCACGCGCACGGCGATCTGCAGCGACCGGGGATCCTGCGCCGTGAGCGAGCGCCCGAACAGCGGGTTCACAACATTGTTCACCGGCAAGGCGAAATTCACGTGGTTGAGCGTGTTGAAGCTCTCCAAGCGCGCCTCCGCGCGCACCCGCTCCGTCACCTGGAAGGCCTTCTGGAGCGAAAGGCTGAGGTCGAAGAAGGCATCGCCCCGTTCGGTGTTGCGCCCCAGCGTCCCAGCCAGACCGGCCGCCGGCGCAAGTGATGCTGGGGTCACGCCGGGCGCCAGCCGCAGGAACTGGCTCCCGGCAGTCTCCCGGAGGACGGTCCCCGGTAGCGCGTTGACACGGTTGTTCTGCGTTCCGGCCGGGTTGAACGTGTTCGAGAGGATCGAGAACGGCAAGGCGCTGCGGAACGTGTAAGTACCGGCGAGCTGCCAGCCGCCCAGCCAGCGGTTCGCCTTCAGCCAGGGCAGCGGGTACACGGAGGACGCCGTGAACAGATGCCGCTGATCGAAGTCCGCCGCGCCCCGGTCCAGCCGCAGGTTCCGTTCGTCGATCGGCAGAAAACCGCTCGCCGCCGACGTGTCGTCGATCGCCTTGGCCCAGGTGTAGTTCGCGCGCACCAGGAGCCCGCCGCTCAGTTGCGCGCGGAAGCTCGCCTGCAGGCTGTGATAGATGCTCGACGCACTGGTCTCGAGCAGGTCGATCACCCCCTGGTTCGGATTCGGCCGCTGGGCCTGAGGAAGCTGCTCGCCGCCGTTCGGCCGCCGCGTCCGGGCGAGGCGGCTCCCTTTCGAGCCGACGTAGCCGAGGCTGACCACGGCGCTCGGCGTGAACGCCTGCCGCTCCACGGTAAGGTTCCAGCTCTGCACGTACGGGTTCACGATGTTGGGAAACACCAGCGTCCGGTTCGATTGCAGTGTCGCGCCGTCGAGGAAGTTCGGGAACACCGGCAGAGCCCGCACGAAACTCGAAACCAGCGGCGGCGCGAACCGCGTTTCGTTGACGAAGTTCATCAGCAGCGGGTTATAGAAGAAGCCGTAACCGCCGCGGACTACCGTCTCGCCCTTCCCCCCCACGTTGTACGCAAAGCCGAACCGCGGCGCGAAGTTGTTGCGGTCCCCGTTGTACAACTCCGGCAGCCGGTCGAACCGGTCGTTGAACACGGAGTAGTACTCGTACCGCATGCCGAGATTCAACGTCAGGTTCCGCGTGACTTTGAAATCGTCCTGGGCGTACATGCCGAGTTCCCGTCCCCGCAAGTCCAGGCGCGAGTTCCCGAAGGACCGGGTGTAGTTGAGCGGACGCCCCGCGAGGAAGCTGTCGATGTTGGCGAAGACAATTTGACCGAAGAAGTTCCGGTCCTCGGTGGTGTTGCCCTGGAGCCAGCGGAAGATGCCTCCGAACTTCAGGTTGTGCCGGCCGCGTGAGTAGCTGAAATCGTCGGAGAGGTTGTAATTGTGGGTCCGGATGGTGCGCGGGAAGCGGAACGGCCCGGCAATCGCGTTGAGTCCCGTCACCACCAGGCTGCCGATGGTGCCGTTGACTGCCGGATTGCCGAGTTCGAGAAAGCTGGGGTTGACGACCGAGTCATACGTCGTGTAAGTCGCCTTGAACTCATTGAGCGCGCGGGGCGACAGCGTGGAGTCGAAGTTCAGGACCGCGCTCGCGTTGCCGTTGTTCGAATCGAAACTCTGGGGCGCGAGGCGTCCCGGATTGAAGCCGGCCTGCTCGGTCTTGCTGTACCGGAACCCGGCGCGGTGGTTGTCGTTCCAGAGGTGATCGATCTTCCCCAAGATCTGCCGCCCGGTCAGCGACTGCTGCACGGTGGCGCTTTGCAAGTTGGTTCCGATGTTGGGACGCGGGAACTGCGCCGCCAGCGGCCGGATCCACTCCACCGCCCGCGCCCGCTGGCCGTCGCTGAGCGTCACGATCGTCGACGAGGCCTGGGAAGTGTCGCGGATCGCCATCTCGAAGCCTCCGTAGAAGAAGGTCCGGTTCTTCCACACCGGACCGCCGATCGTAAAACCCGGCGCATTCGAGTTCAGTGGCGGACGCTCGAGCAGCATGGCGTTGCGGCCGTTGAACCGCGCATTTTGCCAGTAGTTGTAGAGGGACCCCCGCCAGTGGTTCGTGCCCCGCTTCGTGATCAGGTTGATGATGGTGCCGGAGGCCCGGCCGTACTCCGCTTTGAAGTTCGTGGTCTGCATCTCCAGGCCTTCGACGGTTTCCATCGAAACCGGCTGCTCCGGGATCCCCGCGCCGAGCAACGCTCCGGAGAGCGTGTTGTTGAACTCGGCAGCGTCCACCATGACGTTCATCGTTCCGAAGCTGCGGTTGCCGTTCACGTTAAACGGGGCGTGCGCCGACCCCTGCGACGCGATCCCCGGCTGCTGGAACGCCTGCACCCGGAAGTTCCGGCCCACGCCCGCCGCGATCATCGGCAAGTCGTTGGTTTCGGCACGGGAGAAAACCGCCCCCCGTACGCCGGTGTCCGCCGCGCTTTCGATGTCGGTCACCCTGGCCACCACCGTCACTCCCTCCGCACCCTGTGCTACCTGCAGCCGGATCGTGCGATTCAGATCTGCGGACGCCAGCAGTTCGAGTTGCTCGATCCGGTATGGCTGAAAGCCCGCCTTCTTGACCGTCGCGGCGTAATGCCCGGGGCGCAGGCCGGGGATCCGGAACAGGCCCGCCTCACCCGTCACGGCGCGGAACACTGCGCCGGTATCGAGATCCCGGAGTTCGATTTCGGCGGCGGTGACGGTCGCGTCGGAAGGGTCCAGAACCACGCCCGAAACCGAAGAAGTCACGGATTGTGCCGACAGGGGGATCGACAGACCCAGTCCCAGGAAGGCGAGCGCCCAGCTTAGCCGAAAGATTGTCATAGCATCGAGCATCGCTGGCGGGGGCGATATTTCTGATGACTTCCTAACGAGAGGCCGTTCCGAGGCGCTGGGCGGGAGGCTAGCGGAGGTAAGCGGACCGGGCCGCATTCGGGTCGGAAGCAAGCGGCGCGGTGGACCTGGTCCGTCTCCGCGTCGCCGGGCGGGTGATGACCGCGGCTACCGGAAGTCGTGGCTGGGCGCCGCGGCGGCGCCCAGGGCGAGCGGTTCCGCCCGGTCCACTTTCACGGAGATCGCCCCCTGCTGATTCTGCAGGCGCCCTTCAAGCAGCAGATAGGGCGCCGTCACCAGCGTGAGGCGATTAGCGTCGAAGATGTCCGGGGTGACGATGGCGTTGGCGATCCCGGTTTCGTCCTCCAGGCTCAGAAACAAAAAGCCTTTGGCGGTGCCGGGGCGCTGGCGGCAGATGACGCAGCCGGCGATGCGGACCCGCTCGCCGTCTCGCCGGCCGGCCAGGCTGGCGGCGCGCAGCACGCGCAGCGTGTCGAGTTCCGCGCGGTAGAACCCCACCGGATGCACTCCGATGGTCAGGCCTGTACCCGCGAAGTCGGCGACGGTGCGTTCCTCGCGAGACATCGCCCGGAGCGGCGACTCGGCGGCCGCGGATGCGAGGTCCGCGAGCAGCGGACCGGCGGGGCGCGCCAGGCGCTCGGCCTCCCACAGCGCGCCGCGGCGGTGCGTAGGGCGCGGGCGGAGAAAGTTCAGCGCGCCGATCTCGGAGAGCGTCCGCAGGCCCTCTTTGTTGCACTGCGGCACGCGGCGCTTCAGGTCGTCGATGGAGGAATAGGGCCGGCCGGCGGCGATCGCCTCCGCGGTCTCCTGGCGCAATCCGCGCACGTAGTTCAGGCCGAGGCGCAGATCCGGATACGCCACCGTGCAGGCGTACGCGGAGACGTTCACGTCCACGGGCAGGACGCGCAGCCCGTGGCGCTGGGCGTCCTTCACGATGGTCGCCGGATGGTAGAACCCCATCGGCTGGTTGTTCAGCAGCGCGGCGGTGAAGGCGGCGAGGTAGTGGCACTTGAGATAGGCGCTCGCGTAGGCGATGAGGGCGAAGCTGGCGGCGTGGGACTCGGGGAAGCCATACAGGGCGAAGGAAGTGATGGCCTGCACGATGGTCTCCTGCGTGTCGCCGGTGATGCCGTTCTCCGTCATGCCGCGGCGGAGCTTGGCCTCCACTTCGCGCATGCGCTTCTCACTGCGGCGGAAGCCGAGCGCGCGCCGCAGCTCTTCGGCTTCGCCGCCGGTGAAGTTCGCGGCGATCATGGCGATGCGCAGCAATTGCTCCTGGAACAGCGGGACGCCGAGCGTCCGGCGCAGCACGCTTTCAAGCGACGGGTGCAGGCACTCGGCCTTTTCGAGGCCCTGGCGGCGCTTGAGATAGGGGTGCAGCATCTTGCCGACGATGGGGCCGGGGCGGATGATGGCCACCTGCACCACGATGTCGTAGAATTCTTTTGGCTTCAGGCGGGGCAGGCAGGACATCTGGGCGCGGCTCTCCACCTGGAACATGCCGATAGTGTCGGCCTTTTGGAGCGCGGCGTAGACGGCGGGATCGTCCGGGGGCAGGTGCGCGAGGTCCACGGGCTCGCCGTAGTGCTGCGGGATCGTGAGGAGGCATTCTTCGAGGACGGCCATCATACCGAGGCCCAGCAGGTCCACTTTGATGAGGCCGAGATCGTTGCAATCCTCTTTGTCCCACTGGATAATGACGCGATTCGGCATGGTGGCCGGTTCAAGCGGGACGATGGCGTCGAGCTGGCCCTGGCAGACGACCATGCCGCCGGAGTGTTGGCCGAGGTGGCGGGGCAGGGTCTGCACGGAGCAATAGAGTTCGAGGAATTTGCGGACGCGGGGGTTCTCGGGATCGAGTCCGGCGTCGCGGAAGCGCGTCGCGGCGGTTTCCTTCGGATCCTGAAAACCCCAGCGCGAGGCAACGGCGGAGAGCTTGGCGAGTTGCTCCTCGCCGAAGCCCAGCACCTTGCCGATGTCGCGGGCGGCGGAGCGGCCGCGATAGCTGATGACGTTGGCGGTCATGGCGGCGCCGCGCTCGCCGTAGCGCCGGTAGACGTGCTGGATGACTTTTTCGCGCTGGTCGCCGGAGGGCAGGTCGAGGTCGATGTCCGGCCACTCGCCGCGCTCCTCGGACAGGAAGCGCTCGAAGAGCAGCTCCATTTTGACGGGGTCCACCGCGGTGATGCCGAGCGCGTAGCAGACGGCGGAGTTCGCGGCGGAGCCGCGTCCCTGCACCAGGATCCCCTGAGCGCGGCAGAACTCCACCAGGTCCCAAACGATGAGGAAGTAGCCGGCGAGGTCGAGTTTTTCGATGAGGGCGAGTTCACGCTCGATCTGGCGGCGCGCGCGTTCGTGGAGAGGGCGGAAGCGCTGCAGCGCGCCGGCTTCGGTGCGGGCACGCAGGAACGAGTTTATGGTCTCGCCGGGCGGCACGGGGTAGCGAGGGAATTCGTAGCCGAGGTCCGCGAGCGTGAAGTCGAGGCGGGCGGATAGCTCCAGCGTATTGGCGACCGCCTCGGGGATCCCGGAGAAGAGCTTGGCCATCTGCCGGGCGGACTTGAGGTATTGCTCGCTGTTGCGGGCCAGGCGACGGCCGGCAGTCTCGATGGTGGTCTTCTCGCGGACGCAGGTGAGTGCATCGAAGAGCTCGCGTTCGGGCTTGGTGGCGTAGCGGACGCCGTTGGTGGCGAGCAAGGGGATCTTGAGCACGCGGGCGGCATTCAGCAGGGCCTCGTTGCGGGCCTCCTGGTCGCGGTGCCCGTGCCGCTGGAGTTCGGCGTAGACGTTGCGCGGGCCGAAGATGTCCTGAAGGGTTTCGAGGTGCCGCCGGTCCGGGACGCTCGTGAGGCAGATGAGCCCGGGGGCGTAGCGGCGGAATTCGTCCTCGGTGGCCGCGGCTTGGCCCTTGGGGGAGCGCAGCTTCATGGAGGTGATCAGGCGGCAGAGGTTCTGGTAGCCGGTGCGGTTCTCGGCGAGCAGCGGGTAGACGCGGCCGTTAGCGGCGGTGATTTCGGCGCCTAGGTGGGCCTTCAAGCCGAGCTTTCTGGCTTCGATGTAGAAGCGAGGGGCGCCGGAGACGTTGTCGCGGTCGAGCAGGGCCATGGCGGGCATGCCGAGGTCCGCCGCGGCGGCGGCGAGGTTCTCGGGGAGGGAGGCTCCGTTCAGGAAGCTGAAGGCGGAGGCGGCGTGGAGCTCGACGTACATTTTCGCCTTATGTTCGCCATCAGCGTAGCACGAAGCGCGACGCATTTTTGAGGGAGGCCGGGCGCTGCGCTACCATGGAGTTCAGTACCCTCCATGTTCGAGCTTTCCGTACAGAAGACCTTTTCCTCCGGCCATGCCCTGCGCGAATACAAGGGCAAGTGCGAGAACGTTCACGGCCACAACTACCGGGTGGAGGTGCGGGTGGAGGGCGAGCGGCTGAACCGGATCGGGCTGCTGGTGGACTTCACGGACATCAAGCGGCTGGTGAACGGGGTGATCGACCGGATCGACCACCAGTTCCTGAACGACTTGGAGCCGTTCGACAAGGTGAACCCGTCGGCCGAGAACATCGCCAAGTACTTTTACGACGAGATCCAGAACGGGCTGGCGGCGAACGAGGTTCCGGTGAGAGTTACCAGCATCCGCCTGTGGGAGACGGACACGCAGAGCGCGACGTACCGGCCGTAAGCTGCCCCGGGATCAGGCCGTGGCGCGGCCGAAGTACTCGGCGTTCTTCTGGGCGTAGGACGCCCATTTTTCCGGCAGATCATCGAGGGCGAAGATCGCGGAAACCGGGCAAACGGGGACGCAAGCGCCACAATCGATGCACTCGACGGGATCGATGTACAGCATCTCCGCCTGTTCGAAGCCGTTCGCGTCTTTCTTGGGATGGATGCAATCGACCGGACAAGCGTCGACGCAAGCCGTGTCCTTGGTGCCAATACAGGGTTCTGCGATTACGTACGCCATGATTCTGGGTAGAACTTAAGGAATACCATAGGCGGCGGGGTGGAGACAACGCGGCCCCACCGAATGGTCGCTTACTGGACGCGAAGCCGGAAAAAGACGGCGCGGAAACTGCGCCCGGCGGCGTCCTTGGCGATCACGTCGAGCCGGAGCGGCCCCTCTTCGAAGTGCGCGGCGGGCACGCGGAGGGCGATGGTCGCGCCGGGGGCGGAGACGAAGTTGGCGGTCCAGACCAGACGGACGTCGCCGCGGACGAGGTCGGCGCGCAACGTGGCGGCCGGTGCGTCGGGGGCCGAAAAAGTGAGGATCAGGTCGCCGGATGGCGGGCGCAGGATCCGGTTTTCCGTTGTAGGTTGAAGGGCATAGAGCGGCACAGGTCCGCCGGCGGCCTGGGTGAGCAGTTGCTCGCGGGAATCGCGGATGGCGCCCAGGAAGAGCACGCTGGGGATGGCGAGGAGCACGAAGGCCGCCGCGCCCAGCCACAGCAGGGAGCGGACGAGGCGCGGGCGGCGGACTTGCTGGATATCAGGCTCAGAATTAACAACTTGCGCTGGCTCTTCCGCGGGAGGCGACCCGTTCCTGGAGGTGCGGAAGAGTTCGGCCAGTGCCAGCCGGTCCAGACACTCGGGGCAATCCGGAAAGTGGGCCTCGAAGGCGGTGCGGTCCCTATCGGTAAGATCTTTCAGGAGATACCGTTCGGCGACCCGCTGGTCCTCGATGTAGGCGTGGTCCAAGAAAACGAGAGCCCTCGCGCAACGATTATGTCACGCAAGGGCTCGATTCGATTCCGGCTACGCCGTCCTAAGCGTACTAGGCAGCCTTGGCGATCGGGGTCCGGTCCACCTTGGCCAAGCCGACGGCTTCCATGATCCGGATCAGCGGCCAAGCGATGTCGAACTCGCCGGACTTCATGGAGAAGCGGGCCGAGGTCGGGAACTCGTGGTGGTTGTTGTGCAGCGCTTCGCCGCCGGTGAAGTAGGCCAGGAAGCGGAGGTTCGTGGCGAGGTTATCGTAGTTGCGGTAACCGACCATGTGGCACAGGCTGTTGATGGAGGAGTTCAGCAGGATGTACGCGACGACGTGGAAGGCCCAGGCGCCCAGACCCCACGCCCACCCGAACATCAGCATGAAGATGGCCAGGCCGCCGATGGTCCCGTAGGACTGGAAGCGGCTCGGGATGATCATGTCGATGGTGTCCGGCTTGTAGTCCGGCGTGTACTTGCGGATGGTCTGTTCGTTGTGCGTTTCCTTCCGGTAGAGGAAGAAGTTGCCGAAGAACACGGTCCACATCCCTTCGATGTAGGGGCTGTGCGGATCGCCTTCCTTGTCCGAGAAGTGGTGGTGCTTGCGGTGGACCGCCGCCCATTCGCGGGGAACGATGGCGGTGAACAACAAGAGGTGGAGGTGCATCAGGTTGCGGACGATGGGATGAAGCTCCACGCCGCGATGGGTCAGGCTGCGGTGGAGGTAAATGGTAGTAGCGAGTACGGACATCTGCAGAATGCAGAAAGTGATGGCGAACATCCAGAGCAAACTCATCGATTCTCCAGGGTCGAAGTAGGGGGGAGATCTAAGGACCGGCCGACAGCGCCCCGAGCCATAGTACCAGATCCTCCCAGGACTGTGGGAAATTTCGCAGTACTCTCCCACAGATACGATCGGCGGTCGTGGCCGGATGCGACACGGGAGGAATAGGGTAAGGTTGGTGCCCGGGGCGGGAATCGAACCCGCACCCCCGTTGCCGGAGAACGGATTTTAAGTCCGTTGCGTCTGCCGGTTTCGCCACCCGGGCGCCTGGGGAGTCACCTCAAGTCTAGCGCGGCTGCTGCGGCTCCAGTCGCCGCGCTACCATGGGGGTGATCACGCCATATGACGCTCGAAGAGCTCCGCAGCACGAGACGGGAAGAGATTCTCCGCATCGCCAAGCGGTACGGGGCGCGGAACGTCCGCGTGTTCGGATCGGTGGCTCGCGGCGAGGCGTCGAGCGGAAGCGACATCGACTTGCTGGTCGACCTGGACGCGGAGCGGACGCTGATGGATCTCGGCGGGCTGATCGAGGAACTGCGGGCGGCTTTTCCGGCCGGGGTAGATGTCGCCACCGAGGGGATGCTGCGGGCCAAGGTGCGGGAGCGGGCGTTGGCGGAAGCTGTCCCGCTATGAGAGACGACCGCGAGCGCCTGGCTGACATTCTAACGGCGATCGATCGAATTCTGCGCGAGGCAGTCCAAGGCCGCGAACGATTCGACGCAGACGAAATGGTGCGGGTCTGGGTGCTGCACCACTTGCAGATCGTTGGCGAAGCCGCGCGCTGTCTGTCGGAGGAGTTTCGACGGGCGCACCCCGACGCTGTGTGGACGAAGGCCGCCGGGATGAGGCACATCCTCGTCCATCACTACTTCGAGATCGACGCCGAGCTCGTGTGGCGGGTTGTGGAGTTGGATCTGCAGCCACTCCGCGAACGGATCAACGAAATCTTGCGCGATAACCCCTAATTGATCAGCGTCTGGTACACCAGCGTCCGCGTCCGGCGCCAGAGCGGGCCATTGGACCCCTGGGGCGCCTGCACCAGCATCACCGCGACCAATTTCTCCTGCGGATCCACCCAGAAGAACGTTCCGGTGATTCCGGCCCAGGAGAAGTCGCCGACGGACCCCGGCACCGGGTTCCGGCCCGCGTCGACGCGGACCCCGAAGCCCAGCCCGAAGCTGGTACCCATTTCCGGCGTCGGGCCGAAGGCTCCCAGCGACATCGCGACGCCGGTGTGGCGCTGCGTGGTCGCGGGCAACTGGTCCGACGTCATGAGCGCGACGGTCTTCGGCGAAAGGATGCGCACGCCCTCCAGTTGGCCGCCGTTCAGCAGCATCTGGGCGAAGCGGGCGTAGTCGGACGCGGTGGCGTACATGCCGCCGCCGCCCGAGGGCATGGCCGGGCGCACGGTAGGATCGGCGGGCGGCATCATCATCTGGCCGTCCGGTATGGCGAGCCGCTCCGCCTGCGCGACGGTCAGGTAGAAGCCGGTATCCGGCATCTTGAGCGGCCCGGTGATTCTCTCGGCGACGAACTTGTCGAAGTCCATGCCGCTGGCCACTTCGACGACGCGCCCCAGCACGTCCGTCGACATGCTGTACTCCCAGGCTTCGCCGGGATGGTGCAGCAGCGGAATGGCGGAGAGCTTGGTCACCAGGTCCGCGAGCGACGTGCTCTGGAAGAGGTTCGCCTTGCGGTACATGTCGTCGATGGGGGTGTTGCCGAACAGGCCGTAGGTGAGGCCGGAGGTGTGGCGCAGCAGGTCCAGCACCAGCATGGGGCGCTTCGGCGCCACGCGGTCCACACCGACGCGCAGGCCGCGGAACTCGGGGAGGTACTGCGCGACGGGAGCGCCGATATCGAGCTTGCCCTCTTCCTGCAGGATCATGGCTGCGACCGACGTGATCGGCTTGGACATGGAGGCGATGCGGAAGATCGCGTCGGTCTTCATGGGCTTCTGGTCGGCGCGTTTCTGGAAGCCGAAAGCGTCGAAGAACGCGACCTTGCCGTTGCGCGCGATCAGCATCACGTTGCCGGGGATCTTCTTGGCTTCGACGTCGGCCTTGATCTGTTCCCGCATGCGGGCCAGGCGCGGGGAGGAAATGCCGACGTCCTCGGGCTTGGGGGCCTTCGGAAGCGATTGGGCGAAGGCGGTTGCCGTCAGCAGGGCGGCAGCCGTCAGGGCAGGAAAGCGGTGCGGCAGAGTCATCAGCCATAGTCTACACGCGCCAGGGTTCGCCGTACGAGCCATAATGTAGCCATGGCCTCGATCCCTTCGGCTCCCCTGAGCGAGGACGAGTATCTCCGGATCGACCGCGCCGGGGAGATCAAGAGCGAGTTCTACGACGGGCAGATGTTCGCCATGTCGGGGGGCAGTTTCGCCCACGCGCGTCTGGCCGCGAACATCCTTACGCTCCTGAACCGGCAGACGCGCCCGGGCTGTCTGGCGTTTGGCGGCGATCTGCGGGTGAAGGCCGCGCGCACGGGTCTGTACACCTATCCGGACGCAGGCGTGGTTTGCGGCGAGCCGCAGTTCGCCGGCGAGTCGCTGAAGGATACGCTGCTCAATCCCGCGTTGCTGGTCGAGGTGCTTTCTCCGGCGACCGAGAACTACGATCGTGGCCAGAAGTTTGCCTCATACTGGACGATCGAGAGCCTGCGGGACTATCTGCTGATCCACCAGGACCGGCGCCACGTGGAGCACTACTCGAAACGCGACGACGGAGCCTGGGTATTGCGCGACTATTACGGCGAGGCGGCTGTCATCGCGATCGATTCGCTGGGGCTGAGCATCGCGGTTGCGGAACTCTATAGCGCCGTTCCGGGCGCCGAGGCTTGAGTCAGGCGTAACGTCAGCGCTGGATCGGCCAGACTGTCACTTTGCGGAACGAGACCTTCTCGTGATCGCCCTGGATCATGACGGGCCCCGGCTTCCCTTCGTCGGAGTCCAGTGCTCCGCCGGTGATGCCGTCGAGAACCTGGTTGTCGTGGACCTTCTTGCCGTTGAGGAACACGGTGACGCGGTTACCGACGATCGTCGCTTCCATCTCCTGCCATTCGCCCATCGGTTTCGAGGCGTTGACGGCCGGCGCGACGCGGCTGTAGATGCCCATGTGGCCGTGGCTCTCGGCGGGCTTGCCGAAGTCCTCGAGAACTTGCAGTTCGTAGCGGCCGCGCAGGTAGATGCCGGAGTTGGAGCCCTTCTCCAGCTTGTACTCACACCGGATCTTGTAATCCTGGAATTTCTGCTTCGAAACCAGGTTGTTGGCGTGCGGGTCGTTGGTCATCACGCCGTTTTCGATCTTCCAGCCCATGGGCCGTTTGGGGTTCTGCACGCCCCACGCGGCGAGGGACGTGCCCGCGAAGAGCTCCACGGGCGCGCCGAACTGGTGCGTCGCGTTCGCGTCGTAGGTCCCCCAGGCGGGCGGACGCACGCCGGTGAAGGTCACCTTCTCGCCTTTCTCCTCGCGGACTCCGGCGAGCTTGCTGCCCTTCATTTTGGCGCGGTAGTAGATCTTGGGGTCCTGACGGCTCTGGGTCCAGAAGACGAGTTCGGCGCCTTCGAGCTTCACCTCGGCGAGCGGGAAGACGCTGCCGCCGCGGGCGAGGAACATGCCGGAGAGCTTGCCGCCAGACTCCTTGACTTCGAGCCAGTAGATCCACGGACCGTCAGGCCCCTTGGCGGTGATGTCCCATTTGCCGAGGAAGGGATTGTCGGCGGCGAGGGCGGCGGCGGCCAGGGTGAGGGGCAGGAGCAGGCGGCAAGTCATCCAGAACATGATAGCGGGTGCGGCGGCGCGGAGCACCGCCGTATACTGATAGGGTCTCCCCCGAAGCGCTTACAAAGAAGATGTCCGACAAGCCCTTCGTCCACCTGCACTGCCACACCGACTACTCGCTGCTCGACGGCGCGTGCGAGATCAGCCAGATGATGAACGTCATCGCGGAGCAGAAGATGCCTGCCGTCGCGATGACCGACCACGGCAACCTGTTCGGCGCGGTGGAGTTCTACAACCAGGCCAAGGACCAGGGGATCCACCCGGTGATCGGCTGTGAGCTGTACGTCGCGCAGCAGAGCTACACCGTCAAGAACGACTCGAACCGCTACAACCATCTCGTCGTCCTGTGCGAGAACCAGGAAGGGTATCGCAACCTGATCCAGTTGGTCTCCACCGGGTACCTGGACGGCTTCTATTACAAGCCGCGCATCGACAAGGACCTGCTGGCGCGCCACGCAAAGGGGCTGATCGCCTTTTCGGCGTGCCTGCGCGGCGACATCAACGAGGCGCTGCAGTCGGACCGCGAGGATGAGGCGCGCAAGCTGGCCGGCGAGTACACCGAGATCTTCGGCAAGAACAACTTCTATCTCGAGCTGCAGGACCATAACCTGGAACCCGACCGCAAGGTGATCGACGGGGTTCTGAAGCTCGCCCGCGACACCGGGCTCCCGCTGGTCGCCACCAACGATGCGCACTACATGCGCAAGGGCGACAGCCGGGCCCACGAGATCATGCTGTGCATCCAGACGGGCAAGACCGCCTCGGACCCCAACCGGATGCGCTTCCAGACCGAGGAGTTCTACCTCAAGAACCGCGCCGAGATGATGCGGCTCTTCGGCCAGGTGGAGGCCGCGCTCGACAACACGTGGGACATCGCCCAGCGCTGCCAGCTCAAGCTCGAAAAGGTCAAGAACCCGTTCCCGCGCTTCGACGTCCCCGCCGAGCACGACATCGACAGCTATTTCGAGTTCGTCGCCAAGACGGGCTTCGACAAGCGCCGCACCCGGCTGGAACAACTGAAGCAGGAAGGCAAGCTCAAGCACGACATCCCGGAGTACTTCGAGCGGCTGGAGACCGAGATCCGG
>CAYYID010000019.1:0-90991 GCA_964471915.1 uncultured Solibacteraceae bacterium | reverse complement strand
CCCCACCCCGAAATCATGCGCGTCTTCCTCGCCAAACTCGACGAAAAAATCGCCCGCCGGACACCTCCGCCGTGATCCATCCCTGAAACCGGTACGGTACAATTGCGCGCGTGAATCTCTTTCGCACCAAGTCCATCGACGCGCTGATCGCGGCCAGCGAGCAACCGCAAGCCCAGTTGAAGCGGACGCTCGGCGTCTGGAGCCTGATCGGGCTCGGCATCGGCAGCGTAATCGGGGCGGGGATCTTTACCCTGACGGGGACGGCCGCGGCGGGGGTCACCTTCAGTTTCCCGAGCGTGCTGCACGCGCCGGTGATCGACATCCTCATGAAGGGCGCGGACGCGGTGTCGTCGGTGGGACGGCCGGGCGCTGGACCCGCGATTTCGGTGTCGTTTCTGCTGGTGGCGCTGGCGTGCGGTCTGGCGGGCCTGTGTTATGCCGAGATGGCGAGCATGATCCCGGTGGCGGGGTCCGCCTATACTTACGCCTACGCCTCGCTGGGCGAAATCGTGGCGTGGATCATCGGCTGGGACCTGATCCTCGAATACGCCGTGTCGAACATGGCCGTGGCGGTGGGCTTCGGCGCATATCTGAACGATCTGCTGGAGAATGTCTTCGGCTTTCACTTGCCGGCGCAGTTGTCGGGTCCGGTGATCGCGGCGAGTTCGTTCACCGGCAACTGGTTCAACCTGCCGGCGTTTCTGATCCTGATGCTGCTGACGATGGTGCTGGTGCGCGGGATAAAAGAGTCCGTGGAGACGAACAACGTGATGGTGCTGATCAAGCTGGGCGCGATCCTGTTGTTTATCTTCGGCGCGGCGCGCGCGGTGAACGTCCAGAACTGGCAGCCGTTCGCGCCGAACGGATTCACCGGGATCCTGACGGGCGGGGCGCTGGTGTTCTTCACCTACATCGGGTTCGACTCAGTGTCGACGGCCGCGGAGGAATGCAAGAAACCGCAGCGGGACCTGCCGATCGGGATCATGGCGACGCTGATCATCTGCGCGGTGCTGTACGCTTCGGTGTCGCTGGTGCTGACGGGGGTGCAGAACTGGAAGACGCTGAACAACGCGGCTCCCGTGGCCAACGCCTTGAAGGCGATTGGGATGGACAACATCCGGTTCGTGGTGACGGTGGGCGCGCTGGTGGGCATGATCAGTTCGCTGATGGTGTTCCAGTACGGGCAGGCGCGGATCTGGTTCGCGATGTCGCGCGACAAGCTGCTGCCGGATCTGTTCTCGCGGGTGCATCCGAAGCACCGGACGCCGCACATTTCCACGTGGATCGCGGGCTTTGTCGTCGGGATCGGCGCGGGGATCTGGGATATCGGCGCGCTGGCGGAGGTCTCGAACATCGGGACGCTGTTCGCGTTCACGATCGCGTCGCTCGGGGTCCTGGTGCTGCGGCGGACGCAGCCGGCGCGGGCGCGGGGCTTCCGGGTGCCGCTGGTGCCGGTGGTGCCGCTGCTGGCGGTCGGGTTCTGCCTGTTGCTGATGTTCAGTCTGCCGCTGCTGGCGTGGATCGCGTTCGTGGTATGGATGCTGCTGGGCCTGGTGATTTACTTCTCGTACTCGCGGCACCGGGCGACGGCGTAGTTACCGGCGGGCCTTGCGGACGCGGTCGAAGAAGTCGAAGACGGCGGGCGGAGCGGCCATCATGATGTTCACGTGGTCGGCGTCCGGGTACTCTTTGTACTCGAAGTCCTGGAGGATGGGCTTCGCGGCTTCGGCGAGCTTGCGCGCCGCGGCGGGGTTGGCGATGGTGTCCTTCGCCCCCTGCGCGAACAGCACGGGCATGGCGGGAGCGCTCTTCAGCGCGTCGGCGGAGGTCATGGCGCCGGCGATGGGCGCCAGCGCGGCCCACTTGCCGGGATACTTGAAGCCGAGCGCCCAGGCGCCGCCCGCTCCCATGGAGTGGCCGGTGAGGAACACCAGGTCCGTCGCGTAGAGCGATTGCACGCGGGCCAGCACGTCGAGGACGTCCTTCTCCGAGTTGCCGCGGTAGCCGCCGAAGGGACCCCGCCCGTTCGGCGAGGCCAGGAGGTAGCCGCGCTGCTGCGCCAGTTGCAGCGCGACGCTCTCGCCGGTGCGGGCGTCGCGATAGGCGTCGAACTGCGTGCTCTCGTTGCCCGAAGCGCCGTGCAGCGTGACGATCAACGGGTACTTGCGCGAGGCGTCGTACGGCCGCGGGACATAGAGCCGGAAGGGCTGCAGCGTCTGGTCGACGTCGCTGCGGTAGGCGAGCAGGCGGTCGCCGGCGAGGGATGGCCAGGGGTTTTGGGCGGTTTGGATGCCGCGGAGCAGGCGCTCCGCGGTGTCGAGATCGCGCAACTGCGGCGGGACTTCCGACACCGGAGGCTCCTGGCGGACGCCGGGCAGGAACGGCGCGAGACCCCTGAGGAGAATCGGATGTCCGCGGGCGAGGAAGTCCACGTCGTAACCGTCCAGGCTCTTCTGGAGCTTGCCGGCGAGGTACTCGAGCGACTCGAACGCCGGCGGTTCCCAGGGTCCGCCGGAGGCGCGTTTCATGAGCGCCTGCGCGTCGAGGAACTTCTTCAGGGCCGCGACGCGCGCGGCGCCGTCCTTGACGACCACGAACGGGCGGGCCGCGGCGGCGATTTCGACGCCTTTCGGATCCAACAGTTGGTAGAGCACGTCGTAGGCGCCGGGTTTCAGCTTCGCGGTCGCCACGGGGAGGCTCACCGGCTCGTAGGATCGCAGGGCCACCGGCTTCATGGCCTTGGGCTTGCCGCCGCGCGGGCGGATCGACAGGCGCGCCGTGAATCCCGCCGGGGGCGCCTGGGGCAGCGTAAAGACGGGTGCGAGCGTGACGGCGAAGGCGTCGCCGGGGGTGACGATCGCTTTGGGCAGCGTGACGTCGAAGGCGGTGGCAAACTCGGTGGCTTCCGACAGCGGCGTACCGCCCATCAAGAGGAGATAGCGCGACATGAGACGGAACCCGGCGTCGAAGTCCCGTTTGCCGGCCGCTTGCGTGGCGGCGCGGTAGAGCGCCTGCTGTTCCGGGGTCATCTTCGCGGCTTGCGAGATGCCCAGCGCGAGGATGCCGACGGCGCCCATGGACTCGGCGTCGGCGGGCTTGAGGACCTTGCCTTCCACCTTGGTCCAGTCCTGCGCCGCCAGGGCGGGTGACACATAACAAGGCCGTCGCGATTTTCACGGCTGTCATTGTTTCACACGGCGATGTTTCACAGCAGTAGGCTCTACACTAGGACTTTGGATCTCCTCACTCCCCTCAAATACATCAAGGGCGTCGGACCTGCGCGCGCGGAACAACTGGCGGCGAAAGGCCTGGAAACGGTCGAGGATATCCTCCTGTATGCGCCGTTCCGCTACGAGGATCGCCGCAACATCAAGACGCTCAACAAGCTGGCCCCGGGCGAGATGGCGACGGTGGTCGCCGAAGTACGGTCGGCGAAGATGGCCGGCTTCGGACGCCGCCGCAACCTGGGAGTGTTCACCGCGACATTCACCGACGAATCCCGTGCGCTGCTCAAGGCGAAGTGGTTCCACGGCGGCTACCTTGCCGATATCTTCCAGCCGGGGCTCAAGGTCGCGCTGTTCGGCAAGGTGGAGTTCGACAACTACTCGGGCGAACTCGCCATGACGCACCCGGACTACGAGATCCTGCCCGAGGACGAAGAGGACGCCGGGCTCCACACGGGCCGCGTGGTGCCGGTGCACGAGGGGACCGGCAAGATCACCGCGCGGATGCTGCGCGCCATCATTCACCGGGCGCTGGAGGGCGTACGCGGCATGCCGGAGCATCTGCCGGCGGGGATCCGCGAACGATTGAAACTGCCGGAGCGCTGGGCCGCGGTGCGCGAGCTGCACTTCCCGCCGCCGGAAGCCGATGCGCGGCTGCTGAATGCGTTCCGGTCGCCGGCACAGTTCCGCATGATCTTCGAGGAGTTCTTCTGGCTGGAGACGGGGCTGGCGCTGAAGAAGGCGCGCGCGAAGGTGCGGCAGGGGATCGCCTTCGAACTGAACGACCGGGTCCGCGACCGCGTGAAGACCATGCTGCCGTTCAAGCCCACGGGAGCGCAGAAGCGCGTGCTGGGCGAAATCGCGCAGGATATGGCGCGTCCGGTACCGATGTACCGTCTGCTACAGGGCGACGTCGGCAGCGGCAAGACGCTGGTGGCCGCCGAAGCGGCGATCATCGCCATCGAGAACGGCTATCAGGTGGCCGTGCTGGCGCCCACGGAGATCCTGGCGCAGCAGCATTACTTCTATTTCAAGCGCCTGTTCCGGGACCTGAACTACACGCCGGTGCTGCTGACCGGATCGTCGTCCGCCCGGGAGAAGACGCAGCTCAAGAAAATCATCGCGGCGGGGCTGACGCAGATCGTGATCGGCACGCACGCGATCCTGGAGCCGGATGTCGAGTTCCAGCGCCTGGGGCTGGCCATCATCGACGAGCAGCACCGCTTCGGCGTGGAGCAGCGGCTAAAGCTGGTGGAGAAGGGCGCCAGCAACATCGACGTGCTGGTGATGACGGCCACGCCCATTCCGCGCACGCTGGCGCTGACGGTCTACGGCGACCTGGACGTCTCGGTGATCGACGAGCTGCCGCCGGGGCGCAAGCACATCGTCACCAAGAGCGTCACGGAGGACAAGATCGAGCAGGTCTGGTCGTTCGTGAAGAAGCAGATCGACCTGGGGCGGCAGGCGTACGTCGTGTACCCGGTGATCGAGGAGTCCGAGGCGATGAAGGCGGCGCAGAAGATGCACGAGCATCTGTCGCGGATCGTGTTCCCGGACCTCGCGGTGGGCCTCTTGCACGGCAAGATGACCCCCTCCGATAAGGAAGCGGCCATGGACCGGTTCCAGAAGGGCGAGACGAAGATCCTGGTCGCCACCACGGTGATCGAGGTGGGCGTGGACGTGCCGAACGCGACGGTGATGGTGATCGAGCACGCCGAGCGGTTCGGGCTCGCGCAGTTGCACCAGTTGCGCGGGCGCGTGGGCCGCGGCGCGGAGCAGAGCTATTGCCTGCTGGTGACCGGCCGGATGAACGACGTGGCGCGGGAGCGGATCCGCACCATGGTGGATTCGAACGACGGGTTCCACATCGCGGAGCTGGACATGAAGCTGCGGGGTCCGGGAGAGTTCTTCGGCACGAAGCAGTCGGGACTTCCGGCGCTGCGGATCGGCAACATCGTGCGCGACGGCGACATTCTGGAGCTGGCCCGGAACGAGGCTACGGCGTTCGTCGAGCACCCCCCGTCTGAACCGGAGATGCGGCGCGCGGTGGAGTATCTGCGCGACCACTGGCAGCGCCGCTACGGATTGGTGCTGGTCGGATGAGGGTGATCGCCGGAGAGTTTCGCCGCCGCCTGCTGCAGTCCGTGCCGGGACTGGAGACGCGCCCGACGCCGGACCGGCTGCGCGAGTCGCTGTTCAGCGTCATCGCCGCCGACCTGGAGGACTGCGCGCTGTTCCTCGACGCCTATGCCGGAACGGGCGCGGTGGGGATCGAGGCGCTGAGCCGCGGGGTGCCCCGGGCGGTGTTTCTGGAGCAGAACCGCGCGGCGGCGCGGGTGATCGAGGCGAATCTGGCGTCGCTGGGGGCCAGCCGCCGCGCGGAGGTGCGAACGGGTAAAGTGTTGTCGCAGATCGACCGTTACGAGCCGGGGATCGTGTTCCTGGATCCGCCGTACGTACAGCATGCGGAGTACGCGGCGGTCCTGACGCGGCTCGGGTCGTCATGTGCGAATCTGCTACTGGTACAACATGATGCGCGCTTCGATCCCGGCGAGAGCCATGGGCGATTCGCACGCGTGCGGGTCCTCCGGCAGGGCGACAATGCGATTTCGTTCTATCGGCCGCCCCCCCTTGACACCGGCGAAAATCTTTGACAGCATTTCGCCCCAGTGCTGGTGAGTAAAGGGGTGCATATGCAACAGCTTAGAAGAGGGCTTTCGTTTTTCGCGGGGATGGTCGCTCTGGCCGCGACGCTTTGGGCGCAGGCGCCGACCGGAACCATCGCGGGAACCGTGGTCGATGAGTCCGGTGCAGTGATTCCCAACGCCGCCGTGCGACTGACGAACAAGGCGACGGGAGCAGTCCGGAACGGCGTGGCGGATGCGCGGGGCGAGTACTCGTTCCCGGCGCTGCAAGCGGGCGAGTATGAACTTCGCGCGGAAGCGAAGGGTTTCCGGACGCTGGTCCGCACCGCCGAGGTCACCACCGGCGCGACGACCACCGCGGAACTGAAGCTCACCGTCGGGCAAACCGCGGAGGTGATGACCGTCGAAGGCGCGGCGGCGCAGTTAGCCTACGACTCGAACAAGATCGACGGCGTCGTGGGCCGCCAGCAGATCGAAAACCTGCCGCTGAACGGCCGCAGCTTCCTCCAACTGGCGTCGCTGGAGCCGGGCGTGACCGTGAACACCGCGTCGCTGTCGCAATACAACGCGCAGTTCTCGGTGACGATCCTCGGCGGCGACGCCGGCCGCACCGCCATCCAGGCGGACGGCGGCAACATCCGCGACCGCACCACCGGCAACACGTCGCAAAACATCAGCCAGGAGACCGTGCAGGAGTTCCAGCTCTCGAGCGTGAACTTCGATCTTTCCACCGGCGTCTCCAGCGTCGGTGCCGTGAACATCGTCACGCGGGGCGGGGGCAACGACTTCCACGGTACGGGCTATTTCTATTACCGCGACTCGAACATCGCGGCCTACCCGGCATTGCGGCGCAACCGGATCAATCCCGAGCCGTTTTTCGCCCGGCGGCAGCCCGGCGTCTGGGTAAGCGGTCCTATCAAGAAGGACAAGCTGTTCTTCTTCGCGAATTACGAGTACAACAATCAGGACGGCGTGGTCACCGTGCAACCGAACGCGGCTTCGCTGCAAACGTTCATCGACAATCCCACCAGCCCGTACAACGTACACCAGTTTTCGGTGCGCGCCGACTGGCGTCTGAGCACCAACCACACGATTTTCGGCCGCTGGACCATCGACAAGAACCGCTCTTTCGGCTCGCCGGGCGGCAACCCGCTGCCCTCCAACTGGCTCGCCAACACGAACAACAACAACCAGACCATCCTCGGCTGGACCTCCACGCTGTCGCCGCGATTCGTGAACGACTTCCGGTTCTCTTATGTGTATTGGAAGAATCGCAATCTGGTACCTACCGACGGCGATTGCCCGGCCTCCCGCCCTGGCTGTATCGGCACTGGCGGACCCCAGGTCACGGTCGCCGGCGCGGGCTTCGTCATCGGCAACACGCAGAACGCGCCGCAAGGCCGCGACTACGATACGTTCCAGTGGGTGAACAACTCCACCTGGCAGAAGGGTGGGCACCGGATCAAATTCGGCGGCGAACTCGAGCGCGACACCACCGAAGGCTTCTGGGAGTTCTGTTTGCCCGCCTGCATCACCACGTGGTCGCCGGAACAGATCGCCTCATTCAACGCCACTGCCGCGCCCGCGAACCGGATCCCGATGCCGACCTCGTTTACGACGTACGCCGATCTGCTGGAACTTCCTTTCCAGGCCATGACAGTCGGCTACGGCAGCCCGCTTTCGCCGGCCCCGTTCCAGCAGGACAAGTCGAAGTTCAACTACCGCGTCCGGTGGTATGCGCAGGACACCTGGAAGATCAAGCCACGATTCACTCTGAACTATGGCCTGTCGTGGGCGGCCGAATCGACGCTCGCCAACCACGATCTCGACAAGCCGGCGTATCTCGCGCCGATTATCGGCGACACGCGCGCGACACGCCGGGACTTCGACAACTTCGCGCCGTCCGTGGGCTTTGCCTACGCGCTCGGCAAGGACAACAAGACCGTCATCCGCGGCGGCGCGGGCGTGTATTACGACACGCAGTTCCTGTGGGAGCGGCTCAACGAAAGGAACTCGATCGGGCCCATCGGCAACGGCCGCAACAACGTGTCGGGGAACCAGCTCCAGAACACGATTGCCAACATCCCCGGGGTGCCGGTCGGCACGCCGCTCCAGTTCCAGAACGTGCCCACGCAGTTGCGCCTGAAGCACATCATCCAGATGTCCCCCGGCTTCGAAGCGACGCTGCAGCGGCTGTTCCCGCCCAACTTCAACGACCTGTCCGTGCGCGGCGTGAACGCCCAGAAGGGCGTGTCGGGCTTCGCGACCATTATCCCGACCGACTATCCGACCAGCTACGGCTTCCATATGAACATCGGCGTGCAGCGCGAGATCGCGCGCAACCTGGTGGTCCAGGCCGACTTCGTGAACCGCCAGTTCCTGCGCCGCAACTTCGGCACCACGGTGGACGCCAACCGCTGGAACTCCGCCGAGGGCCCGGTGATTCCGCGGTGCGTCGGCACGCAAGCCACGGATCCGCGCGCCAATTGCTCGCTCGACGTAATCCAGGTCCGCAGCCCCCAGGCGCGGGCCAATTACCGGGGCCTGCTGGTGAAACTCGATAAGCGATTCTCCAATCGCTGGCTGCTCACCGGCTCCTATGCCTACGCCGTGCAGAACGCGATTCTGGGCATCCTGAACAAGCGTGACTGGTTCGCCGCCTATGGCGAATACGGCTCGCGCCACGTGTTCAATGTCTCCGGCGTCGTGGATCTGCCGTGGGGCATCCAGGTGTCGATGATTTCATCGATGGCGAGCCGGCCGCCGGTGAATCCCGGCGCGGTGGGCGGGGCGGCGACGGACATCGACGGCGACGGCACTGCGACGCAGTGGATCCCAGAGGCCGGCGTGAGCCGGTTCAACCGCGGCCTGGGCCGCGAGGATCTCCTGCGGCTCATCGACGTCTGGAACACCACCTACGCTGGAAAGCCTGCTCCGCGCGGCGGCACCGTCAGCCGCCTCAGCGTGCCCACCGGCCAGTGGCGTTTCGGCGACAACTCGATCTCCCAGGATTTTCGCGTGACGAAGATCTTCAAGTATAAGGAGAGCTACAAGCTGAACGTGTTCGGAGAAGTCTTTAATGCGTTCAACTTTGCGAACCTTGGCGGCTTCGCCTTCAATCTGCTCGATCCGGGCGGGTTCGGCAAAGCGACCACGCGCGCCGGCCAGGTGTTCGGATCGGGCGGTCCGCGAGCGTTCCAGTTCGGAGCGCGGCTGAGCTTCTAGACGAAGCCGCCCCAGCCCTGCGCGAGCGGCGAAGGCAGACTGAGCCTCGCCGCTCGCGAACCGGGCACAATAGAACTAATGATCCAGTTCTCCGGCGCGCAGAAGCGCTTCGGCCACAAGCTGCTGTTCGAAGGCCTCGACTGGCTGATCACGCCCAAGGACCGCGTGGGCATCGTCGGCGGCAACGGCACCGGCAAGTCCACGCTGCTCAAGATCCTCGGCGGCATCGAGCAACTCGACCAGGGCAGCCTCACCACCATGAAGGGCCTCACCATGGGCTACCTGGCGCAGGACGGGCTGTCCCTCGCCGGGCGCACGGTCTTCGAAGAGTGCCTCTCGGTGTTCGACTGGCTGAAGGCCCTGCAGCAGGAATCCGAGGACCTGTTGCACACGCTCGCTGACCTGGACCCCACCTCGCCTGAGTACGCGCAGGCGGCGGACCGCGCCCACGAGATCGACTCCACGCTTGCCGCGCATGACTTCTACACCGTCGAGGCCCGCACCGGCATGGTGCTCGACGGCCTTGGCTTCCGCAAGGAAGACTGGTCCCGCTTCACGCACGAATTCTCCGGCGGCTGGCAGATGCGCATCGCGCTCGCCAAGCTCCTGCTGGAGCAGCCCAATCTGCTGCTGCTCGACGAGCCCACCAACCACCTGGACCTCGAAGCCCGCAACTGGCTGGAGGGCTACCTCGGCAATTACCCGCACGCCTTCGTGCTGATCTCGCACGACCGCTACTTCCTCGACGTCACCGTCGACAAGATCGTCGAGATCTGGAACAAGAAGGTCTGGTTCTATCCGGGCAACTACGAGAAGTACCTGCGCCAGAAGACCGAGCGGCGCGAGCATCTCGAAGCGCAGTACCGCAACCAGCAGGAGCACATCCAGCACCTGGAGAGCTTCATCAACCGGTTCCGCTACCAGGCGACCAAGGCCAAGCAGGTGCAGAGCCGCATCAAGGAGCTCGACAAGATCGAGCGCATCGAGCTGCCGCCCGAGGAGCAGACCATCCACTTCTCGTTCCCGCAGCCGAAGCCGAGCGGACGCGTGGTGGCCGAGTTCGCCAAGGTCGCCAAGAGCTACGGCGCCAAACGCGTACTCGAGAACGTCAGCTTCTACATCGAGCGCGGCGACCGCATCGCGCTGGTGGGCGTGAACGGCGCCGGCAAGTCCACGCTGATCAAGCTGCTGGCCGGCACGGAACCGCTGACCGGCGGCGAGTACAAGCTCGGCCACAACGTCGAGATCGATTACTTCGCGCAGGACCAGTACAAGGAACTCAACCCCGACGCGCGCCTGATCGACGACCTGCGGGAAATGGCGCCGCGCCGCACCGAAACCGAACTCCGCAACCTGCTGGGGTGCTTCCTGTTCTCCGACGAGGACGTCTTCAAGCGGATCGGCGTGCTCTCCGGCGGCGAGCGCAACCGCTACGCGCTGGCACGCCTGCTGCTGCAGCCGTCGAACTTCCTGCTGCTCGACGAGCCGACGAACCACCTCGACATGCGCGCCAAGGACGTTCTGCTCGACTCGCTGGCGGACTTCCATGGCACCGTGGTGCTGGTGTCGCACGACCGGTACTTCCTGGACCGCCTGCCGACGAAAGTCTTCGAGGTGGAGAACGGCGCCGTGAACGTGTATCCGGGCAACTACGAGGACTATCACCGCGCCAAGCAAGGCATCGTGCCGCTGGCGGCTGAGATCGCTGCGGAGGCGGCGCGGGACAGCGTGAATGGCCACGCCGCGCCGGAGCCGCCGAAGAAGCGCGTGAACCCCATCAAGCAGCGCCAGATGGAGCAGCGCGTCGCCGAGATCGAGGCCGAGGTCGGGCGCCTGGAGGCGGCGATCGCCGAGGCGGAGCAGGAACTCGCGGTGTTCGTGAACGCGGCCGAAACCCAGCGGCTTAGCGACCTGCTGGCCGGGCGGCGGGCGTCGCTGGCGGCGCTGGTCCAGGAGTGGGAAGAAACCACGGCCGCCATGGAAAGCGCGTAAGCTTTAGGCTTCGCGCAATTCCACGCCGCGCGCCGCCAGTTCCGCGAGCAAGATCCGCACCGCCGGCGAAGCCTCCCCCGCGCCGCGCACCGCGATCGCCCAGGTGAGTTCCTCGCGATAAGCGCGATTCACAATGCGCCACGCCGTCAGGTGCGCCGGTGTGTCCCCGCCGATGCGGATCACCGACCAGTGCCGCGCCAGCTCGCGCGCGATGGCGAGCGGCGGCTCCGGACCTTCCACGATGAAGTAATTGTCCCCGTCGACCAGGATGCCGGGCACTATGCCGTCAGCCGGACTTCCAGTTGGTTCGTGACGCCGGTAACGCCCTTCACCTTGCGCACGATCTTCTCGGCCTTCTCTTTTATCTTGTCGGTGCGGACCCGCCCCTTGAGCACCACCGCGCCGTTCTTCACGGTGACGTCGTAGACGCCGCCCCCGACGTCGCGATCCAGGGCGAGCTTCCGCCGCACTTGATCGTAGATCCGGTCATCGGCAGGCGTTCCCTGCGCGAAGAGGCTCACGAGGAGGAAAAGGAAGGGGGCCAGGATCCGCATGGTTCCTCTCCATTATCCGACGTTCGCGGCACGATCGTCAGCAGTTGTCGAGTCCCGCGACCCGCCGCGGCGCGAACGGGATCGAACCGGGGGTCCAATCCATCGTGCGCTTGCCGCGAGACACCCTGCAATGACCGGAAGGGGTCCTGGCTGCGCCTCGGGCGCGCCGTTGCGACACGCGCAGCCGCGTCTGCCTGAGCGCTCAGTTCGTAATGGTGACCGAACCGAGTAACGTTCCGTCGATGTACGTCTGTGCAATTCCGACGACGATGCCTGGGGCGGAAAACGAGCCGGAACTGGCCGGGGTCGAAAACGAGCCGGGTGAAAACCGGAACACTCCGGTTCCCGTGGGAATGGCCGAAAGGAGGTACGCGGGAACGGTGAAGGTCCCGGTGGTTGCCGGCGCCCGGCAGAGCACGCTGGCGGACCGGTTCCGGTCGACGAAGCCCTCCAGTACGATCTCCACTTGTCCCATCGAGCCGTTCGGGTTCCACGTGACGGACATTCCGGCGGCCTTCGATACAGTGAAACTGTTGGAGGAAGGATTCGGCGTGAGCAGGATCGGGGAACGCGGCACGGTCAGGTTCGCCGTGAAGGCTCCCACGTCCCTGCCTCCCACACCCGTGACCGTGTAGTTGCCGGGAACCAGAAACGTCCCGGCCTGACTCAACGTCACACTCTCGCCTCCCGGCGGGACCATCACCGATTGGCTTCCGTTCGGCCCCGATACGGTAAATCGCGATCCTCCATCCACAAGTGAAAAGGCAGCCTCCAGCGCGTCGTCGAACGGATTCGGCAAGCCAAAGCCCAAGATGCAGGTTCCCACGGGAGGCCGGTCGGTAGCGGAATTCATGAACGGGGCCAGGGCCCCGGATAACGGCTGGAACCTGAGGAAACCGAAACTGGCCGAGTCTGCGAAACCCGGACCGGAATCATTGCGGGAGTGGCTCAACTCGATCAGGCCGATGTTGACCGGTCCGTTCGCCAGCGCCTGTTGAAATCCGCCGCCGACGGACGCCAGCGCCGCATCGGAGAACGCGCATTCCCGCCCGCCTCGCGCGATCGGCACCACCGGGTTGTTGCTGACCGGGACGCCGGCGATCTGCACCAGGATCGGCACCGCGCAGCCCGCCGGGGCGTCGTCCGGCACTACGAAAACGATCTGATCCAGTCCCACGCAGCACCCCGACCGGCCCCGATACAGAACCCGCGCCGCGGCCCCGCCCACCCGGACCCCAAGGACCAGGTTGGGCATGTCCTGCCCGAGGCCCGCTCCCGAGGCATCGTTTCCTTCAATGGGCCCGAGGCCCGTTCCCCACAGGATCAGCGTGTCCCCTGGATTGGCGGCGCCGCAGGTGGTGTTCGGGCCTCCGCAGTTGGCCGCGCGGAGCGGCGACACCAGGCTGTAATCCGGGTAGGTGACGAGTGCCGGTCCCCTGCCGCTCGAATCGACGGTGAACAGTCCCAAGGCGGACCGGGCAAAGCCGCGGCTGATCCGTAGAACTGGGCTGGACTGGCCGTTGTAGGTGACGGTGACGCCGATCGACGCAGCCCCCAAGGGAGCATTCGATGGCAGCAGAGCGGCAATCTGCGTGTCGGATGTGTAGTACATCAATGCATTGACCGTCGTGCTGCCCTGCGAGGCGATCGCCACCGACGTGCCACTCAGACTCGTGGACTGAAACGGCGTGGGAGCGATCGTCAGGTTCGCCGGCCCTAAGCCCGTTCCCTTGATGATGAAGATGCTCCCCGGAGCAATCGCGCCGCTGGGCAGGAGTATATCGATATTGCTGGCGGCGTTGGTCACGCTCGTGATAACCGGGGCCGCACACAGTGGGGCGACCTGCCCCATCGTCAAGATTGCCAGGAAAGCAGTTTGGTTCCGCATGAGTGCCGTTCTCCTCGAAGCGCCACTCCAGTCTGGGCTTGGTTCCCTCGGGGGCATCCTGAAGTTTTTGTGATAAAATCCTCACGATCCAGGATTGCGTTGCATGGCAAGGACTTTCCAGTTTGGGCCTTTTCGCCTGGATGAACGCGAAAGAACCCTGGAGCGCGACGGCACGGCGATCGCCCTGACTCCGAAATCCTTCGACGTCCTCCGACTTTTGTTGTCCAACGCCAACTGCCTTACCGAAAAAGGCGCGCTTCTGAGCTCGGTTTGGGAGGGAGTCTACGTGGACGAGGCCGTCCTGACGCGCGCCATCTCCGACCTGCGGAAGGCGTTGGCCGGCGATCAGACGTGGATCGAAACGGTGCCCAAGTTCGGCTACCGCTTCACCGGCGAGGTCCGGGTGATCGATCCTTCGGCCCCGGCTCCTGCTCCTGCGCAGGGCCAAGGGAGGCGTTGGCTCCTGCCCGTCGTCGCCGCCCTGGCGGTGGGGTTGGTGGCGATGGTGTGGGGGCGCGGTTCGACGCAGCGGGATTCCAGGATTCACCGATTGGCGATCCTGCCGTTTCAAACCGTGGGAACCGCCCCTGACCGGTCGGCGCTGGGGCTGGGCCTCGCGGACGCACTGATCACTCGCCTGAGCCTTCTGCACGGGTTGGTGGTCGCGCCGCTTTCGTTAATCCGCCGTTACGAAGCGGGAGCGGTCGACCCGATGCAAGCCGCCCGGCAGCTCCAGGCCGACGCCGTCCTGGAGGGCACCGTGCAAGAGGCGGACGGCCTCGTTCGCGTCAGCCTGCGCCTGATTCGCGCCCGCGACGGCAAAGCCCTGTGGACCAGTACGGCGGAATCGGCCGCGAACCGCTTGTTCGCGCTCGAAGACTCGCTCGCGGAGCAGGTGGCCCGGAAGGTCGCGGCGGAGCTGAAGGAATCGGAACGGATTGGGCTCGCCGCCAATCCCGAGTTGAACGCAAGAGCTCATCGCCTCTACGTCGACGGCAGATACGAATGGGGCAAGCGGACCCGGGAGGGCCTGGAATCAGGAGCGAAATATTTTCGCCAGGCTATCGACCTCGATTCCCATTATGCCCGCGCCTTCGCGGGCCTGGCCGATTGCTACCTGCTGCTGGGACTGTATGGCCACGCGCCGCCGCTCGAAATGTTACCGGAAGCGAAGAAAATGGCCAGGCGGGCGCTGGAATTGGATGCCACGCTCGCCGAGGCCCGCGCCACACTCGGTTTGATCGCTCAGAACCTGGATTGGGATTGGAAAGAGGTGGAACGGCAATATCGCGAAGCGATTCGACTGGCGCCGAACCATGCAACCGCACATCACTGGCTGGCGGAGTTTCTGTCCATCCGCGGCCGCTTCGCGGAGGCGGAGGCCGAGTTTGCCCGCGCGCGCGAGCTCGACCCGATTTCTCCCATCATTCCCGTCGACGAGGCCCAGCTTTATTTCTTCCAGCGGCGCTATGACCGCGCGTTGGCCGTGCTCGAACGCGTAGCGAAAGAAAATCCTTCGTTCGCGCTGACCCGCGAGCGGATCGCCTTCGTTCATCTCATCGAGGGCCGCGACGACGCCGCTTGGCGTGAAGCCATGACCTTGCCCGAATGCCGCGAGCCCGGCGGCGATTGTCAAGCGATGTGGACCGCATGGCTTCCCCGGCTCAACCCGGCGGCGGCCCAGCGCTCGTTGGCGCGGCTGGAAGAGCGGGCT
Organism: uncultured Solibacteraceae bacterium; assembly: GCA_964471915.1. Taxonomy (GTDB): domain Bacteria; phylum Acidobacteriota; class Terriglobia; order Bryobacterales; family Bryobacteraceae; genus JAIEPW01. Next base: position 75,749 of record CAYYID010000019.1, on the reverse strand, counting down.
TCCGTGGGGGGCGTCCCACTGTATGCCGTGATGTTCGCCCACTTGCGGCAGGGCCACATCGATACCGCTGTGGACTGGCTGGAACAAATGCACCGGTCCCACGGAGTCTGGTTGATTACCGCCAAGGTGAATCCCCTGTTCGACGCCCTCCGCGGCCAATCCAGAGCGCGGATGGTTCTGGCAAGCGTGCATCCACCGTAGCCCGGACGCTAATCGTTGCGGACGGGCTCGAGCGCGATCGATTCGGGTGAATCGATCGCGCTCGAGCTCGAAGCCGCCACTTAAACCCAGGCGCTCTCGAATCGGTTTGGGCAGCACGAGTCGGCCTGCACGATCGACCATGACTCTGGCGCTCATGGCTCGATGAAGCCATGAAACCGCACCATTATCACCGGACACCTAGCAGGTAAATCAGCCCATCCGCCAGCGTCCCGCGCCAGTGCAGGTAGTCATGCCCACCCGGAAACTCCTGATATAGAACCGGATAACCCTTCTTCCGCAGCAAATCCCGGAGGTGCTGGTTCGTATCCCGCATGCCCGGCCCCACGCCTTCCTGGTACCCGCCCTCGTACATCCCAACATCGAGATAGAACCGCAGCGGCAGCTTCTTCAACTTCCGGAAGCTCGCCAGAACGTACTCCTCCTCGGTGACGTTCTCCGGCTTCCACCAGTACGACCCCGACTGCGAGAGCACGTTCCCGAACACCTCGGGGTGCCACAACGCGGCGCAGGTGGAGGCCAGGCCGCCGAAACTGGATCCCGCGACCACCGTCCGCGCGGAGTCCCGCGATATGGGAAACCGCTCCCGCGCCCAGGGCAGCAGTTCCGTCACCAGAAACTCGGTGAACTTGCGGTTGCAGGGGAGTTCCGCAGTCCGGGTGGCCTGGTCCGGCTGGCCGGTGAGGACCGCAACCAACGGCGGTATCTTCTTCTCCGCAATGAGGTTATCCAGAATCACCGGGGTCGGCACCAGGGTCAGGTAGGCCTGGCGGTCGAACAGAACCATCACCGGCAGCGGCTCCGGACCTGCCCCCGCAGGCACGTACACGGACACATCCCGCACGGCGCCCAGGACCTTGCTCGGCACCTGAAAATGCTCCACCCGTCCGGCGGGCACGTCGGGACGCCGCGCGACATAGGGCTGCGGCGGCGCCGCAGGCATCTCGACCACCGACGCCGTGAAGGCTCCGGCGCTGGCATCCTGCGGGATGCGTTTCGGATTCAGTGGGTCCAGTCGGAAATCGATGGGCCGCCCAGGTGCTGTACCGCGCGGCGGCAGGTCCGAGTTGATCATGAACTGGTACGAGAACCGGGCGTTCGGCAGCGTGCGGTAGGTGCGGAACCAGACGTTCGAGGTTCCCATGCGCTGCAGCGCGCGATCGGCAGGCGCGCGGCTGGCGTTGCTGCGGTGGAACACCGCCACGGACTCGGTGGCGCCGTCGCCGCGCCAGATGAAGGTGACCAGGGGCTCCTTCGGATTCCGGGGGTTGCTTTCGAGCAGCGGCGCGCCGTCGCGCTCGATCTCGCGCCAGAAGCTGGCCTCGGCGTCCGGGCGGCCGGCGGCGAGGTCCGCTGCGAGGCGGGCGATCCGCGGACTTTCGGGAACGCGGGGCGCCGCGGCGAGCCAAAGGACCAGCAAAAGCGGGGTCATCACCCCCAGCCTACCAGCGCCTGGCGCCTGTCACAGAGGCAATGGGGCGAACGCCGGATACGGTTTCCGCTTTACAGGACCCCTCGCGTCATACACAATATCCCTATGCGAATGAATGGGAAGGCGGTCTTACTCCTGGCGTTGGCGACGGCGCCGGCGTTCTCTCAGAGCGCGGCGGTGGTGCGCTCGAACAGCTTCGAGGTCGGCGGGTTTATCGGAACCAGCTACGGCATCGACGAATTCCGGGTGATGGGCGGTGGCAACGTCACCTACGCCCTGAACAAATACATCCTGCCCTACGGCGAGTTCAGCTACTTCCCCGGCATCGGGCGCGTCCAGAAAGGCGTCTTCGCGGGCACCAACCGGCCGTTCACGCTGAGCTACTCGGTGCCGCTGACGGACTTCCACGGCGGCGTCCATATCCGGCTGCCGATCAAGGAGAGCAAGTTCGTTCCTTACGGCGTCATCGGTTTCGGCGTGCTGAGTTCCTTCGACCGCAACGTGAAGGCCCAGTTCCAGGACGCCAGCGGCACGAATACCCAGCAATTGGCAGTGAAGGGCTCGACCGACTACGCCACCAATTTCGGGGGCGGCCTGCGCTACTACATCAACAACCGGTTCGGCATCCGCGCGGAAGCCAAAGCCTACAAGCCGACCGGAGCGTTTACCGACCTGTTCGGCAAGGTGGAGTTTGGCTTCTTCCTCCAGTTGCGCTAGCCCAGCCGGCGCGGACCTGGGGCCGGTTTCGCCCCGGGTTTCGGTGCTGATCTGCACGCTGAACCCGGATCGCGAGGTCCTGGCTCGCGTGCTGGCGGCTCTGGAGGCCCAGACGCTGGCGCGCGGCGCCTTCGAGATCCTGCTGGTGGACAACTGTTCCCAGCCGCCCCTCGCACGCGCCGAGTTCCCCGCTGTCGACCGCGTGGTGCGAGAGGCCCGGCCCGGTGTGGCATTCGCGCGCGCCCGTGCCATCCGGGAAGCGCGCGCCCCGCTGCTGCTGTTCGCGGACGACGATAATTTGCTGGCGCCGAACTATCTGGAAACGGCGCTGGCCATTGCCGCCGCGAACCCCGGCATTGGGGCCTTTAGCGGCATCGCCGAACCGGTGGTGCCCGAGGGCGTGCCCGCCTGGACGCGGCCGCTATGGCCCGCCCTGGGGATCCGCGATCACGGCCCGGAAGCGATCACCCGGGCGAGCGACGAATGGGGCCCGTGGCTGCCCATCGGCGCCGGCTGCGCGGTGCGGCGGGAGCCGGCCCTCCGTTACGCCGCGCTGATCTGGGAGGGCGGGCTGGGGGAAGTGGTCGGCCGGGCCGGAGACGGGATCGTCGCGGGCGAGGACACGCTGCTGGCCTGGACGGCGGTCTGGGACGGCTACGCCTGCTCCTACCAGCCCTCGCTACGGCTTGCGCACTGCTTGCGGCGCTCGCGCTTCTCCTGGAGGAACCTTGCGCGCAACGAGTTCGGGCACGGCGTCGCCTTCGTGCGGCTGGAGGCCCTCCGCGGGCGCCCGGTGGTCACGGGCGGTATGCTGCGCCGGCTGCTGAACCTCGCCTGGTCGCTCGGCCGGCGGATCCGTGAGTTGGGCCTGCGGGCCGGATTGATCCGCTGGTGCTGGGACCTGGGAGTGAGCCGCGAAGCCCCGCTGCCGGATCTGCCGCCCGTCGCCCCGCAGCGCCAACCCTTGCGGAGCGGCGGCAATTGACCGCCCCGCGCCTCACCATCCTCATTCCCACCCGGAACGCCGCCGCCACGTTGCGGCGGGCCCTCGACAGCCTGGCGGCGCAGAACTACGCTGCGCTCGAGGTGATCGCCATCGACGCGGAGAGCACCGACGGGACGCCCGGGATCCTCGCGGATTACGCCGCGCTGGTCTCCCGCGTTGTGCGGGAACCGGACTCGGGTCCGGCGCACGCCCTGAACAAGGGGCTCGCGCTCGCGAGCGGCGAGATTCTCGGCTGGCTGGGCGCGGACGACGAACTGCTGCCTGGCGCGCTCGATGAAGTGGCCGCGCAGTTCGCGGCGCATCCTGAGGCGGAGATCGTTATCGGCTCGTGCGAGCGCGTGTTCGAGGACGGGTCCACGGCGCTGACCCCGGCGTGCCCTGGCGCCTGGCGCATCATCGGCCGCCGGAACGTCATCGATCAGCCGGCCGCGTTCTGGAAGCGCTCCGTGCAGGAGCGCGTGGGTCCGCTGGACGAGAGCTACGGTCTGGCGTTCGACTGGGACCTGTGGTGCCGGATGGCGCGCGCCGCAGCGCGGCTGGTGACGACGGATGCCACGCTGGCGCGCTACCACTTCACGCCCGCGAGCAAGAGCAACACCGCCGGAGACGGGCACGCCCGCGAGTCTTTCCGGATCCTGCGGCGCTACGGTCCGCTCGGCGGCGGGCTGGCGTACGTGTACCGGTTTCTCTACGAGGCTTTCGACCGGCACGGCTGCTACGACCAGCCCCCGGCGTGCGGGCCGTGGCGCGCGCGGGTCTTTGCCCTGACGCGGCTCGTGCTGCGCGTAGTGCTGGGCCGGGAACTGATCGAAGGCTACAACTGGCACTTCGCGTCGCGGCAGGCCCGCGGGCTCAAGTGGTGGTGAAACTTCCGGCCGGGGCCGTCTCTGTTTGACAGGCGTAAGGCTACGGGCTACAGTAGGGCGAGGGAACGGATGCTGAATCCCCTACATCCTGGCCGCTTCCTGCGAGCCGAGATCATCGAGGCCCACGGCCTGTCCGTCACCGCAGCGGCCAAGGTCCTGCGCGTCTCGCGCCCCACGCTCTCCAGTCTGCTGAACGCCAAGGCCAGTCTTTCCGGCGACATGGCCATGCGCTTCGAGAAGGCGTTCGGCGTCGATATGGAAACGCTGATGCGCATGCAGAACTCGTACGACATCGCCCAGACCCGCCGCCGGGCGAAAGCGATCCGGGTGCAACGCTACAAGCCGCAGCCCGCGGCTTGAAAGATCACGCCGGCTCGATGTGCACGAGCACGTCGGCCACCCAGCTATATCGCTGCCGCAGGTGCCGGCGGACCGCGCCGCCGATCTCGTGCGCCGCGTGCACCGTCAGCGCGGGATCCACCTCGACGTGCAGGTCCACGTAGTATTGCAGCCCGCTCTTGCGGGCGAAGCACTTGTCGATACCCCGGACGCCGGCCACCTCGCGCGCCGCCGCCCGCAGCTCGTCGATCATCGCGCCATCCGGGCTGGTGTCGATCAGTTCCATGGAGGCGTCCTTCGCCACCCGCAGGCCCGTGAGCGCGACGATCACGCCCACGACAAACCCGCCGTAATGGTCGGCGACCAGAAACCGCGCCGGGTCGTAGAGCGTCAGCCCCAGCGCCGCCAGCGCCGCCAGGCTGGAGATCACGTCCACGCCGTCGTTCCAGGCGTCGGCGATGAGTGACGAACTGCGCAGCCGCTTGCCGAACCGGTACTTCACGACCGACAGACCCGTTTTTGCCGCGATGGCGATCACCAGCGCCCAGATGCTGCCGATCCCGGGCGGGGCGTGCACCTTGGTGGTGGCCTGCAGCGCGTGGTAGCAGATGCCGGCGCCCGCCGTCACCAGCAGGACCCCCACCACCATGCCGGCCAGGGTCTCGTACCGGCCGTGGCCGTACGGGTGGTTTTCGTCGGCAGGGCGCGCCGCCAGCGTCATCCCGAGGAACACTACGCCGGAGGCCAGCACATCGCCCAGGAACTCGAGCCCCGAGGCAAGCACCGACGTGGAACCCTGGGCCAGCCCCACCGCGACGTTCATCGCCCCCAGCGCGCCGGATCCGAGCACGCCGGCAAGCGCCAGGCGCCGTCCGGTCTCGTGCGCTCCCGTCATGCCGCCGCGGCGCGCTGCCGTCCCGCCCACTTCAGGAAACGCCACAACTCGGCGCGGTGCCGCCAGCAAAATTGCCGGACCTCGGCTCCCGTCAGGCGCTCCGCATGCAGCCCCCAATAGGTTTCGATGCGCCAGCGCAGATACGGGCTATCCCACGGATGCAGCCGGTAGCCGCGTGTGGACTGCCAGAGAAAAACGAGCATTTACTTGACGAGCGACGTGCGCGGCATCTTGTCCGTCGCGTAATAGCCGGAGCGCGTCCGCGCCACCGGCGACCCGGGTCCCGTCACCGTCACCTTGACGGCCCGGAACGTGCCGTCCAGGCTCTGGTTCGAAGGCGTGTACGCGAGCACGTACTGGTTCCGGATCTCGTGCGCCACCTGCAGCGCGATCGCTTCCACCTCGCTCGCCGCCGCCGGGTAATGCGCCAGCCCGCCGGTGGCGTTGACCAGCGCGGTCAAGGCGCGCTTGGCTTTCTTCGCCTCCCGCGGCTCCTCTTCCGACAGCAGGCCGATCGCGTAGATCAGCACTTCACTGTCGTGGGAGCGCTGCACCAGCTTCTCCAGGGTCTCCGTGGACGTATTGTCGTTGCCGTCGGTGATCACCAGCAGGACCTTCTTGTCGCGCCTGGCCTTCTTCTTGACGTAGTCGATCGACATCGACAGCGCGTCCCGCATGGCCGTGCCGCCGCGCGAATCGATCTTCGCCAGGCCCTCTTCCAGCGCCTTGATGTCGCTGGTCAGCGGGACATCCAGGTACGCGTCGTCGTTGAAGTTCACCAGGAACACTTCGTCCTGCGGGTTCGACGCCTTCACCAGTTGCAGCGCCGCGGCGCTCACCTTCTGCCGCTTGTCGCGCATCGATCCCGAGCTGTCGATCACGATGCCCAGCGACACCGGCACGTCCTCGCGGCGGAACGTCTTCAACTGCTGCTCCACCCCGTTCTCGAAGACCTTGAAAGCCGTGCGCGGCAGGTTCGTCACCAGCTTGCCGCTGCGATCCTGCACGCTCGCGTGCAGCACCACCAGGCGCGCGTCGCTGCTGAAGACCACCGGGTCATCCGGCGGCGGCGGCGGGAGCTGGGCGAACGCCGCACCCGCGGCGGCCAGCATCAGGAAGTTATTGAGCCGGAGCATAATATCCCGTTCGGAAGAAAGCCCTCAGGGGCGGCATGCCTTTCGGCTGGACCAGTCTCACGTTCACTCGCCGGTACTTCCCGTCGCGATCCACATTCTTCGGAACGTAACCCAGCACGTACTGGTTCCGCAACTCGATGCCGATCTTCGCCGCGATGTCCGGCAGATCGGCGATGTTCTCCACCGCGAAATGCCGTCCGCCCGTGGACTCCGCCAGCTCGTTCAGCAGGCCCGGCCCGGCCAGCTCTTCCGCGGTGCGCCCGCGGGCTCCGATGGCCTCGAAGATCCCGATGGCATAGATCTGGACGTCCGCTTCCCGCACGGCGTTGCGCACCTCGCTCTCCGTGTATCGGCTGGAGTTGTCGCCGCCATCAGAGATGATCAGGATCGCCTTGCGCGGATTCCGCGCCTTCTTCATCTGGTTCATCGCCATGTAGACGCCATCCAGCAGCGCCGTGCGTCCCTTGGCCTGCGTGAAGGTCAGCCGGTTCTGGATCTCCTCGGTGAGGGGCGTGAAGCCCTGCACCAGCTCCGGCCGGTCATTGAACTGGATCAGGAAAAACTCGTCCTCGGGGTTCGCGGTTTTGAAGAACTGCGCCACCGCCTGCCGGGATTTGCCCAGCTTCGCCCCCATGCTGCCCGAGGCGTCGAACACCAGCCCCACGGACATGGGCGCGTCCTCGCTCGAGAACTGCGAGACTTCCTGTTCGACTTTGTCCTCGAACACCCGGAAATCCTTCTTTTCGAGGCCCGTCACCAGCCGGTTCATGGGATCCGTCACCGACACCGGGATCAGCACCAGGTTGGTGTCGATCCGGATGTTCGCCTGACGCTCCGCGGAGACCGGATCCGGAGCGGTGTTCTTCTTGCGCACCTCCAGGTTCGGCCGCGGCTGCACGCCGGGCTTTTCGCTCTGGGCGCTCGCCGCCACCGCGAGGGCTGTCAGTAGATATAAGAAATGCAACATCGTCCCGGCCCCGGAACGGCCGATCCTGGTCACAAGTATAGCCGTCCCGCTAACACATTGGACGCGCCCCGGGGCGAAACGGATTTCCTTAAACGAAGTAGTCTTTCATCTTGTCCAGGATCCCCCGCTCGGACGGCTCGTTGGCCGCCGGCAGGGTGTCCCGGAGCTGCTCGAAGAGCTTCTTCTGGTCGCGGTTGAGCTTGCGCGGCACCACTACCTCGAAGTGGACATAGAGGTCGCCCTTGCCGTTGCCGTTCACGAACGGCACGCCGTGGCCCTTCAGCCGCAGTTTGTCGCCGTGCTGGGTGCCCGCCGGCACCTGGATGGATTCCATACCCTCGAACAGCGGCACGTCCATTTCCACGCCCAGCGCGGCCTGCGCCACGTTGATCGGGATGGTCATGTGCAGGTCGTTGTCGGTCCGGTCGAAGATCGGGTGCTCGGTGACCTTCAGCACCACGTACAGGTCGCCCGGGGGACCGCCGTTGGCGCCCGGCTGGCCTTCCTGGGCTAGGCGCATCCGCGTGCCGTTGTCGACGCCCGCCGGGATGTTCACCTTCAGCTTGCGCTCCTTGCGGAGGTAGCCCTCGCCCTTGCACTCCTTGCAGGGCCGCCGGATGATCTGCCCGCGCCCGTTGCACTGGCTGCAGGTGCGGCGCACCGAGAGGAAACTCTGCTGGAACACCACTTCGCCGCGGCCCCGGCACATGGGACAAGTCGTCAGGCCGTCCTCGGGCTCGGCGCCGGTCGCCTTGCAACGTCCGCACTCCTCGACGCGCGGCACCTGGATATCCACGGCGATGCCGCGCATGGCGTCCTCGAAGGCGATCTCGAGGTCGTAGCGCACGTCCTCGCCGCGCTGCGCCCGGCTCCGCCGCTGGCGTCCGCCGCCCGCGCCGAAAAGGTCGCCGAAGCCGAAGGCGTCGAAGAGGTCCCCGAAGTCGGCGAACTGCGACGGATCGAAGCCTGCCGCGCCCGCCGCCGCGCCTACGCCCTGGTGGCCATAGCGGTCGTACGCGGCGCGCTTCTGCGCGTCGCTGAGCACGCTATAGGCTTCCGCCGCTTCCTTGAACTTCTCTTCGGCCTCTTTGCTGCCCGGGTTGCGGTCCGGATGGTACTGCAGCGCGAGCTTCCGGTAGGCGGACTTCAACGACCCGTCGTCGGCGTCGCGGCCGACGCCCAGCACCTGGTAGTAATCGCGCTTCGTCTCGGGCATGCCTTATTCCGGTTTGACGGCCACCTTCACCATCGCCGGCCGCAGCGGCTTGCCCTTGAAGTTGTAGCCGCGCCGGTACTCCGCGGCCACGGTATCCGCTTCGGTACCCTCCACCGGAGCCTTCTCGACGGCGTGGTGCAGGTGCGGATCAAAGGGCTGGCCCACGGTCTCGATCCGCTCCAGCCCCATCCGCCGCAACTGCTCGGCTAGGCGCTGGTAGATCAGCTCCATGCCCTTGGCGTACTCCAGATCGGCGCACGCGACCTCCAGCGCCCGTTCGAAGTCGTCCAGCACCGGCAGCAGGTCCTCCACGGCCTGGCGCGTGGCGAACTCGTGCAGCTCCGCCTTCTCGCGCATCACGCGCTTGCGGAAGTTGTCGAACTCCGCCTGGCGGCGCTGCAGCAGGTCCTTGAGCTCGGCGATCTCGGCTTCGGCCTTGCCCGCCTCCCCGCCGGCGGCGGGACCGGGATCGGCGGCGGCTGGCTCGGCGGTGTTCTCGTCGGCAACCGGGATGGGATTCGTTTCTTGCATGGCTTCGCGCAACGCGGGGCGTACCGCCCCGCCAGCTTTCAGAGTATCAGGCGTGAATCCGGCTTGTCTTTAGTCCAGCGCCCCTTGGATCGCCTCGCCGACGTGCAGCACCGCCGACATGGTCCGCGGGTAGTTCATGCGCATTGGTCCCAGCACCGCGATCACCGCCGACAGGCCGTTCGGCAGCGTCACCGGCAGGCCGATCAGCGACAGCTCGCCCATGGAGGGGTGCGCCTCGCCCAGCCCGACATGCACGCCGAGCTCCCCGGGCTGTTCGAAGAAGCGATCCAGCAGGTCCAGGATCTTCTTCTTCTCTTCCAGCGTCCGGAACAGCTCCCGCATCTTTTCTTTCGTGAGATGCAGATCGAGACCCACCAGGTTGCTCGCGCCGTCCAGGTACACCTCGGGCGGCGTTTCGAGTTCCAGCAGCCCCTTGGCCGAGAGCACGGCGAGGTGCTTCAGAATCTGGTCGTAGGCCGCCGCTTCCTCGGCCAGCCGGCGCGACAGCTCCAGGCGGATATCCGCGAGCAGCCAGCCTGAGAAATGATGGTTCAGGTAGTTCCGCAGCGAGATCAGCTCGTCCTGGGACACCGGCTCGTCCACCGCCACCAGCTTGTTGCGCACCATGTGGTCGCGCGTGACGACGATCATCAGCACCCGCCGGTCGCTCAGCGCCAGCAGATCCACCTGGTCCAGCGTCTGCCCCGACGCGGGAATCGCGGCTGCGATCCCGACCCCGCGGGTCATCTCGGTCAGCATGTGCGAGGTGTGCTCGACGCGCGCCTCCACGGACTCCTTGCGGCGCAGCTCGCCCTTCAGGCGCGAGACCTCGGTGGTCATCAGCCGGTTTTCCGCGGCCAGTTTCTCGACGTACACCCGGAACGCCTTCTCTGTCGGCACGCGGCCGGCGGAGGTGTGGGGCTGCATCAGATAGCCTTCTTCGTCGAGATCCGCCATGACGTTGCGGATCGTCGCCGGGCTCAGCGGATCGCGCCGCCGCCGCGAGATGCTCCGCGACGCGACGGGTTCGCCCGTCTCGATGAAGGACTGCACGATGGCCTGCAGCACCTCGAGTTTTCGCGCCGTCAATGGGGCCGTCTTTTGCATCGGCAGGCCGTCTACACCGCTCCTTGGCTACGATTGTATGGGTAAGGCTCCGCCCGGTCAAGCGGCGCGCCGCGCCGGCGTAACCGGCTATCTTTCAGATTTGATTAGACTGGCCGCCCCGCGGCTTAGCTCCACAGCCGGTGGATCGGTCCGTAGCGGTCCTCGCGGGAGAACGGCACGTACTCGAAGCCGCGGCCCAACGGGTCGTCGCGCCGGATCGTGGTCCAGTCGATGCCCAGCGCCGAGTAGATGGTCGCTTCGATGTCCTCGGGACGCATCTCGCGCTCCCGGTCCCAGCCCGGCTCGACCACCATGTCGCCGCGGTCGTTGGTTCTGCCGAACGCCCGGCCGCCCCGCGTCTGCGCGCCGGCGAACAGCACCGACTGCTGCGGATGGTGGTCGCGGCCGGCCGTGGAGTTCAGCGCCGCCACGGTCCGCCCGAATTCGCCGAGCACGACGATCAGCGTCTTGTCGAACAGGCCGCTGGACTTGAGGTCCGCCAGCAACTGCCCCAGGCCCTGGTCCAACTGGCGGGTCATCGCCTGCAGGTTCTGGTTGGCTCCGTAGATGTTGACATGGTGGTCCCAGCTCCCGAAGCTGATCTGGACGAAGCGCGTACCCACCTTGCGCTGCAACAGGTTGCGCGCCGCGATGCAGGCGTTGCCGAATTGCGAGTTCCCGTAAGCGGTCCGCGTGTTGGCGTCGGAGGTGAAGATGGAGTCGATGTCGGCGTTGTACATCATGCGCCGCGCGCGCTCCTTGTACTTCACGCTCTCGTCGGTCACCGCGCCCAGGGACGGATCCGCGCTCAGCTCGGTGTCCAGCGCCAGTTGCAGCCCGTAGCGGCGGTTCAGCGCCGCCTCGCCGTCCGGATGGCGGGTGTTCGGCAGCCCGGCGCCGTTCGGCGTGACGTAAAACGGCTCGTGGTCCGGCGGCAGATAGCCCGCCCCGGGACCCGAACTGGCGTTCAGGTGCATGAACACCGGCAGTGTCCGCTCCTTGATCGACGGCGCCAGCTCCGCCGATACGATGGAGCCGATGTGCGGCGCGATGTTCGCCATCGTCCCGATCGGGTTCCGCCCGATCTGCACCCAGCTCTGCGCCAGGCCGTGGGCCGTCGCGTACGCGCGCAGGGAGCGTCCGATGGTGATCGTGTCCAGGTGATCCGCCAGCCGCGGCATCAGGCCGCGCGGCCAGCGCACTCCGTTGTACGTTTCCGGCGTGAAGAACGCGGGCGTCCAGGCCCCTTCCTTCAGGTCGAACGTGTCCACGTGGCTCGGCGCGCCCGTCAGGAACACCAGGATGCAGTTTTCCGCCGTGCCCATGGTGCTCGCGGCTGCCCGCGCCACCCGCTCCGAGGGCCGTTGCGGCATCAGGAAGTAGCCGCCCAGCGCCGATGCCGCGTGCCGGAACAGCATCCGGCGGGAAAGGTGCGGCGAGCGCCAGAACTTCTTGCCCGCCACCTGGGACCAATCGAATCCAAAGCGATCTTTCATGGCAGTTTCTCCGTGGTCCTCAGTAGCTGAACAGGAAGTCCAGTTTGTTCACCAGCGCCCAGGCCAGATCCTCGATCGCCGCGTTCTTGGCGGTGGCGTTCGCCGCGCGGGTGAGCGGCTCCAGAGCCTTGGTCTTCTCGTAGCTCGTCGGGCGGCGCGAGAGGAAGGTCAGGAACAACTCGTCGACGATCGCCTCGTTGTTCGTGATCTGCGCGATCGTGCGCAACACCGGTGACGCGGCCACCTTGGTCCGCGACGTCACGAACGTATTGTTCATCAGGTTCAACTGCTGGAGGATCGACCCCTGCTGGCTGCGCCCGATGCTGTCGCGGTTGCCTCGCAGGAACAGATTCAGGAACGTCGCGACGTTGCCGTTCGACCGCGGCTCCGCCGTGTCCTGGAACTGCATCGCCCAGGTCACCGGCTCGCCCCAGAACTGGATCGAGTACGGCGTGAACACGCCCGTGGACTTCACGATCGCGTCGTGGATCTCCTCCGCCTCCAGCCGCCGCGCGTAGTGCCGCGCAAACAACGGCACGCTCTCGATCGACCACTTGCCGTCGTACCGTGAACTCAGCTGGTACGCCGTCGACTCCGTGAGCAGCCGCAGGAACTCCCGCAGCGAGTAGTTCTGCCGCACGAACTCCTGCGCCAGCCGCTCCATCAGTTCCGGATGCGTCGCCTGGAAGCTCCAGGGCGCCTCGGGCGGGTTCTTCGGATCCAGCCGCGCCGGATCCAGCCCTTCCACCGGCTCGGCGAGCGCCAGGTTGAACATCGCTTTCCACAAACGGTTGACGTAGTTCCGGGCGAACATCGGGTCGTCCACCATGAAACCGGCAAACGCCGCCCGCCAGTGCCCGTGCGCCGCCTTCTCGCCCGTCACCCGGTACTCGGCGTCCCACGCCCGGTTCAGGCCCACCACGGTCCGGTTCGGCCGGTTGCCGAAGTTGGTGTTCAGCGCGTAATTGCCCGTAAATACGTCGTCCGTGCGGACGCTGTTGAAGTAGAAATCCGCGCGCACCTGCTCCGGCGTCAGGCCCGCCGGCGGCTGCCAGGCGTTGAAGCGCATGCGGCTGAAGAACGCCGCCATCTTCTGCGCCTCCATCCGCGACGTGTCGCGGCCCCACAGGCTTAACTGATCCAGGTGCCCGCGCCCGTTGTGGCACAACAGGCAGTCATAGTGCCCCAGCCCGAGAAACGACGTCGCCGTCTTCACGAGCATCATGTCGTAGGTGTCCTGCGCCGGGCCGTTGCCCACCCGCGAGTTCTGCGGGAACCCCGCCGCGCCGGTCGCCTCGTCGTAGTTGTTGCCCGACGTCGCCACCATTTCGTACGACATGTCCCGCAGGCTCTTGCCGCTGGTCACGCCGCTCCACAGGTACTTGTAGAAAGCGTTGCGGCCCTGGATCTGCCGGTTCGCCGTAATGCTGGTGGCGTTGTTTTGCACCAGGTCGCCCAGCCACATGGTCCACTTGTCCGCGAACTCTGGCGTATACAGCAGCTTGTGGATCAGCGCCTTGCGCTTGGCCGGGTCCGTGTCCGCCACGAACTTGCGGATATCGGCGGCCGAGGGCAGGCGTCCGGTCAGGTCCAAATGGATGCGCCGCGCGAACTCCTCGTCAGTCGACAGCGGCGCGGCTTCCACCCCGGCCTTGTCCAGCGCCGCGAAGATCTCGTCATCGATGAAGTTCTGCCGCGGTAGCGAGGAAGGCGCCACCGCGTACCGCTTCGCCGTCTTGCGTCCCGTCTGTGCCGCGTACGCCGCGCTCCGCTCGTAGATCTCCTGAAACGCCTTCGCCTGGCGCGTCAGATAGACCTCGGCGTTGTTAAGGAACGTACAGGACTCGTCCTGGGCAACCAAAGGCACGGCTGCCATCAGGAGACACACTCCCCAACTCGATCTCACAAGGACCTCCGGTTGGACGCTTTTTTACAATGTAAGCTAACTTCGTGCCGATGAGAAGTCCTGTTTTTCTAGGAGGATTGGGCTAGAACCAGTTTGAAACGAAATCGCCCGTCCGCCGCGTCCAACGGGCACAATGCAGCGCACTTGTGTGCTCCTCTTCGCCTCCTGTTTGACTCTTCCGTCCCTGGCGCAGACCCGGTTCCGCGAACCGGTGCCCCGCCACAACTTCACCGTGGGCTTCGGCGCCGGGATCCCCTCCGGCGACCTGGGTCCCTTCTTCGACAACAGCCCCAACCTGACCTTCGGCTACGGCTACCGCTTCCACCGCTACTTCCAGGCCGACTTCGGCTTCGACACCATCTTCGGCTCGGCCGGCGTCAATGACTTCCTCAATACCGGTTTCGGCGCGCTGCGCATTCGCGACCGGCAGTACTTTGTCCCGTTCGGCGGACGCGCCATCCTGCCGCTGGGGCGCGTGATGCTCTATGGCGGCGGCGGGGGCGCCTGGATGACCTACCGCGAGCAGCTCCGCCAGCCCAACCCGAATTTCCGGTTCGCCTGCCCGCCTTGCACCTCCCGCAGCGGCTGGGGCTACTACGCCCAGACCGGTCTGAATGTTTTCCTCGACCGGAACCGCCTGTTCCGCGCCGGCGTGAACGTCAAGTCCTACCGCGGGACTACTGACGGGCCTGGCCTGGGCGCGTTACCGGGCATCCGCACGCGGGATCGCTGGCTGACGGTCTCGGGCGAGTTCGGCATCAGTTTCTAGCGGCCCTGGCGCATGTTCGCGCATGGCAAACTCGTCCCTTAGGCCCCCGATTGACACGGGCCCCCACGCCTTGATAGCCTCGCTCGCAAGGCGGAGTCCGCAGGATCCACGTGAAGCTCAAACTACTTTTCTTTACAAGCGTTTTCGCCCTGACCGCCCTGGCCCAGTCCGGCCGCATGAGTGCCGACGAGGCCAAGAAACTCAAGAACCCCGTAGCCCATACCAAGAAGTCCGTCACCCGCGGCAAGACCCTCTTTGCCCGCGACTGCGCGAGCTGCCACGGCCTCGACGGCAAGGCGCAAGTCGACGTTGTTGCCGACGCCACCGACCTCACCTCGCCGAAACTCTACAAGAGCGGCTGGACCGAGGGCGAGATCTACCGCAGCATCCGCGACGGCGCCGGCGAAACCATGCCCTCTTTCAAAGCCCAGATCTCGGACGACCAGGATCTGTGGCATCTGGTGAACTTCATCCGCAGCCTGTGGCCGGAAGCCCAGCGCCCCAAGGTAGTCGAGTAAGGAGCCTGTCATGAACGAGAAGCCGCAAGTCCAGAAGCCCGCGAACGAAGAGGAAGCTTCGCGCCGGGGATTCCTGGCCGTGCCCGCGGCGGCCGCCGGAGCCGCCCTGCTGCTGGCGCAGAAGGAAATGACCGCCGCGCCGACGATTCCGTCGATCACCATCCCCAAGGAGATCCCGGAGACCATGACCGAACCCGCCAAGCCCGGCGCGTTCGAGGGCAAAGGCATGACCGGCGCCGAAGTCTTCGCCAAGCTCTGCAAGGACGAGGACCTGGCGGCGATGTTCTGCTGCCCCGGCAACTACACCGTGATCAACGCCATTGCGGCGGCCGGCGTCCCGGCCTACGGCGGGCGCACCGAAGGCGGCATGTGCGCCGCGGCCGACGGTTTCTCCCGCGTCACCGGGGAAGTGGTGGCGACGTCCGGCACCGAAGGCCCGGGCTTCACGCACATGATCATGAACATCGCCTCGGCCAACGCCGCGCGCACGCCGCTGCTGGTGCTCGCCAGCAACATGCAGCTCGCCGGCGACGACCGCGAAGCGTTCATCCAAACCGGCTACCAGCAGCCCATCACCACGGGCATGAAGAAGTACGGCAAGCGCCTCATTGCTCCGGACCGCGTGTGGGAGTACGGCGCTTACGCGTTCCGGCACCTGAAGTCCGGCGTTCCGGGTCCTGTGCACCTGGACTTCCCCGGCGAAGTCGCCCGCGCCCGCTTCACCGATCCGGCCAACCTGAAGGATTTCTACAGCAAGGAAAAGTACCGCTCCGAGTCCCGGCCCTGTGCCGGCTCGAAGGAAATGGCGCAGGCGATCGACATGATCGCCAAAGCCGAGCGGCCGGTCCTGGTGGCCGGCACCGGGGTGTGGCAGCAGAAGGCCTGGGAGCCGCTCAAGACCGCCGCGGAGAAGCACGACCTCGCCGTCGTCACCTCCGGCGCCACGCGTGGGCACTTCCCCGATGACCACCGCCTCTCCGCCGCCCTGTCGCCGGACGCGCTGATGAGCGCCGACCTGGTGATCTTCGTCGGCCAGTACGCCATGCCGAGCCCCGGCGAGTACCGCTTCAATCCCGACGTGAAGTCGATCCGCGTCCACCCCGTGCAGGAGGACCTGGGCCGCAACTGGCCGCTGGACCTTGGCATCGTCAGCGACGAGAAGTACTTCCTGGAGCAGCTCGCCAACCGGCTGCCCGCCAAGAAGCGCGACGCCTGGGTGAATGAGATCGCGGCGGCCAAGGCGAAGTGGGAGAAGCAGAACCTCGACCACTACGAACTCGGCGTGAAGCACTCCAAGGACACCGGGTACCTGCACCCGGCGGTGATGGCCAAGGAAGTCCACGACTTCCTGTACAAGGGCGACATCGATCCCAAGCAGACCGTGACCGGCTGCGGCGGCTGGACCAGCGGCCTGTTCGCCGGCCGGTGGCTGCGCGCCTACCGCCCGGGCCAGTCGACCTGCTGCCCGTATCAGTACGGCGCCATCGGCCCGGACCTCGCCATGATGATAGGCGCGGGCGCGGCCGTGCAGCGCGGCCTCGGACCCCAGGCGCCCTACAAGGGCGCGCCGGTGGTGTGCGTCACCAGCGACGCGGGCCTCGCCTACAGCCTCTTCGAGCTCGACACCGCGGCGAAGTACAAGATCCCCGTGATCTGCGTCGCCTACAACAACGATAGCTGGGGCATGTGGCCGAACGCGGTCGCCTCCGCCCGCTCCATGCACATGTACCTGTTCCAGCAGCATCTGCGGTATGACCAGTTGGCGCAGGGTCTGGGCGCGCGCGGCGAGTACGTCCGCACCCAGGACGAGCTGAAGACGGCGCTGAAGCGCGCGTATCAGGCGGCGGCGAAGGAGTCGGCGTCGACGCTGATCAACGTGCAGGCGATCAAGGAGTTCACGTCGGGCCGGAACTACGCTCCGGGCGTGGCGCTGAATCCGGAACCGGGCGTCGCGGCGCTGACGCACTGACGCGCCGTGGAACAGTACCCGGCTTGCTTTGACCACATGCTGGCCGCGTGGAACGAACGCGATGCCGCCCGTGTGCGCGGTCACCTGGAACTGGCGCTCGCCGCCGATGCGGTGTTCGTCGATCCGACGATCGTCACGCGGGGCATCGCCGAGTTCGAGGCCAACGTCCACGACTTCCGGAGGCGGTACCCGGCGGCCCAGTGCCGCCGGACCTCGGCCTTCGATACGCACCACGGCCTCTATCGCTACCAGTGGGACATCCGCATCGGCGAGCAGACGCTGCTGGAAGGCATGGATGTCGTCGAGGTGGACGGCGAGGGCAAGGTGCGGAAGGTCCAGGGGTTCTTCGGGCCGCTGCGCCAGCCCTAAAGTAGAGCCGTGGAAGCCGGTCGCGTTGTCTGCGGGCGGCTTGGAATCAAGGGCAGGAGTCCTACATGGCGATTGTTCCCAACGGCTTCGTTCACCAGCAGCACATTGCCGATGGTGTTAGGCGCGCCGAGGCGCGCCTCGCTCCCGACGTCATCCGCATCCGGTTTTCACTGGGCGCTGAGTGGAGCGGAGCCGAGGCGATCTTCTTTCGCGTGGTCCTCTTCCGACGCCGCCAGCACTCCGGGGAACCTCCGCAGGCTCACGCAGCAGGTGAGGGACGCCCTCGCGGATGCCGTCAAGCCGTACGAACTCGGTCTCGAGCCCTATTTCAACTTCCGAAGCGCGTCGGAACAGGCTGAATTGCGTGAGTAGGCCTGGGCATAAGCATGGCGTTCGCCGACGACCTGCTGGAACAGGCAACTCACCTGGCTCACCACGCGTTCGGTTTGCACCGAGAACACCCGGTCCAGATCGCGCCGCCCGCAATTGCGGAACGCCGTGCCCGGCTGGGCCGCCGGCACGGTGAACTTGCGATTGAACTCCGCGATGTAGCGTTCCCGCAAGAACTGGTTGGCCTGGTCCACGCTGCGGATCCCCGCCACCCGCAGTTCCTGGGGCAAGCGCCCCTGCCAGGTGCCGTAGCTGCGCTCCATCCGGCCCCGCGCCTGCGGCGAATAGGCAGCAATCATGTGGATGTCCAGCTCGCGCAGCGCCCGCCCGAACTGCGTCAACCGGCCCTTGTCCACCGCCTCGCCGGCTTTCGGCGTGTGGAAGAAATGGCTGCCCCGGTCGCTGTACAGCGAACAGAACAGCCCTTGCGTCTCGATCACCTCGCGCACCGCGGCCAGGGTCGCGGCTGTGGATTCCTCCTCCACCAGCTGCGCGTAGTAGATCTCGCTGGTGGCATCGTCCAGCATCACGATCAGATCGTAGTAGCGGTCGACCTGGAGCCAGGCGTGTTTGCCGTCGATGTGCAGCATAATGCCCGGCAGCTCTTTGCGGGGCCGGCGCTGGCGGTGCGGCGTGCGTTTCTTCTTCCGCGCCACCAGTCCTGCGCCATGCAGCGCTTGTTTCACCCAGCTGTAGCTGAGTTGGATGCCGTGTTCTTCCCGCGGCTTCTCGTGAAAGTGCTTCACGTTGCAGCCAACTGGTCTTCTTGGCCACCGCCTTCAAGCAGTGCGTCTTGGGTCTTCATCATCCGCTCCACTTCGCGGAAGGGCGAGGTCTGGTTCGGTTCCAACCCCCAGCTTCGCCTTTCCGGCTGAGCGGACAGATCACGTGCCATTTCGAGCGGACATTTCGTGTGCTACCGACACGTTCCCGCGATGGGGCTTTACTCCGGCCGCCAGATTGAGTAAACTTCATCGCCAATGCGAAAAACCTGGGTGGGCTTTCTGGGACTTCTGCTTTTCGTGGCCGCTGCTGCCGCGCAAAGCACCGACGCAACCGTCACCGGCGCGGTCACTGACCCCAGTGGCGCCAACGTGCCGAACGCAATCGTTACCGCCGAGAACCTCGCCACCGGCGTGGTCAGCCGCACCACGGCGAACGCTGCCGGGGTGTATTCGTTCGCCGCGCTGATTCCGGGCAAGTACAACTTCGCCGCCGAGCTGAGCGGGTTCCGCCGCTCGGTGGCGGCGAACGTCGAACTCGAGGTGGGCGCGCGGCTGACGCTGAACATCGCGCTCGAGATCGGCGGCGCCACGGAAGTCGTCCAGGTGGAGGGCGCCAACGCGCAGTTGAACTACGCTTCGAGTTCGGTGGGCAACGTCGTCAGCGGACGCCAGGTGCTGGAACTGCCGCTCGCGGGCCGGAACTCCTATGATCTGGTGAGCACGCAGGCAGGCGTGGTGGGCGAGAGCTTTTCCGGCAACCGGCGCGGCTCGTTGAACTTCACGCTGGACGGCATCAACGCTCAGGACAACCTGCTGAACGGCACCTTCAACGCCGTGGTCTCAAATCGCGTAAACGTGGACCGCGCGGAGGAGTTCCGCATCGTCACCTCGCCGGCCGACGCCGAACTGGGGCGCGGCTCCGGGCAGATCCAGGTGATCACCCGCGGCGGCACCAATTCGTTCCGGGGCAGCGTGTATGAAGAGCATCGCAACACGGCCCTTACGGCCAACACCTGGTTCAATAACCAGCGCGGCCGGGATCCCCGCACGGGCCAGGAGATTTCGCCGCGCAATGTCCTGATCCGCAATCAGTTTGGCGGGCGCCTGGGCGGGCCCATCAAAAAGAACCGGACCTTCTTCCACGGCCTCTACGACGGCGAACGGCAGCGCCAGCGCAACGCCGCCACCGCCACCGTGTTCACGGACACGGCCCGCCGCGGCCAGTTCCGCTTCTTTCCGGGAGCGCAGAACGCCAACGCCAACTCTCGTACGCCGGTAGTGGACGCCGGCGGCAACCCGATCCGTCCCGCCGCCGCCACGGGCGATCTGCAGACGGTCAGCGTCTTCGGCCGGGACCCCAACCGCCCCGGCGCGGATCCCACCGGCGCCATCGGACGCATCCTCGGCGCCATGCCGCTGCCCAACAATTACTTCGCCGGCGACGGACTGAACACCGCAGGTTTCGTGTGGAGCCGTCCGGTCAACATCGAGTTCGAGCTGTACGAAGTCCGCGTCGACCACATGTTCAATACGAACCATCGCATGTCGGCGAGCTACTCACACCAGGCCTACGACAGCCTGAACGTCGTCGGACCCCAGCCGTATCCGGACTCCCCGGGCGGCCGCGGGCCCACGGAGACCACGCAGTACATTGCCTCGCTGACTTCCGTGTTCCGGCCCAACCTGGTGAACGAGTTTCGCGCCGGCGTGTTCCGCCCGCGCGTCGGCATCATCGCGCCGTACGCCGAGAACAATGGCGGCACGAAGCTGATGCCCGTCGCCAGCGGGATCCCCTACATCCTCGACATGGCCAGCGTCACGGAACCGCTGTTGCCCACCAACTATGCCTCGGACCGGTCCGGCCGTCTCTCGCCGGTGTACCAGTTCGGCAACACCATCTCCTGGCTGAAGGGACGGCACTCGTTCCGCGGCGGCGTGGAGGCCCGGCTGGTGTCGAGCGCCGGCTATGACGCCTTCGCGGTCCAGCCGCGCGCCACCATCGGCGCGGGCGCCGTGCCGGTACAGGGAGTCCTCAACATTCCCGGCATCGGCCAGAACACCGCCGCCGGGCAGAACCTGCTGCTCGACCTGAGCGGCAGCCTCGGCAACGCCTTCCAGGTCTACAACGCCGACAGCGCCAAGAACCCGGTCTACATCCCAGGCCTGGACCGGTACCGAAACTGGAGCCAGCACGAATACAGCTTCTTCTTCAAAGACGACTTCAAGGTCAACCAGAACCTGACGCTGAACCTAGGGCTGCGCTACGAGTGGTATGCCACGCCGCACGAGCGGCAGCAGCGCGGCCTCGGCCTGGCGGGCGGCGGCGGCGGCATCTTCGGCATCACCGGAACCACCTTCGGCGACATGTTCCAGCCGAACGTGCAGCGGGGTCAGTTGACCCGCACCATCCCCGTGGGTCCCGGCACCGACAATCCGAATACCAAGTTGTTCGGGCAGGACTGGAACAACTTCTCGCCGAACGTGGGGCTCGCCTGGTCGCTCCCCTGGTGGGGCAAGAACAAGACCGTGCTGCGCGCGGGCTACGGCATCGCCTACGAGCGCAATCCGATCTACCTGACCCACGATATCTCGGGACTCAATCCCGGCCTGTCGGAGACCACCATCTTTCTGACCGCCAGCCTGCTCAATATGAGCAACCTGCGGCTGCCGCTGACGCCCATCACGCAGCCCTTGCAGACCGTCCCGCTCACGCAACGCACGCAGACCGTCCGCAGCTACACGGACGAATTGCGGACTCCCTATATCCAGAACTTCAGCGCGACGCTGACGCGGCAGCTCGCCAAGAACAGCTTCCTCGAAGCGCGCTACGTCGGCAGCAAGGGCACCAAGCTGATCCGCAACGCGAGCGTCAACGAGGCGAACATCTTCGAGAACGGGATCCTGGACGCGTACCTGGTCACCCAGGCGGGCGGCAACGCGCCGCTCTTCGACCGGATCTTCGCGGGCCTGAGCGGCGTCGGCACCACGATCACCGGCTCCGACCTGATGCGGACGAACCCGAACACCCAGGGCTTCTTCGCCAATAACAACCCCGGCGGCCTGGCCAACTTTATTTCAAACACCAACCAGTTCACCGGCGTGAACGGCGGCTTGCTGCGCCGTGTCGGCCTGCCGGAGAACTTCGTGAATCCCAACCCGCAGTTCGCCACGGCGATCCTGTCAGGCAACTTCGCCAACTCGACCTATCATTCGCTGCAGGTGGAGTTCACGCGCCGCTTCTCGGACGGCATGTTCCTGCAGGGCAACTACACCTGGAGCCGGGCTATCGGCGAGGACGAAGGCGAGGACGCCGCGCTATTCAGCCAGTACCGGACGCTGCGCAACCGCCGCGCCGACAAACGCCTGCTCGACTTCCACCGCACCCACGTCTGGAAGTTCAACGGGATCTACGAACTGCCCTTCGGCAAGGACAAGTGGATCGGCGGCGGCGCGCCCCGGTGGCTGAACCACATCATCGGCGGCTGGCAGACGGGTGGCATCTTCCAGTACTACACGGGCAACCCGCTGACGCTGTCGTCGGTGAATGCCTTCAACGGCTTCACGACCGCATCCACCTCGCCGAACCAGGTGACCGATATCCCGAGGTCGCTCGGCAGCGTGACCGTGACGCCCAATGGTCCGGTGTACTTTGCGGGGCTGCAACAAGTGGTGGATCCCTGGGTGCAACGCATCACCACCACCCAGCAGATCCAGTCGCGCAGCGTGATGCGCGCGATCACCGACGCCTCCGGCAAGCTCCTGTTCGTGAACCCCGCGCCGGGACAGCTCGGCAACGTGGCGCTGAACTTCATCTCCGGGCCGGCCAACTTCCGCTTCGACCTGAACCTGATCAAGCGGATCGCCATCACCGAGCGCTGGAACCTGCAACTGCGGGCCGACGCCATCAACCTGACCAACACGCCGCAGTGGGGCAACCCGAACATGAACATCAACTCGCCGGACTTTGGGCGGATCTCGTCGGCGGGCGGCAACCGGATCGTGGTGCTGCAGGTCCGGCTGAGTTTCTAGAGGGTTTAGTTCCCCAACACCGCCACGCACGCGACGGACCCCGGACCGCCGAGATTGTGCACCAGCCCGAGTTCGGCGTCCTTCACCTGGCGGGCGCCGCCCTGGCCGCGCAGTTGCGTCACTACCTCGTAAATCATCCGGACCCCGGACGCGCCAATCGGGTGCCCGAAGCTCTTCAAGCCGCCCGACGGATTCACCGGCAGGTCCCCGGCCAGCGAGCTGCGGCCCTCCGCAATGAAGTGCTTGCCCTCGCCCTTCTTACAGAACCCGAGGTCCTCGTAGTTCAGGATCTCGGTGATGGTGAAGCAGTCGTGCACTTCGGCGAGGTCGATCTCCTTCACCGGATCGGCGACGCCGGCCATCTTGTAGGCCTGCGCGGCGGCAGTCCGCGTCGACGGGAATCCGGTGTAATCGAAGCTCGCGTCGTTCCACGGGCGGCCCGTGAACACCGCCAGGCCGATCCCCTTGAGGTAAATCGGGTCCGGGCGGAACTGCTTGGCGAGGTCGGCGCGGCACAGCACCGCGGCGGCGGAGCCGTCCGTGGTCGGGCAGCAATCGAACAGCCCCAGCGGATCGCACACCATCGGCGCCTTCAACACCTGCTCCGGGGTGATCTCCATCTGGAAATGCGCCTTGGGATTGCGCGCGCCGTTGTAGTGGTTCTTCACCGCCACCTGCGCCAGCGCCTGCTTGCCCTCCTCGCGCGAGAGGCCGAAATCGTGGAAGTAGCGGTTGGCGGCCAGGCCGAAGATGCCGGGCGCGGTCAGCCCTTCCTGCTGGTACGGGTGCGGACCCTCGCGGGCCAGGCCGCGCAGCGGGCGGTCCTTCAGCTTCTCCGCGCCGAGCACGAGCACGACGTCGTAGACGCCGCTGGCGACGGCCATGGCCGCGTTGCGGAACGCGTCGGTGCCGGTGGCGCAGAAGTTCTCGACGCGGGTGATCGGGATCCCGTAGAGGCGCAGGGAGTCCGCGAGCGAGACGCTGGCTTTGCCGCGGCCGTTGTTGGGCGAGTACGCGCCGAACCAGGCCGCTTCGATGCGCGCGGGCTCGATGCCGGCGTCGCGAAAGGCGGCGAACCCCGCCTCGGCCACCATGTCTTCGTAGCTCAGGTCGTTGTTCTCGCCGAACTTGGTGCAGCCGACGCCGATGATAGCGACTTTATCTTTGAGTCCTTCGGGCATGGGGACCTCCGCCGGTAGAAATTCTAACAGGGCCGCAGCGGCCGGATCGGTGGCTCGCGGGTCCCACTGCTAAACTGGAATTCTAGTGCTCGTCACCATTGAACCGAAGGTTGCCCGGCCGGCCTGGCTCAAAGCCCCCGCCCCCGTGGGCGACAACTACCGCAACCTCAAGGCCCTGGTGGAGGACCTGAAACTCCACACCGTCTGCGAATCCGCCGCCTGCCCCAATATCGGCGACTGCTGGAACCGGCGCACCGCCACGTTCATGATCCTCGGCAACATGTGCACGCGCCGCTGCGGGTTCTGCGCCGTGCAGAAGGGCGCGCCGCTGGAGGTCGACTACGACGAGCCGCGCCGGGTCGCCGAGGCCTGCGCCGCCCTGGGGCTCAAGTTCGCCGTCATCACCAGCGTCAACCGCGACGACCGCGCCGACGGCGGCGCCGAGCTTTTCGCCCTCACCATCCGCGCCATTCGCGAGCGCGTCCCCGGCTGCGGCGTGGAGGTTCTGGTGCCGGATTTCCAGGGCTCCAAAGCCGCGCTCGGCATGGTGATGAACGCCGCGCCCGACGTCCTGAACCACAACACCGAAACCGTGCCGCGCCTGTACCGGCAGGTCCGCATGGGCGCCCGCTACGAGCGGTCGCTCGAAATGCTCGCGTACGCCAAGCAGTTGCGCCCGGAGACGCCGACGAAGTCCGGCCTCATGGTCGGGCTCGGCGAGACCAACGATGAGGTCCTCGCCGTCATGCGGGACCTGCGCGCGCACCACGTCGACATCCTCACCGTCGGCCAGTACCTGCGGCCCACGCCGAAGCATCTGCCCATCCTGCGCTACGTCACCACGGAGGAGTTCGCCGAGTTCAAGCGCCTGGGCTACGAGATGGGCTTCCGCCACGTCGAAAGCGGCCCCCTGGTGCGCAGCTCTTACCACGCCGACGAGGCGGTAACCTCCGCATGATCGAAGTCGCACCCGGCGTCCACTCCATTAACCTTCCGCTGCCCTGGGAACTCGACACCGTGAACGTCCACGTCGTCCAGCTCGAGGACGGCTGGATGCTTGTCGACTCCGGCTTCGGAACCGACGAGTGCTTCGCGGCGCTCGAAAAAGGCCTGGCCGAAGGCGGCCTCGCCTGGAAAGACATCCGCAAGCTGTGCATCACCCACATGCACCCGGACCACGTGGGCCTGGCCGCGCACATCCTGGACCTTACCGGCGCGGACCTGCTGATGCACCACCAGGAGGCCGAGTACCTAGCCCAGTCCGCCAACACCGGCCGCAACATGGCGTTCTTCGACCGCGCGCTGGCCTCGGCGGGCACGCCGAAGGAACTCCAGGAGCGGGTCCACAAGTCCTTCACCCAGATCCGCGCTTCGTTCCGCAAGCTGGAGCCGGCCTGGCCGCTCCACGGCGGCGAGCGGTTGAAGGTCGCGCACGGCACCCTCGAGTTCGTCTGGACCCCGGGCCACTCGCCCGGCCACCTGTGCCTCTACTCGCTGGAGCACAAGTTCCTGATCTCCGGCGACCACATCCTGGAGCACATCACGCCGAACATCACCTGGCACCCCGAGAAAGACACCCTCGGACAGTACCTGGAATCGCTCTCGATGCTGATCCCCTATCCCATCGAGACCGTGCTCCCTTCGCACGGCGGCCCGTTCCGCGGCCACGCCGAGTGGATCCGGGCCACGCACCAGCACCACGAGGAGCGCTGCGGCCAGATTCTCGGCGTCCTGGCCAAGAGCCCGACCACCGCGCACCACGTGGTCGAGGAAATGTGGCAGCGCAAGCTCTCCGCGTTCCACTATCATTTCGCAGTGCTCGAGATTCTCGCGCACCTCGAATACATGCGGCGGCTGGGACGTGTCAGCGCCGCGCCGGACGCGGACCAGGCGGTCCAATGGGCGCCCGCGGCGTAAGCGGCAAGCGTCCGTTGAAGACGCTGGAACGCGTGCTGTCGAAGTTCGGCCTGGGCTCCCGGACCGAGGCCCGCAGTTGGATCCACGCGGGCCGCGTTACCGTCAATGGCCGCCGCATCGAGAACCCGGACCACTGGATCGACTTCGCGCGCGACCAGGTTAACTTCGACGGCAAGCCCCTGTCCGCCCGTCAGAAGGTGTACTACGTCCTGTACAAGCCCAAAGGCTACCTGACCACTTACAAGGATCCCGAGGGCCGGCCCACCGTCTATGACCTGCTGCCGGACATCGGCCAGTGGGTGTTCCCCGTCGGCCGCCTGGACCAGGACACCACCGGCCTGCTGCTGATCACCAACGACGCGCAGTTCGCCGAGCGCACCACCAACCCGGAGCACAAGGTCCCCAAGACGTACCTGGTGAAGGCCTCGCAGGTGCTTACCGAGGAGCAGCTCGACCGGCTGCGCCACGGCGTCGAGCTGGCCGACGGACCCACCCGGCCCACCCCAGGCATCCGCCTGCGCGACTCCGGCAAATACACCCACTTCGAGATCACCATCACCGAGGGCCGCAACCGCCAGGTGCGCCGCATGGTGGAGGCCCTGGGCGCCAAGGTCCTGAAGCTGGTGCGCACGCGCATCGGCCGCCTGGAGATCGGGGGCCTGGAGATCGGAAAATACCGCGCCATCGATCCCGCTGTCATCTCAGAACCGGGAGCGCAAGCGACCGGCAAGGCCGCCCGGCGCAAAATGATCTAGCCTGAGAAAGTCCCCGCAGTATGTCCGAACTCATCAGTCCCCGCGCCGAACGCACCGGAGAAGTCGTGGTCCTGCCCGCGGCGCTCGAGGAACCGCGCCGCCCCAGCGGCCTGTTCTGGATGTTCCTGCTGTGCTTCTTCGGGTACCTGGTGTTTACCTTCGCCGCGCTGATTGCCGCGTTCCTGTGGCGCGCCCAGACCCGCGCCTTCTGGCAGGAAGTGCACCTGCCGCCGCTGCTCTGGTACTCGAGCGCGGTGATCGTCGTTTCTTCGGCGGCCATCGAAGCCGCGCACCGCTTTTATCGCCGCGCGCGCCACCGGCTCTTCCGCCAGTGGCTCACGGCCGCGGCGGGGATGGGTCTCGTATTCCTGGTGCTGCAGACGCTGAGCTGGCGGCAGTTGATTCAGCAGGGCTCGTTCCTGGTGGAGAACCCGCACGCGTCGTTCTACTACATCTTCACGGCGGGCCACGGCCTGCACCTTGCGGGCGGCCTGGCGGCGATCGGGTGGGCACTGTACCGCACCTGGAGTCCGCTGGCGCGGCGCCGCTTTGAGCTGATCGCGGTCGTCACCTGGTACTGGCACCTGATGGGCGTGCTGTGGCTGGTGCTGTTCGGCGTGTTGCGGGCTTACAGCTCCTGAAACGGCCGGGACCGGGATCATTGCCGAGGAACTGGGCGGTCTACGAGGCGGAAACGCCACTCGTCTAAGCGGTTCAATTGCGGTCCCATCGTGGTGGCTCTCGTGACACTCAGTTGCGTGGCCAATCCGATACGCGGGTCCGCCGCGCCTTCGGTTTCGTCCGTTACCTGCAGCGACGGCAGCTTGGCGATCTCCTCTGCGCTCGCATTGCCCCCTGCCTGTTGGAGCAATTTCAGGGTCATGTCGCGCAGAACCTCCGCATCGAAGCGTGTCGAGATCCGCGCCCGAACCTCCGACGCTTCGAATGACGAAACGGCCACCCTCATTACGGCCTTGAGGACCCCGGATCCCAGTGGATTCGGGTATTGCACCGGAGCTTCGACCGAGAATCCTTGCTTGAGTTCGACGCCGCCGAGTGAGAAGTACATCTGCGCCTCACGGGTGACTGATCCGAGCAGCACTTGTGGGTTTAACACCTGCCGGATCGAATTCTGGACCTGCGGCTCCGAACCCCACTCGCTGAGCATGATCCGTAACATGTTCTCCAGCTTCGCGCTGACCTCAGACTCGTTGCGCAGCCCGGAGTAGTTACCGTCTTCATCAAGGATCAACTCCAGATGGACGTCCTTGAGCGCATCGGCTGATTTCAACAGGATCGGGTTCTGAGCCACGGCCGCATTGGAGAACGAGGTCGGTCCAGGCACCCAGTCGACCACACTGCGGGCTGGTTCTGTCTCCAGTACCTTGGCCCGTACCCGGGTGGTCGACGTGCCGTTGCTTGCGGGACGCCGTGAGTCCTCGCGCTTCCTGATGATCTCGACGGTAAACTCGTCCCCTGCGCGCCAGCGCGGTTTCAGGGATGGCTCAAACCCGAGGAAGGCCGCCAGTGCTGTTGCGGTTAGCGCAGCGATCATGCGCCAAGAATATCATCCGCAAGGGCACAGACTTTCGCGCGCCGAACGTGCAGCGAGCTCAAAACACGTCGATGACATCGAGGATCACCTGAGTAGCGCGCGCGATCACCAGCGCCCGGCCGTCCAGGAAAACCCGGTCGCAGGCGCACCCCGGCGGCAACGGACTGAGCCGTCCGCTGAGATCCGGCGGGAAGGGACTGAACTTCTTCGCGATTCCCGGAGGCAGGGTCCCGCCACGGGCAAGCTTCTTCTGCATCCCCGGCGGCAACTGCCCGCGCTGCGCCAGGCCGGGCGGCAACGCCCACGGTGTGGCCGCACGCGCCCAATCCCGAACGACGCGGCGATCTGCATCCGTGAAGATGCCGGGCTGGTTGCGCTTGCCACTACCCTTGCCCTGGGCGAAAAGCGGAACGGCCAGACAGACGGCCAAGACGACCCGTAACAGGAGCATCTGACGTCGCATCATAGCTACTGGCGCGAAGCGGCCAGATCCAGCAGCCCGTGCCGCGCGAGCAGCTCCGGACTTCCCGCGCCCGTGTCCGCCGCCACCGAGCCTGCCCGCGCCGGCGCCAGGCTCACCCGGCCGTCCCGCAAGCCGATCCGGAAGCACTGGAACCCGAACACCACCGGCTGCTCGCCCTCGAACGCCAGCACCCGCTCGCTCTCCTGGCGCACCCGAACCTCCGGGGTCACGCCGCGCAGCTCGAAGCCCGCCGCGAGCGCTCCCTGATCCTCGAACTCCAACTGGAACCGGCGCGACTTCACGACGCGCGTGATCAGGTACAAATCGCCGTGCCCCAGGATATGGTCCGCCAGCAGCGGATTCGCGCCGTCGAGCGGCGCGGACGCCAGGAACCGGCCGGCCTCCAGCGGCAGCGCCCAGTCCGTTCGGACGTCGCGGTAGCGGAAACGGATCCCGGTCTCGCGTTGCGCGTGCAGACTGACGCTGCCGCCGCCCAGCGCCGCGATGCAATTGGAGAGCAGCGCGCAGCCCACACCGTACTGGATCGTGGACGACGTCAGCCCCTCGATGCCGGCGGCTGGAGCGTCGCGGTGGATCTCCGGCAGTTCGGCCGCCGCTCCCGCGCGGAGCAGGTGCTCCAGCCGCCCGGCGATGCCCGCCGCGCCCCGCGCGGCGGCGATCAGTTGCAACGGCTCGATCGCCGCCGACGGATGGCGCACGACGTTGTAGCCGAGATCTTTCAGGAACTGTGTGGATCGGTCGGAACAGAAACCCATGGCGCTTCGAGTCTGCCCGGAGGTGTCCCGCCGCCCGCCAGCTCGGTTCCCGCAAGTGGTTGCAGACAAAAGAAAAATATCGCCGCGCCGGCTGTGATCGCAAGCTGGCTCACCCCATGCCGGCCTTGGGATGGGTGCTCGGGTCGCTCGCCAGAGTGGCCCTATGCCGAATTTGAAGTCTTGGCGATGACTGGATTGCAAGGGCCGTGCCGGTGTTGCGCTGCGGAATTTGACCCCCGGCTACCCCCTGGACCCCCCCGAAGTACCCCCTGGCGGGGGAACCCCCGAATTAGCCTCTCT
The DNA here is from genome assembly GCA_964471915.1 of uncultured Solibacteraceae bacterium. GTDB lineage: Bacteria > Acidobacteriota > Terriglobia > Bryobacterales > Bryobacteraceae > JAIEPW01. The sequence goes on along the minus strand of CAYYID010000019.1, from coordinate 46,200 downwards.
AGCTGGCGTCGTGGAGGATGATGCCGAGGGTGTAGCGGGTACCGGAAAGGACGCGGCTGACACCGTGCTTCAGGTTGGCGCGGTAGAAACCGCGGGATCCCTTCACGGGGCGGTAGCGGGTGCTGAACACCAGTGCTTCGCCCTGGCGGAGCGGAATCGCGTGGCCCACGGACTGGGCGCGGGGGCGTTGTTCGACGATCAGGAACTCGCCGCCGGTGAAGTCCTCGCCGGGTGTGGACAGACAGATAACCACCTGCAAGGGGAAGACGATGTCGCCGTAGAGGTCCTGGTGGAGGCAGTTGTAGCCACCGGTTTCGTAGTGCAGCAGCAAGGGCGTGGGCTTGGCCTGGCCGTGGGCGCGGCAGTGGGCGCGGAAGGCGGCGAGATCGGCTGGGTAGCGCTGGGGGAGCCCGAGAGCGTCCATCCAACGGTCGGCGAGCGGGGCGAGGAGCGTGTAGAAGCGTTCCCGGAGTGATGCGACGGGCTGGGGGAGCGGATCGGCGAAGTACTGGTAGTCGCCTTGTCCGAAGCGGTAGCGGGACATTTCGATCCGGGAGCGGAAGAGCGCGGGGTCAGCGTAAGAGCGGATGAGATGCGCGCAGGCGTCCTGGTTCAGCACGGGGCCGGCGGAGGCGAAGCCATGCTCCCAGAGATGGGTTTCGTCGAGGTTCACGGCCTCAGGCTAGCGGATTGGGGCGCTGGAGCGCGCTCCGGATCTTGCGGTGGCGTTAGTGCGAGGCGACTGGGGCTTGCCGCTCCCTCGCGGTCGCGGCCCAGTTTGCTTAATTCATGCCGGGGCGATAGACACGCTTGGAGTGAGCCTTGATCTCGGCGAGGGTGTACCAGGCGTCCTTATACTGCTGCTTCGAGTAGAGCTGGGCCTGGTCGAAGTAGTGGGGCGAGGCGGGGTCGGCGGAGTTGCCGAAGGTGAGGATGGTGCGCGCCTTCACTTGGGGTCCGAACTCGACGACGCCGGCGAAGGAGTGTCCCGCGACGCCATAGCGCAGCTTCTGGCCTTCGGCGGGGCGCGTGTAGAAGTTGAAGACGATGCCGACGGTGCCGGGGCCGCCGGCGATGGGGACGCTGGGCTTGGCGTCGGAGAACGTCTCCAGTTCCCCCGAGGTGTGGACGCGCTGGGAGCGGTTGACGTCGCCCCAGGCGACACGCCACTTGCCGAAGGCCTTCTCGTGGTCGGCGACCACTTCCTCGAGTTTTTCCACCGGGTCGCGTTGCGGATTGGCGGCGTGCTTTTCGGCCCAGCGGACGTAGAGGGTCATGGCGACGGAGTCGAAGCGGCCGCGGTGGTCCCATTCGGTGAGCTCTTCGACGACGGGAGCGAGGCGCGCGGCGCGCGCCGGATCGGACTTGCGGAGCTCGGCGAAGCGCGCGGCGATGCGCGGGATATCGGTTTCGGCCTCGATCACATAGGTGTCCCAGGAGGCCTTTTCGAACTCCTCGAAGGTGAATTTGTCGCGGTTGTTGAGAATGCGGCGCGAGATGCGGGCGCGGGCGGTGTCGGGGTCCGACCACATGTAGGCCGGGTACTTGTCCTCGCGCGGATTGTCCTCGCCGACGGTGGTGGTGAAGGGCGTGGAATTGCAGTTCTGGACCCAGCCGGAGGACGGGTTGGCGACTTGCGGCAGCTCAGAGAAGGGATGATAGCCCTGCCATTCCGCCTCGGGGTCGGAGCCGGGGACGGGCTTCGACCAGTCGTAGCGGAGGGAGCGGCGGGGAATGGCGCCGTTCGAGACATAAAAGATGTTGCCGTCCTTGTCGGCGTAGACGGCGTTGAACATGGCGACGCTGGTGAGCGACATCGCCTGCTTCCATTCGGCGAAGTTGCGCGCCTTGCCCATGCGGTAGCGCTGCTCGACCTGACCGCCTTCCCAGAGCTTGCCGAAGCGGAGCGCGATCTTCTTGCCGTTGCGTTCCGCGACGATGGGGCCGTGGTGGGTCTTGGTGAACTTGTAGTTGCGGGGCGTCTTGCCCTGGACGGTGACGGACTCGGACCACTCGGTGGCCTTGCGGTAGCCGGCGCCGTACTTGTAGGCGAGCGGGTCGGCGGGGTTGTCGAAGGTCTCTTCCCAGAGGTCGTAGACGTCGGGCTTGTTGACGGTGTGGCTCCAGCCGAGGAATTCGTTGTGGCCCATGGTGGGAAACATGGATCCGAAGAAGGACGCGCCGGACATGTTCCAACCCTCGTTGCTCATGACGTGGCCCTCGTACCACTGGCCGACGCCGAAGAAGGGCTGGTGGGGGTTCATGAAGAGGGTGGCGCGGCCGGAGACGGCCTTCTTGGGCGTGATGGCCCACATGTTGGAGCCTTGCACGGGGACGACGGGGGTGATTTCGCCGGTGCGGAGCCCGGTCTGGCGGAAGAGGAAGTTGAAGTAGATGGCGTAGTTGGCGAAGGCGATGGGATGCCAGGGCTCGAACTTCGTGATGAGGCGGGGTTTGGCCTTGGGGTTCTTCGCGAGGTACCAGTTGAGGCCGGCGACGTAGCCTTGGGCGATCTTCTGGATCTGGGGCGAGTAGCGGGCGTACTCCGCCTGGGCGAGCTTAGGGATTTCGAGAGCCCGAACGATCAAGTCCTCGGCGAGCATTTTCTCGCCGTAGACCTCGGAGGCGCGGCCGAGGGCGCGGATGAAATTATCCTCCACCTGCCAGAAGTTGTCTTCGGCTTGCGCGTAGGCGTAGCCGAAGGAGCAGGCGGCGTCGGTAGGTCCGGTGATGTGGGGGACGCCCCAGTTGTCGCGGTAGATGGTGACGGAGCGGGCGAGTTCTTCGGAGGCGGCCAGGGGGAGGGCGAGGAGGAGGAGGACGGTCGCGCGGCGCATGGCGTCCAGAATACACTGACCGAGGGAGCTAGGAATGCGGATCACGATCAACGTTGGCGCGGAGCGGCTGGAGAAGCTCCGTCAGATTGCGCGGCATCGAGGGAAGCGGACCGCTTCCATCGTGCTCCAAGCGATCGACGGTTACCTGAAGGCTGAGGAAGAACGCAAGGCGGCCGCACTCCGAGTGCAGGGATCTCTGTCGGATCGTGAAGCAGCGCAGATGCGCAAAATCATCCGCGAGTTGCGGGGTTCTTGGCGGTAACTGCAGCGGTTTCCGGCTGGCTGCTACTTCGCTACCGGAGCCAGCTCGCGGCTGGCGATGACGCGGTCGATCATGCCGTACTCGAGGGCTTCCTGGGCGCCGATGATGTAATCGCGCTCGACGTCGCGGCTGATCTTCTCGAGGCTCTGGCCGGTGGCGTTGGCGAGGATCTGGTTCAGGCTCTCCCGCATGCGAATGATCTCTTTGGCGTGGATCTCGATGTCGGTGGCCTGGCCGCCGAGGCCGCTCATGTGGGGCTGGTGGATCAGGATACGGGAGTTCGGGAGGCTGTAGCGCTTGCCCTTGGTGCCGCAGGCGAGCAGGACGGCGGCCATCGAAGCCGCCTGGCCGACGCAGTAGGTGACGATGTCCGGCTCGATGAGGTTCATGGTGTCGAGGATCGCCATGCCGGCGGTGATGGAGCCGCCCGGGGAGTTGATATAGAGCGAGATGTCCTTTTCCGGGTCCTCGGCGGCGAGGAACAACATCTGCGCAATGATCAAGTTAGCGACATTGTCGTCGATCGGGGTGCCGAGGAAGATGATGTTTTCCTTGAGCAGGCGCGAGTAGATGTCGAAGGCGCGCTCACCGCGCGAGGTCTGCTCGACGACCATCGGGACGAGCACCGAGTTCATGGCGTGCGGGTTGTTCATGAGAGATTCTCCGGGCGGCCTGCCGCCGCTCCTACGCACCATGATAGCGCGGCGGGGCCGGGGGAACGCCGAAAAGCAGGGGGTACTAACAGTCCTGGGTGGTTTGTCCGATAATGTGGGAGACGTCCCAATAGCGGACGGCGACCCATGCGGATCCTGATCGCGGACGACAGCATCGTATCCCGGCACCTGCTGGAGGCGACTCTGCGCAAGTGGGAGTACGACGTGGTGACGGCGTCCGACGGCGCGGAGGCCTGGGAAGTCCTGCAGGAGCCGGGTGCGCCGTCGATTGCGATTCTGGACTGGGTGATGCCCGGTCTGACGGGACCCGAGGTCTGCCGGCTGGTGCGCCAGCGCGCGGGCGAGCCGTACACGTATCTGCTGCTGCTGACCTCCAAGAGCCTCAAGGAAGATCTTGTGGAAGGCATGGAGAGCGGCGCCGACGACTATCTGGTGAAGCCGTTCGACCAGCACGAGCTGAAGGTCCGGCTCCGCGCCGGACGGCGGATCGTAGAGCTGCAATCGGAGCTGGTGCGGGCCCGCGAGGCGCTGCGCGAGCAGGCCACCAAGGATTTTCTCACCGGGATCTGGAACCGGTCGTCGATCCTGGAGATCCTGGACCGCGAACTGCAGCGCAGCGCGCGGGAGGGCAATCCGGTGGGCGTGGTGCTGGCGGACCTCGACCATTTCAAGGCGGTGAACGATACCTTCGGGCACTTCGCGGGCGACGCCGTGTTACGCGAAGCCGCCCGGCGGATGCAGTCCTGCTGCCGCGGCTACGATTCCATCGGCCGGTACGGCGGAGAAGAGCTGCTGGTGATCCTGCCGGGCTGTCAGGCCGAGTGCGCGGAAGGTCAGGCGGAGCGGATGCGGGCCGTGATCGAGAGCACGCCGCTGACGCTGGGCGAGGATCCCTACCAGCTCACCTGCAGTTTCGGCGTCACGTGGGCCGAACCTGGCAAGGCGCAACCCCCGGAGGCGCTGATCCGGACGGCCGACGACGCCCTGTACCGCGCCAAGCGCGCGGGCCGCAACCGGGTGGTCGCGATCGAGACGCCGGTGCTGGCCTAGGCCGGGCCGCGCGCTGATAGACTCGCCGGTATGCTCCGGCGCTCCTTTCTTCCCACGCTGGCCGCTCCCTTCGCGGCGCCGTTCGCCGCGGCGCAGACGGCGCGCAGACCCCTGATGCTCGACGCGAACGGCGAGATCCGGCGGATCTACCCGCCGGCGCTAATCCGGGAGATCCTCGCGAGCGGCACCAACATGGTCGCGATCACGGTGACCGATCCCAAGGAATACGGCGGGAACGCTCTCGCCGCGCTGCTCGCCGACGTGCGCGAGTACGACCGCTACTTCGCGGCGCCGCAGTTTCTGCGCGTGCTGCAGACCGCCGATGTCGACCGGGCCCGGGCGGAGGGCAAGCTGGGCATCCTGTATCAGATCCAGAACGCGGCGCCGCTGGAGCGCGACGCGGGGCGCGTGGAGACCTTGCGCGCGGTGGGGATCCGCAGTATCCAGCTCACCTACAACCACCGGAACTTCGTGGGCGACGGCTGCTTCGAGCCTTCGGACGCCGGACTCAGCGAGTTCGGCCGCGAGGTGATCGCGGCGATGAACCAGGCGCGCATGCTGGTGGATCTTTCTCACGGCGGCATGCGGACCATTGCCGAGGCGATCGCGGAGTCGAAGAAACCCGTGGTGATCTCGCATACGGCGTGCCGCGCCGTTTTCCAGCACCGGCGCGGCGTGACGGACGCGGTGCTGCGCGCGATCGGCGAGAAGGGCGGGTTCGTGGGGATGGCGCAGATCCGGACGTTCCTCACGACGGAGCGCTCCAACAACCTGCGCTTCTACCTGGACCATATCGATCACGCGGTGAAGACCGCCGGCATCGACCATGTCGGCATCGGCAGCGATCGCGACCACCGCGTGATCCCGGACACGAAGGAAGAGATCGAGGTCCTGCTAAAAGAAGAGGGCGTGCAGTTCCAGCCGGCGGACTGGCCACTGTATCTGGAAGGGTTGAACGGGCCGCGGCGGATGGAGCGGGTGTGGGACGAACTGAAGAAGCGGGGTTACTCCGAAGATCGCGTGGAGAAGATCCTGGGGCGGAACCTGTATCGGGTATACTCCGAGTCCATAGGATAGGCTGCGGGCGTATGATGGAGGGCTGGCCAGATCCAGCCGAGGAGATTGGTCATGAATCCCGAACTCAAAAAATACCTGGATGATGCGGTGCTGGCACCGTCCACGCACAATACGCAGCCCTGGCTGTTCCGGATGACGGAGGGCGGCGTCGAGATTCTGGCGGACCGGACACGGGCGCTGCCGGTGGTGGATCCGGACGACCGCGAGTTGACGATCAGTTGCGGGGCGCTGCTGTTCAACTTGAGGATGGCGATGCGCGCGGGCGGACACGCGGAAGCGGTGGAGGTGCTGCCCGACCTGGAGCGGCACCGGGACCTGCTGGCGCGTGTGAAGGTCGCGGGCGCGCACGCGGCGAGCGACGAGGAGCGGCAACTGCACGCGGCGATCGCGAAGCGGCACACCTACCGGTTCCCATTCGAGAACAAGCCCGTGCCGGCGGCGGCGGTCGACGGGTTCGGCCAGGCCGCGGAGGCCGAGGGCGCGTCGTTCCTGGTGATCGACGAGGCCAAGCGGAACGCGGTGATCCAACTGGTGATGGAAGGCGACCGGAGGCAGGGGGCCGATCGCCGCTTCCGCCGGGAGCTGGCGAGCTGGCTGCACAACAACCGGACGCACTCGCACGACGGGATTCCGGGCTACGCGATGGGGATCGGGGAGTTCGCGTCCTATGTGGGTCCGTTCGTGGTGCGGACGTTCGACTGGGGCACGACGCAGGCGATCGACGACCGGCGGCTGGCGGAAGGCTCGCCGGTGCTGGCGGTGATTGCGACGGACCACGACGGTCCGCCGGCGTGGATGGCGGCGGGACAGGCCCTGGAGCGGGTGCTGCTGAAGGCGCAGACGCAGGGGATGTCGGCGTCGTATCTGAACCAGCCCATCGAGGTGGAGGATCTGCGGACGCGGCTGCAAGGCGCGCTGGGCACGGGCAAGTTCCCGCAGTTGCTGTTGCGGATGGGTTACGGGCAGACGGAGCGGTCGACGCCGCGGCGCAAGGCGCTGCAGTTGATCCTGCCGTAGGGCGCTACTTTTCCGAGTCTGCCAGCACCTGGGCAGCGCGCCGGGCGAGTTCCTCGACGAACTCGGCCAGCAGTTCCTGCTTGTGTCCGGTTTCCGCGGCCAGGGTGAGGTACGGCGACATCAGGGTCGCGCGCAGCACGAACAAGCCGTTCGCCTCGTAATCCTCGGGAGTGGCTCCCAGCCGCTCCAGCAGATCCGCGACGGAGCGCGCCGAATATCCCGGCGCGCGAAAGCTGGTGCGCGACAGAAAGAACGGCTGCAGGTACGAGTACTGGCTGGCACCGTGTTCGGCGTCGATGGTGAACTGCTCGAAGAGCGCGCGGTTCAACCGGTTCGTGCGCTCCAGCGGCGCCGGGGACTTGTCCGCCACCACGAAGCACACGATGTTCGTGTCGGGCGGGCGCTCGGTGATCACCACGAAGCGATAGGGCAGATCCTCGCCGTTGGTCTTGGCGGCGACGTCCCAATGCACGAGGCGCTCGTAAAGTTCCCGTGCGGCGAGCAGCGAGGCGCGGACGATTTCGCCGTATCCCTCCCGCCGCGGCGGGATCATGCGGTGCGAGAGCCAGCAGGCGGCGACCGCGGCGCCGCTCTTGGAGCCTTCGAGGATGTAGGGACCCACGGAGGTGGGCGGCTCGTGGCGGCGGGTGGCGGCAATGTCCTCCTCGCTCGTTTCGCTCAGGTAGGGCGCCTCCTCGGCGGCGAACTGGCGCACCAGATCGTTCTTGAAGGCAGCGACGCCGCAGGGGTAAGGCACGTAGCCCATCTTGTGAGGATCCACTGTGATCGAGTCCGCGCGCGGGAAAGCCAGCAGCGCGGCGGTGAGATCGGGGAAGCCCCATTGCAGCCGCACGTGCTTCTCGTAGCGCCCGCGGCGGAGCGTGAGGTCGCGGGCGACGAACTGGTTCAGGTCGTGGGTGACTTCGTCGACGGTGCCCGCAGGGGACGGCAGAATGGACCGGAAGTAGCCGCCCCACGCGGCGTCGACGTGCAGCCAGAAGCTGACGTCTTCGCGCGCCTCGTGGAGTTCGGCGATCTTGTGGATGGGGTCCACCGCGCTCTCCTCGGTGGTGCCCGCGATGGCGATTACGGCCAGCGGCAGGAAGCCGCGGGCGATGGCGGTATGCAGCTGGCTTTCGAGGTCGCGGACGTCCAAACGGAACATGGAGTCGGTTTCCACGAGGAAGACGTTCTCCTTGCCGAGACCGAGGATGTCGGCGGCTTTGTCGATCGAGTAGTGCCGGCTGCCGGCGACGAACAGAGCCGGCGGGCGCGTGGCGTACGCCACGCGGGTGCCGTGGTGCATCACGCTCGCCTCGGATTCGCGGAGCATGGCGAAAACCCGGTGCGCCGCTTCCGCGCGGTCGATCCCGTAGTGCCGCCGCACCGCCTCGACGAAGCGCGGGAACAGGTAGATCTCCTGGTTGGGGCGCAGCGCGAGCACCTGTTCGGGGGAGGCGGCGCGCAGGTCATCGAAAGGCTTGGCCGCAATGGCGATGCCGTGGCGCAGCGCGGCGTCGCGCACGGCGAGCGGGAAGTAGCGGACGTTGCGCGCCATCCACAGCGCCTCGAGGTTCGCGACCGTACCGCCGCCCGTGATGTGCGCCCACCCGAACTCGCGCTTGGGGTCGTGGTCGGGGGTTTCGAAACCGAGCATGCGGAGGATCTCGGCGCCGACTTCGAGTTCCCATTTAACGGTGACCGGCGCGCCCTCGGGCGTTACGTTGTTCGGGTTGTAGAGCAGCCCGGCGAAATAGCCCAGGCGCGACGGGATGGTCTGATCCGACAGCATGTGCGCGATGTAGCGCGGCGAGTAGAACGGGAAATGACGCCGGAGCCCGGCGAGCATCTCCATGATCTGCTGGAACAGCCGGTCGTTCCATTCCGTGGCTTCGCGGCGGAGCGCCTGGGTGACCAGGATCTCATCGGAAGGGAAGTAGTTGCGGCGCCAGTGGTAATAGTCCTCGAGGATGTAGGAGACCATCTTTTGCTCCCACTCCGCGTTTTCGGCTTTGGGGCCGAGGAACCAGGCGCCGAGTTGTTTCGTGTCGTCGCGGTTATCGGACATACGCATTGACCCCCAGCCGGCAGGGGCTGTCAGGTGACTCCGGGGCTTGCCGCTCGCTCACGCTCGCGGCCCCGAAGACGCACCGGAACCGGCAGGGCGCGGCAAGCACCGTTCGTTTCTATCTCCTGATCGAGGCAATTACTCCCACTCGGTCTTGCCGCGGTCGAGCAGGAACACGCAATCTTCGAGACGGCTCTCGCCGCCGTCATTCACCGCGAATTGCGAGCGGCGGCGCTGGCCCTTCCACAGGGATCCACCAGCGTAAGTGCCATCCTTGCGGAGCGCGTAGAACGTGATCCCGAACTTTTCCAGTCGTTTCTGGTCGTTGTTGAAGTTGCGCGCGATCCGCTTCAGGCAGTCGAGCACGGCGTCCTTGGGCTCCATGCCGTGGCGCATGTTCTCTACGATGGTGTGCGCGCCCGCGACCCGGATGTTCTCCTCGCCGCGACCCGTGGACCCCGCGCCGCCGATGTCCTGATCCAGATACAGCCCCGCGCCGATGATCGGCGAGTCGCCGACGCGGCCCGGGATCTTCCACGCGAGGCCGCTCGTGGTGGTGACGCCGGACATCTCGCCCTTGGTGTTGAGCGCCAGGCAGTTGATGGTGCCGGTGGGCGGATGCACGGCCATCTCGTGGGCCCAGGCGATCAGGTCGTCGTCGGCGTGCGGGAAGAGGCGGCGGAGTTCGCCGGTCTTCTTGGGATCGGGCGGCGCGGCCAGCCCCGGACCCCAGTTGCCCTCGCCCTGCCGGTTCTTCATCGACTGCTTCCAGGCGATCCACGCCATGCGCGACTTCTCGGTCAGCAGGTTCTCTTCCTGGAAACCCATGGCCTTCGCGAAGCGGAGCGCGCCGTCGCCCACCAGCATGATATGGTCGGTCTGCTCCATCACCAGCTTGGCGACCTTCGAGGGATTCTTGATGTTGCGGATCGAAGCCACCGATCCGGCGCGCCGCGTGGGACCGTGCATCACGCTCGCGTCGAGTTCGACCACGCCTTCTTCGTTGGGCAGGCCGCCGTAGCCGACCGAGCTATCCTCGGGATCGTCCTCGTTGATGTTGACGCCCGCGACCACGGCGTCGAGGGTGTCCGCGCCTTTCTTGAGCATCTCCATCGCGCGGGCACAGGCGCGGAGGCCGTTGCCCGAGGAGATGACGACCTGTTTCGAAGTCCGGGAGGCCGTTTGCGCGGCGGTGGTGGTGGCGAGCGCGGCGGAGGCGAACCAAGAGCGTCGGCTGATCATGCGGATCAATATAGCACCGCCTTGCTCCGGGGATGGCCGCTACACTAGTAGGTCCATGACCGAAATCATCCAGCCGGCGCGCGCGGTGGGCGGCGCCGTTTTGGTTCCGGGCGACAAGTCCATTTCCCACCGCTACGCGATGCTGGCGGCGATCGCCGAGGGCGAGTCGCGGCTCGAGAATTACTCGACGGGCGCGGACTGCCAGTCGACGCTCGGCTGCGTGGCGGCGCTGGGCGCAGGCGTGCGCCGCGAGGACAAGGCGGTGATCGTGGACGGCCGCGGCTTGCGCGGATTGACCGCGCCGGCGGGCGACCTCGACTGCGGGAACTCGGGATCCACCATGCGGATGCTGAGCGGGATCCTGGCGGGGCAGAACTTCACCAGCCGCCTGACCGGCGATGCGTCGCTGTCGCAACGGCCGATGGCGCGGATCATCGCGCCGCTCACCCAAATGGGCGCGCGGATCGAGGCGCGGGACGGCAAGTTCGCGCCGCTCACGATCCACGGCGGACCGCTGCGCGCGATCGACTACGCGACGCCGGTGGCGAGCGCGCAGGTGAAGAGCTGCGTGCTCTTGGCGGGCCTGTACGGCGACGGCGAGACCGTGGTGCGGGAGCCGGTGCGCACGCGCGACCACACGGAACTCGCGCTGCGGCAGTTCGGCGCGGATCTCCAGGTCGCGGGCAAGGAGGTCCGGGTGCAGCCGCATCCCGTCCTGAAGGGACAGAAGCTCTTCGTGCCCGGGGATCTTTCGTCGGCGACCTTCTTTATCGTGGCCGCGCTGCTCTTCCCCGGCTCCAGCCTGACGATCGCCGGCGCGGGAATGAACCCCAGCCGCACCCTGCTGCTCGACTTCCTGACCTCGATCGGAGCTCAGTTCAAAGTCCTCCAGATCGGCGAAGCGGGCGGAGAACTGGTGGGCGACCTGCAAGTGAAAAGCGCGGGCGTGCGGGGCGGCGCCATCTCCGGCGAGGTGACGGCGGGTCTGATCGACGAGATCCCGGCGCTCGCGGTGCTGGGCGCGGCGAGCGAGCAGGGCCTGACCGTGAGCGATGCTCAAGAACTGCGCGTCAAGGAGACCGACCGGATCCGCACCATCTGCGACAATCTGCAGCGCATGGGCATCGCGGTGGAGGAGTATCCCGCCGGCTTCCGGGTCCCGGGCCGCCAGCAGTTCCGGGCGGCGCAGCTCGATTCCTTTGGCGACCACCGCATCGCCATGGCCTTCGCGGTGGCGGCTTTGCGCGCCGACGGCCCGTGCGAAATCGCGGACGCCGGCGCCGCCGCGGTGTCTTTCCCCGAGTTTTTTAGTACACTGCGTCAGATCGCGTCGTAACCGATGGAAGCCACCAAGCCGCAGGACCTCACCATCGAATGTCTGGTGCACGATCTGAATAACGTGTTCCAGACGCTGATTGAAGCCGCCGATCTGCTCTCCACCGATCCGAAATGGGAGCCGCTGGCCGGGACGCTGTTCCGCACCGTGGAACGGGGCCGCGGCATCGTACACAGCCTCACCGGCACGGCGCACGCGGAGATCGACGTCTCCGACATGGTGAGCGGCGCAATTCAGTTCGCGCGGGACTTCGCCTCGGCCGTGCACGGGCGCGAGATCCACTTCGCGGCGGATGTCGAGCCGGGGCTGGTGCTCAACGGACGCCGCTACGCGTGGGAGCGGGTGCTGATCAATCTGCTGCTGAACGCCGCGCAGGCGCTGCCGCCGGGCGGGCGAGTCGAGATCCGGGCGCAGCGGCACCCGGGCTGGGTGGAACTGGAAGTCGCTGACAACGGCCCCGGGATCCCGCACGACGTGCTGCCGCACATCTTCCAGCCGCGTTTCTCCACCAATGCGTCGCGCGGGCTGGGGTTGCACATCGTGGAGACGATCGTCGCCGAACATGACGGCGAGGTGATCGCCACAAACCGCGACGACGGGCAGGGAGCGCGGTTCACCATCCGCGTCCCCCTGGAAATGGCGCGCCGCGCGAGCGCGTGAGCCCGCAAGTTAGACGCGCTCGATGATCGTGCCCGTCGCCATGCCGAAGCCGATGCACATGCTCTGCAAGCCATAGCGGCCGCCGGTCCGCTCGAGGATATTGACGAGTTTGGTCATCAGGATCGCGCCGGTGGCGCCCAGCGGGTGCCCGTGCGCAATCGCGCCGCCCTGGATGTTGAGCTTCGCGACGTCGGCGCCGAGTTCCTTGGCCCAGGCGAGCGGGACGCTGGCGAAGGCTTCGTTGATCTCGAAGGCGTCGATCTGCCCGAGGCTCAGGCCCGACTTCTTCAGCGCGGCTTTCGTGGCTCCGATGGGACCGTCCAGCATGAGTTCGGGGTCCGAGCCGACGGCCACGCGCGCCACCAGACGGGCCCGCGGCTTCAGGCCGAGTTCCTTCACCTTGCGCTCGCTAGCGAGCAACACCGCGCCCGCGCCGTCGGAGATCTGCGACGAGTTGCCCGCGGTCACGACTCCGTCGGCTTTGAAGACGGTCTTCAGCGCCGCCATCTTCGCCATATCCGGGTTGTCGCGGACGCCCTCGTCGGCGCTCAGCGCCTTGCCGTTCGTGCCGACCGTGAACAGCTCCTTCGCGGTCCAGCCGTTGCGCTGCGCCTCCGCCGCGCGGCAGTGGCTGCGGGCGCTGAACTCGTCGAGGTCCTGGCGCGAGAGGCTCCACTTCTCGGCCATCATCTCGGCCGAGACGCCCTGGTGCAGCAACTGGAACGGAAAGCTGGCGCGGAACTCGGGGGTGAAGTTCGCGTCGGAGCCGATGGCGACGCGGCTCATCGACTCGACACCGCAGCCGATCGCCATGTCGATATCGCCCGCCGCGATCGCTTGTGCGGCAAAGTGAACCGCCTGCTGGCCGGAGCCGCAAAAGCGGTTCAACTGGACGCCAGGTACTTCCATCGGAAAGCCAGCCTTGAGCGCCGCCATGCGCGGCACGCAGGCGCCCTGATCGCCGAGCGGCGTCACCACGCCGCCGACCACGTCTTCGACCTGAGATTTTTCAACGCCGGCGCGCCGCACGAGTTCGTTGAGCGTCAGCGCCAGCAGGTCCACGGGGTGAAGGTCATGCAGCGCGCCGTCCGCTTTGCCGCGCCCCACCGGTGTGCGCACCGCGTCCACGATGAATACGTCTTGAGCCATGTGCGTATCGTATCGCGCCGCGCTGGATAGCCTTGTACGGAGCGGCTGTACAGCGCGGGGTCAGCCATTCGGCTCGGGCGAGATGCGCACCACCAGCTTGCCGGTGTTGGAGCCGTCGAAGAGCCGCCGCAGCGCGCGGGGAGCGTTCTCCAGGCCCTCGACGACGTCCACCTTATACTTCAGCTTGCCCTGCAGGATCCAGGTGACGATGTCCTTGGCGGCCTCGGGAAACCGGGGCGTATAGTCCATCACGATGAAGCCGGCGAGCCGGGCGCTCTTGATCAACAGGTTCGTGAAGGCGTACGGGCCGGGCTGCGGCCGGTCGGCGTTGTACTGCGAGATCATGCCGCAGAGGGCGATGCGGGCGCCTTTGTTGATCCGCATCAGGATCTGGTCGAAGATCGGGCCGCCGACATTCTCGAAGTCCATGTCGATGCCGTTGGGGCAATGCCGGTCAAGCGCCTGGCCGACGTCTTCGGTCTTGTAGTTGATGGCGGCGTCGAAGCCCAATTCGTCGACCAGCCACTTGCACTTGTCGTCCGAGCCGGCGATGCCCACCACGCGGCAGCCCTGGAGCTTGCCGATCTGTCCGGCGATGGAGCCGACGGCGCCGGCGGCGGCGGTCACCACCAGGGTCTCGCCGGCCTTGGGTTGGCAGAGGTCGAGCACACCGAAGTAAGACGTAAATCCGATGTGACCCATGGCGCCGAAGTGGGTACTGAGAGGCAGGCCGCCGGGCAGCGGCGGCAGCTTGGTCCAGCCCGTGCCGTCGCCGGTGGCGTAGAGTTGCCAGCCGCCCAGGCCCTGGACGATATCGCCGGCGGCAAACCGCGGGTTCTTCGATTCCTCGACCACGCCGATGGCGCCCCCGCGCATGACGTCGCCCAGCGGGATGGCCGGCAGGTACGAATCGGCCTCGTTCATCCAGATTCGGTTGGTCGGGTCGAGCGAGAGCCAGATGTTGCGGACGCGGATCTGGCCGTCGCCGAGGGGGGCGAGATCGGCTTCGTTCCAGCGGAAATCCGAGTCTTTGATGTCGCCGTGCGGGCGCGCCGCCAGCAGCCATTGCCGGTTGGTCATGAACCTCACTATCTCACTTCCCGGACCGCGCGAGACGCCTCCCGTTCCGGGGGGCCGGTGCGGGCGGCTTGATCAAGTGTGGCCCCGGTCTGCGCGACACTAGGTGCGGAGGAAACTTTGGCGGAATTCAAGATCGCGGGCAGACCGGTGGGCAACCAGGTGGAACTGCTGGTGGGCAAGTCCATCGACATAGACTTCTTCGGAGACAAGGGCAAGGACATCAACGAGGAGATGCCGCTGTTCATCGGGATCTGCGAACTCGCCGAGCAGAAGTCGCCCATGCCGACGGTGTTCCGGCGGTTCCGGGTGAAGGGCACCGTGGTGGGGCCGATCACTGTCACGCTGACCGAGAAGCTGAAATTCACGATCAACGTGCGGTTCAGCAAGGAACAGGAGTTCATCGAGAAGGTGGCGAAGGCGGCGGGGCCAATCGCCAAGGAGTTCCAGATGCCCCTCTCGGTGATCATCGCCGTGGCGTGCACGGAGCACGCCTTCGGCAAGAGCAAGCACCCGAACTGGTTCGGGATCACCAAGAAGGAAGGTCAGAACTGGTTTCCCGCCTGCAAGGTGACGGCCGCCGGCACCACCGAAGCGAAGGCCGGCCAGGGGAACGTGACCGACTCGTTCTGCGTGGCCGACAGCGACGAGAACAACGTCCGCATCTTCTGCGAGTTCGTGAAGAAGCATCCGAGCGGCGGCAGTTCGCTGACTTACAAGAGCAGCGGCTGGACGCGCGACGAGCTGAAGAAGTACCCGCAGGTGCTGAACCAGGCCATGAACTTCGCCATGGGCTCCCCGAAGGGATCCTACGAGAAGACCGTGATGGGCGTGGTCGATCAGTTCAACCTGACGCGCTTCGATCCACAATAGAAACATGGGGTTTCTCGACAACCTGGAGAACGCCGTCAAGGCGGAAGAGGCCCGCGCGGCGCGGGATCCCGAGACGGCGCGGCGCGAGGCCGAGGCTCGCGAGGCCGCTCGTGTAGCCGCGGCCGCGGCGGCGCCCTTCGCCGAAGCTTTGAAGGCGAGCCCGTTCGTGAACCAGTTGCTCGGCGAGTGCCGCGCGCTGGGACATGCCTCGCGGACCATGGTGCGCATGTCGTGGATCGACCGCACGGTGCGGTTCGAGGCGAAAGACCGCAAGCTGGACCTCGTACCGGGCGCGCAGGGCATCACGGCGGTGTTTCCGGGCGGCGCTGAGCCGCTGGACCTGGCCACGGCGGATCCCAAGGCCATCGCGGCGCGCTTTCTCACTGGCTTGTAGGCTTATCCGAGGGCCGCGTCGCGCGCCAGCCGGATAGAATCCGGGATGCCGACGCCGTGGTAGGCGTTGCCGAGCAGGGTCAGTCCCGGATGTTGTGCGGCGCGGCTGAAGATGCGGGCGACGCGAGCGGCGTGCCCGAGAGTGTACTGCGGCATCGACGCCGGCCAGCGCCCCAGCATCGCGGCGGCGGGTTCCGCCTGGACGCCCATCAACTCGCGCAGTTCCTCCCGCGCGATGGCGATCACGGCCTCGTCCGGCTCCGCCAGGATCGCTTCGTCGTTGAAGAACACCCGCACGGCGACTTTGTCGTCCGGCACGCGATACGCCCACTTGGTGCCGATCCACGTCGAGGCCATCACGCGGCGCCGCTCCACCTTCGGGACCAGGAATCCGAAGCCGTCGAGGGGGCCGTCGAAGGCGTGCTTGTCGTAGACGAACGCGAGCGTCAGCGAAGGCGTGTACGGGATCGCCGCCAGTTCGTCCGCCAGACCTGGGTCCAGCCCTTCGAGCAGTTCCGCCGCGGCCCAGGCAGGGATCGCGACAAGCAGCCGCGCGGCGCGGATGGTCTCGTTGTCGGCGTGAACCTCGAAGCCCCCCGCGGCGGCCTGCACCGAGCAACGCGCGTCGCGGATCACGCGCGCGTCGATCCGGGCGGCCAGCGCGTCGGTCAACTGGCCGAGCCCTCCCTTCAGGCTCTGGAACACGCTGGCGGACGCGCCGGCCGGTTTGGGCCGTTCGGCCAGACCGCGCAGCACGCTGCCGTACTTCGTTTCGAGCTCAACGAACTGCGGCAGCACGGCGCTCGCCGAGAGCTGCCAGGGGTCGCCGCCGTAGACGCCGGCGAGCAGCGGCTCGGCGAGATAGTCCAGCACTTCTTCGCCGAAGTGATCGATGACGAACTCGGCGACGGAGCGCTCCGGCAGCTCGCCGGCGGGCTGCCTTTCTTGCTCGGCGCGGATCCGCGCGCGCGCCGAGTCACTCAGCAGGTCCGAGTGGGCGAGCTTTTCGGGATCGGCAGGCACGAACAGCACCAGGCCCTCGGGCATCGGAACCAGCCGTCCGCCCTTGCGGATGAAGGTGCGGCGGGCGTGATCGTTGGAGCCGATCAACTGGTCCCCGAGGCCGAGTTCGCGGACCAGGTCCACGGCCCAGGGTTTGGTGGAGAGAAAGCTCTCGGGACCGGCTTCGAGGGTGCATCCGGCTAGGTGGCGGGTTTCGACGAGCCCGCCAAGTCGTGGCAGTTTCTCGATGAGGACCGGCCGCACACCGCGCTGGTTGAGGTAATGGGCGGCGGCAAGCCCGGAGATCCCGGCGCCGATGATGACGGTTTCCACTGCTCTACGCATTGTCGCAAGGCGGGCTGGCCGGGGTCCGTCCGTTCTGGACGATTTTCGCGTCGAGTTTGTTGAGGAAGACGCGCATGATTTCGGGGTGGGGGCTGATGGTTTCGTAGACGAGGTCCTTGATGGCGGGCCATTCGGGGTGGAGCATGATGGGGTCGCGGGCGGTGTCGAGGGGGTAGGCGAGCGGGGGGAGTTCGTTCGGTAATTTTTGTGTATCTGGCTGATCTGCGGGGCCTTGCCCGTCGCTGGCGCTCCGGGTTCCGAGGCAGGCGGTGTCGGGGAAGAGGCGGAGGAGGTCGCGGAGGGCGCGTTCGTAGTCGCGGTTGATGCGGGCGGCGTAACGGTTCAGGAGGCTCAGGGCTCCGTCGGGGCCGGAGCCCTTGAGGAAGGCCTGGGCGGCGGCGCGATAGGCGGGGTCGACGTGGGGGGAATTGGGGTCGGCGAGCAGGGTGAAGAGGGCGGATTCGGTGCGGTCGAGCCGGAACTGGAGCCAGCGGGCCCAGGCGATGCGGTCGACGGCGTCGCGCTGGGGGCGGGTGATGGGCGGGAAGTCGGCCTGGTATTCGGCGCGGAGCTGCTCGAAGGCGGCGGGGTTTTCGTTAGGGAGGAGCTGGGGATGGGAGGTCTGGAGCCCGTGCTTGGTGGCGTTCTGGGAGGAGACGGCTTTGCCTTCCGGGGTCCGGGGACCGGTGGAGTTGTTGTTCATGCCGGGAGGGTAGCAGGCGGGTGGTGGGGTCCAGCGGGGTGGGTTTGGGCAAGTTGTTCGGATTCAGGGAGATAGAAATTTTCGAGAGCTGTGATCGGAACTTGGCGGGCGAAGGGGACCGAGCGGGCCACCCGATTCGGCTTGCCCGCCACTGCGCGGCAAACGTGTGCGAAGAGTGCGGTTCCGGAGTTATTAGACCTGCACCACCTGTACCGCCTTAAGCGGTTCCTCCGCGCTCCGGACAAAGGCGTAAGCTTCATTCAGCTTCTTCATGCCACTGTTCGTGTACACGAGAATCCGCTTACCGTCCGTTCTCACCTTGACGATTCCGAATGCCGACCGGTTGAATGCAAAGAACCTGGCGGGTGGTTTGTTCTTTCCTTTGCCGTCGGATTCCTTGGGCGACACAAATCCCACCATCTCAAAGAACGCAACCATTTCGGTCACAAAGATAAGCGGCTCATTGATCCTTGAAAACCGGCCTAGTGCGCCCATCAGATTTGCCCGAGGGTGAATGTATTCTTTCCGCGAGGATTCGTCTCCCGAAGACACTACGGAGATCGCGGCCCCCACCGACTTCAAGAACGCCGATTTGAAATCAGCCGATCCGTGATGCGGCACTTTCAAAACATCCGATTCCAGCGAGATGGTTCCATCCTCGTGGCCTTTCGCCAGCACCGTTTCCGCCTCGGCGTTTAAATCTCCAGCTAACATGAAGCGGAAGCCCCCGTAACTAAGCCGCAACACCACAGAATGTCCGTTGATCGTATGAGACGCGGACAAGGAACCGCCTTCCTTGAGGTCCAGGTCCAAGCCGTCCTCATCTTGACGCGGTACTTTCGATGGAGTGCCAAGAAACTTCAAGGCATCCTTACCCGAATGTTGTTCCGGGATCGGGCCAAGCACCTGTACCTGCACCGGAATGGGCTCGCCCTCTGACAGAAAAGCAAATTCGCCGTCACTGCCGCGCCGCAAGCGGCTCATTGCCACCGGGCCGCGTCTTCGGAATGCCTCAATTGCCTTGCGCCAGGCCCGGAATGGCTTGTTCATTTCACTCACGGCCACATCGTCGATGAGATCCTCCACCAGGCCCGTCAGTAACAGCTTCTCGCCTTTCTTCACTGTAGGGCCTAGCCGTTCTTTCTCCGGCCGGGTCGACGGCCGCTTCACCAGGCCGTTGTGGAAAATACGTTTGGGGTGAATGAACAATCGCTTGGACGGATTCTTGTTACCTTCCGACCTATGGATTTCCGTCAATCCCTCGAAATGGTCGGCGTCACCGTGGGTCACCAGGATGCAGTCAATCTCTTTGGGATTGTCCGCCGACGACCCTCGATATCGTGCAGCAAGATAGCGGGCGAACAATTGATTGTCACCGCCATCGACCAGCATCACTTTCCCATTCGGCGTTTCGATCACCGTGCCGTCGCCCTGTTGGACATCGACGAAATCAACCCGAAGCACTTTGTTGCCGTTAACCGGGCTGGCGACCTTTTTCAAAGAGGCGCGTACAAAGCCGGATTTGTTAACCACTTTGAACGAGCCGTCTTTCTGTTTCATCGGTACACCGATCCGCAGCTCGACGAACTTTGGCCCGCTCGATAGCACCCGGACACGGTCGCCCCAGGCGAGCGTCCTCATAAGTGCACCCCCTTTGCCGTCTTTCGTTTCGTAGACCCGCGCCAGATCGGCTTTGATGAAGTGAGTCGGTTCATTCTTTGCCATCGCTATCTCCATTTGGTGATTTCTACCGTGTGCTGTTCGACCGGATCTTTCACAGTGCCCGCGCACTGGAACCTGAGCGCTGGAACGTTCTTCTTCAGTTCAACAGACACCACCGCTTCTTTGGTGGACTTGATCTCCACGCGCGTCATCTTTCCATCGCTGACGAGCGTCCATGTCTGCTTGGAATTGAAGAACTTGCCTTTGAAAGCTATACTTGCCAACGCAGGCGTTGTCTTCGTAGCGTCGTCCTTGTCGACCGTTTCCTTGACCGCGTCAATCACCTCAGCCTCTTCGATTAGCGGTGGAAACGGATCGCTCATGGAATAGGCTGCGGTCTCCGGCGATTGCGGGTCATGGCCAATGGCGCCAAGTTGCCAGGAGTAGGCTTCAGGCCGGTCGCAATCCAGTCGAGTCGTCACCCCAGTCTGATCTCGCGGCGCGCAGGTTTTGGTGCCGTTCACGAGCCACACAACCTCCGCGTCCAGTTTCCTCCCGAGGGCCGAAATCGAAATCTTGGCGCTCCTTCTGTCGTAGGATACGGGTTTGGCATCGCTGATCGACAATCCAGGTAGAAACATTTGACGCGATGGTGAACTGGTGAACTCTTCCAGTCGCATTCGCCCATTTTCAAAAACTGGACAGTCACTCCTTGAACGACTGGGGCATCCCCGGATTCTGCGAAAGCGCAGGCGATTCAGTGTATATGCCTTGGTCGGTGTGACCAGGGTGATCTTTGGCGTGCCGACATATCCGGAGGGCATCGAGAATGCGAAAACAAGTTCGCCCGAATTGAGGAACTCCACCCGTCCTCGAATCGCATCATGGTTCTCCGCGAACTCGTCACTCCAGGCCTTCGGGCTCCCAAGAGACAAAACCTTCGTCAGCGGAACCCCGTCAATCATCACGCTGATCTGCGGCGATATGTCGGTCCCGCGCAGGATCACTGTGGCGCGCTCGCCCGACCGGACTGGTTCATAGTCGACGTCCGAGACTGAGAAACCAGCTTCAGCGGGTGGCACCTGCACATGAAATCTTGTCTCGATGCCACATTCGATGTCGTTGTTCTTGCGATCGACCCCGAAACTTGCCAGTTCCGGGTAGACGGGTACGGGTGTAATCTTCCGGTGATATTGGCACCCGCGGCCAGTCAGTTCGAGATAAGCGGCATCGTCGGGCACCACGAGCACCGCGTAAGTCGTCCGCACACCGGGCGCAATGGCTTTTGTGCCAGGCTTTGGGCCAAAGATCCAACCAAATTGCGACAGTCCTTTTCCGTGGCCCGACGCGTAGACTTCCTGCTGCAGGAACTGATCGAACGTTTCCCGCTGCTTCTGATAGTTGAGTTGTGCTCCCAGTCCCCAGAGAAACCGGCCGATTAGGCTAAACGCCGAAGTCCGAACGGCGGAATGCGTATCCGCCACATTCAGGGAGTTGATCCTGGGGATCAGCTCCACGGAGCGAACTGGGCCGTTGTCCGTCCATATGCTTTGCTCTTTGCGCAAGTCGTCGTAACGAAGATAGTCCCAGTGCCGATAGCGGTCCGCATCGCCTGATTGTCGTCGCTCGTTAGGATCATCTTGGCTAAGGTTCTCTTGATTGGCATTCTCAATGTGGGCACTGATCGTACCAAGCTTCTTAGTTGCCAGCGATCCAGGCATCTGTTTCCAGAGTTGGTCCTCATCGTCTTTGAGTCTGCCGCGCACAATTCCTGCTACCCGCCACCATGACTGTCCCAGATGATCGTCCCCCTTTCCTGGGACGCCATAGACGCTCTGAGGCAATTCCAGAAACAGGATGCGCTTGCCTGGGCCCACTTCATCGCGCAACAACGTGAGTTGCTTTGCGATCAACTCGTAATTGAACTGCACATGATTGTCAAGCGCAACGGAAGCGTCCAACCGGGGCTGATGTTCGGCAACGCGTTTTAGGGCGGACTTCAGGACACCCGGATCCATTGACTCAGGAAGCTGCGGAATAGTACCGCCGAGACCCGATTTCTCATAGGCAGGAGTCACTCCGGTCCCACCCATAGCCTGCTCGATCACCTTCATTCGTGAATCAATGTCGGCCCGGTTCTTTTCCAGGGCCTCCACTTCCGCAGCTTTCGCCCGCCGGTCAGCGTCGTTCGCCGTGCCTGACATCTGGGCGAGTTCCACGCGCGCCAGTCTCAGTGCGGCGTCATTTTCGCCTTGTTCCTGCAGCACCACCTGCCATCGCTTCTCGAGGTGTTCACGCATCGTTAGGTTGGATTGATATTGTTGCCCCAGCGCCCGGTTCTTCGCGCCAGCGGTTTGGTCATATTCAACTGTGGCGCCAAATAGCCTTCGCACGGCGTCAAACCGCATGCTGTTGACGGCGTTTGGGTCCAAATGGGTAAACGGGGCGGATTCGAGCCTGCCGTTGCGGTTGCGGAGCCGCTCCAGAAGATAGTGCGCCTGCTCCAGCGACCAAACACTCGGTTCTCCAACGGTCACCTGCACCGCGCCCTCTTTGGTTCCCGCCCAAAGCGCCGGCGCAATACCGGCGGCCGCCAGAAAGACACCGGCCAATGCCAGCGAGGTCGCCTGATTCGCCCGGGCCGAACCGGCGCGATGCCAAGCAGATGAACAGACGTGCTGCAGGTACTGGTGCACGTCACTTGTGCGCTTATTCCAAGGCAGAAAGCGATTCATTTCGAGGATCTCCCAGCCGCAGTGGCACGTTAGAACGATAAGCTCAGGTTGATCTTACGCTCCGTTCTTCTCGTTGGCAAGCTCGCAGCGCGGTTGTGTTTCAGATTTCCGATCCAGAAAGACGGCCAAGGCGCGGATTATCCTGCGCTTGGCGCTTGGTGGCAGATAGGAATTGCGGGCTGACCTCTCTCTACCGGCGTTAAGCTCCCTGGCGACCGAAAGCGCCCTCCGTGCGGGTGCAGAAAAGGGATCAGCGATGTCGAAGCACACCATCACGGTTCCCGCGGTTCCCGCCCGGAACCATCGGGCTCCCCCTCAGGCACCGGACGCTGCGCTACTGCGAGCTCGATGCTGCGGGCGGCGCAGCCCGCCGGGACGCGCGTGGCGCGCATTCCGGACATGATCATCGGTTGGGGGCTTTTGCCGCTTGCTGACGCGGGCGCCCCGGCTGGGGGGGCGGACTTTGGCCCCGGCTACGAAACCGTGAGAGAGTCCACGGGTGTGAAAGGCGCTTGCCGCTCGCTGACGCGCGCGGCCCAGTTGTGTGCAAGGCGCGACTTGGCGGAGTGGACAGCCCGTTTGCCAATACGTATTCTGCGAACGGCAACCTGTCACTTTCGTGGTTGTCTCAGGAGAGGGGTTCACTCCAGTGGACTGGTGCTTTGCCGCGGTTCTTGCCCGGTGAGGCTACACTACGGAGCATGCCCCAACTGTACGCGGGAACCAGCGGATTCGCGTACCCGGCCTGGAAACCGGACTTCTATCCCGCCAAGCTGCCGGCGAAGAAATTCCTGGAGCACTACGCGACGCGGCTCAACGCCGTGGAGGCCAACTACACGTTCCGGCGCTTGCCGGCGGCCTCGACGCTCGAGAACTGGGTGGCGCAGACGCCGCCCGAGTTCGTGTTCGTCTGCAAGGCGCACCAGAACATTACGCACATCCAGCGTTTGAAACAAAGCGAGTTTCTCGAGGTTTTCTTCAAGGCGATCGATCCGCTGCGCGCGGCGCGGCGGCTGGGCCCGGTGCTGTTCCAGCTTCCGCCGAACTTCAAGCGCGACGACGCACTGCTCGGGGACTTCCTCGCGCGCCTGCCCCGCGACATCCGCCACGCCTTCGAGTTTCGCAACGCATCCTGGCTGGCGGACCCGGTCTACGAACTGCTGCAGCGGCACGGCGTGGCGCTGTGCCTGGCGGAGTCCGACAAGTTCGAGGTCCCGAAGGTGGTCACCGCCGATTTCGTGTACGCGCGGCTCCGGAAGTCGGAGTATGCGGCCGAAGAGCGGGCCGAGATCGCCGCGCGCGCCCGCGGGTTCCTCGCGTCCGGCAAGGACGTCTTCGTCTTCTTCAAGCACGAGGAAACGCCGGCCGGCGCGCACTACGCCGAGGAGCTGTTGCGCGGAATCCCGGCTTGATACAGTAACGAAATGCCTACCCGCCGGACGTTCCTGGCCGCTGCCGCGGCCGTCCCCGCCCTCGCGCAAGCTCCCGACGCCATCCGGCGCCTCCGCAGCCGCAAGCCCGACGTCAAGCCGATCACGCTCGAGGAGCGGCTGGCGCGGATCGAGAGGGCCCGCCGGCTGATGAGCGAGAACCGGATCGACGCCCTGGTGCTGACCAGCGGCAGCTCGCTCGAGTATTTCACCGGGGTCCGCTGGGGGCTTTCGGAGCGCATGTTCGGCGCGGTGATTCCGGCGAAGGGCAAGATGTTCTACGTTTCCCCCGCGTTTGAAGAGGACCGCGCGCGCGAGCTGATCGATCTGGCGCCGGAGGGGAAGTCCGCGCGCGTGCTCACGTGGCAGGAGGACGAGAGTCCGTACGCGCTGACGGCCAAGGGCCTGAAGGACCTCGGCATCGCCACCGGGCGCGTCGGCATGGAGGAGACGGTCCGCTTCGTGTTCTCAAACGGCGTCGCCGAAGCCGCGCCGCAACTGAAAGTAGTCGACGGGACCCCGGTCACCGCCGGCTGCCGCCGCGAGAAGACGGAAACGGAACTGACGCTGATGCGGATCGCCAACGAAGTCACCCTGGCGGCGTACGAGGCGGCGTGGAAGAGCTGCCGCGACGGCATGACGCACCAGGAGTTCGGCGGGCTGATCGCGCAGGCCCACGCCGCGCAGGGGTATCCCGGCGGCGGCATGGTGCTGGTGAACGAAGGCGCGGCGCTGCCGCACGGCACCATCAAGCCGCAAGTGATCCGCGAAGGCTCGCTGGTGCTGATCGACGGCGGCTGCGGCGTGGAGGGCTACCGTTCCGACATCACGCGGACGTTCGTCTTCGGCAAGCCCACCGACAAGATGAAGCGCGTCTTCGACATCGTGCACAAGGCGCAGGACCGGGCGCTGGCGGCGATGAAGCCGGGAGTGCCGTGCGAGCAGATCGACGCGGTGGCGCGCAAGATCGTCGAGGATGCCGGGTTCGGCCCCGGCTACAAGTACTTCACGCACCGCCTCGGGCACGGGATCGGCATGGACGGCCACGAGTGGCCGTACTTCGTGCGGGGCAACAAGCTGCCGCTCGCGAAGGGCATGACGTTCTCGGACGAGCCCGGCATCTATATCCGCGGCGAGTTCGGCGTGCGGTTGGAGGACTGCGTGTACATCACCGCCGATGGCGCGAAGATGTTCACGCCGGCCAGCCCGTCGCTCGAGGATCCGTTCGGCGCGCCGCGCCCGGCGTCCAGCGGAGCGTAGCGGACTCCTCACCGGCGCGCCGGATGCCTTGGTTGCCGCGCCGCGGGATTCCTAGCGGATGGTGATCGTTCCCGTCGTCCGGCAGTTGTTGCCTTCGTCGGACTCCGGAACTTCCGAGCCCGAATCCGCGCATACCCGCATCCGGTAGTTGCCCGGCGTCATCGTTGCGGGGAAGGTGCCCGTGGAGGTGACCGCGTTGCGCCCGCCCGCCGCGAAGTCCTTCGCGATCGTCCGCCGGCCCAGGTTCACCACCGTGTTCCCGGCCACCATCTCGAACCGCACCGAGAAGCCGTTGTTGGCGGCTTCGTCGCCCGCGTTGCCCACCGTGTTGGCGATGGCGAACGTCCCGCCGCGATTCGCGCTGGCCGGGAGCGAGCCCAGAGTTTCCACTACCAGATCCGGCTGCGGCTTGCCGACGTTGTGCTCGCCGAACACCTCGGCTACCGTGTTGCTCAGTTCCGGACGCAGGGCGCGCAACCCGTCGTAGAACTCGTGGATCGATACCGGATGGTTATGCTCCGGATCCCGGGACGGGTCGAAGTCGCGCACCACCTGCCATAGCTCCGCGAAGCTCAGCGACAGCCGGTCGCGCCGTCCGGGGCCCTGGGCCTCCTGGTCGTCGTCCACGGTGTCGAACAGGTCCCAGAGAATGGCTGCCACGATTCCCTCCGTTTGATCTTCCAGCCCGGGGAACGCGAACGGCCGCTCGTAGCTCTCCGCCTCCGCGATGTTGAACAGCGGGTTCTCGCCGATGCCGTCCTCGGCGTCATGCAGCGAGGTCAGCACCAGCGCGAAGAAGTTCGGCCAGCCCTCGGTCCAGGAGATTACGCCCCGCTCCGGAACGAAGATGCAGTGTCCGGGGCCGTTGAAGTCGCAGAGCCCGTTGTCGTAGTCCGGCGCCGGGCTCTCCGATGCCTTCGTCAGGATGTGGTGGCCGTACTCATGAAATACCGCGAACTCCATGTCGAAGCCCGCGTTCGGCTCCAGGTGCAGATCGGAGAACACGTCGATGTAGAACGAGCCGGTGGCGTTCAACCGGACGTTCACCTGGGGCAGCGTCTCTCCCGCGGAGCGCATCAGTTCGTGCGCGCGCATCAGGAGGTTGTGCACTCGCGGGATCTCGGCGTCGTCGCGCCCGATCACGAGCGTCCCGAAAGCGACCGTCGCGTTGGCGGCCACGTTGTTGCGGATCGCCGACGTGAAGATGAAGTTGCCGGCGAAGTCGTCGTCCGGGGTAATGGACGCCACGCTGTTGTTCATCAGCAGCCGGACGAACACGTCCGGCCCGTCCAGCAGGTCGCCGCAGGTGCCGGTGAGCGTGAACTCGCCGTCGTCGTTCGTCAGGCCGCGGGCGCACAACTGGTCCGCCGCCGCGGGCTGGTTGCGGTTGAAGGCCTCGACGGTGGCCCGCCGCACCGGCTGGCGCTCACCCCGGTCATCCACGAACATGAACCGGCCCGTGGCCGTCATGCGGACCTGCGCTTTGCGGACCGCCGGCTCCTCGCTCTTGCTGGCCGTTTGCTTGCGGCCGGTCCGGGGTTCGCCGGGCAGCCGGGGCTCGATGTCGTCGCCCGGCGTCACGCTGTCGTCAGCCAGTGCGATGCGCCCCGAGTGGAACTTGGCGCCGCCCGGCGCGCCCATGCTGTCTTCGATCACCTGGTGCATCCGCTCCGGGAACCGTCCGCCCAGCCGCTCCGGCTTCAGCGCCACGCGCTGCTCGGGATAGCCCGTCACTCGCAGGGTCGCGCTCAGGGGTCCCGGATTGGCCGTCAGCGGAGCCGCCCGAAACCGGAGTTCCGTCACGCCGCCCTTCGCCAGCGGACCGGCCCAGAAGCTCTGCCCGTCCAGCACCTGCCAGTCGGCCGGCGCTTCCACCCGGAACTCCGCGAGCGGCAGGTTCCTGGCCGCTTCCAGCACCACCAGGACGTTCACCGGCTGTCCTGCCCGCAGCGGATCGGCGCTCGCCATCGTGGCCCGGAGGGGGGCGCCTTCCCGCGCCGCCACCGGAGCCGCCAGCGCGGCGGCCAGCGCGGCCGCCGCAATCATCCTGATTCCATTCGTGTTTTTCATGGCTACTTGTCCGTACCCGCGAAAGTCCCCTGGAATCAGGCTCATTGAGCCGGTTCGCGCGCACTTTGCGCCACTCTGTTTCTACCGGGCCGCGTGCTATCCTCCGGTTAGTCCCCCAGATGATCCCGGAACCCGACCACATCGCCGTCTCCAAGTCCAAAGGCATCACCATCGAATGGAAGGACGGGCACAAGAGCGTGTACTCGCTCGCCTGGCTGCGCGACCAGTGCCCCTGCGCCACGTGCACCGGGGCGCACGGCACCGAGCCCCAGCGCACCAACTATTCGCAGCCGCAGGCGAGCCCGTTCCAGATGTACAAGCCCGCGCCGAAGATGCTCGGCGTCGAGCCTGTCGGGCACTACGCCATCCGGATCCAGTGGAACGACGGGCACAACACCGGGATCTACTCCTGGGATGTGTTCCGGCGCATCTGCCCGTGCGACGACTGCAAGAAGTCCCGCGAGTCGGCAGAGGCTTTCACCCGCTAACCCGGTTTCGAATCAGAGGAATCAAGGAACGGCCGGATCACGGGAGCCATCGCCGCGGCGTCCAGGATCACTCCCGTGTCCCGTCCCGCAATTTCGTGGACGCGCCAGCCGAGGCGCTCAAGCTCCCGCCGGCGCGCGCGCAGGATCTCGGCCCACGGCAGCCGGATTCCGGCGACGCCCGATTCGGCCTTCTCGCCGTACACCGCCAGACGCGGACAGCGGATGCTGGCGACGGCTTTCGCCTCGGGAAAGATCTGCATGCTTTCGTAGAACGTCGCCCACTGGCGATACTGCGCGGGCTCGCGCAGGATCACGCGGGCGTGGGGCGGCGGGTCACTGAGATTCATCAGCGTGCCGCGCAGCATGTCCGCATAGGGAGCGCCGAGCGGCGGCCAGCTGCCGCACACCAGCGCGCTGACGCGCGACGACCGGGACGCGAGCAGCAGCCCGATCACGGCGCCCCACAGGCTGCCGAACCAGGCGAAGCGGTCGCAGCCCGCCGCGGTCGCCACGGCCAGCATGTCCTGGCACACGCGGTCCGCGGTCATCTCGCCGGGCGGCATGTCGCCGCTCTTGCCGATGCCCGGGTAATCGACCAGAATCACGCGGTAGCGGTCCGCGAAGCTTTCCAGATAGGCGGACTTCACCCCCGCCTGTTCCTTGCCGAAGATCCCGGCGTAGGACGCCATCATGGGAAATCCGATGAACAGCGGCCTCCCGTCGCGCGGCCCGTGGACCTCGTAGTACACCTCGCCGGGTCCGGCAAAGCCGGATTGAACCGGACGATCCTGCGCCCGCGCGAGCGCGGGAAGCAGGATGGGAAGACGAAGGAGATCTCTGCGTAGCATCCTATTCAAGCCTCCTTTGCGGCGAGCGGCTAGGGCCTGCGGGTTTTGGCGAGCGCGGTCCGCACGGTTTCCACCGTGAACTCGGGCGCTTCGTACGGGAAGTTGTGCCCGGTGCCGGCGGGCGTTTGGATCCACTCGGACTTCGCCGAGGCGTTCCGGTAGCGGAGGCGCGCGCGCTGCAGGAACGCAACACCGCGAGTGAGATCTTCGCCTTGCAGGCCAAGCTGCTGCTCGATGGTCGCGGGGTCGTTGCCGGCGGGAGTGACGAGGTAGAGCGGCAGGTCTCCGAGTTCGCCGTCGTAGACCATGAGATCGGCGACGCGCTTGGGGTCCTGCCATTCGCGGAAGATCGACGCGGTGGTCCAGTCGGCGGCGGGCGCGGCGGCGCTGGCGTCGATGGCGTCGCGCACGTCGGCGAGTTGTTTCTGGAAGGCGCGGGCGACGCGCGCGCCCTCGCTGTCCCCTTGCGGCTCGTTGCGCGGCGGCGGGGACCACAGGCCGAAGAGCTTCGCCAGGCCTTGCTTCTCGCTGGCGCGGACGATGCCGGCGGGAATGGCCGGTCCGCCGCCGCCCGGCAGGTAGAGGAAGACGTCGGGCGGCGTGGGGTCCAGCAGGATCACGGCGGCGGTCTGCTCGCGATAGCGGCGCGCGAAGTTGGCGGCCAGCAATCCGCCGTAGGAATGGCCGATGACGAGGTAGGGGCCGGTTTCGCCGGAGTTGGCCAGCGCGGTGCGCAGTTCCTCAGCCTCGCGCGCGGTGGTGCGCGGGAACGGACCGGGGTCGCTCGCGCCGGTGCCTGGGCGGTCCACCAGGATGGAGCGGGTTTCGCCGCGCAGGGCTTTGTGCAGGTGGTACAGCGCCAGCCCGGGGCCGTGTCCGCCGGAAAGCCAGACCAGCACGGGTCCGCCCTTGGCCTCGCCTTCGGCGAGCAAGTGGATCTTGTAGCCGCCGGCATCGACAAGTTTGCCGGGCGGGCGGTTGCGGCCCGCGGCCTGCTGTGTGCGGAAGTAGCCGAGGGCGGCTCCGGCGAGCAAGATGAGGCCCAGCGCGCCGGTGGTGTAGGCCACCAGCCTGTGCCAGCGGTAGGCGAGCGCGGCCGCCAGCACTACAAGGCCGGCAAGGAGGATCCCGCTGGCGGGATGGGAGAGGAATTCGTAGAGAGACTGGATCATCGGGTGCGGCTATTGGGCGTTCCGATGATGATAAGCCAAATTGCACGCACTGCGACCGGTGGAGACACACCGGTCGTCGACGTGGCGAGGCGGGTGCAGCTTCTGGTCGCGAGTTCGGGCGCTTGACTGACGGTGGGTTGGTGTTCAGGTGTCGAGTGCGGAGGGAGAATCCGGCTCAAGGCGGGCGCCAGGCGAGTTTGCGGGTTCGGGTATCGTCTGTAAGCTGTTGGATGGGTTCGGGTTAGAAACCCGGATCCGGGAGTTCGGGGGATGGTGGGGGATGCCCCCGAACTGCCCCGACGCGGGCTAGGTCTTCTTCTTGGGCGGGTAGTTTTTCAGCATTTTCCGCGCCGCTTTGTCGATGTTCTTCTGCCGCTTGTCCGGTTTCGCCTTCGCGTCGACGGTATCGGAGACCTTGCCCCGCCAAACCAGCTGTTTCGTGCTGGTGTCGTACAGGTCCAGAACGACGGTGCCGACCTGGATGGTGTTCGTAGTGGCTGTGATGATTTCGGAGCCCATGCGGCGATACCAGCCGCCGCGCCAACCGGGTCCGTAGCCGTAGCCGCCGGTAGTGAAGGCGGTGATCTCCGTTTCTTGTTTCACCGCCACTTGCATGACGATGACCAGATCCGTGGGGCCTGATGCCGCCTGCTTCAGGCCCTTGCCGGCGAAGGCGGCCTCGAAGCCTCGGGTCAGTTGACCCATGGTGAGGTCGTCGATGTCCGCGGATTTGGGATGTTTCTCCCAACGGAAAGTCCGGTACTTGGCAAAATCCGTTTGTGGGTCGAAGTTAAAATAGACTTCCTGCGCGGCCGCACCGCTGGCGGCGCACAGGGCGAGAGTGAGAATCCAGTGACGGTGGTGCATTGACGTTCCTTCAGAGATGAAAGGACCCCAGGAAACGTAGCCTGGGGCTGCCGGCCAGTTCGCCCGTTCCCGGAATCCGCTGCTTCTGGTACTCTCTCACATTCCGGCGGGGGGGGGCGAGGCCGGATGTGTGCCGGCCCTGCCCCCTGCAGTGTCGGGATCTCTCTCTAGAAGGTGATCCGCGCCGCGATCTGCAAGATACGCGGGTCCGCGCTGCCGGTCCGCTGCAGGAACGGCGCGTTGGGCGTGAACACGCGCGTGGCGGAGTTGAAGTTGAACTGCCCGCGGTTGAAATTGTTGAAATTGGCCCGGTTGGTGAGGTTGAACGCCTCCCCGATCAGCCGGAGGCGAACCCGCTCCGTGCCGAGCAGGATGTCCTTCGAAACCCTCGCGTCCACTGCCGCGAAACCCGGCCCTTCGATGGTGTTGCGGGCCAGCCACGGCGTGCGGTCGGTGGCCGTCTGGCTGTTGTTATTCGGGTCGCCGGCCACGGTGGCCGTGAAGAACCGGCCGGACTGAGCGTTGGCGATCAGCGAGAGCTGCCAGTCGCCGAGGATGGCCCGGCCGACGCCGCCGAACTTGTTGGCGTAGTTGATGTCCCACAGTCCGGAGAATATGAACCGGTGGCGGACGTCGGCATCGCCGAGACCGCGATCGGCGTTCGGGTTCAGAGAGTTCTGAGTCATGAGACCGTCATCGAAGGGAACCACCACGGCGACCTGGTTCGGCGCCGTGTCGATCACCTTCGACCAGGTGTAAGAGCCCAGCAACTGGAAGTTCCGCGCGTAGCGTTTGGTCACCTGCACGTACATGCCGTGGTAGATGGAGTCCGCGCCGCTTTCGAAGACCGAAATGCGGCCGAACGCGGGGTTGGGCCGCGCCGGACCGCCGGTGCCCGGGTGCCGGAAGAACGGCACGGCGCCACCGGTGGAGAGCGTCCCGTTCACCAGTTCCGCCGGGAACAGATTCACATCCCGGGTGCGGGACAAGTGCATGCCCCGGACCCCCAGGTAGCCAACCTCGAGCGCCGTGCCTGGCAGGATCTGGCTGGCGAGGCTGAAGCTCCACTGCTGCGTGAGCGGCTGCACGTAATCGGGTGCGAAGACGTAGATGTTCGGCGTGACCGTGCCGGTGGGCGCGGAGGCGAGCACGTTCGGATACGTGGGCAGGTTGGCGCGCAACTCGAACGTCTGCACCTGGATGCCATTCTGCGAATGCGCCGTGCCGGTCATGATCGCCGGCGTCCGCGCGTAGAACACTCCGTAGCCGCCGCGGGCCACCAGCTTCTCGTTCGCCAGCAGGCGATAGGCGAACCCGAAGCGCGGCCCCCAGTTGTTCGTGTCCAGGTTCATGCGCGAGGTGTCCAAGCCCGCGCCGAGCAGGGGCGCGTTGGGATTCCGCACCTTCGGATCGGCCGAATCCATCAGGTCGTACCGGATGCCGTAGTTCAACGTAAGGCGCTGGTTCACGCGCCAGGCGTCCTGCAGATAGAAGGCGTACTCATTGATATGAGGCCTGGTCAACGGACCGCTCGTGTTCGCGCCGGCGAAGGCCTGCGTGTAGCTGAACGGGCGGCGCGCCGCAAAGTCCGCGTAGCTCAAGAAACGATAAGAGCCGCTGAACAACCCGGGGAAGAAGTTATCGATCCGCTCGAAGTTGAAATCGATTCCGGCCTTGAACGTATGCCGCCCGGCCACGCGCGAAACCGAGGCGATCATCTGGTTGCGCTTGGTGTTCGTGAACCGCGGCGAGAAGTTGTTGCGCCCGATCTGCATGACCGTGGCGTTGTTCTGCAGGATGACGGCTTCCGGATTCGTGGAGTTGGCCTGGCCCGGCTCGTCGTCGCGCAGGAAAATGTAGCGGGCGTCGAACACCGTCGCGGCGCCGAACACCTTGGTGTAGTTCACGGCGATGTTGTCCGTGGTGACGTTGCTGTTGCCCGTGTGCTCCGCCGCGCTGTTGGAGCCGGCGTTTTCCAGGTTCTTGCCCTGGAAGCGGTGGGCGTTGTAGCGCACGTTGAGGTTCTGCGTGGACGTGAGATTCCAGTCCACGCGGCCCGTGTAGAGGTTGTTGTCGAAGTTCCTTGTATAAGGCGTGAGGAACTGCTGCAGCTCCCGGAAACCCTGCTGGGACAGCGGATCCGCAGTGGGGGCCTGGGTGAGGAACAACTCGTTCGGGTTCTTGTTGCGCTGCGCGTCGTAATTGAAGAAAAAGAACAGCTTGTCCTTCACCACCGGACCGCCCAGGTTCGCGCCGAACTGGTTGAAGTGGTAGGGCTGGCGCGCGATCCTCCGCGAGTTGTTGATGAAGGTGTTGGCGTTCATCGCCCGGTCGCGGAAGAACCAGAAGGCGGTGCCGTGGAAATCGTTGGTGCCGTTCTTGGTGACCACGTTGATCACGCCGCCGCCCGCGCGGCCCGTTTCGGCCGTATAGCCATTGGTGTTGACCTGGAATTCCTGCACTGCGTCCTGGCTGAAGCTGTATGGATTGCGGGTTCCGGCGCGGCCCGAGGACTGGCCAAAGAAGAGATTGTTATTATCGCCGCCGTCCACCAGCAGGCTGTTGGCGGTGCCGCGCTGGCCGCCGAAACTGAGGTCGCCGCCGCGCGGATCCCGGGTGATGCCCGGCGTCAACAGCGCGAAGTCCAGGAAGTTCCGGCCGTTGATCGGCAGATCACGGATCGCTTTCTCGTTCACGGTGGTGCTGGTCTGGGAGCGCGTGGACTCCACCACCGGCACCTCGGCCGTCACGGACACCGTCTCGGCCGCCGCACCGATTTCCAGCTTGAAGTCCAGGTCCAGCACCGCGCCGACGGTCAGCGTCAGGTTCTGGCGCTTTCCGGTCTTGAAACCGCTGGCCTCCACCGTCAGCTCATAGCGGCCCACCGGAACCCGGCCGAACGAGAAGAGCCCCGCTCCGGTGGTCTCCACCGCGCGGGTGAAGCCCGTATCCGGGCTGCTGAGGGTAACCTTGGCGCCTGGCACCGAGGCTCCGCTCGGATCGGATACCGTCCCGCCGACCGTCGCGCCCCCGATCTCCGCCTGTCCGAACAGGCTGGCCGTGGACAAAGTCAGAACAAAAAGCACATTTACAAAACGAGACATACTCATATCTTAGCGAACCTCTGTTACGACTTGACGTACCTCTCTGCTCGGGCGGTAGCACGTGCCCTACAGAGCCGGATGGCCGGATCCGGAGGGGCAGCGCCGGATCCGGCGCTGGGCGTCACGGCTCGCGAGGCCAGTTCTTGGCGCTTCGAGACTTCCCGAGGGAGATTTTTTCGCTCCGCGGTTGGAGGGACGTCCCGGTGAAGGAGATTAGGGTGTCTTCGTCCGACAGCGGCCCGCGGCAGGTAAGCGCTGCCGGAGGGCCAAGACAGCTCCCGCCCGGGGGCCATCCGGCCCTACTGCTTCGCGAGCGCGGCCTTCCGGGCTTCCAGACGTCCGGGTTCGTGGCAGTTCTTGCACATCAGGTTCGTCTTGGCGACGAGTTCCGGGCGTTCCTTCCACATCTTCGCCATGGGGCCGTAGGGAGAGTCCCCGAGCAGGGCGATCATCTTGTCGAGCGACTTCTGGTACTCGTCGGTGCGGCCGGTCCGTTGGGCCGACATCACGAGACCGGCC
The DNA here is from genome assembly GCA_964471915.1 of uncultured Solibacteraceae bacterium. GTDB lineage: Bacteria > Acidobacteriota > Terriglobia > Bryobacterales > Bryobacteraceae > JAIEPW01. Next base: position 12,280 of record CAYYID010000019.1, on the reverse strand, counting down.
AGCAATTCGCCGCTCAGGTGCGACGGGAGCTTGTCCACCACCGGCATCTGCTGGGCGGCCATCTTCTGATAAAAGCCATAGGCCTTCTCCCACGCTTCTTTACGCTTGGCCGCAGGCAGCTTGTCGGCGAAGAAGGCATTGGCGGCGCCCACGGGAGCCCACACCCCGCCGTCGTCGGGCGCGATCTTCATCGCCTCGCCGTACAGGGACTGGGCTTTGTCGTACAGCTTGTCGCCCTCGGCGGGCTTGCCCGCTTCGTAGGCCAGCACCGCGCGGTAGATGGCCGCGTTGCCCTGCCAGGCGTAGACGAACGCGCGCTGGTCCGGCTTCGAGTCGAACAGCTCGGCGAGTTTGGCCTCGCCGCGGGCGAAGCGGTCCATGTCCTTGTTGAGATAGCCCGCGAAGATGTCCTCGCGTACCAGGGTGTGGACGGTGAGGCGGGGGTCGTCGGCAGCGGCGGCGGCAACGGCGAGGGCGAACGCGCAGGCGTACTTGTGCATGGCATCCAGGCTATCCCTTTTTCCGTTTCGCCGCAAAGAGACTACACTGGAGGGGCCCAAAGGAACCGGCGCTCCGCGTTGCATCTCACATTGAACAGGAGACTCTCATGGAAATGACGAACGAAATGGCCCTCACGCTGCGAGGCATGACCCTCGGCGCGGTGGATGGCGAGCAGAAGACCACGGCGAAGGTGATCGCGGCCATCCCCGACCAGAATCACGACTACCGGCCGGACCCGAAGTCGAAGACCGCGATGGAGCTGGCCTGGCACATTGCCTCCACCGACGTCTGGTTCCTGGAGGGCATCGCCGCCGGGGCGTTCGGCACCGAGGACTTTCCGATGCCGGCCGAACTGAAAACCGGCGCGGCGATCGCCGATTGGTATAACCGGCACTTTGCGGCCTCCGCGGCGAAGGTGATGGCCCTGGACGGAGCCAGCCTGGCCAAAGTCGTCGATTTCTATGGGGTCTTCCAGATGCCCGCCGTGGCGTACCTGAACTTCCTGAACAACCACATGATCCACCACCGCGGGCAGCTATCGACCTACCTGCGGGCGATGGGCGGGAAGTGCCCTTCGATTTACGGCGGGAGCGCGGACGAACCGTTCGAGATGGGGGCCGCGAGTTAGGGCTGAATCCGTTTTGAGATCCAGCTCGTATCCCCGGACGTGCGAAACTCTCTTTTGGTGAGCCTAGCGAGATCCGGGCGATGATGTGGCTGGTCCTGCCGATTCTCAACGCGGTGCTGAGCTTCCGCGACGACCGGGACCTCGTGCGCCGGCTGAAGGCGCGCGAGTCCCAGGCGATGGCGGATCTGTATGACCGCTACGGCCGCCTGGCGTACTCGGTGATCCTGCGCATCGTGCGCGACGCGGGGGTCGCCGAGGACCTGATGCAGGAGGCCTTCCTGCGCATCTGGACCCGGATCGCGGCGTTTGACGACAACAAGGGCGCGCTGGGACCGTGGGTGGTCGCCGTGGCGCGCAACCGGGCCATCGACTACCTGCGCAGCGTCGAGGGGCGGCTCTCGCGCAGCGCGGTCGAGATGGACAAGCTCGACCGGCCCGCCGTGTTTGCGGACTTCGACCAGCAGGTGGTGACGGCCGATCACATGCGCCGCCTGCGGGGCGCGTTCGACAAACTGACGGCCAACCAGCGCGAGGTGATCGAGCTCGCGTATTTTCAGGGTCTGTCACAATCGGAAATGGCGGAGCGCCTGAAGCAGCCGCTGGGCACCGTGAAGACGTGGGTGCGGACCGCGTTGCGGCAATTGCGCGAGGAAATGAACCAGGCGGCAACGGCATGAGCTGCGAAGAGCTATCGGACAGCTACGAACTCTACGCGCTCGGCGTGCTCGACGAGCCGGAGAAGGCCGGGTTGGAAGAGCACCTGGGCCGGGAGTGTCCCACGTGTATGGCCGGACTGAAGCGCGCCCGCGCTACGACTACGATGCTCGGCGCCGTGCTGACGGACGAAGCCGAGCCCTCCCGCCGTCTGCGCCCGCGCATCCTGGCGATCGCGGGTCTCGCGCCGGCGCGGCCCTGGGGCTGGATCGGCGCGTTCGCCGCCGCCGCGGCCGCGCTGGTGCTCGGCATCTTCTACTTCCGCGGGGCGCAGGACGCCTGGCAGCGGCAGATCGCCCAAGTCCGGACGCAACTCGAAGCGCGGGGTCTGGAGAACGCGCGGCTGCAGCAGGCGCTCGACTTCCTGAACACGCCGGAAACGAAGCTGGTGGGGTTCGGCACGGGGCAGCCCGCGCCGCCCAAGGGGAACTTCTTTGTGAACCCGCGCGGCGTGCTGCTGATCGCGTCGAACCTGCCGGCGCTCGCCCCCGGCCGGACCTACCAGATGTGGCTGATCCCGAAGGGCGGCGCGCCGCGGCCGGCGGGCCTGTTCCAGGCGGATCCCCGGGGCGGCGCCGTGCATATTCTCGCGGGGGCGGTGGATGTCGCGGCGACGGGCGCGATGGCGATCTCGGTGGAACCGGCGGGCGGATCGGCGCAGCCGACGACGCAGCCGATCGTGGTGGCTCCGGTGGCGGGGCTGTAGGGCGGATCCTGGCTTCCACCCGGGGGCCCGGCTCATCGCGAATGCGCGTGCTAGGATCGTGGTCGTGCAGCGGGTGGAAGCCGACTATCAGGATGGCGTTCTACGGCCCTCGGAGCCGTTGAGCCTCCGTCCGGGCGAACGCGTGAACTTGATTATCGTGCGGCAGCCTGACCCCCGCCGCTGGGACTTGGCCAGGCTCGCTGCAGCCGCGAGCGCGGACGAAGTTGCGCTGACCGAGGCGGGCCTTTCGAGTGGTGCGCGGATCGACCACGACATCTCTAGCCAACTGTCACCCGCCAGCGGCAACAGCCTCACGGCAACCTCCACTCCCGCGTCGCCAGCCGCTCGATCATCCGCCGGTCGTGCGACACGAACACCATCGGCCCGGGAAACTGTTCCAGCGTCCCGAGCAGCGCCTCGATCGCCTCCATCTCCAGGTGATTCGTCGGCTCGTCAAGCAGCAACAGGTTCGTTTCCCGCACCAGGAGCCGCGCCAGCGCCACTTTAGCCCGCTCGCCCCCGCTCAGCGTGCCCACGGGACGCCCGATCAGCGCCGCCGGCATGCGCCAGCACGCCAGCAGCGTCCGCGCCAGCGTCGAAGGCCCGCAGATTTCGAGAGCGGAAAGGCGCGGATCGAGATCCTCGGCCTCCTGCGCGAAATAACCGGCCCGGACACCGGGGCCGCGGTCCACCGTGCCCGCGTCCGGAACCAGCGCGCCCGCCAGGATCTTCAGAAGCGTCGACTTGCCGGAGCCGTTCTCCCCGCGCAGCGCAATGCGCTCTCCGCGGCGCACCTCGCCCGCGAAGTTCTCGAGTACGGTGCGGCTCCCGTAGCGCTTCGTCAGTCCGCGGACCCGCATGGCGAGGTCCGGGCAGCGCGGCACGTTCGCGAAATCCAGCACCGGCATCGGCGTGGCCTCCCACGGCTTCGCGGCTTCTTCCTCGTGCTCGCGCCGCTCCCGCAGGATCCGGCCGGTGCGAGCGACCTTGGCCGCCTTGCGCGCATAGAAGTCCTTGCTGTGGCGCGCCCCGGGTGGCGCGACCATCATAGTGGCGGCCAGTTCGTCCCGGCGCTGCGCCGCGCGCTCGGCCGCCGCGATCCGGCGCTGCTGCCCTTCGTAGGCCTCCCAGGCCTGGCGCTGCTCCTGGCCGCGGGCTTCCAGGGCGAAACTGTAGTTGCCGCCGTAGGCGCGGAACTCGCCGCGCTCGATCCAGAACGTCCGCGTCGTCGCGCGGTCCAGCAGCACGCGGTCGTGCGCCACGATGACGAACGCCGCGGGGCTCGCGATCAGGAACTCCTCCAGCCAGGCGCGGCACTCCGCGTCCAGGTGGTTGGCGGGCTCGTCGAGCAGGTACAGATCCGCGCCCGCCAGCAGGCACCGCGCCAGCCCCGCGCGGACGCGCTCGCCGCTCGAAAGCGCCGCCAGCGATACGTCCGGGTCAGGGAACCGGAGTCCGGTGAGCACGCGCTCCAGTTCCACTTCGAACTGCCAGCCGCCGCGTTCCTCGTACGCGGGGTAGGCGTCGAGATCGCCCGCCGCGATGCGCGCGGCGAGGGCCGCGAGTTCCGGCCGCGCGTCGAACATGCGCTGGCGCAGCGCCGTGCGCGCGGGCTCGATCTGTTCCAGGCGCGCCACGGTGAGGCCGCGGCGCCGGGCGATCGCGCCGGTCGCGCCGGGAAGGCCGGCGAGGACGGAGAGCAGGGTCGACTTGCCGGCGCCGTTGGGACCAGCCAGGCCGATCTTGTCGCCGGGGTTGATTTCGAAACTCGCGTCCGCGAACAGCGGCGCGGCGCCGGGATAGGCAAAGGACAGACCAGCAGCGTTGAGCAGGGACACAAAAAGACCTCCGGGGCGGGCAACAGAGAAGGAGTTGAGGTCTTTTAGAGTTTCACGGGAGTCCGAAAATCAGAATAGCGCTCGGGCGGCGTCGGCGCAACGGGGTTATGGAACGTCGACGCGCACAATGCGGCCTTCGACCGCCACCCAGCAACGGTCCCGCAAGCAGGTCACCGCGGACGCGCCTTCCGCCTGGGTCAGTTCCTCCCAGGGCGAGCCCGGTGCACCCGTCGCAAACACCCGCCGTCGACGACCGATCATCACGCCACCCCGGCCGTTCCGCAGCGCCAGGGGCCGCCAGACTGGCGCGCCCTCCACGGTCGCGCCGTCGCGAGACGGCAAGGGGACCATGTTCCACGTGTCCGCACCGGCCTCCCGAACCAACAGGTGGCCCGACGAGAACCGGATCCAGCTCGTGCCGTCTTCGGAGACGGCAACTGCCGTGGGGCCGAGCCACTCCTCGACCCCCTCCAGCGGCAGACGCTCCGTCGTCCAACTGGCCCCTCGGTCCGCCGTGGACAACGCCTGATCTCCGCACACGAGGACGCCGCGCCCGTTGGCGGAAAAGTCGGCGGCCCGAATGTCGCAACTCGGCTCGGAGATTCGCGCGTCCTCCCAGGACCTCGCTCCATCCCAGGTCACCTTGAGCAGCGCGGAACGCCGCAACCGGCCAGTCCCCCAGGCGACGCCCGCGGTGTTGCCGGGCCAGAACCAGACGCCTTGAAATCCAGTGCTGAGAGGAAGTTTGGGAGCCGCCACCCAGGTCTCGCCTCCCGTCTCCGTCCAATACATCTTGGCGAACTGCGGAACTATTGCGGTTCGCGAGCGAGCGGACTCGTAGAGCTCCTGCATGTTATCGACGGCGACCCAACCCGAAACGCGATCGTGGAAGTGCCAGCTTCTGAGTTCGTCGCCCTCCGAGGGCAAGCTCAGCGGTCGCCAGGTCCGCCCGGCGTCGGTGGACCGGGTCAAGATCACCCGCGCGTCTCCGGCGTAACTCGCGAATCCGGTGGACGGGTCCACAAACTCCAAGCGGTGGATTGAACAAGGAGCCAGGCACCCGGGCGTCGCGAGCGATTGGTCCGCGATCTTGGCGGGTTGCCCGAACGCCAGCACGGGCAGAAAGAGCAAGGCCGTTGGTCGGGTTAGCCGGATTCGCCAAGGGTTTCGCATGGGTCCACTTCCGGCCTGAATCGCGTCAGGCGCCTAGTGGCTCGAGTACTGGGCCTGCGGCGGCTTCAGCTTGATCTCGATCTTGCGCGTCGCTTCCTGCACGTCGAACACTTCGCCGTACGTCTGGAACCCCGTCGCAATCACCTGGATCAGGATCTTCCCGCGTGGGATCGCCGGGATCTTCGCGACGCCTTCCTGATTCGTGCGCAGTTCGAACGCGGTCCGGATCTTCTTGCCGAGTTTGGCGACGGACCGCCCCTCGCTGAACTTCACGATTACGCTGGCCCGGTCCACCGGCTTGCCGGATAGCGACCGGACTTCGATCTCCAGGCGGGTGATTTCGTCTTCGTCGTCCAGCGCCGCCGCCGGGGGCGCCGCCAGCAATACGCCGAGCAGAGGCAGGAGGAGGGTCAGGTACTTCACAGCCTCAATTTTACAACGCGTGGTCAGCGCCCGCGCAGCGCCACCAGGGTGAGATCGTCAGCGCGGTGGTTGCCGCTGACCTCTTCCACCGCCGCGAACAGATGCTCCACCAGCTGCTCCAGCGGTTCGCGGTGGCTGGCGCGCAGCGCCTGCTCGACGCCCGCGTGCCCGAGTTCGCGCCCGCTTTCGATGCCCGCTTCCACCGCGCCGTCCGAGAACAACAGCAGCGTATCGCCGGGCTCCAGCCGGACCCGCCGGTCGCTGCCGGTCCACTTTTCGAAGATTCCCAGGGGCAGCGCGGTCGCCTCCAACTGCTCGAACGCGCCCGAGGCGCGCAGCAGCGCGGGCTCCGGATGACCGCAGTTAACGTAGCGCAGTTCCCGCGTGCGGTCGTCATAGACGCCGAACACCAGCGTGACGAAGAACTCCGTCGGCGTCGACTCGTAGAACAGCCGGTGCACGTTCGCCAGCAACGCCGCCGGATCTTCCACCGCCAACTGGCTTTGGGCGCGGAACGTCGCCTGCAGGTTCGCCATCAGCATCGCCCCGGCAATCCCCTTGCCGGAGACGTCCGCCAGCACGCACCCCAGCCGCCCTTCCCCGAAGTCGAAGAAGTCGTAGTAATCGCCCCCGACTTCGCTCGCCGGCAGGCAGCGGCCCAGGTAATCGAGCGTTCCGAGCGTTATCGTCCTCTGCGGAAACAGCCGTTGCTGGACGTGCCGCGCGAGTTCCATCTCGTTGCGGCGCTCCACCTTGGCGCGGGCCTCGTCGGCCGCCTTGCGGGTCTGTTTCTCCACCGTGGACAGCAGCCGCGCGTTGTCCCAGGGCTTTTGCACGAAGTCCGCGGCCCCGCGCCGCATGGCTTCGACGGCGAGGTCGACGCTGGACCACGCCGTCATCACGATCACCGGAGCCTGCAGTTCCCGCTCCAACAGGTCATGCAGCAACTGCAAGCCCTCCTCGCCCGACGTGGTGTCGCGTGAGTAGTTCATGTCGATCAGAATGGCGTCGAAGCGCTGCTGGTCCACCGCGCGGAGCGCCGCGGCCGGCGATTCCGCCGTTTCCGCCCGGTATCCGGCGCCCTTCAGCATCAGCCGCAGGGCCTCGCGGACGTCGATCTGGTCGTCGCACACCAGGACCTTCAGCGGCTCACTGCGGGTCTCAGTCATGAGGCGCGGTCCGGTCAAAACGTCCACGGCTGGGGTAAGGCAAGTGCACTGCCACCTGTATCCTGTTCGCGCAGCGAAGTTACCACGGCCGCAGGTGTCCGGTTATGGGACGAGCCTGTTCCGCTTGTTCGCGCCGGCACTCCGAATCTACCATTGCAGCCCAGCCCACGGCACGCTGACATAAGTAGAAAGGACGGTTGCGGCTGGGCGCTTGTTCCCGGTGGTTCTGGAGCTTGAATTGCAACGGCGCGGACAGGAGTGTCTCGATGAACTTCTTTGCCGATACTCGCTACGCGCTGCGCGGCCTCGGCCGCCGCAAGGGATCCTGGGTGGCGATCGCCTCGCTGGCGTGCGGCATCGCCGCCAGCGTCACCGTGTTCGCCCTGCTCGACGCGATGGCGCTCCGCCCCCTCGCCGTGGACCGCGCCGGGGAACTCGTCAGCGTGGAGTTCGACCCCGCGCTCGGTCGCGCGACGGTGCTCTCCTTCGCCGACTACCAGGATCTGGCGCAAGGCGCCACCGGACTCACCGGGCTCGCCGCGTACAGCAACCGGGGGACGGTGCTGATCGAAGGCGACCGGCGCGAGGATCTATCCCTCACCGTGGTCTCCAGCAATTTCTTCGAACTGCTGGGCGTGCGCCCACGCCTGGGGCGTCTGTTCGACCCGGTGGCGGACGCGCCGCTCTCCGAGCCTCCGGTGGTGCTGAGCTACGGGCTGTGGCAGCGCCGGTTCGGTGGGTCCCCGGACGTGATCGGGCGAGTGATCCGTCTGCGCTCCACGCTGGTGACCGTGGTGGGCGTGCTGGGCCGCGATTTTCCGGGCCTGGACCGCGGCGTCACCCGCGAAGTGTGGGCTCCGCCGGTCACCTGGGTGGCGATGTACGGGGGCGACCGTGTGGAGTTCGAGAGCCGGCGGTTGCGGCAGTTCGAGGCGATCGGGCGGCTCCGGCCCGGCGCGGGCGTGGCGGCGGTGCAGGCGCAGGTGGACGCCGTGGCGGCCGGTCTCGCCCGGCAATACCCGGAGACACACCGGCAGGCGCGGTACCGGGTGACCCCGTTCTCCGCGGGCGCCGAGGAACGCGCCGCCTTCTTCGCCGCGCCGATTCTGCTGGTCCTGCTGATCGCCTGCGCGAACGCGGCGACCATCCTTCTGGCGCAAACTGAAGCGCGGCGCCGCGAGGTCGCGGTGAGGCTCGGGCTCGGGGCGGGCCGCGGCCGTCTGCTCTGCCAGTGGCTGACCGAAGGTTTCGTGCTGGGCGCGATTGCCGGCGCGGCGGGACTGCTGCTCGCCGCCTGGCTGATCCAGTTGACGCCGGCGCTGCTGCCGCCGGGACCGGCCTGGATGCGCTACGACGTCCGCATGGACGTGCGGGTGGTCCTGTTCAGCCTGGCGACGGCGCTGGTCACGCCGCTGCTGTTCGCCCTCAGCCCGGCCTGGCAGGCCGCGCGCACGGACGTCCGGGCGGCGCTCAAGGACGAACGCGACCGCGGCGCCTTCCCGCTGCGGCGGTACTTCGTGGCGGGCGAGATCGCGCTCGCGATGACGCTGCTTGCTGCCTCCGGATTGCTGCTGCGCAGCTTCCTGCACGCGCGCTACCTCCCGGCCGGCTTCGACCCCGGACGCGAACTGTGGATCGGCCTGGTTTCGCCCGGCGCCGGACCGCTGGCCGCGCCGCAAGTCGCCGAGCGGCTGGCCGCGCTGCCCGGCGTCCGCCGCGTCACCTACGCGCGGCGGGTGCCGATGGCGGGCTATGGCGGCGGGGCGGTGCGGGAGGTCCGTCTCGCGGGCGCGGCCGAGCCGGTGCCGGTTAAGTACAACAACATCGCGCCCAACTACTTCGAAGTCACCGGGCTGCGCCTGCTGCGCGGACGGCCGTTCACGGACGCCGATCGCGCGGGCGCGCCGCCCGTCGCGATCGTGAACTCCGTACTTGCGGAGCAGTTCCTGAGCGGGCGTGAGCCGGTCGGCGAGCGGCTGCGGATCCGCGACCAGGATTGGGAGATCGTCGGCGTGGCGCAGGACGCTCCGGTGAACCGGCTGCACGAGTCCCCGGCGCCGTTCCTTTATGTGCCGTTCGCGCAAGCGCCGAGTGAGGACGCGACGTTCGTGGTGGATCCCGAGGCGCCCGGCTTCGCGCAGGCCGCCCAGCGCGCGGTGGCGCAGGTGGATGCCGGCGCCACCGTGTCGCACCAGGCGACGCTCCGCGATCACCTGGGCGCGGCGCTGTACGGCGACCGGATGCCGGCCATCGTGGCGGCGGCCATGGCCGGGCTCGGCGTCCTCCTATGCGCGATCGGGATGTACGGAGTGATCGCCCATTCGCTCGAGCGCCGCAGAAAAGAGATCGGCATCCGCGTCGCCCTGGGCGCGGACGCCGTGCGCGTGCACCGGCTGGTGTTCGGCGAGAGCCTGCAGATGCTGGCACTCGCGCTGCCGTTCGGCTTCGCCGGCGGACTGGCCGCCGGACGCCTGCTCGCCGCGACGCTCCACGGCGTCTCGCCCTACGATCCGCTGTCGCTCGCCGCCGCGGCGGCCCTCGTCGGCGCGGTGCTCGTCGTGGCCAACTACCCCGTAGGCCGCCGGGCCGCTCGCATCGATCCAGCCGTAGCCCTTCGGGCGGACTAGAATGGACCCTATGTCACGTTTGCCGCGCTTCGCCCTGCCGGTTCTCGCTGCCGCCGCCGTCGTACTTGTTGCCGCGGATCTCAAAACCGAGGCGGAGCGCTGGTGGGCGCACGTCGTCTTCCTCGCCGACGACAAGCTGGAGGGCCGCAACACCGGGAGCGAGGGCTATAAGACCGCGGCGCGCTACGTTGCCACCGAGTTCGAGCGCAACGGGATCAGCCCTGCCGGCACCAAGGGCTACTATCAGCCGATGCCCTTCCGGGCGCTCCAGATCGACGACGAAAAGTCGACCCTCGAGCTGGTGCGCGGCGGCAAGGCGGAGAAGCTCAGCTTCGCCGAGGACGCCAACTTCAACCTCCGCTCCGATCTCGCCCCCGCGTTCGAGGCCGAGGCGGTGTTCGTCGGGCATGGCCTGGTGATCCCCGAGGCGAAGCTCGACGACCTCGCGGGACTCGACCTGAAGGGCAAGATCGCCGTCTACCTGAGCGGCGCGCCCAAGGAGGTGCCCAGCGCGCTGCAGGCGCACTATTCTTCGGCCGGTGAGCGTTGGAAGGCGCTGCGCGCGGCGGGCGCGGCGGGCCTGCTCTCGATTGCGAACCCCAAATCGATGGACATCCCCTGGGAGCGCGCGACGCTGGCGCGGCTGAACCCGAGCATGTCGCTGACCGATGAAAAGCTCTTCGAGACGCCGGGCTTGCGCTTCTCCGCGTCCTTCAACCCCGCCCGCGCCGAAAAACTCTTTGCCGGCACGGGGCGCACGTTCGCGGAGATCCTGAAGCTCGCCGACACGAACCAGCCGCTGCCGAAGTTCGAGCTGAAGTGCTCGCTGCGCGCCCGGCCGGTAGTCCGGCGCAGCGAAGTGGAGTCCATGAATGTCGTCGGGCGCATTGCCGGGGTGGATCCCCAACTCAAGAACGAGCACGTGGTGCTCTCCGCGCATCTCGACCATGTCGGCGTGGGCCAGCCGATCAACGGCGACCGGATCTACAACGGCGCGATGGACAACGCCACCGGCATCGCGTCGCTGCTCGAGACGGCGCGTCTGGCGCGCGAGGCCGGCCTCAAGCCCCGGCGTTCGCTGATCTTCCTCGCGGTGACCGGCGAGGAGAAGGGACTGCAGGGCTCGAAGTTCTTCGCGAACTATCCGACCGTACCCAAGAACGGCATCGTCGCGAACATCAACATGGACATGTTCCTGCCCCTGTTTCCGCTGAAGTACCTCGAAGTGCAGGGCCTCGACGAGTCGACGCTGGGCGATGCGGTGCGCGCCGTAGCCCGGCGGCACGGCGTCGAGGCGATTCCCGACCAGGAGCCCGCGCGCAACCGCTTCATCCGCAGCGACCAGTACAGCTTCATCCGGCAGGGCGTGCCCGCGCTGGCGTTCAAGTTCGGCTTCCAACCGGGGTCGAAAGAACAGCAGATCATGAAGGACTGGCTGCGCGACCGCTACCATGCGCCGTCGGACGACCTCGCGCAACCGGTCGAAAAGGAAGGCGCGGCGCGGTTCAACCGCATCCTGGTGGACCTGCTCGCCGAGATCGCCAACGCGCCGGAACGGCCGCGCTGGAAGGACGCCAGCTTCTTCAAGCGTTTCGCGCGTTAACGGTTTCTTAGGAGATTAGCCACAGCGCCAGCGCCAGCAGCGCTCCCGCCGCGAACAGGATCCCGAAGATCAGTTGGTTGCGCGCGGCCAGCCACAACGGAAGGTAAATGTCGAAGTTCGCGGCGCGCTCCCCGGTGTAACGGGCCGCGGCGTCGGTCAGCGGGCAGCGCCCGCGGTTCCAGGCCAGCACCAGGCACTCGACCAGGACCACGCCGGTCAGGATCGCGGCCCAGTCGAAACGGCGCTGAACGGCGGTGATCGGGATCGCCAGGATGCAGGTTACGAAGAACGCCCACACCGCCGTGTGGAGCAGCTTGATCCCCATCAGCAGGGCCGGGCGTTCGGAGGGAGCCGGGCGGGGCACGCGGGCGACTCTCAGTCGGCGTTGCCGGCGTCGAGGAACGCGCGGAGCCGGTGGCTGCGGCTCGGGTGGCGGAGTTTGCGCAGGGCCTTGGCTTCGATCTGGCGGATGCGCTCGCGCGTTACCGCGAAATGCTGCCCGACTTCCTCGAGCGTGTGCTCGGAGCCGTCCTGCAAACCGAACCGCATCTTGATGATCTTTTCCTCGCGCGGCGAGAGTGTCTTCAGGACTTCGGCCGTCTGCTCCCGGAGGTTGAGGTTGATCACGGCCTCCGAGGGCGACACCACGCGCCGGTCGATGATGAAGTCGCCGAGGTGCGATTCTTCTTCCTCGCCCACCGGCGTTTCGAGCGAGATCGGCTCCTGCGCGATGCGCATCACCTTGCGCACCTTGGAGGGCGCGAGCTCCATCTTCACCGCCAGTTCTTCGGTGGTGGGCTCCCGGCCCAGCTCCTGCTGCAGCAGGCGCTGCGTGCGCACCAGCTTGTTGATCGTCTCGATCATGTGCACCGGAATGCGGATGGTGCGCGCCTGATCG